>JAZRXH010000086.1:0-5587 GCA_045600125.1 Eubacteriales bacterium | reverse complement strand
AGATTGCCGCCGATCTCGGTCCTTCCGCTGCCGGCATTGAAGCTTTTACCATGAGTCGCAGCTGTCAGCGTGTAATCTCCGCTTATCTTCAAGTTGCCGCTTCCCACATTGACCGTGCCGCGGTCCTGCGTTAAGCTGCCTTCAATTTCAAGTCTGCCGCTTCCGATATCAACAGTGCCGTATCCTGTTTTTGCCATATTCCCGCCAACGTACAGCGAAGCAGAATTCAGCGTCAGGTCACTGCAGGAAAGGTCGTTTGTCACGTTGACGGTTATACCGTCGGAAAATGTGGTTTCGGATATCATTAAAGTATCAAAAACAGAGTCGCTGTCAATGGAATTTACTTTTGCCGTATTATTGAACCGGACTTTGGGATTGGTAGATTCAAGAATGTTAATGCAGCCGATGGTGCTTGTAATCGTGACGGTCTGCTCGTTTTCACCCGAAAGGATTGTTTTGTGCGTGCCGGAGGGCTTGAAAGATGAATTGGCACTGAAGTTCCCCTTGACCTCCAGCGTACCGGCGGTCAAACTTGACGAATTGCCGCTTGATTTCATTGCGCCGTTTACAAGAACATAAGCATTTTCATTTTCCATGTGGAATACGTTTTTGCCATTTGTGACCGGATTCTCTACAGATTCAATTGTCAGATTGCCGCCGATCTCGGTCCTTCCGCTGCCGGCATTGAAGCTTTTACCATGAGTCGCAGCTGTCAGCGTGTAATCTCCGCTTATCTTCAAGTTGCCGCTTCCCACATTGACCGTGCCGTGGTTCTGCGTCATGCTGCCTTCTACCACAAGCGTGTATCCGTTGAGGTCGAGATCCGCACCGACGGTCATATTGCCGAAGACGTGCATATCCCGCTGCAGGGTATACACATTGGTTACGTTCATATCCGCACATTCGTAAGAAAGGGTATCAAGATCAATGATCGCCTGACTTGCCGCCGCCGGTGTATAGTGCGCCGCAATGCTCACAAGTCCCACGCTTGCGGTATAGCTGTCGCCGTATTCATCGATGTAGCCGTTATGTGCGATTTCTCCCATAAATTCTATGGTCAGATTGACACTCGAGGATAAACCGTTGAGCTTTGTATAATACTCGTCGTAATTCGTTCCGGTAATGAAATTTGCAATCGTATTGATCACACCGCTATCATGCTCGACCTCCACGATTTTCTTCGACGCTTTGATCCCGAGCAGATGCGTCCGAAGAAGCATTTTATAGGCTTCATTGAAGACCTGGCTGTTTTCATCTGTTTTGCTTGATTTCCACGTGCTTTCAATGGAAGACATGGCGGATTTCAGGCAGTCTTCAAACTCGTACAGCGCCTTGTTGTAGTAGAACATCTCGATATCTTCCTGCGTGGAGAAGAAGAGATTCGACAGCATTTTCCCGGCAGCCTGTCCCGCCTGAACGGCAATACCGACCGATCCGAGGTCTGTCATTACGTACTTCCAGACCGCTTTCAGAAAGTATTCTTCGGCGTCGAGCGCAGCGACCTCGCCTCCGAGGATCGCCAGGACGGCTGCCTCCGAGGAATTCTGCGAGCAGGCAAGGAGCACGTTGTCTATGGCGCAGGCAAAAGCGTCGTCGCTCGTCCTTTGCTGCATAAGAGTGAGGATCTTCGCCGTCTGCTTGGTTTTCCGCATAATGACCTCGGCTTTGGCGAGTCTTTCCGTCAGGTCTTCAACGTCTCTTGCGTATCCGAGGGCAATATCGATATTGCCGATGGCTTTGAATACTTCCTTGAGCTCGCCGGTCGCCGTATATGCCTGAAAAAGAAGGGAACGCTGATCGTCGGTAAGCGTTGAGGTTCCGACTCTGGCTCCGAGCTCCAGACCTACGAGATCATTGATTTTTTTCCACGAGGAGGCTTCGACGCTCTTGGTGACGCTTTTCAGGGTTCCGGAAAGCGATTCAAGCTCCTGCCCTTCATAGAGAACGTCGTAAATCATGGATTCATAAAATCCGATTTCTTTTTTACTGTACGATACAATATCGGTCAGAGAGAACGTGGCGAGTCTCCATGCCGAGACAAGCCCCAGGTACCAAGCGTCATCCTTTCGCTGCTCGATGTAGCCTCTGTACGGCATTCTGAACCGGTTCTTATAAAAATCATAACAGTTATATTCGTAATTGTAATCGGCAAGATACTGCTCGAATGTAGGCTTTGAAGCAAACAGCTCCGCCGTTTCCGGGCTTTCCGCTTCTTCCCCGCCCATTTCGGCAAGAAGGCGTTCTTTGTATGCCTCTACCTCCGCCTTTTCCTCGGGCGTCAGAAAAGGGTTCTCGCATTCGTCCGCCCGGGCGCACATCGCCGCAAGGCAGAAAAGAAGGGCGAAAACAACGACAGCGGCGATTTTCCCGGCTCTTTTTGATCTTTGTGAAAAAACATACGACATAAAAAGGTCCCCCGTTCGCTTTGGCGATTGATACTGCTTTATTGTAGCACTTTTTCCCGGCCAAAGCAAGGAAATATATGACATTTTTGCGTTCATTGAAGCGCCTGCACACCGAATCACCTTGACATTCCCCCCCATCGGTGGTATATTAGACACAAACAAAACCGCATTCCCGATAACAAAAAGCGTATAGCAAGGAAAGGAATCTCACCATGAAACTGAATCCCCTGTTCGCCGACGGCATGATCCTGCAGGCGGGGAAGCCCGTCCGGGTATTCGGCACCGGAGGCGGCGACGTAAAAATCGAATTTCTCGGAAACACACGGGAGGCAAGCATCACCGCCACGAGCTGGATGCTGGAGTTTCCCGCCTCAAGCTACGGCGGACCCTACGAAATGAAGGTCACGCTCTCCGGCAGAGAGAAGGTCATCCGGGATATATACATCGGCGACGTTTATCTTGCCGCCGGGCAGTCCAATATGCAGTTCAAGCTGAAAGAGTCGGAGACGTGTCCTGCGGAATACCGCACCGACAGCCTTGTGCGCCTCTTCTCCACCGAGCGCATGGAGCACGGCGAGGCGTTCTTCCCGGAGGACGGCTGGGTCATGTGCGATGCAGAAACGGCGGGCGAATGGAGCTGCATCGGTTACCATGTGGCAAACATGGTACGGGAAAAGAAGGGGACTGCCGTGGGCATCGTGACCCTCTATCAGGGGGCGGCGGCGATCCAGAGCTTCCTTCCGAAGAGCGTATTTGAGGAGGATCCGAGTCTTGTCATTCCGACGGAAGAGCGCTTCGACACCGAGTACGTCTGGAATGAAGGGACGTCCGTTCTCTATGATTATATGATGCCGCAGATCGCACCCTTTTCCTTCGGCGCCGTTCTGTACTATCAGGGCGAAAGCAACTGGAGCCGTGCCGAAAGCAGAATTTACGGCAAGATGCTGAAGCTTCTTGTGGAGAGCTGGCGCAAAGACCTCCTCGACGAGGAGCTCCCCTTCGTCATCGTCCAGATCGCCGACTTTATCCCAAGGCAGGACGGATCCTGGTGTGCGATCCAGGATGCGCAGGCGGCGCTGCCCTTCCGCATGAAAAACGTATCGACCGTCGAATGCCGGGATATCTGCGAGCCCGACCTGATCCACCCCAAGAAGAAAACCGAGCTCTCAAGGCGCATCGCCGGCATTCTGTGCAAACAGTAATTTATGTGGGGCTGCTCGCCCTGCACCACCTTTTGGGGGCTGCTCGCCCCCAAACCCCATCGCCGCCTTTTGAAAAAGGCGGGCGAAAACTTTTACTCGGTGGCAGTCCATACGGACTGCCACGTTGTTTTTGGGGGAATAAAGGGTGGTTACCTGCTGTCCGATGCGGCGGGAAAGCAGCGCCGCATCGGATGTTTGCTTTTAGGGACGGCGCACTTTTTAAGTGCATCTTTCAAAAAACTTTCACATAGAGTAACTTTGTACGTAAAACGAAACAAATCGGGAGGAGCAAGCCCCTCCCCTACGCAAAAAATCTCCGCAGAGGTCGGCATTTGACCTCAGCGGACGGCAGATAATTATTGTTTTCGCTGTACCACATGAGTTTGACCGCTTGCGTATAAGGCGGTCAAACGGGATAACACTCGGGCATCTGCAACCTCGGTTTTATCCGAGGTGGGGTCCCGATTTGCCCGCAGGGGCTTCCCTGCTGCCTGCGGGGGCTTCCCTGCCTGTCGCTTCGCTCCAAGCTGAAGTTTTCTTCGAAAACTCTCATTTCGAGCAGCCTTGCGTTTTAATCAAAACAAAAATCCGCTGAGGTCGTGTCTTGACCTCAGCGAACGGCAGATAATTATTGTTTTCGCTGTACCACATGAGTTTGACCGCTTGAATATAAGGCGGTCAAACGGGATAATAATCGGGCATCTGCATTCCCGGTTTTATCCAAGGTGCATTCCCGAGGTGGCGGCGGGGCCTCCCCGCGGCGGGGGCTCCCCGCTCACCGCCCCGCATATACAAAGCAGTCGTACCGGATTGCTTTGCCCTTGATGCTGTACTGCGGCTCTTTTCCGGCGAGGAACGCTCCCCGGAGCGGGCGCTTGACGACGAGCTTTTTCGGGGAAAGCGACATGGCGGCAGAGAAAAGTGCTTCTTCATCGGTGCAGGGATGCTCCAGCTTCTGAATGAGCTGGAGTTTTTTGTTGATCAGACCCGATTTCTGCCTTTCCGGGAACATGGGATCAAGATAGATGAGGTCAAAGCTTCCCGGAAGCGTCGGCATCAGTTCGATGCTGTTGCCCTCGATAAGGTGCATCCGTTCGGCGGCTTCCCGGAGCTGCGGGTGCTTCTTCGCCCTTCGCAGAGCGTCCTTCAGAAGCGCCGCAATAACGGGGTTCTGCTCAAACAGCGTAACGTCGTAGCCGCAGGCGGCAAGGATGATGGAGTCCTCCCCCATGCCCGCCGTGGCGTCGATGGCGGTCGGGCGTTCCGCATCGGTTTTGGCGATATGCGCCAGCATCTCATGGGCAAGCCTCCCGTCTGTCAGGCGGTGGAGCATCGTTTCCTCGAAATCTCCCATGAAGGTAAGACCGTACCCGGAAAGGAACACGCCGCTCTTTCCGTAGCAGAGGCTCAGCCCGTCGCCGGGTTTGTCGGAAAGAACTGCCCCCAGCTTTTTTGCCATGGAGGCTGCGGCATCCGATGCGCCGCCCTTTTCGGCGTAGACGGTGATTTCTGCGTTTTTCATGGCTGTTTGACCTCCGTGAATGTTGTGATCCTGCGGGATATGACGTCGCTTTGCCGCCTTTTTCCTGCCTGCGCTTCCAAAACGGAAAAGTATGGGCGGCGATGAGGGGAAGCCACCGGCATACAGATATATCGGAATAGCGAAAATCCGAGTAAAACAAAAGCCTACCGCCAATGCGATAGGCTTCATTTTGGGGTGAAATATCGGGTTCGAACCGATGACCTCCAGGGCCACAACCTGGCGCTCTAACCAACTGAGCTAATTCCACCATACAGATGTGCTTTGAGAGTTCAAGTCTCTTCGAGGAAGTTTTCACAATTACCTTCCCGATTTCTCGGAAATACCACTCGTAAAAAGGAAAACTGGCGTGCCTTGAGGGACGAAAATGCTTCGCATTTCCACTGCTCGCAAACGAGTTTGCTCACACCTTTTTGCTAAAAACGCAGTGCGTTTTCTTC
>JAZRXH010000085.1:0-9070 GCA_045600125.1 Eubacteriales bacterium | reverse complement strand
GCGCATCTGACGATCTGCAGCCTCACGCCATTTGTCATCACCTGTGAGCTGCGCAAGACTTTCAAGCAGCATTGCGGCAACAGAATTGCCGGAGGGGATCGCCCCGTCATAGGTCTCCTTCGGACGGGCGATCAGTTCTTGTGCATCGTGGGCGGTAAGAAAATATCCGCCGTTTGTATCCTCAAAGAAATCTCGCATCTGCTCTGCCCTGAAAACAGCCTGTTCCAGATATGCAGCGTTCAATGTCTTGCGATATAGGGAGAGCAGGGCAAGGGCATATACGGCGTAGTCATCCAACTGTCCCATATTTGCGGCCTCACCGCCACGAAAACACAGATAAAGGCGGTTGTCGCTATCTGTCATATTGGTTTCAATGAACCGCTGAGCATTTATCGCCTCGTTTAGATCCCCGCTCTGTGCAAAGGCGATGATCGTCCATGCATTCCATGACAGAAGGATTTTATCATCCGTGTGAAGCCTTGTGCGAGCTTTGCGATACTCATAGAGCTTTTTTATCCTCGTGTCTTGGGATGACCAGGAAACAGTTTCCGAGCTGATAAGGTTCGGAATATTTATTTTAGAACTTATTCCGAAAATACGGCAAAATTCCTCGCCTTCCTCATCACCCAGTACGGATTTTATTTCATTGGTAGTGAAGGTGTAATATTTCCCCTCAACACCGTCGCTGTCGGCGTCCTGACCGCAGTAAAATCCGCTGTTGGGAGATTTCAGTTCTCGGGTGATATAATCCGCCGTTCGCTCTGCGATTTCGGAGTAAAACCTGTTGTGTGTCCGCATATATGCTTCCGTGTACGCAATGATCAGCAGAGCATTGTCATAAAGCATCTTTTCAAAGTGGGGCTTAAGCCATTTTTCATCTGTGGAATAGCGGGAAAATCCGCCTCCTATCTGATCAAAGATGCCGCCTCTCGCCATGGCTGTGAGCGTTTTACATGCCAATTCGGTTTTGCCGCACCGCATGAGGAATATAAGATTGTGTGGGGTCGGAAATTTCGGCGCAGATCCGAAACCGCCCCATCTGTGGTCAAAGCTGCTGCAAAGCGCATCGCTGGCGCCCTGTAAGAGCTTTTCGCTCGGTTCTCCGCTCTCTGCACTGTGCGCGTCGTTAATCGATGAGGATATATATTCTCCGGTTTCCATAAGGCTATCTCGGTCACTTTCCCAAAGCAGAGATATTCGCTCAAGCAGCTCGATAAACCCGATTACACCGCGGCGGCTGTGTTTCGGGAAATATGTCCCGGCAAAAAAAGGTTTCTGATTCGGTGTTATAAAAACGGTCATCGGCCAGCCGCCCGAGCCGGTCATCGCCTGACAGGCTCTCATATATACGGCGTCAATATCCGGGCGTTCCTCACGGTCAACTTTAATGCAAATGAAGTCCCTGTTTAAGATTTTTGCCACTTCTGCATCCTCAAATGATTCCCGCGCCATGACATGGCACCAGTGACAGGTGGAATAGCCCACGCTGAGAAGTATTGGCTTGTCCTCGATTTTTGCCTTTTCGAATGCCTCGCCGCACCAGGGATACCAATCCACGGGATTATCCTTGTGCTGCAGGAGATAGGGTGATTTTTCATGTGCTAATCTGTTCATTTTATCCTCCGTATTCAAACTCAAGGGATGCCGTATCTGTTTGAAAATCAGGCAGCAGCTCCCCGCCTTTTTCAAAACGATAGGCGGCACGACATGAGGCACTCTCATGAATCGTTCTGTTCATATTGCCGTATCAGGCGCACTGAGCGGATGCGCATGTTTTTCAATCAGCACAGCGGAGAAAACATATTCGCCTTGTCTGATGACAATTTCGCCGTCTGCAATTTTCACCGCTTGCGCGCCCCGGAAAGCTGCAAGACGGTATTCTTTTCCGTGAATTAAAATTGCACAGATAACGCCGGTAAAGTGCAGACCTGCAAACGGTACATCCCCTGCGCTGAGCATCAAGGAACAACCGCAAAAAAGCACTGTGTCCAAACATGCTTTTTGGGGAATGATCGGCCGCGGCCGCCCTCGATATAGCCGAGAGCATTCTTATAATTATACGGAGTTCCGTTTATGCAGATAATGCCGTTTGCAGAATGGCGCATACTCACAACGTTGTGGCGACATTCCAAACGGGAGCATATTTCATTGCAGTCGGGATTGTTCCGCAGGTTTTCTCAAATTCAGCTTACCCAAAAATAAAATTTTCATAAATAAAATTGTAAAAACGGAAACAAACGGAAACAATTACTTATGAAAAGCCATGCGTTTTTTGGGAATACTATTATCAAATCCGCAGGAGGTAATTGTTTATGTTTAAACACGAAAAGCAGTTATTTCACCCCGTAGAGGTCGAAAAGCCGAATCCGCAGTATGCCGTTTTGCTCCAGGAACAGCTGGGCGGCGGAAACGGCGAGCTGAAAGCCGCCATGCAGTATATGTCACAGAGCTTTCGGATCAAAGACCCCGCGATCAAGGACCTTTTTCTGGATATTGCCGCCGAGGAGCTGGGGCACTTGGAAATGGTAGCACAGACCATCCATATGCTCAACGGTCACGATGTGGACGCTTTGAAGGTACAGGCAGGCGAAGTACAAACCCATGTCCTGCTGGGGCTCAATCCCGGACTTATCAATTCCTCGGGCTATTCCTGGACGGGAGATTATGTCACGGTCACAGGCGACCTTTGTGCCGATTTGCTGTCCAATATCGCATCCGAACAGAGAGCCAAGGTGGTTTATGAGTACCTCTACCGTCAGATCGAAGACAAAAAGGTACGCGAAACCATAGATTTCCTCCTGAACCGCGAGGAAGCCCACAATCAGATGTTCCGCGATGCCTTCAATAAGGTGCAGAACAGCGGTTCCAACAGGGATTTCGGTACCACAAAGGCGGCAAAGGTATATTTCTCCATGTCGGAGCCCGGAAAGAATGCATTCGCGAGCGGCGAAACGCACGCACCGTCGTTCAAGTAAAGATAAGCAAATAAGACCACAGCAAGCAGAAATGAGTTTGACAACGGTCTGAAATCTGCTTTTCTCATCCCACCAATTGCGACGCAATAGACAAAGAAAGGGCTTGCGGGGGAAATCCCTGCGAGCCCGATTACGTTCGTGATATTTTTTTCTGAATCCTGCCGAGGATCACCGAAAACCCCGTATGTGGTCAGCGTCTATGGCAGAACATGTGGTCAAGGTTTTTCGGGAAAGGGCGGGTGCAGCCGCAGAAGGCGAAACTTGCCCGAAAACAAGAAAAAATCCGCGAAAATCGGACGATTTTCACGGATTTTTGGTCTGAGTGACCGGACTTGAACCAGCGGGCTCTACCACCCTAACGAAAATGTCAAAAAATGTGAAAATATGCTGCGTGTATTGAAGAATTTGGAACGGATATGAATAAAAAAGCCTGAATAAGAGCCCATACCATCTGAATAATGGAGGCAGTCTGAATAACGTGAGCCAATTCCCATAAACGAATCTGTTTAAGAGACGTTTGAAAAGGACGAGTGGAAATAATAAATAATCAAACCCAACAACACCCCCGGAAGCCTTTTTCTACAAGGCTCCCGGGGATTTTTGCACTCTATGAAGCGAGTCCGGCGTACCAAAATCGTACCACTTCGGATTATTCCTCTTCCGGTCACCCTTGTTGAAAACGCCGTCCCTAGATGGTATACTTTCCATAGGAGGGGATCACTATGAAGAGTATTACATCTGTATCAATCGCCCGTTTCGGACAATACCTTTGCGAAGAAGAAAAAGCGGCGGCGACCGTCGAAAAGTATCTGCGTGACGTGAGAGCCTTTGCGGCGTGGCTCGGAGAAAGAAGCCTTTCAAAGCAGACGGTGCTGGAATATAAAGCGATGCTTGTGACGACCTACGCTCCCGCCAGCGTCAATTCCATGCTGTCGTCCCTGAACGGCTTTTTGGCATATAGCGGACGGCACGACTGCCGGGTGAAGGCGCTGAAGATCCAGCGACAGATATTTGCCTCGAGAGATAAGGAGTTGACGAAAACCGAGTACGGGCGGCTTCTTTTGGCGGCAAGGTTCCGGAAAAACGAAAGGCTGCGCCTTGTCATACAGACCATCTGCTCCTGTGGTATCAGGGTCTCGGAGCTGCGGAGCATTACCGTTGAAGCCGTGAAAAAAAGACAGGCGAAGATCCTGTGCAAGGGGAAAATGCGCACGGTCTTTTTGCCGGGCAAGCTGTGCGGGCTCCTCGGTACTTATATCAAAAAGCACAAAATAAAAAGCGGCCCCGTCTTCGTAACGAAAAACGGAAAACCGCTTGACCGGTCAAATATATGGTCACAGATGAAAAAGCTGTGCGAGGCGGCGGGAGTGAAAAGGGAAAAGGTATTTCCCCACAACCTGCGGCATCTTTTCGCAAGGACGTATTATGCAAAGCAAAAGGACATCGTAAAGCTCGCCGACATTCTCGGGCATTCGAGCATTGATACGACGAGGATCTATACAATGGAGAACGGTGAGGAGCACAGAAAACAGATCGAAATGCTGGGGCTTTTGCGATGCTGAAATAAACAACAAAATGACGATTATGTTGAATAATCCGATATTTTGATTATTTTACCACCGAATCGTTCGACTTTTGTTATTAATGTTTTAATATTACGGCACAATATTGTTAATAAAATGTATGACTGATGAGACCAATGTATATTTAATATGCATTGGTCTCGAAGCGCTGCCGAAATTTGTTCTCAAATGTTCGAGTTTTTTGCTGCCGTACGGATAGCACGCTGTTCAGCAAGATTATGGTACCACATAATCGTCATTATGTAATTAAATGTAACCAACGAGAGGTAAATAAATGCTTTTAGAAAAAATTAAGCGGTCGGTGTTGTGCACCATCCTTGCCATTCTTGTTCTGCCGTTTTACACTTTTGCAGGTGAACCCGTTGACGAGAGGCAAGGTGCTGCCGACAAGCTGTATGAGCTGGGGCTTTTCAGAGGAACGGACAAGGGCTACGAGCTCGAAAAAGGGCTCACCCGTGCCGAAGCGATCACCATGGTAGTGCGATTTGTCGGTGCAGAGCAAAGTGCGAAGGACGGGAATTATATCCATCCTTTTGCCGACGTTCCGGAGTGGGCGTCGCCTTATGTCGGTTATGCCTACGTAAAGTCGCTGACCAAAGGAGTCAGCTCGGTTTCCTTTGCTCCCGACAGTCTTGTTACAAGACAGCAGTTCCTCACGTTTATGCTGCGGCTTCTCGGCTACAGCGATTCGGAAGGCGATTTCGTCTGGGACGCTCCCGAGGCTTTGGCAAAGGCTACAGGCATTCTACCGGAGCAAGCGGCGGGCGAATTCAACAGAGGCGAGATGGTGCTGATCTGCCTTCGGGTGCTTGAGGCAAAATACAAGGGAACGGACCAAAAAGTCTATGAAGCGCTGATCGGAAACGGTGTGTTCACTGTTGAAAAATACGGGCTTGTGATGAACGGGCAGACGACCTCCGAAAAAGAAGACACATCCGGCACGACCTACTCCGGTTTTGCCGGAAAGAGCCGAAACACCGGAAGTGCGGGCGGAGACGGAAATAAGGAAGGCTCCTCGGAAAACGAAAATGCCGGAGAGGAAACTCCCGACAAACCGTCCGATGTTCCGACAGGAAAGATCAAAGCCGTATCGAACGGTCTTGAGGAGGGCGCCAATCTTTTCATTATGACTCCCGATACCCCGGAGGAAGGGACTCTTTCGGTGACGCTGAGCCTGGACGGCGACGTGGCGCTCTGCGGCTTTGATATCACGCTCCGGTATGACAAGGATATTCTTTTCCTCGAAAGCTACGAAACGGAATACGATCTTCCGATCGTTGCCGCCGATGATCCGAAAAGCGGTACGCTTTCCTTTAATTTCGGGGCTGCGAGCAACACAACAAAGCCTAAAAAACTGCTGACGGCGCATTTCCGGTGCGTGGGGAAGGCGGGAGAGACCGGAAAAATCACCCTTCTTGCCGAGGAGGTCATCATGACTGACCCGCAGAACGGATTGGACATTGTACCGGCTCCCTATGCGCTGACAAGCATCGACTGCTCTGTGGAATGATTCTTTCTAAAGAATGATTTTACGGAATGATTTGGTACGGCGCTCTGTATCTGCCGGGTGAATTTGAAAGTTGAAGGCGAGGATTTCGATTTTGAAAAAAATAAGTGTTCTGATGATTTTATCGCTGCTTGCGGCAGCTGCATTCACCGCCTTCGGGGCTTTTGCCAAAGAGGAAGGCGGACTTAGTACCCGGATCGACGTCATTGATGAAAGCACCGTCCGCTACACCGTGGACAGCAATATCTCGTATGAAAATGCCATGACGGTGCTGGCGGCGTATGAAGGCGACCGCATGTGCGGCATTATGGTGGACGAAAGCCCGCTCGGTGCCGAGAAAATCACCGGAAGTTATACCTTCGAAAAAACATTTGACTATGCAAGGCTGTTTGTACTCGACAAGACGACGCTGGCTCCTCTGTGCGGGGCAAAAGCGAGCAACGACCGATATAACGTTGAGTTCCGGAACTATGACGGCAGTATTCTCGATACCGTTACGGTCGGAAACGGGGAGAAGGCACCTCTTCCGGACACGCCGGAAAGAGACGGATACATATTCCGCTCGTGGAGCGCCGATAATTCTTCCGTATACGACGACACGGAAATCACGGCGCAGTTTGTTGATGAAAATGCTTCCAATATTTTCGAGATCCCGTCCGTGACAGGCGCAGTGGAGGAGCTCGTTACGGTCAGCGTAAAGCTTTCCGGAGAGATCTGTCTCTGCGGCTTCGATATGCGGCTTTTGTATGATCCCGATAGTCTTGAATTCGTGAGCATGGACCCGGAGCTCAGCTTTGACCTTGTGGCGAACCACAGCACCGAAAACAATTCCGTTCGCTTCAATTTCAGCTCCTCCAAAAACCGCACCAGAGGCGGCGGCGTACTGGACGTGACGTTCCGGATAAAGCAGGGCATTACCGATACGGTGGTAAAGCTCGAACCCGTTGAGGTGCTGAAGGCGGATGCCGAAACAGCCGGATTCCTTCACAACGCAGACCATGAACTGACCGAAGGAGTGATCCTTGTAAGATGATGACAAAGAGAAGAAGGTTCTCCGTTTCCGTACTCCTCTTGCTCCTTGCCATTTCCCTTTCGTTTCCCGCCTGCCGAAAGAGCGAAGCCCCTTCGGAGGAGACCGGAACCTCTGCTCAGACGGTCGGAGAACTGGAAAAAGTCGGTGGCAAAGAGGCAAATGAGACAGCAGCGGGAACAGAGAACGAAGCAAAGAGTACAGCCGTTATAAAAGCGGAGCCGGACTCCGAAAAAGAAGAAGAAACAGAAAAAACAGAAGAAACGGAACCGACAGTGAAAACCGAAGCCGGGAAGAGTGGGAACAGCACCGAAGAGCCTTTGGGAAAAACGGAAACGACAGACCCTTCAAAGTTCGCAGATGAAAAAAACGCCGTGGTGATGAGCAGCGCTTCCGGAAAACTCGGTGATACGGTGAGCCATTCGGTGACGGTATGCGGGGACGTTGATTTCTGTGCCGTTTCTTTTGACGTTCACTATGACAGCAGCCGTTTGAAGTTCGTTTCCTTTGACAGCGAGCACGACCTTGTTACGAATTTTGACACGACCGGCGGCGTGCTCCATATGAATTATGTCAAGGCTTCCAACGTAAAAGAGGCGCTTACGCTCTGCCGGCTATCCTTTGAGGTGCTGACAGACGAGGCGTGTGATACCGACGTTTCCGTTAAAGTGAAGGAGATCGTGGGCGTTGACGGTGCCGATATTTCCGACAGGGAGTACACCACCCACAACGGCGTATGCCATCTGAATGGGAAGGATGGTGTGTGAGCTTTCATGACGAAAAAAAGCGAGTATATCCTATCCGCCGTGATCCTTGCCGTCGGAGTGGCAGTCAGTGCGGCGATCCTTACCGGAAAACCGCCTGACAAGGTGAACGGGACAAAAACGGAAAACGGCGGCGCCGGCTACGAAGAAAAAGAAGGCGGCGCTGACGCTTCCCAAAAGTCCGAAAAGGAGAAAAAGACGGTCGGCGTGACCTTCTTCGGAGCGGAGGGCGAGGAGCTGTGCCGCAAAGAGGCTCTTGAGGGCGAGCCGATCTCACCACCCGATTACGTCCCGGAGGGACTTATCCTGAAGGGGTGGGGAGGAGATCTTTTCAGCGCTTCTGACGGTGCAAAGATCTATGCCGACGCCGTACCGGTGGGAGAAGCGAAAAACACCTTCTATGCAAACGCCGTATACGCCGGAGAGGGAGAAAACTTTTTTGCAGATCTTTTCCTCGGCGGCGACGTGGATTTCTCGGATTTCAGGATCGTGATGGAATACGACCCAGACGCCGTTTCCTATGTGAAAGCAAATCCGCTTTCGGGCTTTCCCGAAGGGCTTTCCTTCGAGAATGACGCCGAAAAAGGAGCCCTTACCATCTCCTTTGACGGAGAGGAGAGGGTCACAAGACCGCACAGGGTCTGCCGCATCACGATGAAATTTGTAAAGGAAGAGGCATTTACCTCGGAGCTTGCTTTTGCTGCGAGGGAAATACATACTCTGTCGCCGGACGGGGAAAGGGTCTTCACCGACAGCACGGCGCACAGGACAAAAATCTGTAAACTTTTCAAAGGAGGCAAATAAATGAAACAAACATCAAAGCGCTTCCCGGTCATTGTTTCCGCATCGCTTGCCGTTTCAATCCTTATGATGACGGCATCGGCTGCGGTAGCGGCGGGAAATCCTTCGGTGCCGAAGCCGAAAAGTGTCAGCAAGTATGAAAAAGTTGACATCACCGAGATCACCGGCGAGGTGGTCGAACCCCCGATGCTCACCTCAGCGGCAAGCTCGGTGGCAAAGGAAAAGGAATGGTACGAGTACGTTTACTATTCTCCCACCCCCGTAGCATATTGCTATCTCAGCGACAACACAAGACTCGCCTTCTACGATCCCTATGACTATGCCGACGCTCTGGTCATGGAGGTGGACGACACCCTTACCGAATGGTCCAGCAACAATTCCATGCAGGTCAGCTACACCACCGGTAACTC
>JAZRXH010000084.1:0-17889 GCA_045600125.1 Eubacteriales bacterium | reverse complement strand
TATCTCTGGAAGACTGGTCTGTTGCACGTGAACTATCTGACATGGTCGTTCCGGCGTTCATCCTTGAGAAACCGAATTATGAACAGACAAATGCGGAATACGATGGAAAATTACCGAAAGATCTATATGACAAACTTCTTGATTTGTTCGCAGGAATCACTTCAGGTGACCCGGACGATGAAATCAATACCGTGATTGGAAGTTTGGGAGAATTCGGCAATTGCTGTGAGAATACATCTTTCAGCGGAGCCGATCAGGCAGTCACAGAATTGCTGGACCAGATCATCGGGGTTCTGGAACAGCATTCAATTGCTCTTCCCGATATAGAGTTTCTGTCAGATAAATCATTAAATGAACATGATGGCTGGGGAGATCCGTTTGATGGAAAAGCGTATTCCATCATTATGAAATAAGATCTAGCAAAACTTCAGTTTATCGGGCTAAAAGGAACGACCCGCTGAAAATTCAACTTTTTCAGCGGGTCGCTTTGTCTTATACCATAGCAAAAAGGGAATTTGAAAATATTGTCCGATGTGCGAAATACTGCCTTGCCGTGTGAAATGGACTAAACCCTCTCACGCCAGCTCCGCAATGATGAGGAGCGAAACACGGAAATAGGTGAGGAGCGCCAGAGCGTCCACGATGGTGGTGATAAAGGGGCTCGCCATGACGGCGGGGTCGAATTTCAGCTTCTTGGCAAGGATGGGAAGCACGGCGCCCACGAATTTGGCAATGAGGACCGTAACGGCAAGGGTGATGCACACCGCAAAAGCCACCGAGGGGGTGACGTCGGTGCTGCCCAGCACAAGGCGGTCAAAGAGCATGATCTTGGCGAAGTTCGCCGCCGCAAGAAGCACGCCGCAGACAGCCGCTACCCTTATCTCCTTCCAGATGACACGGAAAATATCGCCCACCCGGATCTCGTCGAGGGCAAGACCTCTTATGACGGTGACGGAGGTCTGACCGCCCGCATTACCGCCGGTGTCCATCAGCATGGGGATGTACGCCGTCAGAATGGGCATGAGTCCCAGCTTCTGCTCGAAGCTCGTGATGATGCCCCCCGTGAAGGTGGCGGAGATCATGAGCAGGAACAGCCACGGGATACGCTTGAGCATAATCCTGAATACGCCGGTCTTGAGATAAGGCTTATCCGAAGGGGTGATCGCCGCCATGACTTCGATATCCTCGGCGGCCTCGGCACGCATGACGTCCATAGCGTCGTCCACCGTGACGATACCCACGATCCGTCCCTCGTTATCAAGGACGGGGAGCGCCAGAAAGTCGTACTTGTCGAACATCTTCGCTACGTCTTCCTTGTCCTCGGAAGTGGTGACCGAGATGAAGTTTTCCTCCATGATGTCGCCGATGATCGCATCCTCGGAACCGGTCAGCATATCCCGGACGGTGATAACGCCGAGAAGCTTCCGGTTTTCGGTGACGTAGCAGGTGTAAATGGTTTCCTTGTTGATCCCCGTTTTGCGTATCTGGGAAATAGCCTCGGCGCAGGTAATGTTTTTCGGAAGCGATACGTACTCGGTGGTCATGATGCTTCCGGCGCTGTCTTCGGGGTAATTCAGAAGGCGGTTGATCTCGCCTCTCGTTTCGGCGTCGGTGACCTTGAGGATACGGTTCACAACGTTGGCGGGCAGCTCTTCGATGATGTCCACCGCATCGTCCACGTACAGCTCGTCAAGAATCGAGCGCAGCTCTGCGTCCGAGAACGCCCGGATCAGCGCCTCGCAGGCGTCCGAGTCCATATAGGCAAAGGTCTCGGCGGCAAGCTCCTTGGGAAGGAGCCGGAAAAGGACGATCAGGTCCTTTTCGGGGAAGCCATCGAGAAGCTGCGCCACGTCGGCACAGTTCTCCACCGAGAGAAGCTCCCGGATGGCGTGGTACTTTTTCTCTTCCAGAAGATTTTCGATCTGCTTTTCAAGTTCAATGAGTTCTTCCATAGTTTCTACCTCTCCTTTCGGGACAGTCGTCCCGTATTCTGATGGTTGCGGATGACCGCAGGTCCGAAAAGAAAACGGCACAGGCAACGGCAAAAAAAGACAGCCGTCCGTATGCTTCTTCCCTTCGGGAAAACAGGAGGGCAGAGCGATATATCAGTAAAGGGCGTAAAGAACGGTCACGGAAAAGCACACGGCTCTGTCCGCACCGAAAGGTAATCGGGGCTTTTGCCCGTGGGGGTCGTAGTTTTCCGATGCCGCACATCTTACGCTGCTACTGTGACCGCCCGCACCGCTTCCCATGTCCATTCTTTCTCACTTCCTTATGTCTTGAAATAGTGGCTGTCCGTCCCGGAAAAGAATCTTTTTCAGGACGGCAGATATAGATATTATATCCCATGCGCCGGTGAAAATATAGGCTTGCTTTGTGAACATTTCGGGCGAAATAATAACAAAAACTGCCGCACCGGAGAAGAACCGTTTCCGATGCGGCAATTCTATTGTTCCCTTCTTACTTTCGGTTTATTCCGGGATTATTCCGGGATTAATTCGTATTATTCCGAATCCGGGAGAAAATCCCCCGTTTGGGATTCAGAACTCGTATTCTCCGCCGGTGAGAACGGTGGGCTCTTTTCCGGGAAGAGTCAGCGTGGCAACCGTTCCCTCGGGGATCCCGAAGCGGTAGCGGACGTTCTCGCCCTCATAGCGCCAGGAGGAACGGATGAAGCCGAATTTTGTCTTAAATTCCGCTTTGGCGTAGCCGAGACGCTTATCGGGGAGCGGCGAAAGGGTAAATTCGGCAAAGCCGCCGAGCTCGGAGGGCTTGATACCGCAGATGCCTTCGTAGAACCACTGGGCTACGGCGCCGTAGGCATAGTGGTTGTAGGAGTTCATCGAATCGCTCCACATACTGCCGTCTTCCTTGATGCCGTCCCAGTGCTCCCAGATGGTAGTCGCTCCCTTCGATACCGAGTACAGCCACGAAGGATACTCCTTGCGGAGAAGGAGGGTATAGGCGAGGTCGGCATAGCCGTTCTCGGCGAGGGTCTCCACAAGATACGCCGTGCCCACAAAGCCGGTCTTCAGGCTGTCGCCCGCCTCATGGATCATATCGGCAAGGCGCTTTGCCACGTTTTCTCTTTCCTCTTCGGGGCAGAGGCGGAACTTCAGCGCCAGCACGCAGGCGGTCTGGGTCGGGTAGTCGGGGTGATTCCTCCGGTATTCCTTTACGATGTTTTCGTGGAGCTTCCGATAAGCGCCGCTGTCAAGTCCGAGGGTCTCGAGAGCCTTGCAGGTAAGCTCACAGGAGTACGCATAGTAAGCGTCGGCAACCAAAGACACGGGAGTTCCGCCCCCGCAGTCGCCCTCGACCGGGTTGTCCAGTGCCAGCCAGTCGCCGTACTGATGGCGTTTTCCCACGGCGAATTCGTTATCCCCGAAGGAGCGCAGATAGCCGACCCACTTCTCCATGGCGGGAAGCATGGCGTCGAGGCTGAGCGCGTCGCCGTACATGAGGAACATGGTCCACGGAACGATCGTCACGGCGTCTGACCAGGCGGCTTCCCCGCCGCTTTCCTCGCCCCATATAGTCGCAGATCCCTTGTATTCACCGAGGACGTTGGGCACCACCTTGGTGACACGGCCGTCCGGCATCTGATCCAGCTTCATGTCATAAAGCCACTTATCGAAAAACTTCTTCACGTTGAAGTTATACGCCGCCGTGCGGCAGAAGACCTCTGCGTCGCCCGTCCAGCCGAGACGCTCGTCTCTCTGCGGGCAGTCGGTGGGCACGTCGAGGAAGTTGCTCTGCTGTCCTCTTATGACGTTGGCATAGAGCTTGTTGATTTCCGGCACGCCGCACTCAAAGCTTCCCGTCCGCTCAAGGTCGGAGGAGAGTCTTGCCGCACGAAGCTGCCACGGGCTCATGCCTTCGGGAAGAGAATCGACCCGCACGCAGCGGAAGCCGTAGAAGGTATGGAAGGGACGGTAGCTCTGCACACCGTCCCGGCAGATATATTTGAATATGCACTTGGCGCTGCGGTAATTCTTATTATAAAAATTCCCGTTCTTATCCATGACCTCGGCAAAGGAAAGCTCTACCGTTTCCCCGCTCTTTGCCGTGATATCCTCGAAGAAGGGATAGCCCGCCAGATTTTCGCCGAAATCCACGACGGTATCTCCCTCGGGGGTGGTGAAGACCTCCTTCGGGGAAAGAGTCGCCACCTCACGGATGGGTTCGTGATTCTGCGGGAAGAGTTGAAATTTATCGCCCTCGATGACGACGGCATTCTCGGTGGGAGCGGGCTTTATGCGGGCGTCAAAGATCTCGCCGTCGTAGATGTCGCTCATGACTACGTCGGAAGCGCCGCAGAGCCACTTTTCATCGGTGACGACCGTCTTTTTGAAGCCGCCGGCAAACTCCAGTACCACCTGCGCCATAAGGGCAAAAGCGAGAGGTGCGGGGCGGGTATTCCGGAGGATCCTTCCGCAGTACCAGCCGCTTCCGACACGGACGGTGAGGTAATTGCTCTCCGCCACAAGGGAGGTGATGTCGTACTGCTGATAGAGATGATGCCCGTCGTAGCAGGTCCAGCCGGGGGCGAGCTTTTCGTTCCCCACTTTTTCCGAGCCGACGAACGCCTCGTAAACGCCGCCCGCCGTGATGGTCAGCGTTGCTCTCCGAAGAGGATAGATGATATCGAGGTCGCAGAAGAAAAATCTCGGAGACGCGCCGAGGTCTTCCTTTGAGGTAATCCATTTTGCGTTTTCAAACACGGAAAAACACTCCTTTCAGAATGTGTTGTGTGATATATGACTGCGTTTTGGCTCATAAAATCAGTGTCGAAAAATAAAAAAGTCACCGTGTGCCCACCGAAAAGATACAAATACCGTTTGACAAAGGGCGACATTTCTGTTATGATATCGGTGGAGACCCCCATAGGGGCTTATCGAAACGGAGGTCAAACCTTGAGAAGACAGCATTTATATATCGGCAAGACCGGCAGTGCTCTGGCGCTGCTTCTGACGCTCCTTCTTGTCTGCCCCGCTCTTTTCTCCTGCGAGAAGAAGGAGGAGGACGGACATTCGGACGAGGCGGGCGTCATCGGGAGCCTTCCGGAGGAGAACGGCAGCACCGAGGCTTCCGACCCGGAAAATACGCCCGAGTCAAATACAGAGCCGGAAAAAGAAGAAAATAACGAGGGCGACGTCGGTACAAAGCCCGAAACCGGAGAAAAGGACACCGGCAAAGAAGGCGAAAAAGAGTCCGGAAAAGAAGACGGCAAAGACAGCGGCTCTGCCGGAAAGAAAGACAAGGATCCCGAAAAGAGCAAAGAGGTCACGGGACTTCCCTTCGAGGATCGCTGGGTGATCCGTCCGTCCTACGTATACGATTCCCTCGAAACCTTTGGCATGAGCGGTTATTCGATCTACCGCATCGGCGAAGACTACGGCATCCTCGACATGAACGCCTCGGGCATCGGCACGGGGGATTATTCCTATCTGTTCTACTGCCCGACCCACGGACTTTCCTGCCCCGATATCCTCGAGACACCCGTCGAGATGCGGGAGGATCTGCTCCTTTCGCCGGACTGCGGCTACCGACCCGACCCGAGTGCGGGCATCACCTACGTTTACGACAACACCCGTGACAGAGTATACGCCGCCGCCACCGAGGAGGGAAAACTGCGGATCGTCGATATTACGGATACGGAATATTTTGAAAATACGCCCGGCTTCACCGCCGTACTGTACGACTGCGACGCCGATATCATGATGTACGAGGACTGCGGCATGACGGCGCTTTCCGATGTATTCAAAGCCGAGAACACGAAGATGTACTACGGCGTGGTGCGGAACGATTTTGAAATGATCCTTCCCTTTATTTACGATAGCGTTGAGGACGGAAACGACTGCTATCTTCTCTGCAAGGGCGGAAAGTACGGCTATGCCTCCGTCAAAGGGCGGGAGCTGTACCCCTGCGTTTTTGAGGACGCCTGCACGGCATACAAGGGAAAAGCGTGGGTAAAGTACGGCGGAAAATGGGGAACCATTCGCTTCTGATAACTCCATGCGGCAAAAGGTAACAGGACTTCGACTGTCGGACTGTGTGTCCGGCAGTCGTTTTTACTTACGGGACGAAGCAGATCGCCACGAGGGTCGCAAGACCTCCGCACACGCCGATGAGCTGGACAGCGGACAGCTTTTCCTTAAAGAAGAACAGCGAAACGAGAGAGCTGATGACCACGGTACTGCCGTCGATCAGCGGGAAAAACAGCTGGGAGGGTATGACGCCGACCAGGATGAGGTTTATGTAATTCATGGTAAAGATGCAGGCGCCGCAGACGAGGGAGATGATAACGGTCGACCGGGTAAAGCCCAGCTTTGTCGGTCCTTTTTTCATTGAGACACGGTTATAAAGCACCGAGAATACAAACGCCGCCAAAAGGAACGCCGCCGTCTCTTCCTTGTGCTGCGAGCTTTGGTGAATCTTTTGGATAACGCCCACGCTTCCGGTGAGGAAGAACGCCGCCGTACAGAAGAGGAGCCACTTTTTATTGACATCCCCGCCTTTTTCCTTGCCGAGAGTCAAAAAGATGAAGAAGATAAGGAAAACGACGCAGATCGCCTTCCATAGGCTGAATTTCTCTCCGAAAAAGATGCCGGACATGGTGGGGATGATCATCGCCGAGGTGCAGATGAGAAGGGTGATATGCATGGGACCGATGCCGAGCGCCTTGACGATGCAGAAGGTCTGCAATGCCGTCACGATGCCGAAAACGGCGCCGAGAAGCACCGAATACAGCGATATGCTTTCGAACATTGTCAGAATGCCGAATATAAGGACACAGACGGCAAAGGCGATGAGATTGAAGCCGTGGACGTCGTCCGAGGTCTTCATTTTTTTCTTGCTGATGAAGTTATTGAGTACGTTATTCGTCACCATGGAGGTGATGGTAACGACGAGCAGGAGTGCTGTCATGTCAGTCGTCTCTTCTTTCTTGTTTTATGCCTGATTTTTGCTGCATAAAATCCCTGTTTCAACACCCGGAATTTTACCATAATTGCGGAGAAAAGTCAACATAAATTAGGCGGGAATGCCGAAAAAGACAACAGGCATCCAAAAGTTTATAATAAAAGCAAAGGCAAAGCCCGGGTAAGGCTTTGTGCGCCCGAACTCATAAAGCAAGTATCCGATGCGGCGCCGCTTTCTCGCCGCAACAGACAGTAGGCACTTTTCCTTTACTCCGAAAAATCCCCGTCAAAGTCCGAACGGACTTTGACTATTCAAAGTTTTCGCCCGCCTTTTTCAAAAGGCGGCGAGGGCGTGGGGCGAGCAGCCCCACAAAAAGCAATCCTGCAATTCTTATAGGTCGGCGGAGCTCTGTGCAAGGTCGGGGGAGGCGAAGTCGGTGAAGGTCCGCACGAAGCCGCCCATCGCCTTGGAGGAGATATCTCCGGCGACGACCTTGTTCCTGTACACGAAGAGGGTAAGGAAGACCTTTTCACCGGAATCTGCGGGGATGCCGGGGTAGTTGGTCAGCTCATAGGTGTACCGTGCGAGGGTCTTTCCTCTGTACCGGGTGAGATCGAGCCCCTGCCGGCGCTGTACGTCGTTGTATTTCTTGTAGACCGCGTCGAATACCCGGGGAATGTCAACGTCAGTCTTCCCGTAGGCGGGGACTTTGATCTCCATCCCGAGCCCCTTTGCAAAGGCGACAAGGTCCTCCTCGGTCTTTATGCCGTCGAAGCGGACGCTCCTTTCCGAAACGGCGGATACCCGGGCGTCCCCGCCGCCCCTTCCGGCGACCAGCGTCACGCAGAGGATCACGGCGACAAACAGCAAAAGTAAGGCAAGGATCAGCTTCAGCCTCGAAGCCTTCAGTGAATAAACAAACATAGGCGCATCTCCATCTCCATAGTGGTGTTATTTTGATTTTTGTACTATATTTTATTCGGAGACACACGGATTATGCCTTTGATACGGGGGTTTTACAGAAAAAACGGAGGACGAGCTGCCCTCCGTTTGCTGTTTTTCTTTTGTTTTTGCCTCAGCGCAGCTTATTGGCACTGGTGTCGTAGATGCCGCCGATGATCTCCAGTACCTGCCAAGCGTCACGGATGTCGCAGTAGTCTTCCCGTGCCGAGCCGAGTACGGCGCAGTAGAAGCGGTCGATCATTTCGGCATGACCGGCACCCCATACCGTCTTGCCGACGGCGGGACCGCCGCTGGTGCAGGCGGGTTTCAAATCTCCGTCCACGCACTCGTACAGCGTGTCGTTCCGGATGAGAAGGCTTCCCTTCTCGCACACGAGCTCCAGCTCGATGGGAGAGGAGGTCACGTGGCAGTTGGTGGCGTAGAAGATGGCGGTCGCACCGCTTTCGAACCAGATCGTCGCCTCGGCGGTATCCTCCACCTCAATGGTACCCCGGTTCTTGCGGAGCGCCACAGAGCCTTCCGCCTTCTTCACCTTGCCGCCGAAATAATAGATCAGATCAAGGGTGTGGATCGACTGGTTCATCAGAACACCGCCGCCCTCCGTCGCCCAGGCGCCTCTCCAGCCGCTTTCGGTGTAGTAGGCGCCGCCTCTGTCCCAGGTCACGATGCCCTTCATGCCGAGAAGCTTGCCCAGTTTCCCGGACTCCAGTTTTTCCTTGGCGACGAGCGTCGTGGGGATAGCCCGGTTCTGGAAGGATACGCAGACCCTTCTGCCCGTTTCATCCGATACGGCGACGATCTTCTTTGCTTCTTCTGCATTCATGGCGCAGGGCTTTTCGAGGTATACGTCACAGCCCGCATGCATGGCGGCGATCGCCATCTCCGCATGGAGATAATGGGGCGTGCAGACGTGCACGACGTCGATGCCTTTACACTCGGAGAGCATTTTCTTATAGTCACCGTACTCCCGGACGTTTTCTCCGATAAGAGAAGCGAGCTCGGCGCACCGTTCTTTTTTTATGTCACAGACAGCGACGATCTTCGCTTTTCCACCCTGCCTGATCGCCGAAACGTGGGTGTGAGAGATAGAGCCGCAGCCGATAATGGCGCATTTCAGAGTTTTCATTCTTTGCCAAAGTCCTTTCCTTGATAAGCGGAAAAGCGCCGCCGCACTCTTCTCCTGCGGTCACAGCCTTCCACCGAGCATTATACTCTCGCTATGTGAAAATGTATATCACTTTTTTACTATAAATTATAAAGAAAATTTGCATTTTGAAGATTCAGCCCGTCTCCGCATCACTTTCTCTTTTCCCGGAGCGTCCGGAAAAAGCCTGACAGAAGCGCCGAGCAGTCTTTTTCGCATACGCCGATTTCGTATTCCGGCTTGTGGTTCAGCGGCAGAGCGGTGATATCGGCGACCGAGCCGAAAAAGCCGCTTTTTTTGTCGGCGGCGCCGATGTATACCTTGCGGATGCGGGCGTTCACGATGGCTCCGGCACACATGGGACACGGCTCCAGCGTCACGTACAGATCGCAGTCGAAGAGCCTCCAGCCGCCGAGCTTCCGGCACGCCTTGAAGATGGCTTCGGTCTCCGCATGGTACAGAGCGTTCTTGCCGACCTCCCGCCGGTTTCTGCCGCTTCCCACGATATGCCCGGCGTACACCGCCACGGCGCCCACCGGGACCTCGCCCTCGGCAGCGGCTTTTTTTGCCAGTCGGAGAGCGGCTCTCATATAATAGTTCTTCCCCTTGTCGGGGATCGGAAGGATATCCTTTTTCAAAGATCTTTCAGTTCCTTTCGGATCATCAAATAATGTTTGTTGCGTCCGGTATCGTCACACATAGTAGCTGCATACGGTGACTGCCGCCGTGAAAATAAAGAAAACGATCATCGCCGGGGTCTTTATGGAGGAGAAAACGGCACGGCGGTCCCGGCTTCCGTTTTCGTCCTCGGCGTCCTTGTCGAGGGTGAGGAAATGCGTCGAGGCAAGAAGGCAGATCGAGAGGATGCCGAGCCCCATGACGACAAGCGTTTCGACGGTGGCGTAAATTTCATAGGCTCTCTCGCCAAGATAGAGCGAACCGTACTGCGTTGCCAGAGCCGCGCAGTTGGTGAGGCAATGGAAGACCATGCCCGGAAGGATCGAGCGGAATTTCACCGCCGCAAAGGCAAAGCCCATACCGAAGGCAAAGGCGAAAGCGATGCCTTCAAAGCCGCCGTGGCAAAGCCCGAAGAGAAGGGCGCTTACGAGGATGGCAAACTCCTTGCCGAAGGGGAGAAGCGCTCCCAGCATAACGTGGCGGAAGATGATCTCCTCGAGGATGGCGGGCAGAATGGCGATGAGAACGAACTGGAGAAGGATGCCGAGCATGTCGGCGGGCAACTCCTCCAGCTCCTCCGCCGCACCCGTCATGTCGATGCCGATGGCGTCAAGATGCAGAAACAGCGAGAGATAGATCACCATGGAGGAACAGAAGAACGACGCCGCTCTCGTGGAGAAATACAGCGGGAAGATCATATAAAGACGGCGCTTCTTTCCGGATTTATTCTCCAGCTCCGAAGGATAAAGCGACGCCTCGCCCCGGTGACGGCGGTAAAGAAGGAAGACGATAAACGGGATGGCAAGGCCGAGAACGTAGACCAGCACTTCGTACAGCCAGTCGGTGACGGCAGTCTCGGTCGGGGACAGAACGTAGCGGCTTGTCACAAGAAACATCACGGCGTCGTAAATATAAGCGATGGCAATACCGATTGGCTCCCGCAGAAGAAGTGCGATCACAAGCTCGGTGAGGGTGCGTGCCGCTCTCTGTTTTTCGCTCGGGATGACCCCGATCACGGCGGAAGAAGCAGGAATGTTTTGATTCATATTGTATGTATACGACCTTTCGGAAAGAGATTTGCCGTGCGGTACTCTGCCGACTCACGGCAAGAAAGGGGAATATGCAGGACGGCTTCGGGCGTTTTTCCCCGGATTCAGACCTTTTTGGTAGTCAGCGCCTTTTCCACCTTGCTGATGGCTCCCAGCGCCGCCGTATCCCGCCGCAGGGCGATGTACAGATACATGGTGTCGATGATGGCAAGCTGCGCAATACGGGAGGACAGAGCAAGAGCACGGAACTGGGTCTCGTCCGACGCCGTGTGGAGGCAGATGTCCGAGTACCGTTCGATGGGGGTCTTGCCGTAGTTCGAGAGAGAAATGGTGGTCGCACCGCAGCTCCGCGCCACGTCCATCGCCTCAAGGATATCCCTCGACATGCCCGAGTGGGAAATGGCGAGCACGGCGTCCTTTTCGCACAGATGCGAGGCGAGGATGACCTGCATGTGGTTGTCGGAGGAATAGGTGCAGTCGATGCCCTCCCGCAGGAATTTGTGGGCGGCGTCCATGGCGACCGAGGCGGATGCGCCAAGACCGATGACCAGCACCTTCCGGGCATTGTGGATGGTTTCGGCGGCTTCCTTCAGATCGTTCGAGTCGAGGATCTTGCGGGTGTGCTCGAACGCCTCGTCGATGCCCGCCGTGACCTTGCCGAAGATCTCGGAGCAGGTGTCGCTTTTCTGTACCTTTTCATGGATGATTCTCGTTTCGCCCGCCGTGTCCCTTGCTACCGAGATCTTCAGTTCCTGAAAGCCTCCGTAGCCAAGCTTTCTTGAAAACCGGGCGATGGTCGCCTCGCTGGCGCCGGTCTCGGCGGCAAGCTCGATGATGGAGCGGTCGATGATGGCGCCCGGATTCCTCACAATCCAGTCGGCGACCTTCTTTTCGGCGCTGCCCATGGAAGGATATAACAGCTTGATCCGCAGGTCGATGCTGCTGGGGACCGATTTCTGATTCGTCTTACTTGTTTTCGGCATACTGTAGCTTGCGGCTCTTGCCCTGTAAAGCAAAAGCGCCCTTTCCTCTTTTTATCTTTTTTATCCTTTTGCGGCACGGGAAGACGGACCTCCGGGACTTCCGAGCCTTTTCTGTTTTCCATTTTATCACATTTTCTTTCGGGAAGTCGCATGGTTTTGAAACTAATTTGAAAATTTTTTTCACGTTTGTGAAAAAGTAACAGCGGCAGGAGTTTTTCCCGCCGCTGTTTTCGTGCCTTGTCTGCACGTCCTTCTTTTGCCGCAATAAAGAAAAAAGAAAAACGAAAGCAAAAGTTTTATTCTTTGTCCTTCGCTATGCGCCTTATCGGTCTTACATACTTGAAGAACCTCTCGCAGTCGTGGTAGAAGTAGAACACCCTTTCCGGGGTAATATCCAACTCGTATCCGTCGGCAGCGTAGTCGTGAGCCTTCATCGCCGCTTCGATCTTCGCTTCCACACCGGCGCTTTCGTTCCTGAAGTCGAAGGGACCGTGCTCGAAGACGATGTATTCCCCCTCGGGAACGTCCATGAGCATAAGAGGCTTCGGTACTTCTCCCGCATAGTCGGCACGAAGCCTTACGCCGTATGCCTCGGCAAGGGGGATGCCCCACGAGCAGAGTCTTCCGGTCGGGGCGTTGATCCACGCCATGAGCTGACCGCTCGAGGCATTGAGCGCCGAACCTCCTGCGTCGTCCAGTTTGCCCTTTATGCTGTCAAGAAGACCGCAGATTGTTTCGCAGTCCTGCCCCGGGATAAGGCTCTGCTTCTGCCAGAAATCCCAGTAGCCGATGCTCTCGTAGCTGCGGATGTGCAGGAATTTGTGTGCCGGGATCTTTACATAATAGACCTTTACGTCGCTTCCTGTTTCTTTCATAACCGTGCCCTTTCCTTTCTGCTGTTCGCAGATATAGCAGTCGAAGGGGCAAAGGACGGTCCGCAGTACCACGGGATACGGATGCTTCCGGTATTCCTTCGGGCTGACTCCGTAAGCGTCGGTGAACGCCCGTGTGAATGCCTCGTGAGAAGAGAAGCCGTACCGGAGCGCAATGTCGAGGAGTCCGTCGCCGGTGTCCCGCACCTCCTTCAGGGCAAAGGCGAGCCGCCGGAAGCGGAGATAATCCGCAAACCGCATTCCCGATACTTTTTTGAAGACCCTCGAGGTGTAGCATTCCGAGTAGCCGATTTCCTTCGAGAGCGACGTCAGCGTAAGCCGTTCATCGTCGCCGTCCCGGATGCTTCGGTCGATGCGCTCGAGGAGTCTTTGCACTTCTTTTTGAAGACCCGGCATTCCGTCCGCTTCCTTTCGTCTGCTTTTCTTTTTACGGTATTATACTTCAAAAAAGACGTTTTTTCTTGATTTCGTTTGCCCGGTTTTGGGAAAATTACGCTGTTCTTTCAAGGTTTATCCCCCGCACTTTCGGCAAAGATGTGCGACCGCTTTGGCAAGACGACCCGAGGGGTCGGCAAAGTGGTTCCCCTCGTTCCATTCGAGAACGCAGCCGACGCCTTTTTCCGAAAGGATCTCCTTCTGCCGCCGTATGGCGTCCCCCACGGCAGCAAGGACGGGATTTTTCACCTTTTCCTCCTTTTTGCCGAGGCTCAGATATACTTCCCGGCAAAAAATCCCGTTTTCCCTCGAAAAATCCTCAAAGCCCGGGAACCACACCGAGGGAGATACCGCCCCGACGCCGGAAAAAACGTCCGTCCGATATGCCGCCCACAGAGCGAACAGACCGCCGAGCGAGCAGCCGCAGAGAAACAGCTTCCGCTTCCTGCCGTCCTCTGTCTTTTCAAGAAGCGGGACGACCTCGGACAGAAGAAACCCGAGGAACTCCCCTGCTCCGGTTCCGAAGTCCTCTCCCGGGAATACCGCCGGAGCCCGCCACGGGGAAAGTTCCCGGTTCCAGTCGGTGACGGGGATCCCCGCAAGAAGGGGAAGCGGAAAATCCTTGCCGGTCTCCGAAAGGCTCCGGAAGATCTCTTTTTCCGTTTTTTCGCAGCTGCGGTTCTCTCCGAGGGGGAGAAGCACGGCGGTCTCTGCCTTCTTATCGCCCAAAAGGTACAGCTTTCTGCCGCTTTTCGTGGAATATTCCGCAAAGGGAGCGGGCTGTTCTTTTTTCTCCTCTGTCATGATCTTCACCTCCGGACGCCTGTCTGTCGTTTGTCTGTAAACAGTATAGCACGATTTTTTGAAAAATGCAACGCCCCACACTTTTTACACTTTTCTTTTTGAAGTTTGCTTTTCCGCTTTTTCTTTTCCGAAGAACTTGACAAATGCCGGGGGATGTGCTAAACTTTCCCCTTGAACAGCGGCAGAAAATGCCGGAATTTTACACGAAAGCGATGAAAACTCATGACGGCTGCCTATTACGTACTTGCATTTCTTGCGATGATGACGAACATCGCCACCTTCTTTCTTTCGGACATCCGGAAAATACTCGCCCTGCAGATGATGGCAAATCTCCTTGTGACGGCAAGCTATCTCTGCATCGGCAGGCTTACCGGCGCCATTATCTGCGGCGTTGCCTGCGTCCTGCTCCTTATCAACTTCTGCATACGGCAGAAAGGGAAGGACGTCACGCTTCCGGTGATCCTTGCCGAAGGCGCCGCCATGGTAATCCCGAATCTGTTCGTTTTCAGCGTATGGTACGACGTTCTCGCCATCCTTGCCGGAATCATGTTCGTTCTGGAGATCTCCCGTGAAAACGGAAGGTACTACCGACGGGTGGCGTTCTTCAACATCGTTCTGTGGCTGGTCTACAATCTCCTTGCGCATGCATGGGCAAATCTTGTTATGCAGATCGTGTTCCTCGTCTTCAACCTCATCACACAGAAGAGGGATATAAGGCTTGCAAAAGAGGGCGGGGAAGCGGAAACGGAGAAGGCAAAACAAGAGGTTTGATTTCATTCCTCTCGCAGTGCCTGCGGGGGCTCCCCCGCCTCCGACAAAACCGAATAGCGAAAAAAGCGGGGAGCACCGAACGGCACTCCCCGCCTTTTATTTGATTTTACGCTATGGACTTCTTATCAGCCCTGTTTTCTTGTATAGTAAACAGCAGGGTTGACTTCGCCGACGGACTTCGTGAGGACGTCCATGGCTTTGCCGTTGAAGTTGGACTGTACGCATCCGCCTGCGCCGTAGAGCATGAGTCTTGCGCCGTAGGGCTGGATGTAGGTGTTATTTCTGAATGCGGGGAGCCAGGATACCTGCTCGGCACCGATATGGCAGATGCTGTATGCGGATTCGAGGAAGATATTTTCTTCGATGACGAAGTTTTCAGCCTGGTTCATGGATTCCCAGCCCTTGATGGAGGCGGAACGGGACGGAGACATGCCCCAACCGTAACCGGAGTGAGCGAGGATGTTGCCCTTGATGAGGATATTCCGCATCAGTCTCGTTGCATCACCGGAATCCGACTTGCCCATGAAGTACTCGATGTTGTAGATACACTTGTCGATGACGTTGTTGGTGTACTGCACGTTCTGCTCGATGCAGTCGTTGTTGGCGCCGGAGGAGAGCTGGTGCGTCACACCGGCGTCGTAGCACTGGTATACGTAGCAGTTGTCGATGTAGTAACCGTCGCAGGAGCCGTATACCTCGATACCGTTGCCGAATCTGGTCATGGAGCCGTTCTTGTAGTACTGAGCACAGCCGCCGATCCAGCCGATCTCGCAGTTGGTGAAGCGTACGTTCTTGGTGCCGCCGAGGCCGCCGACACCGTGGTTGCCGGAGAACATGATGGCGAGGTTATCGTATACGCAGTTGGAGCCGGAGCCGTTGATGGTGTGGTTCTTGGTCGCAAGCTCGATATTGGAGTAGAGCTTACCGGGATTTCCCTCGTCGCAGCGGACGTAAAGGGTGCTGTTGTAGCTTGTAAGGTCGGTGTTGTCGCCGTCGATCTTGCCGTAGATAACAACGAAGCTTCCGTTCTCCTTGAAGGAGGTCTTGGGATCGAACTCCTTGTTGTTTATGAGGAGCTTTGCACCGTTTACGGTGGGCACGATCTTCTCAAAGGTCTTTTCCCGGTTGAGAACGATGTTGCCGATATCGTTTACCTTCTTTGCGAACTTCCATACGTTTTCGGTGCCTTCAACAAGCGTCCAGTTTTCTTCGCCGGCCGCATCGCCGAGAAGGTTACCGTTGAGGACAGGCTTTGCGCCTTCGCCGTACGCACCGTAGGTGACGCCTGCCTTGGAGGTGAAGTTTCCTCTCCACTCGCCGCCTCTTTCAAAGAGGAGGGCGTCGCCGCTCTTGACAAGCGAGTTACCCTTTGAGATCGTGGCAACGGCGGTTGCGGGAGACTTACCGTCATTCGCATCGTTACCCTTGGCAGATACGTAGTACTTGGTGCCCTTTATGTCGGCGTAGTCGTTTGTGGCAGCACGGATGGCGGCAATTCTGTCAGCCATGAGCTTTTCGACCTCTGCCTTCTTTGCTTCGCCTGCTTCGTAGTCGGGAGTGAAGTCCTCGGTCATGCCTTCTTCGCCCTCAACGAGTACCCAGTGCTCATTGCCTGCTTCGTCGAAGTAGCAAACGTGGGAAACGGCAGCGTCGATCACGTCGGCGAATGCCCAGTGGTTGTTGTCGATGTCCTTGAACTGGCTTGCTGCGACCTTCTCGAACATGCCTTCAAGGGTGCACTTCTTGCCGTATGCGTTGTTGATGATCTTAACGACCTCGGCACGGGTGACCGAATCGTCGGGCTTTAAGGAGTAGGTGCCGTCGCCGTTCCTGGAGCCGTTGATGAGACCGGACTTTGCGGCAGCCATGATCACGTTGTACTTCGGGTGAGAAGCGTCAACGTCCACGAAGGTCTTGTCGGAAACGTCGCCGGTGAGAAGTCCCATGTTGAACACGAGCTCTGCAAATTCGGCTCTGGTGATGTTCTGGTTGGGAAGGAATGCGCCGGAGTAGCCCTTAAGATAACCGAGAGACTCGCAGTATGCGATGTACTTGGTGTACCACTCGCCCTCTGCCACGTCGGTGAAGGCGCTCTTGAGGCTTGCGGGAACGTAGTCGTCGCCGCCTGCGGCAAGCCTTGCCACGATGGTGCAGGCTTCGGCACGGGACATGTTGTTTTCGGGCTTGAAGAGACCGCCCTCGTAGCCCTTGATGAATGCGGTGTGGAAATCAGCGCCGACTGCCGTATCCTTGATGGCGATGATCTTGTCCACGTAAACGATATCCTCTTCCTTCATCATGGAAGGCTTGTTGGTCGTGCCGAGCGGGTAAATGTGGAGCTGTCTGAGAGTAGGCTCAACGGAATCCAGCGTCTTGTCGGCACAGGGAGTAAGATCGAAGGAAGCTGCCGTCCAGCGGTTCGCACGGATGGGGTCGGGAGAAGGCATGCTGGTCGAGCCGGTGAAGGAGGAGCTCTTCATGATATTGATCTGAGGATTGCCGGGAAGAGGCGTTTCGGAAATGTACTTGTAGGTCAGAAGGAGCGACTTGTACTGGGTAACGTCGATCCTTGCGCCGCCGTAGTTCCAGCCGTCAAGGTTGATGGCGCCGTCGTTTTCCGAGTGGATATTGGGAAGCGCCTGAATGAGGGTCTTGTCCTCGTAAATGACCTGCTCGGCAAGGGCTGTGTCCTTGCGGTCGCAGATGCCGCCGAAGTAGTCGGCGTAGTTGATGGAAACCACGTCGTCACCCTGGAAGACGTCTCTCCAGTTGACGTTGAAGATGACGTTCTGCTCGGGCATGATATAGATATCGCCGGGCTTCAGAGCCACGTTGCCTGCCGAGCAGAGCCAGCCCTTGGTTTCCTTGCCGTCCGCCGATACGGTGACCTCGGGAACGGTGACCGGTTCGTCGACCTTTGCATAGATGGTCTCGGGAAGAGTACCTTCCATGGTCGGTACGTTGCCTGCCGTGAACTCGATCTTATACTGCATATCCTTGTTGGGGTTCTCTGCGGTAAAGGTGAAGTTGCCGAGAAGGATATAGTCGGAAGCCTCGAATGCGGAGGGAGTCAGCTTCTGACCGAAGGGATAGAAATGGAGCTGCTGAAGGATGCCGTCCTTTTCGCCGGTCACCTTGTCCTTTACCGAGCCGATGCTGAAGGACATGGTGCTCCATTCGTTCGTCTTGAGGTTTTCAAGCGACTTGTAGCCGCACTGAGCGGAAAGCACGTGCTCGGTGCCGGG
>JAZRXH010000083.1:0-2553 GCA_045600125.1 Eubacteriales bacterium | reverse complement strand
AAGTGCGACGCCCGGAAAGTGTAGGAAGGGCGGGCTTAGCCCTTCCTACGGGCGTTTTTGGTGCGATACCGCACGAAATGCATATCATGCATTTCGAAGTGTATCGGCTTTTGTCGCTCGTGACAAAAGTGACACCCCCGTATCCCCCGTTCGTGTGCAATAGGGCAATCGCTATGCTCACGGCGGGAGGCGAGGATAATACGCTTCCGTTTTCAAAGAGGTGGTCAATCGCTGCACTCACGGCGGGAGCCGAGAATAATCCTTTAATCGGGAAAGGCGAGCGTTTCACAGCCTCTTCCGTCACGGCAATGCCGTGACACCCCCGCCCGAAATAATGCCGTGACACCCCCGCCCGAAAAAAAGCGTTGACAGTTCGGCGTCAAAGTGGTACAATAACGATATGCTTTGAAACAAATGCCGGGAGGACTTCCGGCAGATAAAAATTCTTTCAAATGCCGCTCCAAGTACCGCCGGATGCCGCATCGGGCAACGGAAAAAGCGGAAGAAGCGGCAGAGAAGAAAGGAAAAATCATGGAGAACAGGAACGCCTTCAACTGCGGCAGCGATTTTGAAAAGAACGCAGCCGATGCTCATTTTTCCCCCATCGGAAAGATTCTCGATCTCGATAACGTCCCCACGGTGGGGAACGACAAGCTCTGCCTCGGCATGGAGTGCCTTGACCGGGATCTGTGGGACTTTGACGCCGCCTTCGACCACTACCCGCCTCTCGGCATCAAGCACGTGCGTCTGCAGAGCGGCTGGCAGAAGACCGAGAAAAAGAAGGGAGTCTACGACTTTGCGTGGCTCGACAGCATTATGGAAAAGCTGACGAAGGCGGGCATTGTGCCCTTCCTTTCGCTGTCCTACAGCAACAGCCTTTACTGCAGTGAGCCGGACAGGTTCCCGGACATGCCTCTCGGCGGCATCGGGCACGTCCCGGTGGGCACCGAGGAGGAGAGAGCCGGGTGGCTTTCCTACGTCCGTGCCATCGTGACCCGCTATAAGGACGTGGTAAAAGAATACGAAATATGGAACGAGCCGGACGTAGCAAAATTCTGCGCCTACGGGGACAGGTGGCCGGAGGTCTATCTTGAACTTGTAAAGCTCACCGCCCCCGTGATACGGGAGTGCTGCCCGGATGCTGTGGTCATCTCCTGCACCGGCAGTGTGGAGCGTACCAGGCTGCTGCTGGAAATGGGGATGGGGCAGTACGTGGACGTACACTCCTTCCACGGCTACGTGTTCCACCCGGAGCTGCAGAGCGCCGACTACCGGACGCAGCTGGAACGGGTGGCGAGCCGTCTTGCTCCCGGGCTCCGTCTGTGGCGGGGCGAGGCGGGATGCACCTCCCACGTGGAGGTGAAGGGTCTCGGCGCTCTTTCGAATCTGGAGCTTACCGAAGCAAAGCAGGCGAAGTTCCTGCTCCGTCACCTGACGGCGGACATGGCGAACAACGGTCTGGAGCGGACGTCCTACTTCCACGCCTTCGACTTCGAGCATTTCTCCCACGTGTGCCGCTATCATTACGGCGTTGTGCGGGACGACATGCAGCGCAAGCCCTCGTACTATGCTCTGCAGCTCTTTGCACGGCTCTTTGACGGTAAAGTTACGGCGGTGTCGCCCTGCGCCCTTGCGCCGAGAGCCGACAAGTGCAAGAATCTCCTTTCCCCGGAGGAGATCCTTCTCGTGCGCTGCGCCGAGTTCCGACCCGAAGGACGGCACAGCTTCTTCTCCTACGTACTGGCGACCCCCATCGAGGACGACACACCGGTGCGCCGCGCGGTATTCTCGATGCCGGAGGGCTGTGTGGACATCGAGCACCCCGTGATCGTGGACCCGCTCTCCCGCCGCATCTATCCCGTGGGCGACGTGAACGCCTTCGAAGCGCCCCTTTGCGACTACACAATGTTCATTGCAGACGCAGAGGATATCGCCGCCTTCGCCGAGCTCGACCTCCCCGGTTCCTCCGACTCTTCCTCCGGCTCCTCCTCCGACGACCTGCGCCGGGGGGATGCCACTGAGCTTGCCGGCGCGCGGTGAACCACTGCGGGCAGCGGGGAAGCCCCTGCGGGCAGCGGGGAAGCCCCCGCGGGCAGCGGGGAAGCCCCTGCGGGCAGCGGGGAAGCCCCCGCGGGCAATTCGAGACCCTACCGCAGACAAAAGCGGAAGCGCAGATGCCCGAGTGTTGTCCCGTTTGACCGCCATATATCAAAGCGGTCAAACTCAGCAAGTATCGCCAAAAGTCACTCAAAATGAAAGTTTTCGAAGAAAACTTTGTTCATGGAGCGCAGCGACATGTTGGCTCCCCCCGAGTAAAGGGAGCTGTCAGCGATAGCTGACTGAGGGATTGCCGTATTGGTTATTCTCGGCTCACGCCGGAAGTGTATCAATCGCCTTGTTGCACACGAACGGGGGCGCAGACTTTTTCTCACGAGCGAGAAAAAGTCGCCAAAAAGCGCCCGTCGGGTAGGGCTTTGCCCTCCGACGCCGGCCTGTCGCAAGCGCTTCTTTTGCGCTTGCTCCATGCTAAAGTTTTCTTCGAAAACTTTTTAT
>JAZRXH010000082.1:0-3100 GCA_045600125.1 Eubacteriales bacterium | reverse complement strand
GCCTTCGTCAAATCATCGGATGACCGTAGGGGAGGGGCTTGCTCCTCCAGGGTTGTTTCGGCTCCCGCCGTGGGTGTGACGAAGCATCTTCGAAAACTTTCAATCAGAATAACTTTGTGCGAAGTGTGGAGCTGAAGCAGTCAGAAGTTAGGAATTAGGAGAAACGGCAAAGCCCGGAGGTCATACGTACTATGAGCAGCATAATGAAGACAGAAATCGAACTTATCCCGCATACCCCAAACCCCTCGCCGGACTACTACTGCACGTGGCAGACCCAGCTTTACGCCACAAGCGACGGCAAACCGGCGGGACAGCGCAGAGCCATAAACGAACGCTCGCTGTTCTCGGCGGAATACCCGTACTCGTGGGCTTCCTTTTACCCCGAGGCACGGCAGGATCTTTTCATCGTTCTGGACGACAGCTGGGACGTGCCGGAAAACGGCGACGGGCGGTATTTCGGCTCCCTCCTTCTCGACAGAGGAAAATTCGCCTCGTTCTACGAAGGCGGGAGGTCCCCGAAGGAGGCGATGCGGCTTCTTTCCGATAAAATAAAGGCGATCGGCTGGAAGGGACTGGGACTCTGGGTCTGCTGTCAGAAGCCGAAGCCGTCGGAGGAAAAGCCGGACGGAGAATACTGGGAGGAACGTCTTTCGGAGGCTGCCTCGGCGGGCGTGCGCTACTGGAAGGTGGACTGGGGCGAGCGGTGCCGGGACAGCGGGATGCGGCGGCTTCTTGCCTCCCTTTCGCACAGCGCCGCAAGGGGGCTTACCGTGGAAAACGCCATGTGCCCGGAGCTTGTCCCGTATTCCGACACGTACAGAACCTACGACGTACCGGCGCTCATGTCGATCCCCATGACGGTGGCAAAGCTCGCCGCCTTCCTCGATACCGATGCGCCAAGGGAAGGCTTTGCGGGCATCCTCAACTGCGAGGACGAGGCGTATATCGCCGCCGCCGGAGGCTTTTCCATGGGGATCATGCGGCACCCCTATGCGGGGGCTCTCCCCGACGGACGTCCCGATATGTCCTTCCCGGCGCTTCACCGGAATATCAAGACAAAGCAGTGCGAGGTGACCCGTGCCGTGCGCTTCCATCGGCTTGCCCCCGCCTTCGGGTCGGGACGGGAGGAGACGGAGATAAGCGAAAAGCTTCTTACCGATACATGGCGCTTTGAAAAGCCGGAGGAGGAGATCGAGGCGTGGTGGCTGAAAAATCCGCTCCTTACTCCCTGTCTGAAGGACGGCGTGCTCGAAGTAAGCGGCGTCGCCGCCATATGCCGGCGAATGCCCTTGCCAAAGGTCGAGCCGGACGAAAACGGGGACGTGCCCTTTATCGCTGCCGCAAAGAATCCGAACGGGGTCGTTTCACTCGTCACGGCGGGAAGGACCCGGGAAAGAAGCTATTTTATCCCCCGCTGCCGGGTCGCCGTCGAGGGCGGATGCGCCGACACCTTCGGCATTTTCGGGGAATACCGGGAGCTTGTTCTGCATACCTCGACGGCAAAAGAAGACACGAGAGTGCTGCTCCAGGATGCGGCGTCTCCTTCGGCGTATGACGTGACGGAGGAGGTGCGGAGGGAAAACGGAAGGGTCGTGCTTCCGGGAGAGCTGCTTCACCGCATCGGCACCGAAGCGCAGGCTCTGCAGGATACCTCGGAGCCGGGAGCCGTGCTGAAGCTTTTGAACGAATGAGCATATGAACGGGATAAACGATATAAACGATATGAACGATAAAAACGAAGGACGGAATATGAAAAGAAGAATAAACGCCGCCGCCCTTCTTGCCTTGGCGCTGTGTCTTTCGGCTTGTACGTCGGAGCCGGGAGCCCCTTCGCCCTCGCAGGGGGCAGAGACCGACAAGGCAAGCGCGCCGGAAATCACCGAAAGCGCCGCCGACGGGAGAGAGAAGGGCGAAAAAGCGCCCGGAAACGGGAACGGGAACGAGGTCGGGAACGAGAACGAGGTCGGAAACGTCACCGAAGCAGAGTCCGATGGCAAGTCCGAAGCAGAATCCGAAGCCGCTCCCGCAGAGGCGGGTGTGGGCGTCCATGCGGTGTCCTTCTCCGGCTCCTTTACGGCGACGGTGGAAAAGCTCCTGCCGGACTACTGCGCCCTTCCAGGGAACACGGTCGCCGTGGTGCATTTCTTCCAAAGCCTGCCCTTTCTGCTCCGCTTCGGGGAGGACATGACGGGGAAGCTGGCCGAGGGCGTGTCCTACGTCTTTGATTTTGCGCCCTTTGAGGTGCTTGTCCCCGACACGGAAGAAGCGCCCGCCATCGAGGACTATATGTACCGCATAAGGGTCACCTCTTTCCGGGAAGCCTCTGCGGACGAGGTGGGCATGGGGAGCGTTCTGCCGACCATGGCGGGGGCGGCGGGGAGTCCCCGCTGACCCTTCGAGACCCCACGCGGGGAAGCCCCCGCGGGCAATTCGAGACCCCACCGCAGACAAAAGTGGGACTAAAGATGCCCGAGTATGTTACCGCTTTGCCGCCATATATCCGAGCGGCAAAGCTCAGCAAGTTTTCAGCATAAATAATAAGTTTACACTTTCCGATGAGGTCAAGACACGACCTCATCGGAGTTTTGTTTTTTTGCTTTTGTCGAACCAAACCGTAGGGGACGATGCCCACATCGTCCCGACAAAATACGGCTCCGAGAGTCAGTAGCGGCGGGTAGCCCCCGCGGGCAATTCGAGACCCTACCGCAGACAAAAGCGGGACTAAAGATGCCCGAGTATCGTCCCGTTTGACCGCCATATATGCGAGCGGTCAAACTCAGCAAGTATCGCCAAAAGTCACTCGAAATGAAAGTTTTCGAAGAAAACTTTAGCATGGAGTAAGCGCCAAGGGAGCGCTTACGACAGGCACTGTCCGCTGAGGTCAAACGCCGACCTCAGCGGATTTTGTTCTCAATTTACAACGCAAAGATATTGCGGGTGAAAGTTTTCAAAGAAAACTCAAAGAAAACTTTATCGCTGTCGCTGCAAATAGCCCGCCGCAGAAAACTGCGGCGGGCTGAGCATTTACTTTACTGAAGTGTGAGCGTCAATCAGTCAGCAAAACCCATCTCTACGATGTAAGCCATCATAGCGTTGAGGT
>JAZRXH010000081.1:0-37092 GCA_045600125.1 Eubacteriales bacterium | reverse complement strand
TCCCTTTATTTGTGTTATTATTTAAGCGATTCATATTGTTTCCTCCGGTGTTTTGAGTTTGGTCGCTTAAATTATACCACAGGTTTCAATGTGGATCTTCTTTTTTTATCCTTTTTTGGAATCTTTATTTTACTACTTACCTTGTCAGAATTTACAGATTTTTCCTGTGTAAATGGCAGATTGCACAAAAGAGAGCCGTCTTTACTTTTTGCCTTCCCCGTGCGCCGCAGCGGCTTTCCGGATGTCCCATTCACCCTCGGTAAGAAGCCTTTCCGACTCCTCGGGAAGCGTCCCGCATATCTCCGAAACAATGCCGATCATCCTCTTTTTCAGCTTCTCGTTCGTGGGCTTAAGGTTTATCATGAGATTCCCGTACACCTTCCCCGTCTTCACCATGGCAGAGGTGGAGATCATGTTCAGCACCATTTTCTGCGCATTCCCCGCCTTGAGGCGAGTGGAGCCGCTGATCACCTCGGCGCCGGTCTCGGTGACGATGGCAACGTCGGCGAGCTTTGCGATGCGGCAGTCCCGGTTGCAGGAAAGAGAAACGGTTGAAGCCCCCTTCTCCTTTGCCGCCGTCAGCGCTCCGCAGACGTAGGAGGCGTTGCCGGACGCCGAAATGCCGATCACGGTGTCATTGGCACAGACATTCTTCGCCAGAAGCTCGGCTGCGCCGCTCGGGAAGGAGTCCTCGGCGTTTTCCGAGGCACGGAACATGGCGCTCTCGCCGCCCGCCATGACGGCGACCACCGTTTCATAGTCCACGCCGAAGGTAGGCGGACACTCGGCGGCGTCCATCACGGCGATCCTTCCGGAGGTGCCGGCGCCTGCGTAAAGGAGCCTGCCGCCTTTTTCAAGGGAGGAAACGGCAAGCAGGACCGCCTTCTCCACCTCCGGCAGAGCCTTCTCCACCGCTTCGACAGACCTTCGGTTCTCTTCGTTCATGATCTTCAGTATTTCCCCCACCGGCATGGCGTCGATGTGGGTCGTTTTCGGGTTTCTGCTTTCGGTTCCCATGATGCTGTCGTCCCTTTCTGTTCGGTTCGGATTTTGTCGGTATATGTCAATGATTGTCGCCTTTTGCCGGTTTATGTCACTCCGAAGCAGAGCGGTCTTCTGCGTCAAAGAGCTTCTGTTTCACATAGCTGTCCCGGAAATTTCCGAGGAATTCTTCGTCGGCTTCTTTTCCCATGTCCCCGGCGGCATTGGCAAGAGCGCCGTACACCGGCGGCACGTCGGGAATTTCAAGACGGTAATCCCCCGAAAGATACTGCACCAGCACATCCTTTTGAGCGCAGAGCCCGCCGGAAAGAAGCACCGTGTCGCCGCAGCCGTATTTCTCCCTTGCAAAGTCGATAAGGCTCTTCACATAGCCGAAATTCCGCCGGAGGATCGCCGCTGCCGCACCGTCGCCCTTTGCGGCACACCCGAAAACGACCGGCGCAAAGGAAGCGATATGGTTCTTATCGCACTTGTAAAGCTCGGGCAGCTTTTCGTGCGCCGTGCCGCCGAGCTTCTTTTCGGCTTCCCGTGTGAGAAGCGACTCTTCGCACAGACCGTCGTCTTTGAGAAGGCACTGCCTTATGCAGTCGTGACCGATGTCGTAGCCGCTCCCGGCGCCGTCAAACAGATAGCCGTAGCCCGCCGCCCGGTGCAGGTTCCTCCCGTCCTTCGCATACACCACCGTGCCGGTGCCGCAGATGACCGCCAGAGCCCTTCTTTTCTCTTTCCGGCAGCCGAAGACGTTCTCGATATCGCTTGCGACACGCAGAGAGGTCTTCGCATAGCGGCGGCGAAGCGCCTTCTGTATCTTCTGTGCATTGTCGCCGCTTCCGCATCCGGCGATTCCCGCAAACACCGCCGCCTCCCCGCCGTTCTCGGCAAGACACCGACCGATGCCGCCCGAAAGAACGCTTATGCACCCCTCGATGCCGACGACGTTGGGATTGCTCGCCGAAAGCACGAAATGGGATCGAACGTTTCCCGAAAGGTCGGACACGCAGAACTCGGTCTTTGTCCCGCCGCCGTCTATGCCGACAAGAAGCTTTTCCCCCGCCTCGCTTTCCCTGCCGTTTATGAGGTCGTCGGCAGAAACCGAGAGGATCTCCGCAAGAAGCGCCAGATTATCCATGGTGGGCACCGACCGTCCGTTTTCCCATTTCGACACCGTCTGCGGCGTCACATAGAGCCGTGCGGCGATCTCTGTCTGGGAAAGCCCTGCCGCCTTTCTGGCTCGGCTCAGCGCCGAAGCGAATTTTTCTATACTGAACAACCGTGTGCCTCCCCTCCGAACGCACGACGGCGCAGGTACAGGTACCGTCAACGCCGCCTTGCCGTCCGAAGTCTGTATTTCAAATTGGATTTATCAGGATTATACACCCGCCGGTTTCATTTGTCAAATTCTTTCGGCGTGTTCCCTGCCGTTTACAACCGGCAGGCACAATCAAGGCGCAGCCGGTAAGCGGCAATAAGGCTCAGCATCTCGGACTTCGACGCAAAATCCCCCGCCGAAATGAGCCTTCCGATGCGGTATTTCACGGCGTTCTCGGAAAGGAACACCTTTTCGGCGATAAGACGGTAGGGCGTCTTTTTCGGCATCTCCGAAAGAATGGCAAGGTCTGTCATGTCGCAGGAGGAGAACAGCCTTTCCAGCTTTTCGATCCGCTTCACCTCCGGGTCGTTATAGAAATGCCGCTCGTCACGGAAGGGCGCCTCCGCATCGGCATCTCCCGTGCCCGTCTTCGGCGTGACGCTGCACGGGATGCGTACCGTCACGTGCAAAGGAAAGCTCTGCTTTGCAAGATACCGGTAGACCGACACCGCCTGCTGTCCGAGAAGCCGATGCTCCAGCGTCACAAAGGTGACCCTCCCGTCGAGGAAAGCCGAAAAGGCGGACTGCCCGAAGGCGGAAAGAGCCGGTATTTCGGCGTCGGTAAAGCCTCTTTCCCGGAGCTTTGCCAGAAGCGACACCGCCGCTATGCTGTTGGCGCAGACCACGGCGCCGTAGCCTTCCATCCTCGGCAGAAAGCCCTCGAAGCATCCGTCAAGATCGCTGTCGTTGTAATACACGTCCTTTTCATCAAAGAAGCCGCATTTCAGTCTGTCCGCATAGGAGTAGGCGTTCACGCCGTACAGCGCCGTTTTCCCGCATCCGCACTCGGAATAATGAGAAAGCAGCGCCGTCATGGCGCCGGCATAGTCCGGCACGATATAGCTTGCGGGAAGAGACAGCCCCTCGGTACAGCAGCTGACGACCACCGTCAGAAGCCTTCTCCTTGCCGCCCTGCGTATGAGCCGCTCCATCCACGAGGGAGTCGTGCCGATGAGCAGCACCCCGCCCTCGATGCTTTCCATATCCTCCTCGGTGAGGATGCGAAGACCGATCTTCAGCTCCGACGCCTTTTCGGACAGACCCGCCATCGTTTCGGCATACCATATCGCCCCCACATACTGAGGCTCCGCTATGATGCTTACGTTCATTCCGATGCTCTCCTTTGCAGAACTCGCCGTGATATTTTCATTCCCATTTTACCTTCTCTTTGCCCTTTTGTCAAGTTTAAGAAACAGCGGACATTCGCCGAAAAGTTTTGTATTGAAGAAATAAGGAAAAAGGGCTATAATGGCAGACAGAAAAAAGCAAGGAGGCATCACCGTGTCCGCAAAGATAAAAATCGAAAAAAAGCGCATCCCCACCTACCCCGAGCCGCCCTTCGAGGAAATGCCGATGTTCGCCGAAAACCGGGTACATCAGAGAACGAGCGGGAATCCTTATCCGAATAAGGTGGTTCTCAGCGTCATCCGCGATAAAAAGATAGACAGGGAATATACCGTCGTCACCCTCGAAAACGATTATCTCCGCCTTGAAATATTGCCGGAAATAGGCGGCAGGATCTTCTCGGCGCTTGACAAGACCACCGGGTACGACTTCTTCTACCGTCAGCACGTCATAAAGCCGGCGCTCATCGGCTGTCTCGGCTCCTGGATCTCCGGCGGCGTGGAGTTCAACTGGCCCTTCCACCACCGACCCTCCACCTATATGCCGGTGGATTATTATACCGAAGAATCCGAAGAGGGCGTAACGGTGTGGATGTCGGAGCACGACTGCTTTGACCGCATGAAGGGCACCTTCGGCGTGTTTCTTCCGAAGGACGGAGCGTATTTTGAAACACGGATGAGGCTCTGCAACCGCACCCCCGTCGGTCATTCCTTCCTCTGGTGGGAGAACGCCGCCGTGCCGGTGAACGAAAATTACCGCATCTTCTTCCCGAAGGACGTGACCTATGTAAACTTCCACTACAAGCGCTCGGTCACCACCTACCCCGTCGCCACCAACGCCCTCGGCGTGTACAACGGCATCCGCTATGACGGCGAGACCGATATATCCTACCACAAGAACACAAGACAGCCCACCTCCTACTTCTGCGCTCCCACGAAATACGATTTCTTCGGCGGGTACGATGAAGGAAAGGGCTGCGGCGTCGTCCATATCGGCGACCACCATATTTCCACCGGCAAAAAGATGTTCACCTGGGCGTACAATCAGCTTTCAAGGTCGTGGGAGAATGCCCTCACCGACACAGACGGCGCTTATGCCGAGCTGATGGCGGGCTCCTACTCCGACAATCAGCCGGACTTCTCCTTCCTCGAGCCCTACGAAACCAAGAGCTTTACACAGAGCTGGTACCCCATCGGCAATATGGGCACACCGGACTTTGCGAACATCTGCGGCGCCGTGCATTTTGAAAACGGCACTTTTACGCTGCAGGTCACAAAGGACGTTTCGGCACTTGCGGCGATCCTTGACAAAGACGGAAACACGGTATGCAAAAAAGAACTGTCCTTGAAGGCGGGAAAGGTGCAGACAGTCGAAAACGCTCCCTTCGGCGAAGGCTATACCTTTATTCTTTCAGACCTCTCGGAAAACGGCAAAACGCTGATGGAGTACAGGAGCGAAAAGCCCTGCGCCTATTCCGTCCCGGAAACCACCCGGGATATGCCCTGTTTCAAGGAAGAGAAGAGCGCCGACGTTCTCTACCTTGAGGGCGTTCACCTTCTTCAGTACCGGGATCCCGCAAAGGACGCGCAGGTCTGCTTTACCGAAGCGCTGCGCCGTGACCCCGACCACGCCGATTCCCTCATGGCTCTGGCGCTTCTCTTTTACGAAAGAGCGCTGTACAAGGAGGCGTATTCCCATGCCGAGAAAGCCCTCGGCGTCCTCACCCGCTTCAATAAGCAGCCGACGAGCGGTAAAATCTATTATCTTCTCGGACTCATCCTCGAAGCCCTCGGAAAAGACGGCGAAGCCTACGACCGCTTCCGAAAGGCGGCGTGGAGCTACGACTGCCGTGCCTGCGCCATGACAAAGTGCGCTGAAATAAGCGGGCGAAGACATGACTTTGAAGAAATGCTGACGGATGCGGAGGAAGCTCTCAAAACAAACACCGAAAACCCCGTGGCGCTGACCCTCCGAGGCGTCGCTCTTTACCGGCTCGGAAAAAGCGACGAGGCAAGGGCGCATCTTTCGCACGTTCTCTCGGTTGACAGACTGAACCACTTTGCCGCTTTCGTCCTCTGCTATATCGAAAACCGTCCCGTAAGCGAGCTTGCGGAACATCTCCAGGGCGAAAGCGCCCGGACGGTGTTTGATATCGTCTGCGACCTGTCCCGGTGCGGCATGGAGGAATGGGCAAGAGAAACGGCGAAGGCTTGCAGGGACAAATCCCCCGTCCTTTACTGCTTCCTCGGAGAGTACGAAAACGCCGAGGCGGCGGTCGGCAAGGGCTCCTTCCCTTCTCTGCGGGAGGAATACGACCTCCTTCTTTCGGCGCTCGGAAAGAGCCCGGACAAGGCGGGACTGCACTATCTTCTCGGCTGCTTCCTCTACTCGAAAAAGCGCTATCATGAGGCGGCAGAGGAGTTCCGGACGGCACTTCGCAAAGAGCCCGGCTTTGCCTATGCTTACCGCAATCTTGCGTGTCTGTATTACAGCCATCTTGACCGGAAAAAGGAAGTCCTTCCCCTTCTCGAAAAAGCGCTCACGCTTTGCCCAAAGAGCGAACAGCTCGTCTATGAAACGGCTCTTGTCATGGCAAAAATGAACGTAAGCCCCTCCGAGCGCATCGCCTTTATCGAAAGCCGCACATCGGGGGAAAATATCCGGGACGATATCTGTCTTGAGAAGGCACGGGCGTACAATCTTGCCGGGAACTACGATGCGGCGCTTGACGTCCTTCTGCATCACACCTTCGTGCCCTGCGAGGGCGGCGAGCACGCCGTAGCCGAGCAGTATATGTTTGCATGGCATGCGAAGGGCAGAAAAGCCATGGCAAAGGGAGAATACGAAGAAGCGCTGTCCTCCTTCACCGCCGCCCTTACCCTGCCGCAGAACCTCGGTGCGGGCATCTGGAACGAGGTAAAGCTCGTGCCGCATAAATACTGCGCCGCAGAGTGCCTTGACAAGCTGGGAAGGCATACAGAAGCCGGCGAAATCTACAAATACATCCTCGGTCTTGAAATCGACTACTTCTCGGATATGCACCTGCGGGAGCTGTGCTGCTACAAGGCGAGGTGCCTTGCAAAAGAAAACGATCCCCTCGGCGCCCGTGCGCTTGTCGACAGATACTTCCGGGAATGGACGGCGGCTCTTGAAACAGAGGACGCCGGGTATTTCTCGACAACGCCCTTCTTCATCTCCTACATCGAACAGCCCGAGGACGCCCGGAAAGCCGCCTTCTCCTATCTTCTCGGACTCCTTTTCCGCTATGGCGGGAACGAAGAGAAAGCAAAGGAACTGCTCTGCGAGTCCTTCCGCCTTGACCCCACCAATCTCTGGTGTGCTCTTGAAAAGGACGCAGGGAGAAGCGAATAAGCCGATCAGCGAATATGACAAAGAACACCGCCGCAGGAAAACCGAGCCTGCGGCGGTCATTTACTTTACCGTTCCGATTCGATATCCGAAAGCGAAGCCTTCGCAAAAGCATAAAACTCATCCGCCATCTCGGAAAGCCTCGTGTAGCCTTCCTCGCAAAGCTTCGCTTCGTCAGCCTCCCTGCCCTCGGTCTCGACGATGCGGCGGAGAAGAGGCACGCTCTCCTTATCCCGGAAGCGCCCGAGAAGGATGATCGCCTTTGTGAAATTGCAAAAGCTCGTCTTATTCAGCCATCCGTAGGGGGTGTTCCCCTTCGGTACGGTGTACACGACTCCCACGGGAGGCTTTGAGAGGATATCCCGCAGAACGGGAAGGCAGCGCTCGTCCCCGAGTACGCCCAGAGCCACGGCGCTGTTTTCGCAAAGAAATCTGTCGTCCGACGAAAGGAACGAAACAAGCGCTTCTCTCTCCGAGTCTGTACAGTGATTCCGGAGGTACCATATCGCCGTTCCGGGTTCCCTTGAGGAAAGAGCCTCCCGAAGCTCGTCGGTATTTTTCGGCGGCACATAGCTCTTCCACAGCCTCTTTTCCGGGATCGGCTCGTTGAGGTCGGCAACGCCGATGTTATGCTCCAAAGAGAAAGCGCCGCTCTCCTTCAGCCCGGCAAGAACCTCCTCATAGGGCACCTCCCGCACGTCACAGCCGTGACGGAGCGCCGAGACCGCCATGTACGCCGCCGCCTCGCCGCACTTTTCCATATCGAACTTCATGCGGAGGCAGGCGGACAGCTCGTGCCCGAGTCCCGTCGCCTTCCCGACCACCAGAATGTTGTCGTACCCCTTCGGGATAAGCGCCGCCATCGGCATGGGGGCTGCCAGTCCGAACCGCTCCATTTTGCACAGGACGAACCAGTCCTGAATGACCTCCGGCTCGTTCTGCTTGTCCCGTGTGCAGTTGTCCACCGGGGCAAAGCCGTAAAACAGAGGCTTTACGCACGCCTCGCCTTTTGCAAGAGAAGCAAGGTCAAAGGTATTGTCGGTCATCACGTTCCGGTTTTCGCGAATACCCGGAAGCGCCGACTCGGTGGCAATGCCGAAGTCATACTTCTCATAGGACAGCGTGCTGCGAAGGAGCTTCTTCGTCCACTCCGCCGTATTCTCGGAATCCGGGAAGCCGTTGAAGCGGCAGGCGCACCGCACATAGCGGCGGTCGTAGGTGGTGAGCATATGGGAAAACTGCATGGTATGCCCGTCGCTCCGCACCGGCATGAAATCACAGCCGCAGAGGCGGCAGGCGCTGCCGTCGGCGCCGTCTATGAGAACTTTGCAGGATATATTGATAAAGCTTTTGCCGTCAAAGCATTCGACGCCGACGACCTTTTTCCCTTCAGTATAGACCCCGGTGAGGCGGGCGTCAAAGAGAAGCCTTGCACCGGCGTCGGTTGCCGCCTTCAGAAGGGTATTGCTTTTGAGAAAGCCGGGAAGCGCCTCGGGGCGGATGTCCCGTCCTCCCGTGGAAAGGTATTTTCCGGAGTCGATAAGGTCGTAGCAAGCCTCGTTGAAGCGGCAGACAGTGCCGCCGGGGGTCCCGAAATAGTAATCGAGAACGCCCGATGTTCCGAGCCCGCCCATCATGGTCGTGCGGTCGATGCCGAAAACAGACGCTCCCTTTTCCGCACACACGACGGCAGAGATCGCCCCCGCCGTTCCGAGCCCTGCCACGCACACGTCGCAGGAATGATCGAACGTTACGTCTCTTTCGTCTTTCGGGGTGCAAACGCACTTACCTTCCGCCAAGGTACGATAAAGCATCCGCCGCACCTCCTTCCATGGCTGCTAAGGGATCTGCAAAGGAAGCGGAGGGAACGTGCCAGACGCCGTCCTCCGTCTCGGTGCGTACCGGAGCGGGATAATGAAAGGCAAAGCAGTTCGCCGCAGCGACCGCCTTCATGCCGGAGAAGGTGTCTGTCTCCTCGATAAGACGCTTCAGTTTGAGATGCGCCGAGGTCACGTCGTCGCCGTCGGAAAGCCGCAGCTGATAGATATACACGTCGGGAAGCGCCGTCTTACAGAACCTCCCCCTTTCGCCTTCCGCAAGAAGCGGCACACGCCCGTCCGAAAGAAGGGTAAGTCCCAGCGTTCTGTAACAGCCCTCCGAGGGGAACGCTTCGGTGTCGATGACCCGGTCGCAGAGAAGCTCGGAAAAGCCGTCCCGGTCAAAGAGCCTTACGGTAAAGCTGCCGTCCTCCCGCTTAGTCACCGAGACCGCCTCGGTCTCAAGGAGAACAGCGAGGTCTTTCTTCACGATATATTCCGAAAGAAGCTCCGCAAACGGCACCATCTGCGCATTGCCGTCCCTGTCGATAACGGCTCTGCGGAAAAGCTCCTCCCGGAAGGAAGCGGCGTCCCCAGCATAGTCTTTTTCCGGTATCACGCACTGCTTTGCGCTCTGGGCAAAATCCGACCCCGTAAAGCTGTGCCGTTCCACGATGAGGCAGTCTTCGGGACGTACCGAAGCGTAGGCGGCGGCATAGAAGGTCGCCCCGATCAGCACCGTCCGGTATTTTCTTTGTTGTGCCATAATATTACCTTTCAGAAATTCAGATATCCTTTGAAACGAATCCGTCATTTGAGAATGAAGCGGTAGTTCTTCTTATACGCATTCTCGGTATTTTCAAACGGCTCCATGACCTCTGCGGCGTTCCGTATGAGGATGTCGCCGTACCCGTCGCCGGAAACGTCAAGCTCGAAATCGCCGTCGTAGCCGATGCGGGCTTCGCACCTCCCGGTGTCCTCGGAGTATTCGAGAACGTACCCGATCGAAACGTCTTTGCCAAGCCTCGGCATGACCGAAAGGACGCACAGCTCCTCAAACAGCGTAAGGGCGCCTCGGATTGTCTGCCTCGGCATAAGGTTCTTATAGCCGAAGGAGGCGATGCGGCTGCTCGCACCGATGAAGTCGAAGCCCTTCGAGTCGATGTGCTCGGTAAGACAGCGCAGGTGGTTGACGAACTGCCTCGTCTTTTCCCGCTTCGGCTTGTCGAAGATCTCCTCGGGAGTGCCGTCCTCGTAAATCCCCTTGTCGTCCATATAGAAGACCCGGTTTGCCACCTCACGGGCAAAGCGCATTTCGTGGGTGACAATCAGCATGGTGTAGCCGGATGCGGCAAGGTTCCTTATGACCGTCTCCACCTCCCGCACGAGGGTCGGGTCGAGAGCGCTGGTAGGCTCGTCAAACAGAAGCACCTTCGGCTTCATGGCAAGGGCTCTGGCAATGGCGACACGCTGCTTCTGACCGCCGGATAGCTCGTCGGGATAGCGCAGAGCCCGGTCGGCAAGACCCACCCTTGAAAGAAGCTCCATCGCCTCGGGATAGACCTCCTTCCGGCTTTTCCCGAGAACGTTCACCGGACCGAACATCACGTTTTCGATCACCGTCATGTTCCCGAAAAGGTTGAAGGACTGGAACACCATGCCGATCTCCCGATGAAGCTCGCTCTTTGGGAAATCCTTATCGGTGATGTCCCGGTCTTCAAGGAAAATACTGCCGCCCGTCGGCTTTTCCAGAAGGTTCAGACAGCGAAGGAAGGTGGACTTTCCGCAGCCGGAGGGTCCGATCACCGAGATCACGTCGCCGTCGTTGATGGTGACGTTCACGTCACGGAGAATGACGTTTTCGCCGAACGCTTTATGAAGATGACTGACACGGATCATTTCGATGCCTCCCTTCCTTCCTCATCGGTACCGCCGTTTATCTCTGCAAGATCCGAAACGATGCTTTCCCGGTCTCTGTTTTTCGGGTCGGTCTTTCTGAAAATGTGATTCACAAGACGGATGAGCAGAACGGCGAGAAGAATATAGATGACCGCCGCCGAGAACAGCGGGAAAAAGGCGTCGAAGGTACGGGTCTGAATGATGTCCGACACCTTCGTAAGATCCTGCACGGCAATGTAGCCCACCACCGACGTCGCCTTGATAAGACCCACCAGCTCTCCCCGGTAGATGGGCAGGAAGTGCCGCATCGCCTGAGGCATAACCACCTTGAAAAACGCCTGAGACGGCGTGCAGCCAAGAGCGATCGCTCCCTCCGTCTGTCCTCTGTCCACCGTTTTCACCGAGGAATCCATGAGATCGTACACCGTACCGGTCATGAGAAGGATGAACACGACCACCGACACCGCAAGACCGCTGACGCTGAGCCCGTGGAACACGAGGTGGTAGAAGATCATGAGAAGCACGACGGTCGGGGTGATGTGCAGCACGGTAAAGATAACGCCCGCAGCCCTGCGGAAGCCCCTTCCGAAGCGGATGCCGAGAAGGTAGACAAGAAAGCCGAGAAGCGTACCGAAGACCGCCGATACAAGGAAAATGGCAAGGGTCGTAAGAAGTCCGTTGACGTACAGCTTCCAACGTCTGTCCACCGCGAAGGTATTATAAAAGCTGTCCTTTATCGACGACTGCAGCGGCGAGGAGACCGGCTCGTCGCAGACGATGACCACGAAGGGACTGGAATAGTGCGGCTCGGAAACCACCTTGGAGCGAAGCAGCTCCTCATCCACGAGAAGAGCGCCGCCCGCAAAATCGTATTCCCCGGTCACGTCGCCCGAGGCGATCATCGAGAACGGAAGCCCCACCACCTTCAGCCGGTAGCCGTATTCCCGGCAGAAGCAGTCGGCAAAATCCACGTCGTAGCCGATGCACCTGTCCCCCTCCATATAGCCGAAGGGAGGCGTTTCGTATTCCGCCGCAAAGACGAGCTCGGGAGCGTCCGGGTCGTCGCAGCCGGCGCCGATGGGGCGTCCGATGACCTTTTCACCCAGCCACAGACGGGCAAGCTCGTCGTTCAGACCGCTTTCCTCCGCCGTCTTCACGAATTCGTTCATCTGATCCCGCAGTGCCATGCCCTTTTCGTTCTTTGCAAAGAAGAAGACGTAATCGCTCTTCTCGATGCCGTCCGAGAGAAGGCGGAGCCCGTCTTTATTGGGATATGTATCGTAAAACACCTTGGAGACCATGGCGGCGTCCACCTTGTTTCCCCGGAGGTTCGCCATGATCATGCTGATGTTTCCCGCCGTCAGCACCTGCTCGGCTTTCGGGAAATGCTTCTTCGCCGTATTCTCGGAGGGCGACCCCGACCACATGGCGATGGAAATGCCGCTGTCGTTCATCTGCGAAAGCTCGGTGAACGCTTGCTTCTTCATCCCGCATCCGGCAAGAAGAAACGAAGCAAGGCACAGAACGGCGGCAAGAAGCACGATGCTCTTCTTTCGGTTCTGCGGGCTCTTCCGGTTCTTCCGGTTCTGCAGGCTCTTTCGGTTCTTCCGGTTCTTTCGGTTCTTTCGGTAAGGCATGAAAAGACCCCTTTCGGACTTATTCCCTTGCACCCGGCAGTCGGTAGGCTTCTGCCTTCCGTAAAGGTGCGGCGAGTGCGGAAAAGCGTATATCCGTTCCCTCGCTTATTCTGTCATTATAGCAAAACTACCGGCTTTCGTCAAGCAAAAGTTTTGCGGAAAACGGCTGAAAAACGGGAAGAAGGCAGGCAGGAAGGAATGAATGAATGAATGAATGAATGAAGGAAGGAAGCCATGTCGCATCCCGCCCTTCCGCTCTGCACTGACGCCTCCGACGGTCCTCATTCGTTCCCTTTCCCGTTGCCGTTCCGGATGTCGGGGAGGATGCCGGGAGCGAAGACGCCGAGCTTATCAGCGGACCCGGCATTTATGTTCCGGAAGACCACGTTTTGCAGGCGGTCGCCCTGCCGCATACAGCGGAAATCCAGCGCACAGCCGGAAAACTCTCTGTCCGGGTAGGTGTAGCGGTTCTGATAGGAGCCGGAACCGTCAAAGCGGTCGCCGTCCGCCGTGCCGCTGTAAAAGACGTTTTCAATGAGTACGTTCCGCATATCCACGCCGCCCGAGACACGGCATCCGTTTTCGGGGAACACCATCTCCGGCATATAGGTGGAAACGGCGTGAAGCGTCCGTCCCGAGGCATGGATGTCCGACAGATGCGAATCACAGAGCGACGAGCCGAGGAACACCGCCGCCGCCCCCGAGGAGTAAATGCCTCTCACCGTGATATCCCGCACCTCGCCGAGGACGTTCGGACGCTCCTTGTAGTAGTTGTTTTCCCCGATGCGGAGAACGCCCCACGGCATATATTCCGTCCCGTCGTCGGATATATTATCAATGTTCACCCGAAAGATCCCTGCCCCGTCGCAGCACCGGAGCGCCACTATCGTCTGTCTTGTTCCGGTATGCACGTTCCGGATCGTCACGTCGTGGATGTCCGCATCCTTTCCGGCAACGGCTAGAAGCCGGTCACTTCCCCGGCAGAAGGCGCTGAGCGCCACCGAATCGTCCCCCGTCCTGCCGGTGATATCCTCAATGACGATGTTATTACAGCCGATGCGCAGGTCGATGCCGTCCTGATTCGGGCGGCATTCCCCATTGAAGAAGTCAATGCGGGAAATCCTTCCGTTCCGGCAGAAAATCTGATTGATCGCCCAATAGCGCATGTTGATACAGCGGATATTCTCGATGACGTAGCCGTTCACGTTGTGCAGGAGAATGAGGTTGTTGCTCCGCACGTGAGGCATTCCGTTTTTGCGGGAGGTCGCCTCACAAAGTCCGTTGGCGTTTCCGCCGTCGAGTACGGCGTCGCCGATGCCGATGATATGGATGTTCTTCTGCTCGTTTTCGAGATCGTAAGTCTCTTCGCTATACGCATTTTCATTGCGGAAAATGTTATCGAAAACACCGTCCCGAAGCCGCAGACGGCAGCCGTTAAGGATGACGGTGATATCCGACGGCAGAAGGATCGCCTTGTCGATATCCCAGAAGGTATAGCCGTTTTCCGTCTTCTTTTTCGGGATCACGACGCAGTTTGCACCGCTCTCCTTTGCCTTTCTTATCGCTTCCCGGATCGCCCCGGAATCGCTCGCCGTATCGGGGGACGGCATGACATATTCGTTCATTTCCTGTTCCTTTCTGTCCTGTGTTTTAAGATAACCGTGCAAATATGTGGGGACGAAGCCTCATGCCGGATGGGGCAGACATTTCAGCGTCCGCTTGTCACCTCCGGCAAAAAGCGTGCCTTGTCTTCCCCGCTACATCCAGAACGGAGTGTCGTCCTCCGCCGCTTTTTCTTTCCTCCGCATCGCCCGTTCGACCTCGTCGAAATCGTCAAGGCTGAAGGAGGAGGCGGGAGGCTTCTCGATACGCACCGAGTCGGCGCGCTGTCTTTCGCCTTTGCCGAATTCGTTCTGCCCCCATGCGTCAAAGCGGCTTTTCCAGTTGAGGATGCCCTTCCACTCCCGCTCGGAGAAGTAATCGTAAAACCTCGAAGGACTGACGGCGCTGCCCGTTTCCCGAGCGTAATTTCCGATCTCTTCAAGCGTCGGCGGCGGAGGCGGAGGCGGCGGAGAAGGCGGCGATGCTTGTGTCGAAGACACATCAGAGGTCGGAACGAACGAATCTATCTCTTCTCCTTCTCCTTCTCTTATCGTATCTTTTCTTTTCTTTTCTTCTCTTCTCTTTTCTTTGTCGTCTGCTGTGCAGCACGAAATGCGGCTGCTAATTTTTCGGGAAACCCTTGTGGTACCTGCATCTTCGGGTCCTTTATCGTACCGTTTTTTTGCATTTGCTTTATAGATTCTTGACCGTTTTATCGCTTCGAAGATCTCCAGCGTTGCCGCTTCGGTCACTCCCTTGTACTCTCTCGGCTCCGTTCCGTCGATGGCAAGAGCAAAGATATCTTCGATGACGTGCTTTGTGTCCTTTGCGGGGATAAGCTCAAAGTTCTTCCGATAGTTGTAGAACAGCACAAGGCCCGTATCCCCTACGATTGATTTCGCTGCTATGTCGTTCGCCCCTTTTCTTCTCTTTTTCTTTCTCTTTTTCTTTCTCTTTTTCTGTTTCCCGTTCTCTCTTCTCTGTGCTTTTTGTCCTTTTCCTCTTCACCTTCCCGTCCTTCCCGCTTTTTTCCCTTCACCCCTTAAAGAAAAAAACAGCAGGAAGAACGACGCTTTCCGGCAGTCGCTCCCACCTTTTTTCAGTATATCCATTATACACCCAAAGCCGTTTTTGGTCAATAGACAATCGGCATTTTGTGAAAAAGAGGCATACTCTTCCGGCATCCGGAATATATCGGGATATATCGGGATATATCGGGAAATATTTTGGTAACTGTTTCCGAAAAAGCCGGCGGAGGAAAAGGATACGCAAAATACGCAAAATAAAATGCAGAAATTTCAAAAAAGCCCTTGACAAACGGGAACAGATGTGGTATACTTTGAAAGTCGTCGGGCGATGATGCGATACGGAGAAGTCGCGTAGCTGGTCGAGCGCGCACGATTGGAAATCGTGTAACCGTCAAAAGCGGTTCGAGAGTTCGAATCTCTCCTTCTCCGCCACCATTAAGCAAGTCATTTTTTGAATGACTTGCTTTTTGCTTTTCTCCTGTGTTTATATTCTTCAAATACTCTATGGAATACTTGGGAGCATACCCATTTAATTTAAGGTGTATTGTGATTGCTAAATAAACTCTTGGGTCATTTCCTATATTTTCAAGTTCTCTTATGTCTATTTAAAAGCATAATAAGATGGTTTTTGTATTATGTCAAATTATAAAATATAATTCTTTTGTGTCTTTTCTGTGAAAACTATTGAACTATCTGACTAAATATGGTATAATTATTTGAATACAATCGTAAGGAGTGATTTCAATGGGTTTCTTTGATAAGTTCAAAAAGAAAGAGAGAAAAAACAATACAGCCGCGTCTAAATTTCCAGTTGTTTTGTACGAAAACACCGCAATAAATGCTCGACCGCCCTACAAAATTTTACAATTTGAAGATGGAGTTTATATTCAAATTATAGACTTTATGTGTAGAAAATTCAATGATATAAGCATGATGGACAGAGGAAATTATTCCATTGCTCTATTCAAAATTAAAACAAATGAAATTGAATGGATAAAAACTAGTCCAGAGAAATTTAATAATCTAGCAAATGTGTTATATGAGAATATACCAGCAGATAGATTTGTCAAAGCATCTATTGTTTTAGAAAACAACACTTTATTTGATATAGCAGTTCGCCCTTTGTGCAATTCTATTGATGAAAAAAATTCACAAAATGAGAAAAAATTCAAATTATCAATTATGGAAGATTCATTAAATGATGCCCAAAAAGAAAAATTTGTTTATACTCCTATAAAAAAAGGTTTCAATTTAAATCGAGACTATGTCAAAGAACTTTCTTTAAGAGAAATTATGTCGACGATTTTTGTATTAGCAAATATAGATACATCTTCTTTGTCAGATGATGCAAAAAAAATCAAAGATGATAATTGCGGTTTTTTACTTTCAATGGCAGCAGACTGGCTAAAAAACAATTCATTTTATATTGTGTGCACTAAAAATAACAACATGCCAATTTTACTGTCGAATAATGGTATGACTTTTACATGTGTGTATTCTTCAAAAGATTATGCTGAAACTGCAATTAACGGAGATGTTAATTTGTTGTGTAGAGAAATATCTTTACAAAAACCTGAATTTTGGCAATCTTTAATGCAAAACGGTATTTCTCAAATTGTTGCTGATAATAGTCCTATGACATTAACAGTACAAGGTTGTTATATGTATTCAATTGCAACTGTACAAGAATAGACAAATTTAAATTTCTTTTAATATATTTAAAGGAAAGCCTGACCATTGTCATGGCTTACCTCTCGCCGCTGCCGGAGTTTGAAGCGGCCGTTGTCGATGCCGCCAATCGAGGCGTTGACGTCCGGATCCTGATTCCCGCAAAGGCCAATTTTCAGGATGATCTGAACAAAAAAGCCGTATCCCGCCTCATGCGGAAAAGCGGCGGAAAAGTAAAGGTCTTTCTGTCCGATAAAATGGTACATACCAAGCTGATGATGAATGAATCGCTCATTACGCTGGGCTCTTCCAATATCACACGCAAAGCGTTTCATCAGCTGGATGAACTGAATCTGTTCCTGCCGCGAGAAGCTTCTTCATTTACCGACTCACTGGAAGAAAGCGTGGATGAAACGTTTTCTGCCGCCCATGCGCTTGACCGCTCAGCATATCCGAGTTATCACCCTTTCATGACGGCGGTAGAGCATCTGTTTTTATAAAGCAAAGTACACCGAAAAATAATCTCATCAAAGGAGTGCCCCCCCATGAAGGTCTGCGTGATACAGCCTTATTATTCTTTTAGTTATAATGACCTCGACAGGTGCTTTAACGAAATGACGGCGCTTATCGACAGATGCGACGACAGCATGGATCTCATCGTCCTTCCGGAATACTGCGACATCCCCGCCGCCACCGAAAACGGCATCCGGTTCCGGGAGTCCATCGAGAAGTACAACCGGATCGTGTACGAAAAAGTAAAAGCGACCGCCGTGCGCTGTCACGCCATCGTGTTTGCCAATTTCGGATACAAGTCGGAGACCGGCTGGCGGAACACCACCTACGCCTTTGACCGAAACGGAAACGAGGTCGGCAGATACTTCAAAGCCCATCCCGCTCCCTCCGAGGTGAAGACGGTAGCCGAGGGCGGCAACGAAATGGACGTTTCCTACAGCTATGAATACGCAAAGCCCTACACCGTCGAGCTCGAGGGCATCCGCTTCGGCTTCATGACCTGCTATGACTTCTATATGTACGAGGAATACCCGGCGCTTGCCCGGCAGGATGTGGATATCATCATCGGCTGCTCGCATCAGAGGACAGATACCCACAACGCTCTCGACATCATCGGACGGTTCCTTTCCTATCATACCAACGCCTATCTCGTTCGCTCCTCGGTATCGCTCGGCGAGGATTCCCCTCTTTGCGGCTGCAGCATGATCGTAAACCCCAAGGGTGAAATGCTGGTCAATATGGAAAGCCGCATCGGACTCGGCGTCGCCGAAATCGACCCGCACGACAAGTATTACAAGCCGGCGGGCTTCAGGGGCAGGGAAAAATCCCACTACGAATACATCGACGAGGGCAGAAGACCGTGGCTCTACCGTCCAAGCGGCAGCATGATGATAAATTCCGAAGCGCTCCTTCCCTACCCGAGGATCTGCGCCCACCGGGGCTTCTCTACCGTTGCGCCCGAAAACAGCCTTCCCGCCTTCGGCGCCGCCGTGGCGCTGGGAGCCGACGAGATCGAATTCGATCTGTGGGCGACCAAGGACAGGCAGCTCGTTTCCATCCACGATTACACCCTTGAAAGAGTTTCCAACGGCAAGGGCAATATCTGGGACTACACCTATGACGAGCTTGCAAGGCTCGACTTCGGCAGCATCGTGGACGAGCATTTTGCGGGACTTCGCATCGTAAGGTTCGAGGACATCCTGAAGAAATTCGCCTGCACCACCATCATGAACATCCACGTGAAGATATGGGACTTCGAGAAGGAAGACCCCATGTTCGGCGAGATCGCCTCTCTTATCCGTCAGTACGACTGTCAGAAGCACGTCTACATGATGAGCACAAGCGACCGGTGCCTTCGTGCGTTCCACGAGATCGCCCCCGAAATCAACCGCTGCGTCGGCTGGGACGGCAGCAAGGAGGACTTCCTCAGTATGCCAAGGCGTGCCGAAGCGCTCGGCTGTAATAAGATACAGCTCTTCAAGCCCTATTTCGACCGGTCGACCGTGGACTATGCCAAAGCGCACGGCATCCTCACCAACGTCTTCTTTGCCGACGACCCGGAGGAAGCCTGCCGCTACATCGACATGGGCATCGACACGGTTCTCACGAACGACTATTACCGTGTCGCCTCCGCCGTGAAGGAACACTTAAAGAACAAAAAAAGCTGACGGAAAAGAACGGTGCGGGGACTTTTGCCTTCCGCACCGCATTTTTATTCATCTATTCACCTTCCGTGCTTTGCTTTGCAGCTTCCGTCTTTACGGGATTTTCCGTCTTTACGGGATTTTCCGTCTTTTCGGGATTTTCCGTCTTATCCGCTTTATCCGGGGCGATATAGCCCTTCGGGGAAACGCCGAAGACGGTCTTGAATACCTTCGAGAAATAGAGCGGATCGGTAAAGCCGGAGAGGATCGCCACGTTCTTCACCGAGGTCACGCCCTGCTCCATGAGAAGCACCGCATAGCGGAGCCGGAAGTCCCGCAGGTACTCCGAGAAGCCCACCGACAGCTCCCGCTTCACAAGGTGCGAGAGGTATTTGGCGTTGTACCCGAGGGCGTCCGCCGCCTTCGCAAGGGTCAGAGAGCTTTCGGAAAAATGCTCCTCCACGTACTCGGTGACGCTGTGGATCACGCTCGTTTCCCCGCTTTCGTTCTTTTCGAGCTTTGAAAAGGCATAGAGAAGCATGCTTTCGCTGAGAAGGTCGATATTCTCCTCCCCGGCTCTTACAAGGCTTTCCTTCCATATGGGAATGAGCCCCTCCATGGAGCGGAACAGGCAATGCTGCGGCGTGATGCCGAATTTCACATAGAGCGACGTGCTTCTCGCTCCGTAGTATTCGATGTACATATAGGTCAGCGAGTCCCCGTTCTCCATAAGACAGCTCTGTCCCGCAAAGGCGAAGACAAGATCCCCCGTGGTCACCCTTCTCGACACGCCGGAGACGGTAAAGGTGCCGCTTCCGCCCGTCACAAGATACAGAGTATCCACGGCACTGCTGTTGGGTCTTCCCTCCCTGGGGATCTCGGTCTCGTAGATGAACCGGGTGGTGACGAGGCTGTCGCTTTCCCCGGTATTTACGAATTTGCAGATGTTCCTGCTTTTCACGCACTTTCCCTCCGATGCCGCCATGATCGTCCATACAAGAGGCATTTTATCACAGAATCCGACAAAAATCAAGTTTCATCAAACGAAATTCCATAATGATATGGGAATTTGCCATTTTCACGGGCGTACAGCGGGCTTATAATAATGCCATAAGGTCATATTTTACCAAATAAAGAACAGGAGAACAGATATGAAAAGAATCAGAATGGGCATCTTCGGTCTCAACCGGGGTCTTGACAACGCAACGGCGATCCTTCTCAACAACATCGAGATCGTGGCGGTATGCGACTGCAAGGAGGAACGGCGTAAGAACGCAGCAGAGAAGCTGGGGGACGTCGCCGTGTTCGGCTCCTTCGATGAATTCATCGAATACGGCATGGACGCCGTGTACATCGCCAACTACTTCCCGGAGCACGCTCCCTTTGTCATAAAGGCTCTCGAGCGGAACATCCACGTCATCTGCGAATGCCTTGCCGCCGGCACCATGAAGGAGTGCGTCGAGCTTGTGCGAGCCGCCGAGAAGAGCCGTGCGATCTATATGCTTGCCGAAAACTACCCTTACATGCTCTTCAATCAGGAGATGCAGAAGGTCTATGCGGACGGCACTCTCGGCAAGATCCTTTTCGGCGAGGGAGAATACAATCATCCCGTAAACCCCGAGGACACTGCCTTTGTCAGAAAATACAACGACAGCCTGCATCACTGGAGAAACTATCTGCCTGCCACCTACTACATCACCCACTCCCTCGGACCGCTCATGATGGCGACGAAGGTCAATCCCGTGCGGGTGACGGCGCTTCCCATCTGTTCCCCGAAGGACGACCGCTATGCCTCCGCCTCCATGTGCTGCGACGGCACCGCCGTTATCACTATGCTGAACGACGACAGGTCGGTCTTCCGGGTGACCGGCTGCGCAAAGTTCGGCTCGCATGAAAATTCGTATCGCCTTGCCTGCAAGAACGGACAGATCGAGAACGTGCGGGGCACCGACGGAAAGGTGATGCTCACCTACAATCCGTGGAGCGTGCCGGAGGGCAGAGAAAGAGTCAGCTTCTATACCCCTTCCGAGGACGCAGAGGACGGCGCCGCCGCCGCCAGAACCGGGCACGCCGGGGGCGACTACTATATGTTCAAGGACTTCCTGCGCTGCATCGAGACCGGCGAGAAGCCCTATCTTGACGTGTATGCGGCGGTGAGAATGGCGGCGGTCGGCATCCTTGCCCACCGGAGCCTTCTCGAGGGCGGAAAGCCCTACGACATCCCGGACTTTACAAAGGAAGAGGATCGGGTAAAATACGAAAACGACAATCTCTCTCCCTTCTGGACCTACGGGGACAAAGCACCCACCATGCAGGTCGGCTCCGACCCGGACTACAGACCCTCCGAGGTCATGGTGAAGAAATTCTTACACGTCATCGGGCAGGATGAGTAAGAAGCAAAAGGTCATTCATAACGGAATAATATATACAATTGCACAATATCGGATATAAAGAACGCTCCGCCGTAATAGAATGCTACGGCGGAGTTTTTTCATTGCATACCTTATTCATATTTCCCCGTTCTTCGCCTTTTTCAGCATCTCCTCGATGCCGAGAAAGTCGTCCAGCATCTCGGTCTTATAGGAGGACGTGCGAAGAAGCGCCGAGGGGTGGTAGACGGCGGTGATGTAGAAGTCGCCCTTTTTGAACCATTTGCCGTGCTCCTTCGTGATCCTGAAGTCGGGTTTTATGATCCGCATGGCGGCGATCCTGCCGAGGCAGACGATGATCTTCGGGTTTATCAGCTTCAGCTGCTCCCGGAGGTAGCCGATGCAGGAGTCCTGCTCCTCCGGAAGAGGATCCCGGTTGTGGGGCGGGCGGCATTTCAGTATGTTTGCCACGTAATAATCCGATTCGTCCATATCAATGGCAGCAAAATAGCGGTCGAGAAGCTGTCCCGAGGCGCCCACGAAGGGAACGCCCTGCAGATCCTCCTGCTCGCCCGGGGCTTCGCCGACGAACATCACAAGGGCTTTCTCCGAGCCCTTGCCGAAGACGGTGTTTGTCTTTGCCGCACAAAGAGAGCATTTTTTGCACTTTTCGCATTCGAGTCTGAGGCTTTGCCATTTTCCGGCGTTGTCCTTTATGTCTTTTTCCGTTTCGGTTGCCATGATAAGAGCCTCTCCTTTCGGGATGCCGCTGCCGCATCCGGGATGATTCCGACATCATTATACGGCGGGAGAGGAAAAGAATAAAGGCTGAATTTTTGAATATTTGCGAATATTTCCGTTTTTTCATTAAATTCCGATTCAAGTAAGCCCCGAAAGCTTCTCCACGGCATCCTCGCAAACGATCCGCTCTGCGCGCTCGGAAAGATAGGGCAGCTCATATTCCCGCAGAAGCCTTCCTTCCCCATACTCCGAAAGATAGGGCGGCAGGAAAGCCCCGGCGCATTCCGACGCCGCAGACGGCATATAGGACGGAAGAGCCCGGCGAAGGAGGAGAAGATAACATGCATCGTCTCTGCCTCTCTCCTCCTCCGTGTTCAAAAGATAAAGAGAGGAAGAGAATCCTGCCCCGCTGTCCTTCAGCCGCCTGCAAAGACGCAGGAGCGCTTCAAAGTCAAGACGGACGCAAAAACAGGCGCTTTCGGCGTGCTTCCCTGCCGCTCTGCGCCGCTTTGGTGCAAAAGAGCCGGATCCGGAAGAGGCTTCGCCGTCCTTTTCGCCGTCCTTTTCGCCGCCCGCCTTCGTGATGTACATTTCACAGCCGCCCGCCCGGTCGGGAAAGACCTGCACGTACAGCTTTGTCCGGTCTGCGTCAAAGCCGGTCAGGCTCTTCGCCTTGTCGAGAAGCGACCAGAACATCTTTTTCGTTTCCACACAGCCGTAGTCAAGGCTTTCCGCGTCGATATGCATTTCCTCCATATCGCTTTCGGTGAGGGTCACCTTCAGTTTTTCACCGCTTATAAGTATCATGTCCATATTGATTTCTCCGTCGGTATATTGATTTGAGCATGGCGCTCTGTCCGACACTATTATATTATAAAGGTCAGCCGTTTGTCATTGCAAAATGTCTGGGAATAATGGCAGAGACTTCCTGATGCCGCTTTTTCCGGCAGAAAATAAGAGCCCGTTCCGGAAGGAATGTGAAGCACGGCAAAAATTGTATAAAAAACTTGTATTTTCGCACCGATTTCTGTTGCAATTTCATTAAAAATGTAGTATAATATATCTATATGATTATTCGGAAAGGATTTGATCAAGAATGGCATTCACTTTTCGAGGCGGTATCCGCGTCAACGAACACAAGGATACCGAAGGCACGGCTATTGAAGTCATGCCTTTCCCTTCCAAGGTAGCGATCCCCCTTGTTCAGCACATCGGTGCTCCGGTCAAAGCCACCGTGGCAAAGGGTGACAGAGTTCTCATCGGTCAGGTCATCGGACGGAACGACGACGCTCTCTCCTGCCCCGTTCACGCAAGCGTCTCCGGTACCGTCACCGCCATCGAGGCGAGAAACTCCTATAACGGAGCCGGAAAGACCGAGCACATCATCATCGAAAACGACGGACTCGGCGAGGCATACCCGATCACAAAGCCGGAAAAGGCGCCTTGCGATATGACCACCGAGGAGATTGTGGCTCTCGTCCGGGAGGCGGGCATATCCGGCATGGGCGGCGCCACCTTCCCGACCTACGCCAAGATCCAGTCGGCTGTGGGCAAGGCAAAAGAGCTGATCGTCAACTGCGCCGAGTGCGAGCCCTACATAACCGCCAACCACCGGCTCATGCTGGAGGATGCGGACAGCATCATCGAGGGCGTAAGGATCCTTCTTCACGCCATCGGCATCACAAAAGCCACCTTCGCCATCGAGGACAACAAGAAGGACGCCATAAGGCTCATCTCGCAGAAGATCGCCGACGATCCGGATCTGCGTGTCGCCGTCATGAAAACGAAATATCCCCAGGGTGACGAGCGGCAGATCATGTACGCTCTCCACGGCGTTCAGCTTCCCGCAGGCAAGCTCCCCGCCGACGTGGGCTTCGTCATCTTCAATGCCGAGACCAGTGCCGCCGTCTTCCATGCCGTAGCCGAGGGACAGCCTCTTGTGAAGAGGATCGTCACGGTTTCCGGCGACTGCGTAAAGGAGCCGAAGAACCTTCTGGTACCGCTGGGTACCTCCTTTGCCGACGTGATAGAGTTCTGCGGCGGCTTTACAAAGGATCCCGAAAAGATCATTTCCGGCGGTCCCATGATGGGCATGGCGCAGTGGGATATCAACACCCCCGTCATCAAGGGCACAAGCGCCATCCTCGTGCTCGGCGAGCCGGAAAAGGCGCCGGTTCCCGCCTGCATCCACTGCGGCAAGTGCATCGGCGTATGCCCCATGCATCTGATGCCCAACTATCTCGCCGCCTTCTCGGCGGCAGGCCGTCTTGATATGTGCGAAAAGTACAACGTGATGAGCTGTGTGGAATGCGGATGCTGCACCTACACCTGCCCCGGCAGCGTACCGATCGTTCAGCATATCCGCAAGGCAAAGGGCATCATCAACGACAATCGCAGAAAGGCGAAGAAGTGAGCCCCGGGCATTTGACAATCGATCATTTTAATTTTCCGAAAGGACTGAAAAATCCATGAATTTTCTGAAAATGACTGCGTCTCCGCATATGCACGGTCCCGAGTCGACACAGCGCATCATGCTGGACGTTCTCATCTCCCTCGTGCCCGCCTGGGTATGGGGCATATACGTTTTCGGAACGAGAGTCATCACCGTTACGGCGGTGTGCGTCCTCGCTTCGATCCTGACCGAGTATCTTTACAGAAAGCTCGCAAAGAAAAACAACACGGTGTCCGACCTTTCGGCGGCGGTGACGGGGCTTCTCTTCGCCATGACCCTCCCCGTTTCGATCCCCCTCTGGATCTGCGTCATCGGTGCGGTGTTTGCCATTGCGGTCGTAAAACAGCTTTACGGCGGTATCGGCAAAAACGTGGTCAATCCCGCCCTTGCCGCAAGAGTTTTCCTCTTCTGCGCCTTCCCGTCCGAAATGGCTCATTTTGACGCTGTCGGCGTGAAGTACCCCTTCTTCGGCAAAGCCTACGGCGCTCTTGACGCAGTAGCGGGCGCTACGCCTCTCCGTGCCGTCGTGGCAGGCGACGTTTCCGCCTTTACGGTAAAGGATCTCTTCTTCGGCTGTCAGCCCGGCACCATCGGCGAGATCTCCGAACTGCTGCTTCTTGCGGGCGGTCTTTACCTCCTCTTCCGCCGTGTCATCACCTGGCACATCCCCGTGGCGTACATCGGAACGGTGGCGGTCGTATCGCTCCTCTTCCCCATGGGAGGAGCCGCCGCTCTGCCCTATATGGCGGAGGGTCTCTTCTGCGGCGGTCTGTTCCTCGGCGCCATCTTCATGGCGACCGACTACGTGACAAGCCCGGCAACGAGCCTCGGACGGATCATCTACGGTGTGGGATGCGGCGCCATCACGCTGTTCATCCGCTACTTCGGCGGTTATCCCGAGGGCGTTTCCTTCGCTGTTCTTATTATGAATCTGCTTGTGTGGTACATAGATTCCGCTACAAAGCCCAAGGTATTCGGAGGTGTTAAGAATGTCAAAGCAAAATAAAAGCCCGGCGCTTGATGTTTTGAACATCACACTTCGCCTCTTCGTCATCTGCACTCTTGTGGCGCTGGTCGTTGCCGGCGTCAACAGCATCACCAAGGACAGGATCGCCGAGCAGGAATGGCAGAAGACCACCGAAGCCCTCGACAGCGCCTTCGGCGAAGGCACCGAATACGTTCCGATCGACTTTGAGTCGAAGAACACCGTCACCTCGCTGTACGAAGCGAGAAAGGACGGCGAATGCGTCGGCTACGGTCTTCTCTGCGAGCCGAGCGGCTTCAAGGACGTCATCAAAATGATGGTCTCCTTTGACTCGGAAAAGAAGATCTCCGCCGTGCGGGTGATCAGCCTTGCCGAGACCGCCGGTATCGGCGACAAGGTCAAGAGCGATCCCTCCTTTGCCGGGCAGTTCGTCGGCAGGAAGGATTCCGTCGAGCTCGGCAAGGACGGCATAAGCGCCATCGCCGGCTCCACCATCAGCTCGAAGGCAGTTACCAAGGGCGTAAACGACGCCGTCAATACCATGAAGACCCTTGAGCTCGGAAAGGAGGATGCGGCAAATGGCTGATAAAAAGTACAGCGTCAAGACGGCGCTCTTTGACGGTCTTTTCAACAACAACCCCACCTTCGTTCAGCTTCTCGGCACCTGCCCGACCCTTGCGGTCACGACCAGCGTCAAGAACGGCGTGGGCATGGGACTTTCCGCTGCGGCTGTCCTTATTCTCTCGAACCTTCTCATCTCGCTTCTGCGGAGGTTCATCCCGAAGCAGGTGCGTATCGCTTCGTATATCGTCATCATATCCGGCTTCGTAACGGCGGTGGAGCTTCTCATCAAAGCCTTTCTGCCGTCGCTTGACGAGTCTCTCGGCGTGTTCATCCCGCTGATCGTCGTGAACTGCATCATCCTCGCCAGAGCCGAAGCCTTCGCCTCCAAGAACGGTCCGCTTCCCTCCATGCTGGACGGTCTGTTCATGGGTCTGGGCTTTACCCTTGCGCTGACCATCCTCGGTACTATCCGTGAGGTGCTCGGAAACGGCACCTTCCTCGGACTTGACATTTTCGGCGGCAGGTTCGTTCCGATCCGTGTCTTTGTGACCTCCGCCGGTGCGTTCCTCACCCTCGGCTTCGTCATCGCCGCCGTGAACGCCATCCGCAGCAAAGCGCAGGGCAAGAATAAGAGAAAGGAAGGTGACGGGCAATGACATTCAATGAATTGATCCTTCTCATTCTGTCGGCTGTCCTTCTTGAAAACTACATCTTCGTTAAATTCCTCGGATGCTGTCCCTTCTTCGGACTTTCCGACAAGCCCTCCAACGCCGTCGGCATGGGCTGCGCCGTGACCTTCGTCATGACGGTATCCTGCGCCGCCACGTGGGCTGTGTATAACCTCATCCTCGTGCCGCTGGAGCTTGCTTACCTCAAGACCATCGCTTTCATCCTCATCATCGCCTCTCTCGTTCAGCTCATCGAAATGTTCCTTCGCAAGTACGTAAAGGCGCTTTACTCGGCGCTGGGCATTTACCTTCCCCTCATCACCACCAACTGCGCCATCCTCGGCTCCGCTCTTCTCTGCGTCAATAACGGTTACGGATTTGTGAAGTCGGTTCTTTACGGCTTCTTCTCCGCCGTCGGCTTTACCATGGCGATCGTCATTTTCGCAGGCGTGCGTGCCAAGGTCGAGTATGCGGACATTCCGAAATGCTTCAAGGGCATCCCGATCGCTCTTGTCACGGCAGGACTTCTTGCCATGGCATTCTCGGGCTTCCAGGGCGCTTCGCTCTGAAGCGGAGATTTCCGGAATTTTCGACACCGATAACAGAAAGGAAGGGACAATCTCATGAATCCCATCGTCATCGCCGCCATCGTTTTTGCGGCTGTAAGTATCGTACTCGGCTTGATCCTTGCCGTAGCAAGCCATATCTTCAAGGTGGAAACCGATGAAAGGATCGACAAGATCGCAGAGCTTCTTCCCGGCGCCAACTGCGGCGGCTGCGGCTATGCCGGCTGTGCGGCTCTCGCCGAAGCCATCGTCAGAGGCGAGGCAAAAATGGACTCCTGCAACGCCTGCGGCGACGAGGTGACCTCCAAAATCGCCGAGATTATGGGCGCTTCCTCCGAGGGCATGGAAAAGAAGGTCCGCATGAGAGCGCAGGTCATGTGCTCCGGCACCCACGACCTTGCCAAAAAGAAATACGTCTATGCCGGTCTTGACGATTGTGTCGCCGCCAACAAGCTCGCCGGAGGCGACAAGCTCTGCCCCAACGGCTGTATCGGACTCGGCTCCTGCGCCAAGGCGTGCAAGTTCGACGCCATCAAGATCGTGAACGGCGTTGCCGCTGTCGACTACAACCTCTGCCACGCCTGCGGTCAGTGCGTATCCACCTGCCCCAAGGGCATCATCAAGCTCGTTCCCTTCGATGCAAAGCACTGGGTCGGCTGTATGTCGGCGGACAAGGGACCCGTGACAAGGAGCTACTGCGACGTAGGCTGTATCGGCTGTCACCTCTGTGAGAAGAACTGCCCCGCAGGCGCCATCAAGGTCAACGGCTCTATTGCCCAGATCGACTACACCCTCTGCACCGGATGCGACAAGTGCGTATCGGTCTGCCCGAGAAAGATCATCTGGTCGAGCGTTTCTCAGGGCAAGGTGGGCATCGTCCTCGGCAAGGAAGACCTCGAAGCGGTCGGCGCTTCCGAAAAGCAGTGAGAAGCCCCCGAAAATGAACGCATAAAACAAACATTCCGTCGGGAGGCTTTCCCGGCGGAATTCTTTTTGTCACTTACATTTTTGCGGCATACCGGGACCTTCCGATATGCCGCCTTTTTCATTAAATATCCCGGCTTAATTCCTTTCTTCTGTCATATTTCATGCTGTTCCGTCAATATCGGTGCGGGATCGCACGCCGCAATTTCACAGGATACCGCACCGGAGCAGCCTGTCCCGGCATTCTGTTTTCCGCTCTGTCAGAAATTCCTTCCGCCGCTGGAATAGCTTCCGCCTCCGGAGGAGGAGCCGTGGCTGTAGGAGGAACCGCCTCCGCCGCCGGATCTTGACGAGCCCGTGTCCCTGGGTCTTGCCTTCTTCGACACGTCGGTACGCAGGAAGGTCTCCTCGTTCCGGGTGATGACAAGGCTGTCCCCGGCAAGATACTCGGTCGCATAAAGCTCGCAATTCAGAGTCATTCCCTTCTTCATGCGGGAAACGGAGTCTTTGGCGATGATAAAGCCGAGTACAAGACCTGCGGCAAGGCAGAACGCCCGCATTCCCATGCTCATGGGGAGCCTCCCGTGCTTCAGAAGGAACTCGGTATCACGGAGGAAGCGGTCGACGGCTTTTTCGGGGTCATCCGAAGAAAGGTCATCCAGCGTATAGCCCAAAGATACGCTGCCGTACTGCGAACGGAATGCGTCGGACTTATAGATCGCCCGGGCACAGTCGCCGGAATCGGGGACTAAAAGAAGACACAGCCCCACCTCGCCGTATCCGTTATAGCAGTAGAAATCCGACGCATAATCGGTAAGACCGACGCTGTGGGTCGAAGCATCCGTGAAGAGGACGATATCGGCGCCGTACGTGTCACAAAGATACCCCAGCTTCTCTTCGCACTTCGCTTCATACGCCTGCGAAAACATCCCGGCGTTGTCGGCAAAATGCGAAGAAGGCGCTCCGGACGCACCGGAAAAATCTCTGTCTGTCCTGTCAAGATTCAGAATATCGGTGCCCTCGGGGTACCAGCCGGGAAGATGACAGATGTCGGCAAGAAGACCTTCCACATAGTCGATCTGGTTATTGAATGCGGTAAAATAGTTCCCGGCGCGCATATCGGCGTCTACGAGCTCGTCGATCTCGTAGGTCACGTCCGATGTAAAAATCCTCTCACAGCGGTTGGTGGAGGTGGTGCGCCAGCCCCGGTTGCCCTCTTCGAGGCTCAGGAAAAAGACCGCCGAGCTGAAATCATCCCCCATGCCGTAGCCGTTGAAGTACAGAAAGTCCGCCGAATACACCTCCATGGAAAGACCGTAGGTGGAACGGTCGGTGAACATGGCGAAGCCGAAGCCGTAGGTGTCCGAGATCCGCTTTGCCTTTTCCTCGAGGATCGCTTCCTCCTCCGGTGTGAAGATTTCCGCATCGTCCACGACCCGCATCGGCTTTTCCTCGGTGTAATTCACAAAGGAGGCAATATCGTCGGGATACCAGTAGGGCTTTCCGGGGTCGCTTCCTCTCGCAATGCCGCCGTCCGGGATGTATCGGCTGCGGACGCTTTCGGCAAGAGAGATCGCAGCGTCAAGATAAACGTCGAAAGCGTCATAAAATCGCTTTCCCTCATCATGGCAGGCTTCGAGGAAGATATTTCTGAGATCCGATACCTGCTTATCCGTGACAAGCTCGTACAGATTTCCGAAAACAAGAACGTCAAAGACTGACGAGGTAAGGTCGACGGCAAGCATTATGCCGTCCCTTGCTTCGCCGAAGCCGAAGCCGCCGAAGCCGTAATAATCCTCGGCGTATGCCGTAACGTCTCTCTCGTCGTCCTCCAAAAGCTCTGCGACGAGGATCGGGAAATCCGTCCGAAGGAGCGCAGCGGCGGCAGTGGCTTTTTCGTTCAGTTCCTTTTCTTCCTCCGGCGTCACGACCCCCGCGTAATCGTTGAAGCGGTAAAAGGAGTCGTCAAAGAAGGCAGAGGGCGTTTCGGCTTCCGCCTTTTCCGTATTCTGCACCGAAGCGTCAAGAAGGCTTTCCGCTCCCTCCCCAGCCGTTTCCTCCGGGTACGGCTCTGCAGCGTTAAGAAGGCTTTCCGCTCCCTCCGTAACCGTTTCCTCCGGGTACGGCTCTGCAAGGCAGAAAAGCGAAGAGACTGCAAGAAGAAGAGAAGCAAGAAGCAGGGAAACAAAGCTTTTCATCATCCTTTTGCCCCCCTTACCGAAACAGAAAATAAAAGGCAGTCGTAACAGCGGCGCAGACGGCACCGGCGATGCCGAAAAAGTACGCCGTCACCTTTGCCCTGCTGATGGGAAGCTCACCCACCATTTTCCCGGTCTGTCCGTTGACGGCAAAGGCGTATTTCCTGTCTTTATATTCGCAGTTCACAAGGTACACCGGCAACAGAACGTACTTTACCGAAGCCTCGGAAATGCGAAGGGCGCTTTCCTTCAGCGTGAGCGTATCGTAATGCCCCTTGACCTTCCCGGAAAGGATGCTCTCGGCGCTGTTGCGGCTTCTCCGTACCGCTCTCGGCAACGCCGAATCCGGTGCGTCGTCGTAGCAGTCGGCAAGGTATCCCGAAAGATAGGCGGGATCGAAGGGCACCATCTTCGCATAATCAAAGGGGGCGACCGAGTCCATCAGATCGTTCCGCATCTTTACGCTGGCGTCCACCGGTATCCTTTCAAAGCGCATATCGCCGCCGACGGTGACGCCGTAGTAGCTTCTCTCGGTGTAGTCGTAGTCGCTGTCGGAATAAGAGCGCACCCGCACGCCCTCGAAATCAAGAGACCCGCTGACGGTGGTATCGTAAAGCCAGAAGGGCACGTACACGCCCTGGATACCGCTCATTTTCTGCTTTTTGAAGAAGTCCCTCGGAAGGAGCTTCTTCGAGCGCATATGCGCCATGACACGCTCTATAAGTCCCGCATTGTCAAAGGAAAACGGGATGATGGCGTTGGGGCGCATCCGATCCGAAACGCGGTCGGAAAGAATGACCTCGTTGTCGCAGTAGGGACAGTGGGTCGCCGCCGTCACCTCGTCGCACTCCACTCTGGCGCCGCAGGAGCGGCAGACGTATATTCTGGAATTCTCAAAAAATCCGTTGTCCTCTCTTTTCAGCTCCGCATCGCCCTCGGACGGCGCTTTTTCCCCATTCTTGCCGCTTATCCATTCAAAACCGGCGCTACCACTTACGGAGAGAAAATCTTCCACGTTATAATCCGAGCCGCAGAAGTCGCAGTGGAGCTTGCCGCTTGTCGTATAGGTCAAAGCGCCGGCGCACCTCGGACACTTATAGGAAACGGTCTCGCCTGCCATCGGCGTCACCCCTTTCTTTATCAGCCGCACTGTAAAAGTAATTTTCCGTTTCCATCATACCACAAAAGGCACTCTGCGGCAAGACGGGAAAAGCGGTTTTTACAAAAAATCAACAAATGAAACGCCTTGCGCCCCCGCCGCTTTCTTTGTGAAGTATTGAGAACAAGCCTCCTTTGCCGCATGATTTTACTCATGATTTTGCCGCATGATTTTTCCATATTTCGCACTTGATTTTTCCGGCTGACTATGGTATAATTATAAAATAAACATCATACAAGACCTTTAGGAGAACGATTTATGAAGCTTTCCGAATTATTCAAGACAGATAAACTCTCCCTTTCCTTCGAGGTGTTCCCGCCGAAAACAGACACCGCCTTTGATTCGGTGAAGACCGCTACCGAAGAAATTGCGAAGCTCTCCCCTTCTTTCATGAGCGTGACCTACGGCGCAGGCGGCGGCACGAGTAAGTATACCCTCGACATCGCCAAGAACATCAACGCCAATTTCGGCGTGCCCACCCTTGCCCACCTCACCTGCGTTTCCTCCACGAAAGAGACCGTCCGTGCCCGCATCCGGGATATGCAGGAAGCCGGCATCGAGAACGTCATGGCTCTGCGGGGCGATCTTACGCCGGAGCTGGAGGGAAGCGACCGGAGCATGTGGGATTATCGCCATGCGGTGGATCTTATCCGGGATATCAAAGAAAGCGGTGCGGATTTCTGCATCGGCGGCGCCTGCTACCCCGAAAAGCACCCCGAAAGCGCCGACCAGAAGGAAGACATCCGGCATCTTCGGGAAAAGGTGGACGCCGGATGCTCCTTCCTCACCACGCAGATGTTCTTCGACAACAACCTCTTCTATAATTTTATGTACAAGCTCCGGGAGGCGGGCGTGACGGTGCCGATCATCCCCGGCATCATGCCCATCACAAGAGCCAATCAGGTGGAGCGCTCCATAAGGCTCTCCGGCTCCTTCATGCCGCAGCGCTTCAAGAGCCTTGTGGACAAATTCGGCAACGACCCCGACGCCATGAAGCAGGCGGGCATCGCCTACGCCACCGATCAGATCATCGACCTCTTTGCCAACGGCATCACCAACGTACACGTATACTCGATGAATAAACCCGAAGTCGCCTCGGCTATCCTGCATAATCTTTCATCCATTCTCGGGAAATAAACCTTTCCCTTTGTTTTGCTTGAGCCAATAACAAAAAAATAAAACAAAAGGAAGTGATCTCTACGGACAGACTGTATTCCGTAAAAAGCTACAAAGCCGATGAGCTGCCGCTCGACAGGCGGGAGATCCTGCGCTATGCCGGGACGCTCGAATCCACACCCGAAGCAGACGGACTTCTTTCGGAGGTGCTCTCGGAGATCCTTCCTCTTCTGACCTACAGGGTATGCTTTCGGGAGTTTGAGCTTGTGCTCACCGGGGACTATATCGACCTCGGCTTTGCCACGCTTCGTTCCCGGAGCCTTGCAAGGCATCTTCGGGGCTGTGACAGCGCCGTGCTGTTCGGCGCCACCATCGGCATCGAGCCGGACAGACTCATGAACCGCTACGCAAGGCTGTCCCCGGCAAAGGCGCTTCTTTTGCAGGCGGTGGGAGCCGAGCGCATCGAAGCGGTGGCGGAGGCGTTCTCCGCCGAGCTTTCCGAAATCATGAAAAAAGAAGGCAAGACCGTCAAGACCCGCTTCAGTCCCGGCTACGGAGATCTTCCGCTGGAGGTACAGAAAGACATTTTCGAGCTTCTCAGCCTTCCGAAAAACATCGGTCTGACCCTTACCGAAAGCTGTCTTATGAGCCCCACGAAATCCGTGACGGCGATCATCGGAATATCCTGACTTTGCTGACATTTGACGAAAATACAGGCTATCCTCGGAGGAAACATGAAAATCACCGAATATCTGAAAAACCATTTGCTCTACCTTGACGGCGGCACCGGAACCTTATTGCAGGAAGCGGGGCTTCGTCCGGGTGAGCCGTCCGAAAACTGGAATCTGACGCATCCCGATAAGGTCACCGCCATCCACAAGGCGTATTTCGATGCGGGATCGAACCTTGTAAACGCCAACACCTTCGGCGTGAATGCGCTGAAATACAGAGACGACGCAACGCTTGAAGCGCTGATAAGCGCCGGCATCGAAAACGTCAAAAAAGCGAGAGACCTTTGCACGGGAACGCAGGAAAAGTGGGTCTCCTACGACGTAGGACCCCTGGGCAGACTCCTTCGCCCCTTCGGCGACCTCGATTTTGAAGACGCCGTTGCGATCTTCGCAAAGGGTATGAAAATCGCCGCAAAGTGCGGAGCGGACGTTGTTTTCATCGAAACGATGAACGACAGCTATGAAACCAAGGCGGCGCTTCTTGCGGCAAAGGAAGCCTGCGAGCTTCCGGTATTCGTTTCCAACGCCTACGGCGAGGACGGGAAGATGATGACCGGAGCCTCCCCCGCCGCCATGGTCGCCATGCTCGAGGGACTCGGAGCGGACGCGATCGGTCTCAACTGCTCCTTCGGACCCGAGGCTCTTTCCGGGGTCGCCGAAGAATATCTTGCCGCCTCCTCGATTCCGGTGCTGTTCAAGCCCAATGCGGGGCTTCCGAGAGTGGAAAACGGAAGGACCGTCTTCGACTGCCTGCCGGACGAATTCTCGAAGGAAGTAAGAGCGCTTGCCGAAAAGGGAGTGCGAGCCGTCGGCGGCTGCTGCGGTACCACGCCCGACTATATCAGAGCGGTCGTTGAAGCGACCAAGGACGTCGTGCCGTACCCGATCACGGAAAAAAGCACCACCGTCGTGTCCTCCTATACCCACGCCGTCGCCTTCGGAGATCGCCCGGTAAGGATCGGCGAGCGCATCAATCCCACCGGCAAAAAGAAATTCAAGGAAGCGCTGAAGGTCGGGGACATCGGTTATATCCTCCGGGAAGGCATCGCCCAGAAGGAAAAGGGAGCGGACATTCTCGACGTGAACGTGGGACTTCCCGAGATCGACGAGATCTCGATGCTGAAATCCGCCGTGACCGAGCTGCAGGCTGTCCTCGATACCCCCCTGCAGATCGACACCGCAGACCCTTGTGCCATGGAAACGGCGCTTCGCCTCTATAACGGCAAGCCGATGATCAACTCGGTAAACGGCAAAAAGGAAAGCATGGACGCCGTGTTCCCTCTTGCCAAAAAATACGGCGGCGTGATCGTTGCGCTGACGCTGGACGAGAACGGCATTCCCGAAACGGCAAAGGGAAGACTGACGATCGCAAAAAAGATCCTTCGGGAAGCCGAGAAGTTCGGCATAAAGAAAAAAGACATCGTATTCGATCCCCTCGCCCTCACTGTCAGCGCCGACGACCGTGCCGGCATCGAAACGCTGAAGGCAGTGAAGAGCATCCGCACCGAACTCGGCTGTCACACCTCGCTCGGCGTATCCAACGTGTCCTTCGGACTTCCCGCAAGGGACGCCGTCAACAGCACCTTCTTTGCCATGGCGCTGTCCGCAGGGCTTTCGGCGGCGATCTTAAATCCCTATTCCGCCGATATGACGAAGGTCTATGCGGCGTACCTTGCCATAAACGGTCAGGATACCGGCTGTGCCGAATACATCCGCACCATGGAAGCGCTTGCCGAAGAGATCCCCTCTGCTCCCGCAGCCCCTGCCGCTGCGAATAAGCCGAAGACAGCGCAGGAAGCGGGCTCAGAACTTGAAAATGCCGTCATAAGGGGTCTGAAAAACGTCGCCGCCGAAAAGACAAGGGAGCTTCTTTTGTCGAAAGACCCCCTTTCCGTTGTGAACGGGGAGATCATCCCCGCTCTTGACAAGGTGGGCAAGGGCTTTGAGGAAAAGACCGTCTATCTCCCCTCCCTTCTCATGTGCGCCGAGGCGGCGGGAGCGGCGTTCGAGGTCATAAAGTCCGTCATGACAAAAAGAGATGCAAGCGCAAAATGCCCCTTCGTTCTCGCAACGGTAAAGGGGGACATCCACGACATCGGCAAGAACATTGTCAGACTCCTTCTTGAAAACTACGGCTTTGCCGTTCACGACCTCGGGCGGGACGTGGAGCCGGAAAGGATCGTCGATGAGGTTCTTCGCACCGCTTCGCCTCTCTGCGGGCTTTCGGCTCTCATGACCACCACCGTGGGAGCCATGGAGGAAACCATCCGGCTTCTCCGCAAAAAAGCACCGACGTGTAAGATCGTTGTCGGCGGCGCCGTTCTCAATAAGGATTACGCCGAAGCCATCGGTGCGGACAAGTACGCAAAGGACGCCATGGAAACGGTGCGGTATGCCGAAGAAATTTACGCTGAACTGAAAAAGTAAATTTATAAATATCGGAGGTACATCATCATGCTGAATGTGGGAATGGTCGGTGTCGGCAACATCAGCGGCATCTATCTTGAAAACTTTGCGAAGGTTTTTCGGGACGTAAAGCTCGTCGCCGTGTGCGACCTTATCCGGGAGCGTGCGGAGAATGCGGTAAAGCAATACGGAGTGCCCAAAATCTACGACACCATGGAGGAACTCTTTGCCGATCCCGAGATCGACGTCGTGCTGAATCTGACAAGACCCTACCAGCACTACGGGGTGTCGAAGGGCGCCCTTCTTGCGGGCAAGCACGTGTACTCGGAAAAGCCTCTTGCCGCCGACCTTGAAGAAGGAAAAGAGCTTGTGGCGCTCGCAAAGGAAAAAGGTCTCTTCATCGGCGGAGCCCCGGACACCTTCCTCGGTGCGGGAATACAGACCTGCCGTAAAATCATTGACGAGGGACTTATCGGAGAGCCGGTCGGCGGAAGATTCGCCATGTGCGGACACGGCATGGAAACGTGGCATCCCGATCCCGACTTCTTCTACCAGAGAGGCGGCGGTCCCCTTTTCGACATGGGACCCTATTACCTCACCGCCATGATCAACCTTCTCGGCGGCATTAAGAAGGTCTACGGCACCGCAAGGATCTCCTACCCCGAGCGGCTCATCACCTCACAGCCGCATAACGGCGAGATCATCAAGGTCACAACGCCGACGCACATCGAAGGTCTGCTCAGCCTTGACAGCGGCATCAGCGTTTCGATTATCACCTCCTTTGATATGTACGGCACCCGGCAGACGAATATTGAAATCTACGGTACAAAGGGCACGCTTTACGTTCCCGACCCCAACTGCTTCGGCGGCGCCGTGATTTTCAAGGACGGCGAGACCGGCAAGGAAAAGGAATATCCTCTCGCATTCGACTATGCCGAAAACTCCCGCCTTCTCGGTCTCGACGATATGGCAGTCGCCATCGAAACCGGACGGAGCGGCAGAACCACCTTCCGTCAGACCTTCCACGTCCTTGAAGCCATGTGCGGCATCCTCGAAAGCGCAAAGACCGGGCTTCCCTATGTCATGACCTCTCATTTTGAAAGAGAAGCTCCCATGGATCCCACGCTGCCCCACGGAAGGCTTTGAGCTTCGTGTTTTTACAGGCTGCAAAAGCGGCAGTGCAAAAGCGGCTGTGCAAAAGCGGCTGTGCAAAAGCGGCTGTGCAAAGAATGACCGAATAGAAAGCAAATACGGTGCGACCGACCCCGGCTGCACCGTATTTCTGTATTATTACTGCGATTCTGCGCTTATTTCAGATTGTTGACCATGCCGACGGCGATCTTGAGCGCCTGCTCACGGGTGGCAAGACCGTAGTCCGACGCTTCCTCGGCGGTGGTACCGTGCTGCGGAGCGAACATATTGCCGCCCACACCGTTGATGATGTTCATCGCCTTCATGAAGTAAACGCTGTCCTTGGCAAAGTCCGAGATCGCCGCATCGTCGGCGAAGGGCTCGGGACGGGTGAACATGGCGCTGAACTG
>JAZRXH010000080.1:0-7160 GCA_045600125.1 Eubacteriales bacterium | reverse complement strand
GTGCCTCCTTTCAGAATTGCCCGGCTTCCGGGTTCCTTTCATTGTTCGTCGGGGCTGTTTGGAGCATCCGGCACTTCGGACGCTTGTGCTTCCGGGACGCTCGTGCTTTCCGGCTTTTTCGCCCTCACGATCTCGACGAGCTGCAGAATGAGCAGAACGACATGCGCTATGCCGGAGAGGGTGGACAGAACGTAGCAGATGCTTGAAACGGTGTCATTCACGATAAGGCCGAAGAACACGTACCCGGAGATGTCGTCACTGCCGTCGGGCAGAAGAAAATAGAACAAAAGATAGGTCACGCAGAGAAGCACGAAATACAGCCTCGACCTTTTTGATCCCTGCGCCCGCATCGAGAACAGATTCACAAGAAGGAAAACCACGGCGTGGAAGATCGGGAAAAGCAGCAGCGTCAGGAAAAAGCGGCCCCATCCCATATTCAGAACCCAGGAAATTGCCGCCGCCACGATGCAGAGAATCGTCACGAGGGTCGTTTTTCGCTTATCGGCTTTACCGATTTTCCAAAACCTTACCAGCGTAGTCACGGCTATGCCGAGGGCGATGAGAGCAAGGGAAAACGCAACAACGAGTAATCCGGTCAAAAGAATATCATTGCCTGCTCGGAATATCATGGAGAATACCTCCTTTTTCGGATTTCCGGAGACGGCTTTCCGCGGCACGCTCCGGAGGGTGGGATGATATTGTGTTTCAATTGTATCACATTCTGCCTTGGTTGTCAAGCCGGGGAGAAAGGGCGGTGTTTTGCATGGTAGAAAGGACGGTGTTTTGCATAGCCGGACGGGCATGGCAAGAGATGCGGGTCACCGAAAAATGACCGAAAAATGATTTGTAAACATTCCGTAAAGCCCCTTGACAAATTTGGTTTATTCGAGTAAACTATGCGGGAGGTTTATCAAGATAAACCACTATGCGGCAGGAGGATGAAATTGAAAAAAATGAAAAAGACGGATCTTGAACTGGGCGCCGTGCAGGAACGGTTTGCCGGTATCGTGTGGGCAAACGAGCCGCTTTCCTCGGGAGAGCTTGTCAGAATATGCGAGCGGGAGCTGAACTGGAAGAAGCCGACGACCTATACCGTTCTTCGCAGGCTCTGCGAAAAAGGGATTTTGAAAAACGAGAACGGGACGGTATCCTCCGGTCTTTCACGGGAGGAATTTTACGGCTCCAAAAGCGAGCAGATCATCGAGGAATCCTTTGCAGGGTCGCTTCCCGCCTTTGTCGCCGCCTTTATTTCCCGCAAAAGCCTCAGCGCAAAGGAAGCGGAGGAGATCCGGATGATGATAGATGCTTTCAAAAAGGAGGGCTGAACATGACCGCCGTATTTCTGGAGATCGTCAACCGCAGCGTAAATGCAGGCTGGCTGATCCTTGCCGTGATCGTTTTGCGTCTTTTCTTGAAAAAAGCGCCGAAGGCTCTGACGTGCCTTCTGTGGGCGGCGGTCGCTCTGCGCCTTGCTTTGCCGTTTTCGGTTGAAAGTGCGCTGAGTCTTATCCCGAGCCGCACGCCGATCCCGACGGACATTGAAAGGATGGCGAAGCCCGCCGTCGATACGGGGATCGCAGTCGTCAACGAGGCGATCAATCCCGTTATAGAACAGAGCTTTGCCCCGAACGTCGGGGACAGCGCAAACCCGCTGCAGATCGTTATTCCTATCCTTGTTTTCCTATGGCTTGCCGGCATGGCGGTGCTTCTTCTGACGGCGCTTTTCAGCTATATAAACCTTAAAAGGAACGTCGGTGCCTCTTTGTCTGTCGGGGAAAACGTCCGGGTCTGCGATGAGGTGCAGTCGCCGTTCATCCTCGGAATTATTAAGCCGATCATCTATCTTCCGTCTGCCATGAAAACGGAAGAAGAAACGACCGACTATGTGCTTCGGCATGAGAATGCGCACATCCGAAGGCTTGACCATCTGTGGAAGCCTTTGGGGTATCTTCTCTTGACGGTATATTGGTTCCACCCGCTTTGCTGGATCGCCTACGTTCTTTTCTGCCGTGACGTGGAAACGGCGTGCGATGAGCGGGTCATCCGGGAACTGGACAGCGAAGGCAAAGCCGCCTATTCGCAGGCGCTTCTTTCCGGAAGCCTTCCCAAAAAGAGGATCATCGTCTGCCCGGTGGCGTTCTGTGAGGTGGGCGTAAAAGAAAGAGTGAGGTCGGTTCTGCATTACAAAAAGCCTGCGTTTTGGGTCACGGTCCTTGCCGCCCTTGCCTGCATCGTTCTTGTGCTGTGTTTTCTGACCGACCCGTTTTCGGAAAAGGACCTTGACGGAAAGCTCAGCGCTTCTCTGGATGCGGCGGCAGCGGAGCATAACCGCTCGGCGCATTCGGCGGATCATTTTGCCGCCTCCGACTGCCATATCCTCCGCATCCGAAAAGAGCCGGGGAAGACGGCGGTCTATGCGTGGGTGTTATACGAGGAATACAGCTGTGACGAAACGGGGCTTCAAGTCGAGCAGGGCTCGCACATTCCCGCCGTTATCACGTTTGATACCTCCAAAGAGGACGACAGTCCCGTCTACGAGGTCCTTGAGTATTGGGAACCACGGGACGGAAGCTATTATGCGAAGGATATCCGGGCAAAGTTCCCGGTATCCCTTTGGGGAAAAGCGTTCGACTTTTCCTGCGTGACCGGACAGCAGGAAAGGTGCCGGAGGGCGGCAGAGGCGCATTTCGGTGTTTTCTCCCCTTCAAGGGTAAAGCTTATCGAGAAAAACCAGAATGCCGAAGAATCCTTTTTCCGAGTCGGAGTTACCCTTCCGATGACCGATCTTTCCCGGCTCGGGACGCCGCTTGCCGGGAAGCTCCGGCAGGAATGGGAAAAATACGACAGTCTGAGTGAGGAAGCCTTTCTTGCCTCGAGCCATCTCTGGGGGATCGTGTACCTTGAAACCGACACGTGGGATGAATGTGAAAAAGCTCTCGGCTTCAGCGTGGAAAATCCGCTTGAATCCATGACGACGCTCGAAAAGACCGCCTCCTTCAGCACGGAAAACACGTCGGCAAAGCACATTCAGATCACCGCCGACGCTTCCGGGAGTACCGACCGGACGCCGACGCACATCAACGTGAGCGCCGACTATGCCGCCGGGAACGTCCGTGTCCTTCTGACGGCGACGATCTCGGCAAAGGGCGGAGCGTTCACTACGGGAAGCGCCTGCGTGGGGCTTGCCGACTATGCGGAGAAGGAATCGTCTTCCGGCTCCGGCATCCCCGTGCTTCTCGTGAATGAAAGAATGGCGAACAATACGGGATACTATCATGGAAACTATTTTTCTTCCTATGCGTATTGGGTGAAGGACGGTGTTCTTTACACCCTGCGAGTCTATGGCGATGCGAAGGAAGAAGCGGAAATAAAAAGCGTTCTGGACGAGATTCTTTCAAATGTCTGAGAACGCAGCCGACCGGCGAAGCGGGAGGTGCTGGGAGATTCCCGGCGCCTCCTGCTTTTCTTGTAAATCATGCAGCTCCTGCCAACTTTTCCTAATTTTTTACACATATTTAACACCTTCCCGCCGACCTTGTGGTATCATCATAAATGTATATTTGTACAAAAAGCGCATGCCGATGCATCGCCGCTCTTCGGAGCCGGTGACGGCAGTCGGCGAAAGCGGTCATGAGCGGAAAAACATGTAAAGACATAAAGGAGCACACAAAATGAAATCAAAGAAAATGCTCGGCGTCCTTTCGGCACTGATAACAATCCTTTTCATGATCCCCATGGCGTCCTGCCTGCTTGCCCGGGCGGACGGCACGGTCGATTATCTGTATTACGACAACAGTCACAACCTTCAGACGGGACACTGCAGCGCCTACAGCGTGGTGGCAAGCTCCGGACAAAATGTCACCTGGAGCGGCACGACGAACAACGGCTGGTACTATGTACCGGCAGGTACGCTGACCATTCCGCAGGTCATTGTCAGCGGAAACGTACATCTGATCCTTGCCGACGGATGCTCACTGACCACTGCCAAAGGCATCAACGTCCCCGCAGGGAACAGTCTCACGATTTATGCGACGTCCGAGGGAAGCAGTATGGGCAGTCTGATATCCGAGTCTGTCGATGACAGCAAAAACGCCGGTATCGGCGGTGCGAACGGACAGAGCGGCGGCAGCGTCACGATCCATGGCGGCAGAGTGACGGCAACGAGCGGCTACGGCGCCGGTATCGGCGGCGGTAAGGACTGTGACGGCGGCACGGTCACGATCCACGGCGGCATCGTGACGGCAACGGGCGCCATCTCCGGTGCGGGTATCGGCGGCGGTTATCACGGAAATGCCGGTAAGGTAACGATCAACGGCGGTACCGTTACGGCCTCCGGCGGTGAATCTGAAAACTATTCCGTCGGTGCGGGCATCGGCGGAGGCTCGGCGGGCAAAGGCGGCACGGTGACGATCAACGGCGGTACCGTTACTGTCTACGGCGGAGCAGGGGGCGGCGCCGGCATCGGCAGCGGAGCGGGAAACGATACTTACAAACAAGCCGGCGGCACAGTAGAGATCAACGGAGGCACGGTGATCGCAAACGGCAGCAGCAAGGGCGCCGGCATCGGCGGCGGTAACGGCAGTTACGGTTATAGCGCATTAGTGACGATCAACGGCGGCGAGGTATACGCATACGGCGGAAAATATTCCGCCGGTATCGGCGGCGGCTGCGGCAAAAGCGATAAAGTCGGCACCGGCTACGGCGGTATTGTCCATATATACGGCGGCGAGGTATATGCATACGGCGGAAAATATTCCGCCGGTATCGGCGGCGGTTATCTCGGGAAAGCCGAACAATTGCATATTCACGGCGGCTCTGTTACGGCGTCAAGCGAAGACAAAAAGGACGGACGCGGCATCGGACCGGGCATCGGCGGCGGCTCCGGATCAAATTTCATCGATGACGGCATTCTGCTGATGGATCCGGATACGGATGAGCCGTATTTTGACCGTGCCAAGATGCTCAAGCAGCCGAGCCTGTCGTTCTACGTCATTGCCGATTCGTCTGTTACGGTGCCGTATCGGGTCTACAGCGAAGACGGCTCCTATGAAGATAAGACCTGCGAAGACTACACTACGATACTTGTTAAGAAAAATGAGTGGAGCGGCGATAATGCGTGGTACGTGATGTGGGGAACCGGCACTTTTACGTCGAATGTTACGGTAAACGGCAACGTCCATCTCATCCTGGCGGATAAGGCGCACCTTGAGGTGACCGGCTCCATCCTGCTTACGAGCGGCAGCAGTCTGACGATTTACGCCCAGTCGGACGGAAGTCAGATGGGTGAGCTGTCTGCGACCGGTGCAGGGCAGTCTGCCGGCATCGGCGGCGGTGCGTGGCTCGGCGGCAATATTACGATCCACGGCGGCAAAATCACCGCAGTCGGCGGTGAAGACGGTGCCGGTATCGGCGGTGGAGTTTACGGTGCCGACGGAAACATCAAAATCTACAACGGTATCGTCAAGGCAACGGGTAATACGGGCGGTTCCGGCATCGGCGGCGGTTTTTACGGTAACGGAGGAAACGTCACGATTTACGGCGGAGATGTCGAGGCTGTGGGCGGCTCCGCAGGCGGCGCCGGTATCGGCGGCGGCGAGAACGAGGACGGCGGCAATATCAAAATTTACGGCGGAAACGTCACCGCAACGGGCGATTACGGCGCCGGCATCGGCGGCGGTTTGGAAAGAAACGGCAACGTGATCGAAATCTCGGGCGGAATCGTTACCGCAACGGGACAGCACGGTGCGGCAGGTATCGGCGGCGGCGCTGCGGTTTACCACGGCGGTGACAGCGGCAACATTACGATCAGCGGCGGTACGGTTACCGCAACGGCGACCGACAGTGCCGACGGGATCGGTGCCGGGGAAATCGGCAGCATCGGCAATATCAGGATCACCGGCGGCTCTGTTATCGGCATCGGCGGCAAAAGCGGCATCAGCAACGATACCGTGACCGAAGGCGACATAAAGGTCAAAGAGGCGGAGAACGAGGAATATTATTCCTTGCCTGCCGGGAAAAACATGGGCGATTATCACTATGTGTGGATCCTCGGAGATGCCGATAAGCTCGTGCTCGTCCTGGAAAACGGCGAATTTACCGTAACGCCGAGCGGCAAGGATGCCGGTTCGGGAATCATTGCGGTCGCACTCTATGACAACGAAAGCGCAGGCAAGCTCCTTGAAGTAAAGGTGTTTGACCTTGCCGATGCGCAGACACCGGCGGGAACGCTTGCCGCAGACGGCGGCCTTGTCAGAGCTTATTGGTGGACCGGCTTTGATACCATGATCCCGCTCTGCGCTCCGGCGGAATGGAAAAAGTGGATTTCGACAGACTCTCTGCCGACCGAGTCCGGCGTATACTGCCTTGCAGGCGACGTCACGCTGACCGATGCGTGGAACGTACCGTCGGGCGTCGATATCGAGCTTGACCTGAACGGCCATACCATCGACCGGGGACTGGGACAGGCGCAGGCTGTCGAAAACGGTTACGTCATCACGGCGTCCGGCAAACTGACGATATCTGACAGCTCCGAGGAGAAAACCGGCACCGTTACCGGCGGTAACAACACCGGCAACGGCGGCGGACTCTTGGCAAGCGGCGGCATTATCACTCTGAAGGATATCACGGTCACCGGAAACTCGGCAAATGCCGGCGGCGGACTGTATATCGGCGAAGAGGCGACGGTCAGAATGACCGACTGCCATATCGATAACAACAATGCAGCGGGTGCGGCGGGCATCTACAATAAGGGTACTCTTACCGTAAACGGCGGTACTCTCAGCGGAAATCATGCAATAAACAATTCCGGCGGATTTTATGCGGATAACGGCACGGCAGACTTCACCGACTGCAAGATCAAGAACAACCGTTCCGATAACTACGGCGGCGCATTCTTCATAGACTTTTATGCGTCGGTAAATCTGAAAGGCTGTACCGTTTCGGGCAATTCCGCAAAGAAGGGCGGCGGTGCCGTTGAGATGGAAAAGGACGGTTCAACGCTTGTTCTTGAAGACAGCACGGTAACGGACAACAGCGTTGATATTATCGTAGACGGCATCAAAAAAGGCGGCGGCATCTACTTCTATAAGGGCACCGTTATACTGAAAGGCGCTCTGACAATCAAGGACAACACCTGTGCGGAAACAGCCAATAACTTCTGC
>JAZRXH010000079.1:0-8719 GCA_045600125.1 Eubacteriales bacterium | reverse complement strand
AAGCGCCGCGCAAAGCGTGCGCCCCGGCTTTCGGCAGGATCGCTCTTTCCTTTTCGGGCTTCGGGAGCAAAAAAAGCGGCCGCCGAAGCGACCGCCGAAATATTCGGAAAAACCTTACCGTTCTTACCGTCCGCCGGATTTCGACAGATACGAAAGGCAGAAGGTCAGCAATACCCGGAACATCTGAAGCAGGAGGGGAAGGACGGCGGATACGCCGGCAAAGTTCGTGAAGACGAAGGCGAGGATGGTGACGAGAGAAACGCCGGCGGCGATGGTCTTTACGAGATTGTTGATCTTGACGCACCGTCCGGTGCTCTCGCACAGAAGCAGCATTTCGAGGAAATTATGCACGCTCTTGAGGGCGATGACGCCGCTGCTGACGACAGGCTTTACCGTGGGAATGTCCGCTGCGGAGCTGCCCTTGATCACGCTGACGGTGTTCGTTCCCTTATCGAGATAGGAATAGATGAGACCGGTGTCGACGCAGGGGTCGTTGGACTTGATGCCCACGTTGAGGTTGGCGTCGTGGAGCCCGCTGAGGGTGCGCTCGAACTCGGGATTGATGGCGTACTTGATGTAGAATTTTGCCGAAACACGTCCGTCGCAGAGCATATGGAGAAGGCTGCCGTGAGACTGCTCAAAGGCGGAATCAATGCTGTCCGTCATCACCCGGATGCCGTTGGCGTTCAGGTAAGCGGTGGTGGCAAGGGTGTATTTTCTGCCGTCTGCGGTAACAACAAGAGAGCCTTCGGTGATCTTGTCCACCGTCACGCCGGAGGTGGGGATGTCACGTCCCTCCAGCATCTTGGCGAAGATCTTGGAAAGAGGACCGCCCACGGTGCGGAAGATCCTTGCCATGGCGATGACGGCGTTTTCCAGCTCCATGCCGTTGTAGGTCTTGATGCTGGAGATCCTTACGTCCTTGGGAAGGAATACCTCGGTGTCGTTGAAGAGCACGATGGAAAGTCCGCTGTATTCCTCGCTGGCGTTCTGACCGATCAGCGCCGCATTTCTTTCCTTACCGATCTTGGCGGCAATAAACTTGGGAAGAGCGGATACGAGGAAAACCGAGCACGGGAGCGAAGCGACAAACACGGCGCAGGCGGAGGAAAGTCCCGCATAAACGCTGGCTTTGGCGACCGCCATGAACACGCCGGTGAGGACCGACACGGCAAGCAGAATAAGAGTCATAAGACCGAGCTTCTTTTCGCCTTCCGGTCTTCTTTCGTTTCTTTCCACAAAGCCGCTGTAAACGGCGCCCTTTTTGACGGTGATGGCTTTTGCCGTTTTGGGATTGATATGTCTCTGGAAGGGACGGCAGTCCGGGGAATCAATATCCGTTTCAAAGGCGCCGAATTTATTCGACGAGCTGGAAGCGACCATAAAGGACTTTTCATCGGCGCTCGCCTTGAGGTACTCATAAGCGGCAAGCATCAGAAGGGCAAATTCGCCGACGGTGCAGAACAGCTTCAGAGGAGAAGCGGAGCCGGAAGCGAGGAACGCCGTGCCGAGAGCCTGAAATGCGCAGGCGACCGCAATACAGAACGCCGTGCTGTGAGGCGAGAAGCGTCTGTCTGCGATATTCTTTGCGCCGACGGCAAGGCTGTCCAGCGAGCACATCGCCGAGAAGCAGAGGAGCTGCAGGTCGATCAGAGCGTACAAAGCGGGGAATTCCGGCGAAAGGACCTTTATCGGCGTGACCCCGAAGCTCGGAGACAGCTCGCAGAGCAGTCCGAGAATGAAGAACACCGCCGTTCCGCAGAGCATGAAGAGAGCGTTTCGCTTCTTCACCGAGTAGGTATGCCGCGCGGCGTTCACCGCCTCGGTGTCCGACATGTCGATCTCCTCGAAGCCGCCGAGATCCCGGGCGATATCCCTGTGCGTTTTTTTCTTCTTTTCGCGGGGCTTTCCGTCGCTGCCCTTTTCGTTGAACAGCTGGGAGAGGTATTCGCTGACCTCGTCGCCCTCGGTATTCTGCGGTGCGGCGTCGGCTTCGGCTGCGTCCTCGTTCTCGAACAGGTCGAAGTCCACCTCGCTGCCGCCGTCACCGTTTCCGGCGCCGCTGTCACTGTCGGCGTTCCCGCCGGGCTCCTCTCCGGCTTCCGGCGCTTCCTCCGCCTCGGCGCTTTCCGGGATCTCCGCCTCGGGAGAAAGGAGCTCCTCGGTCTCTGCCTCTCCGGCTCCTGCGCCGCCTTCGTCTTTTCGGGAAGCGGACGCTTCGATATCCTCGAGCCAGTTATCGTCCTCGTCGACGGAGGACAGGATGCTCGCCAGCTTTTCTCTGGCGCTGCCGCTCTTTGCCGTATTCCTGTCCGCCGCATCGAGCACGCTGTCTATGTCAAAGGTCTCTGTTTTCTTTCCGGAAGTGTTTTCATCGTTGTACATGGTAACATTCCTTTCTGATCTGACGTTTTTATCGTTCCGGTACGCTGCCGCATACCGCTTTTATCTCACTTTATCCCTCTCTGCCGGAGGACCTCATAGAGGAGCACCGCCGCCGCCGTGGATACGTTCAGCGAATTGACCTTGCCCCGCATGGGGATGGAAACGACGTAGTCGCTGTTCTTCTTCACAAGGTCGCCCACGCCGTTTTCCTCGCTTCCGAGGACGAGAGCGCAGGGCACGCTGAAATCCGCATCGGTGTAGCTTTCTCCGTCCGCCTCGGCGGCGAAGATCCAGAAGCCCATCTCCTTCAGCTTGCGGACGGTGTCGTTGATGTTGGAGCATTTTACGCACGCCATATGCTCGGTAGCGCCTGCCGCCGCCTTCGCCACTGCGGGCGTGATGCCCGCCGCCCGGCGCTTGGGGATGACCACGCCGTGAGCGCCCGCCCCCTCGGCGCACCGGATGACGGCTCCGAGGTTATGGGGATCCGAAACGCCGTCGCAGATGACGACGAGAGGCTTTTCGTTTCTTTCTTCGGCGATCCTTACCACGTCCTCCAGAGTCGAATACTCGATCTCGGAGGCGATGGCGACGATGCCCTGATGCTGCTCGTACCCGCAAAGGGCGTCCAGCTTCTTTTTGTCCGTCTCGATGACCGGGATGCCTCTGGCGATGGCTTCGGCAACGAGGACGGTGATGGAGCCCTCCCGGTCGCCGCTTGAAACGAAGATCTTCTCCACGTCTCTGCCGGATTTCAGAAGCTCACGGACGGCGTTTCTGCCCGGCACCGCACCGTTCTCGGCGTCCTGCGCCTCGGGACCGCAGGCGGGAGCACCGCCTGCCGCTTTCACTCTGCGGAGCTTTTCCGCATCGTCCCTCGGCTTTCCCGCAAAGCTCTTCCCTTCGGCGTTTCTCCTGAAGCTTCCGGTGCCGTAGGTCTTTGCCCTGCGGTCGGAGAAGCCCGAGGAGGCGCCCTTCTTATCGCCATAGCGTCCGCCGTTTCCTCTCGTGCCTTTATCGCCGTATGCTTTCTTTTCGCCGTATTCTTTTCTTCCGTATCCGGAGCCCTTGCCGGGCGCCGAGCCGTATTTTCCTTTTTCGTTCATGTCCGTTTCCGTCCTTATCCGGTTCGTTTCTTCGTATACAAATATAAGACCGTATATCAGCCGCGCGCTCCCCTCTCCCGCTTTTCCCGGAAGGACGGGCAAAAGGGAAAAAACGCACGCACTTATCGCATAGTAAACCTTATAGGTCATTATAGCACACTTTTCCCGGTTTGTACATAGTTATTTTTTCATATACGATAATAATTTACAATTAACGCACAATTTAGACGGATTTTGCTTTTTTCGTCTTTTGCCGTTTTTCTTTTTTCCGCTCCCTCCGGGCGGCAAAAACCGTCCGACCCATCAAAGCCGCCCATCAAAGCCCATCAAAGCCCCCATCAAATTCATCAAAGTTCTTGACAAAACCGCCCCGCTTATGTTATACTTGCATAAACTGCCGGGCGATCCGGGAGGTCGGCGCACGGCTTTCCCGCCGGGATCCCGCAAAGGGCAGACGAAAAAAACAAAAAAACGAAAAAAACGAAAAAACGAAAAAAAGCGAAAGAACGGCAAGCTCCTGCGAAAGAAAAGAGTTTTCGTGCTTTCGCATACGATACGGCAAAGGGACAGACTCCCCCGTATAAGGAAAGGACGGAAACGAACATGAAAGCAAGATTACCGAAGGGAATAGGCGGCGGTCCTCAGAATATGCAGTCCATGATCAAGCAGGCGCAGAAGATGCAGGCGGACATGGAGACGCTGCAGGAGGATCTGAACGCCAGAGAATACGACATCGCCGCCGGCGGCGGAGCCGTGAGCATCAAGATCAACGGCAGGAAGGAAGTCATGTCCATAAAGCTCAGCGCCGACATCGTGGATCCCGAGGACGTGGAAACGCTGGAGGACACCCTTGTGGCGGCTGTCAACGAAGCCATCAAGAAGGTCGAGGAGACCAACAACGCCGAAATGAACAAGATCACCGGCAATATTTCCATGCCCGGTCTGTTTTGATCTCTATGCCCGGGGATAAGGAATACGTACCGGCGCTGGAAAACCTCGCCGATAAATTCAGACATCTGCCGGGGATCGGCAGGAAATCCGCCTACCGCCTTGCCTTTCACGTCATCGACATGAACGAAGCGGAGGTGCAGTCCTTTGCCGACGCTCTTGTTGCGGCGAAAAAAGCCACCCGTCGGTGCTCGGTCTGTCAGAACATCTGCGAGACCGAGGTCTGCGGCGTCTGTGCGGATCCGGAGCGGAACAAAAGGCAGATCTGCGTTCTCGAGGATCCGAGGGACGTGGCGGCGGTGGAGCGTATCGAGGACTATCGCGGGTCCTTCCACGTTCTGCACGGCGTGATCTCCCCTCTGAACGGCATCGGTCCCGACGACATCACCGTAAAGGAGCTGCTCGACAGGATAAGCGCTCTTCTTGCGGAAAGCGAGGAGGAGGTGGAGCTGATCCTTGCCACGAATCCCAACGTGGAGGGCGATGCGACGGCGATGTATATCTCCCGTCTTGCAAAGCCTCTCGGCGTGAAGGTCACCCGCCTTGCCTACGGCATCCCCGTGGGAGCGGATCTGGAATACGCCGACAGCTTCACGCTGTTCAAGGCGATCGAGGGAAGACGGGAAATGTGACGGATTTTTCCCCGTTTCGGGAAACACCCGGACGGCATTTTCAGACAATCAAAGAAAAAGAAATCGAGAAAGAAATCGAGAAAGAAATCGAGGGAGGGCTCTGCGGCTCTCCCCCGTTTTTTTGTCTTCGGTTATTAACTTGTTTTTTGACCTTTAGGGTGCTGTATTCCTCTCGCTGCGATGTGAAAACCGCATTTTCCGTTTGAGCGTCTTACGCTGCCTGAAGCAAGCCCGCCGCTGTGCTGTTCGTTCGGCAAACCGGGATTTGGTCGTTCAATAAAACGATTTGATTTTTTGCGAAACCGCAGGGGACGATGCCCACATCGTCCCGCTTTCATTTCTATCGGTCAAATGAACATGATTCGGCATAATTCTTTCAATACACTGTGTTGATTTAATGAATTTTTCAGCAATACTGCCGTCTTTTGTCGGGACGATGTGGGCATCGTCCCCTACGGTATTGATTCTGCTTTTGCCGAACAAAATCACGAATGCTTCCTTATCCGTCTGTGCTATTGCGGCTCTCCCCCGTTTTTTTGATAATTTATTCCCGGATCTCCCAGTCCTTCGGGCAGTCGATGGTACGAACGCCGTTCCTGACACGGACGTTCACGTATCCCCCGTCGTGGCAGGGGAAGGAGATCTCGCAGTCGGTATCGAAGCGGGAGGGAACGGTGTAGATGACCTTTTCCCGGCTCTGCACGAGTCTTACGCCGCAGAGTCCCATGATGAGGATATTGGCGGCGTAGGAGGCAAAGCCGTGGTTGCAGCTGGCGCGGATGTTGTCGTGCTCCCAAAGAGTCCCTGTGCGCTCCGCCATATAGAGGAAGTATTCCCGGCACTCCCCGGCGATCCGCTCGCCGAAGCCGTTCCTTGCCAGAAAGTCGAGGCGCAGGTAGTTGCCGACAATGGAATTGGACTTGGGTACGTCCGGGAACTCGGTCTTCTCGTCCCGGTTCGCGCCGAATTTTTCGAGAAGGAGACTGAACAGCTCCGCATCCTCTTCAATCGTCGCCACGCCGAAATAGAGGGCGTAATACTGGCAGGTCTCGGTGGTGTGGTCGGTAAGGACGAGCCTGCCGTCGGCGTTTCTCACCGAATTATCCACGTAGAAGATGCCCTTCTTTGCGTTCTTTCGGATGTATGCCTTTATGCGGTCTGCCTTCGCGATCAGCCCGGGACGGCCGAGAAGCTCGGCACAGCAGCGGAGCATGTGGGAATAGAGCATATTGGAGGGGTAGTTCACGTCCTGCACGTAGTCGTTGGCCTTGCTCCATTCCACGAAAACCCAGCTTTCCAGAGATTCGAGGAGTCCGTCCTCGTTTTCGAAGCGGGCAAAATAGTCCAGAAGTCCCTCCATCTTTTTCTTCGTCGCTTCGTTCAGCACGGCATTGCCGCTTCTTTTTACCGAGTCGGCAATCTCCTCGACGTACCACATCGCCCAGTTGGGGATGAAGCGGTCGGAGACGGTGGAGCTGGGGTATACCATGGGGATCATCCCCTTCGGAAGGTAGGAAAACTCCGGACAGTCGGCGAAGTTGCCGAGGAAGTGACGCTCGACGGCGTTGTCGCCGGTGAAGAGCTTTTCCGCCATGGAGGTGAAGTACGCATCGCAGAGCCAGCCGCCCCGTTCTCTCGAGGGACAGTCGGTAAAGTTATCCACGGCGTTCTGGGCAAAGGTGTTTCTGGCGGCTTCCACGATCTTCACAAGGTCGGGATCGGCGCAGGAGAACCGCAGACGCTGTGCCTCGGCGTTTTCGAAGCGGAGAAGGGACAGCGAAAGATTCTCCGCCCTTCCGCCGCAGACGGCAACGGCGGCGTAGCGCATGGAGTAGGGCTCCCTTGACTGAAGCTCGTAGTGTCCTTTTTTCAGCTCGTACGAGAGGATGTTCAGCGTCCGCATCCGGAAGGGATCGAGGTACCGGTCGCCGAGCGCCTTCCCCGTTTCCGACTCTTCTCCTCTGTCCATAAGGATCTCATCGAAGAGGATATACACCGTCAGATCCTCGGCGGCGTCGAGAGAAAGCCGGGTAAAGCCGCTGTACTCTTTGCCGAAATCGTAGAGCTTATAGCGGTCGGCGGAGGGCGAGTCCTTCCGGAGCCTTATTTTCGATACCACGTCCACGGCGTCCCGTTCGAAGCTCTTCTCGGCAAAGCCGCTTCCCTTTTCCTCGGACACGTCGGAGATAAAGCGGTCGGTACGGCGCTCGGCGTTTTCGTCGAATTCGACGCCGCCCTCCTCGATAAGCGCTCCGGGAGCGTTTTCATAGCGGGGATAAGGTACTCCCCTCTCCCGCACGAGCCCGGGGTCAGCCGGCTCCGTTTCGCACGTCGGGAAGACCGAGAAATCGCCGTTCCGGAACTTATTCCGCACGTCACAGGCGAGAACGTCATACTCGGTGAACGCCCGCTGGTAGCTGTATCTTGCCACCTTTCTCGGCTTGTCGGTACAGACGTGAGCGGAAAAATCGCCGGAGGAAGCGAGCACCCTCCCGTCCTCCCCGACCTCGGCGCAGAAGAAGGGGCGGTCGTCGGCTGCCTCGAAGAGAGGCACGTTATAGGACAGCACCTCCACCGAAAGGGGGATCTCCCTTCCGGCAAAGGGTGAAAGATCGAACACGTCGACCTCGGATATGCCGTCCGCCGCATGGGACGGACCGCAGCCGAGGAATTTTCCGTCGGCGTACACGTTATAAAGATTCTTGGCGCAGACCGAGAAGGTCACCTTGGCGCCTTTTTTCACAAAAACCTTCGCTCCGAAGGCAAAGGAGGAGTTGACCTCTTTGCTTTTGCCTGCGGGATATAGAAATACGGGATTTATCATGGCAGCTTCATCCTTTCGTCCGATTTTCTTTTCCGGATGCGTTCATTGTACCACACTTTTTTGCCGATTTCAAGTCTTTCGAATAATTTCGAATAATATTCGCAGGGTCTGCTCCGAGGCGTTCCGGAAAAGAATTTCCGGCATTCCTCCCCGTCTGCTTTTTTGCGGCATTTTGCCGTGCCGATTTGCGCTTTTTCCCTTGACTTCCCGCTTTTTCTGTGGTATAATCCCCTTGTGTGTCCGGAAAAGAACGGCAAAACGCATTGTTCTTTGCGGAGCGAAAATATCGGCACCTGTGGCGGAATTGGTAGACGCGGCAGACTTAGGATCTGCTGCCTTGCGTGGGGGTTCGAGTCCCTTCAGGTGCATAAAGCACAAGTGCATAGATGCACAGAGGGAAGGCGTCGGAAGGCGTCTTCTTTCTTTTTTGCCTTTTTCTTTCGGCTGAAAAACGGCAAAAGCGTGCGGTGGATAAGGGGGGATTTTCGGCTCCCGCCGGGGGGCAGGGGGGGAACCGTCCTTCTTGAATACGGAAGCGTATTGTTTTCGGCTCTCGCCGGGAGTGAAGCAATCGCCCAGTTGCACACGAACGGGGGTGTCACTTTTGTCTCGAGCGACAAAAGTAACCAAAAACGCCCGTCGGATAGGGCTTTGCCCTCCGACGCCAACCCTGCGCACTCGGCTTCGGCGGCGTGTGGGGCTATTCCTCGCATTTCAGCGAGAGCAAAGGGTCTGCCATCAGAAAACCTATGCGGTTTTCCGATACCTTTCCCCTTTTGGACACCAGAATGGTGCAGATTAAAATGTCACCTCGGTGCTGTTCC
>JAZRXH010000078.1:0-17143 GCA_045600125.1 Eubacteriales bacterium | reverse complement strand
TGTCGCAAGCGATCCCTTGTCGCTTCGCTCCATGCTAAAGTTTTCTTCGAAAACTTTCATTTCGAGTGACTTTTGGAGATACTTTCCGAGCTTTGCCGCTCGGATTTATGGCGGCAAAGCGGGACAATACTCGGGCATCTGAATTCCCGGTTTTAACCGAGGTGGGGTCTCGAGTTGCCTGCGGGGGCTCCCCGCTCGGGCATCTGCAACCCCGGTTTTGTCTGAGGTGGGGTCCCGATTTGCCCGCAGGGGCTCTGCCTGTCGCTTCGCTCCATGCTGAAGTTTTCTTCGAAAACTTTCATTTCGAGTGACTTTTGGAGATACTTTCCGAGCTTTGCCGCTCGGATTTATGGCGGCAAAGCGGGATAACGCTCGGGCATCTGCAACCCCGGTTTTGTCTGAGGTGCATTCCCGAGGTGCCCGCAGGGGCTACCCTGCTGCCAGCGGGGGCTTCCCGCTATTTCTTTGTGTATTCTACGGTAAGTCCGAGGGTGTCGGTGGTCATGTACATCTTGTTGCCGCTGAAGGAGACCGTGTACTTCCCGGAGGAAACGCCGATCGCTTCCAGCGCCGTCATCTTGATTTCGAGCACGTCATCGGTCAGCGTATAGGTAAATCCGGCGTCAATGCCGAGAGGCGTCTTCACCGTGCCGGTGCCGTCGGCGTTGAATATGTACGTCGTCGTAACGTCTGCGCCGAGAACGGTTTTCGTGTTTTCCCACGTGCCGACGATCTTTACCTTTCCGAGTCCGAGAGAGCAGGCTCCGAGCATCGTCGCCAGTACCAGCGCCATCATAAGCGCCAGCGCTTTTTTCATCGTTTTCATATCCGTTATTTTCATTCCTTCCCATTCTATCGTCCCTTATGCCTTTTGTGCCTTTTACGCCGCCCGGATAAAACCGGACGACGTTTTTTGCATCACACGTTCCCGAAGGGATCGTTCGGCGCCATAAAGGGCGTATCGCCGAAGGTCATCGGCTCCGTGGAGAGGCGGTATGCGCTGAGGTAGCGCAGGAAGCCCCGTCCGTATTCGTCCTTGCGGAGGCTCGTGATGAACTCCTCCCGGGCGGCAACGCCCCGTTCTCCCATAAGGTACAGGTACTGTATCTCCGTCCACTTCGCCATGCCCTCGTATACCTCGAGGAGTCCCTTCTTTCCGTACTTTGCCAGAAGAGCCTTCCGGTTCCAGTGCGTGTACTGCCAGATGTGCGTCATCTCGTGTACCGTGGTGGAGATCACCGAGATACGGGGCGCTCCGTTTTCGAGGTACACCGTGTAGCTTCCCTTGCTGTCAACGGCAACGCCGAGGATCAGCGACTTGTCGTCGGGAGCCTTGATGGCATGGCGGATCTTGCGCTTCAGCGTCCTTTCGTCCACCATTTCCACCGCTACGGGAACGCCGAAGGATATGCCGAAGAACATCTCCATATTGCTCTTCACCGAGTCGAATATCTTCTGCAGCTCCTCCTCCGACTTCACCAGCGAGCGGCTGCATACGGTACAGCGATTCCTGCCGTCCTTGAGTCTGTGGAAGTCCACGCCGGTGATCGGTACGCCGCAGTAGGAGCAGCGTTCGCAGTTTTCGTCTGCTGCCTCCCGTATCAGCTCCGAGCCGTCCTTGCCCCGTCTTGCCTTGTACAGCTCACCGCCGTCGCATTTCAGCTTTTCGGTGAGGAACGCCAGCGTGCCGTTCACGTCCAGCGTCTGCGGCACTTCCTTGCCGCCGTAATACAGGTAGCATCTCTCGTGATAAGGCTTCGGCGCCCCGGACGCCGTTTCCGCCGCTCCGGAGCCTGCGCCGTCATCGGCAAAAGGAGCGGACTCTTCGGGAACGGGCGCTTCCGCTTCTGCGGCTTTTTTGCCCTCTCCGCCTTCTGCGGCTTCTTCGCCCTCTTCGGGCTCTTCCGACGCTTCGGGCACGGTTTCAAAAGGAGGAGCTTCGGGGACGTCCCCGCCGGTCTCGGTCTCTCCGGTCTCTCCGGTCTCTCCGGGCGCTCCGGTCTCATCGGTCTCACCGATTTTTCCGATTTCTTCGGCCTTTTCGATTTCTTCGGACTCTTCGACTTCTTCCGTTTCCCGGATCGCTTCGTCAGCGACGTCCTTCGCCTTTTTCGTCAGCTCGGCGATCGACGCCGCACCGCTTTTACTGTACTGCGACATTTTCCCGCTCCTCCTTTCCGCTTTCGTTTCCCGCTTCGTCGGGGTTTTCAGGGTCTACGGCACTGCCGTCCGCTTCGTCCGGTTCGTCCGGTTCGTCTGCTTCCGTCTCACCGCCTGCGTCATCCGCATCGGAGCTTTCGGAGTTTTCTGAGCTTTCGCCGCTTTCCGGTCCGGAGGCGGCAGGTTCCTCTGTCTGCTCATCCGATGCGTCCGACGGTTCGCCGGTTTCCTGCGGGCGGGAAGCTTCGGCTTCTGCGGCTTCGGTTGCTTTTGCAGCTTCTGCGGCTTCTTTCTTAGCTGCTTTCTTTGCTTCCGCTTCGGCTGCTTTCGCCGCCTTGGCAGCCGCTTTGTCTGCCTTTTTCGCTTCCTTCGCCGCCTCTTTTGCCGCCTTCTTTGCCGCCTTTTCTTCGGCTTTCGCCTTTTTGCGTTCTTCCTTTTCCCGCTTCCTTCTTTCCCGCGGGCTCAGGGCGTCACAGGGCTCGTCGTCGCTCTTCTTTTTGCCCTTGAAAAGACCCTTGAACCAGCCGAAAAACCGCTTGAAGACGTTCTTCGGCTTCTCCGGCTTTTCCGAAGCGTTCTCCTCTGCGTGAGGGATGTCTTCCACGCCGTGAAGCTTTGCGGAGGGCTTGGGCTTTCCGGAGATGCTTCTTTCCAGCTCTTCGGTATGCCAGAGCAGGTAGTCGGCGGCGATCTTCAGGATCCTTTCGACGTTTCTTTCAACGCTCACGAGGAGACCGATGTCAAGCTGGCTGTCCTCGATGATGTAGATGGCGTTGTCCCCGGCGGCGTCGCCGGACAGCGAGAAGGTCAGCGGATGATCATAACTTCCCTTCGTCACAGCGACGATATAGGGCTGATTCTCCGCAAACAGCGTGAGGAAGATCTCGTTGATGAGAAGGGTAAGCGTCGTGCGGATCTTTTCGGTAAAGCTCTCGCCGAAGTCCGAGAAGTCCAGCATGAGGATCTGCTTATTGAAGTAGCTGCGCACCGGAACGTCGTTGATATCCACCTTGACGCCGTGCTCGAAGTCGTTGTACGCCTCCAGCCTCCAATAAGAGGGCGTTTCCACCGTGAAGTCCGCAAACTGTCTGACCATCCGGATGCCGTTCACGTTCCGTACATCGCCCATATTCTCCGCATTGCGGGCGAAGGAAATATCATAAAGTCTTGTCTGTCGGTAGGAATACCGGGAGGTGATATGCTCCGAAGCACGGCGCACGAGCACCTTGTCGTCTCCGGTAAAGCCCACCATCTCGTAGTATTTGCCGCAGCGGGTAAAGAACTGTCCGGGCAGATACTTCTGAAGGATATGCCCCTTCAGCTCGGTGCCGAGGAAGCTGCTGTCCGCCTCCTGCTCGGCAACGTATTTTGCATTCTGGAGATCGTCCAGAACGATCCGGCGGAAATCGCTGCCGGTGATGACGAGAAAGTCCTCAAAACGTCCGGTCTCTTCCGAATATTCGTGCTTCTGCGATATGATCTCTTTTCCGAAAACGTATTCATTGCCGCCGCTTTTCAGCACAAGGATCCCGTCGGCGCTTTCGCCGTCCGCTCTGCCGAAAAGTCCGCAGATGCCCTGCCATACGGTGTCGATCATCTTTTCTTCATCGGTCTCGTCGGCGATGAGGAGAAGCTCGTGAGCAAGATCCTTTTTCAGGATCCCGTTCATGGTCATGCGCAGGCACACACGGAGGATCACGTTCCTCTTTGTGCGGGCGTAGTCGGCGGTGATATACGGGATCGCCTTCGAGTCGGCGGAGAAGATCTCGCAGTTGTCCGTCATGTACTCACGGAGCATATACTCGGTGGAGATCACGTTGACGAAGCCCTGATGCTCTGCGATGGTGGCAAGCTCACGCCGCACCTCGAAGAGGTTGAAGAACTCGTCCTCCACGCTGAGGTAGGAATCGGCGCGCACCTGCTCGTTGCAGATGTTGTAGGAAACACGGAAGACCTTGTCGAAGGTCTCCTGGGTCGTGGGGAGCTCCGCATAACGGAGAAGGTCGTAGTAATACTGCTTGGCGATCCAGTGCTCGTCGCAGACCGGGAACGCCTCGCCGCCGTACCATACCGTCTGTTCCACCTGCTTTTTCAGCGCCGCAAAGGAAAGCTCGGTACCGGTTCCGAGGAAACGGGAGATACCGGGAGTCAGACGGTGCTGGAGGTGATCTCCGTCCGCAAGCCAGCACATATAGGAGCTGACGCCCATGGGATATTCGGTGGCGGATACCTCGGTGATGTCCGTCATGAGGATGTGCGAGAGCGAATCCACAAGACCGTCGCAGTTCCGGTCGACCGAGCAGTAGACCGGCTTTCCGCAGTCGCCGAAGTTCCCGACAAGGAGATTCAGACCGATCTGCGCCGTGGCAACGAGTCTCGAAGGCTCTACCAGCACCACGAAGGTGACCTTGCGAAGGAAGCTCCGGTTCGCCTTATGAAGCTCGGTGTCGTGTACGCCCGAGCGGGTGATGATGCTGACGTCGTTTTCCTCGTCGTCGCCTGTCGGCGTACTGCCGAGAACGCCGATCTTCCAGAGGTTCGGGACCGAGGAGATCTCGAAAAGTCCCTTGCGGCACCATTCGAGAACGTCATCGCTTGTTCCGTGCCTGCCGAGGATGATGAGCGCCTTGCCGCCTCGCAGAAGCGAGCTCTGCATAGCGTAAAAGACGTAGGGACAGAGCTTGTAGTAGAAGGGGGTATTGAAGAGCAGGCTCTTGCCGGAGGCAAGCTCCACGCCGCTCTTCAGGTAGTTCGCATCCGGAACGAGATTTCCCTTTTCGGCTCTCGAACGGATGAAAAGAGCATAGTTTTTGCCGATATGACCGTATTCCTCCTCGATCTCGACGAGGACGGTATCGATCACGGCGCCGCCGGTGATGCTGCTGTTCACGGTGGAAGCGTCCGCCGTCAGCTTGTCGCCGAACAGCTCCTTCAGCTTCCGGCGCAGGATCGCATAATTGGTGATGTGATCCGAGCGACCGACGTCGGCGCCGAGGGTGTCATGAAGCTCCTCCGCTCCGCAGCCGTCGATAAAGAAGGCGGCTTCGCCGATGAGGATGATCGGGAAGATGGGGTAGAAGAGGGAAGCTATGCGCCCCTGCCTTCCGAGGTACCAGGTCTGTGCCACGAGAAGGGCGCTGATGAAGGCGGAGGAATAGAAGACGGATTTGAGGAAAGTCCTCGCCTGCCCGAAGTTCGGGCGGATAAACCGCCGTCCCGTTCTCTCGTCGTAATCGTAGAACACGTCCACAAGGGCATTTGCCGAATCGGGATCCGCTTTTTTCGAGCGGAAGGCGGTCAGTGCGGCAGCCTTCAGGACGAGATACAGCACCATTCCCAACGTGTTGAAGACCACGAGAAGGATGTACACCGGATTCACCGTCGAAATGAGTCGGCGGATCGCCGCAGCGACTGCCGCCGCCGCCCTTGAAAGCACGTCGAAGACGGTCAGAAGGAACGCCGGTTCACTGCGTGCGGCAAGACTTCTTGCAAGGCTGTCGAGCCATGTGGGAACAAGATCGACAAGCTTCATGCACAGATTTCCCAAGGGCCGCATGAGAAGGAAGGCAAGCACGCAGTAGACGAGTGCGACGACCGGCATGAAATACTGCCTTGCGCGCACCTCACGGCGCAGGTTCATCTTCGTATCCAGAAATACCAGCAGGGCGAAGGGGAGAAAAGATACAAGAAGCAGGAGAAGTCTCAGAAGCTCAGTCATCGTAAATTTCCTCCATTCTGAGAGATACGGACTTTACAAAGGCGGACGGCACCCGCACCGTGTTGCCCTTTTCGAGGTAGTCGATCGTCACGGCGTCGTCGGCAAGATACGGAGGCTCGTAGCTGTACTCCGTGCTGCTCCTTCCGAAGTCGTAATCATAGGGAAGGATATCCCGCCCGGGAGCGAAGGCGTCGATAAAATCGCCGTAGCCGTCTACGATCATCGCCCGCATTTTCTCCATGTCGATTCTGTGCTTTTTTCTCGTATTGATGCTCACGTCGTATATATCCAGATTGTTCTCCGAGAAATTCAGGACCCGGTAGCCTCTCCGGACACGGCATACGAGGCTGAGATATTCCGAGAAAAGCGTCATGGCGCCCTTGACCTCCGCCAGGATCCCGAGAGCCGTCTCGTTGAAGCCGCTCACGGCTTTTTTCACGGGGATCCGGAGGCAAAACAGCGTTATGCCCATCGACACGAGAAGCATGACCGCCGCCGCGGCAATCAGCTCCAGCGCCGTAAGAAGGTAGACGCCGCCGTTGGTCGTCAGAAGGGGCAGCATGCAGAGAACGAAGAGCAGGGCGCAGACGGCGCCGAGGATGACGGTGGTCTTTTTCTTCATTCTCGTGCGGAGCACCTTTTTGACCTCCTCGCTCTCCTTGTCCAGCTGCTTGTGGTATCTTGCGATGTTGAAAATATCCGGGACGTGCAGCGTCGCCATGGCGTTTTCCGATTCCTCGGTATGGTCACGGACGTCGTCCATCTGGAACTCGTCCAGAACACGGATGCTGCTGCAGTCGACCTCGCTGTCGAGCCTTACCCTGTCCACCGCCTTCTTGACGGAACGGCGGGGCTGCTTGACGAGCCGATCGAGCGCTTCGTCCGACTCCCTGCTGCTCCGGTACCATCCGGAATACTCGTCTATGGGACAGTCGGCGGAAAGCCCGGGAGGCGGAGCGGTGGAAAGAAGCTCATTCTCATCGAAATCACGGCTCATGCTCACGGGGATCACCACGTCGCCGGCGAACATGGACTCGGCGTCCCTGTCCGAAAGCTCGGCGGGGATCTCGCTCTTTATCGCTTCGATCTGCGAGTCCACCTTGGCGATGGTGGCGTCCAGCTTCCGGATATACGAGGTCACAAGATTGCGCAGCGGTCTTTCGTCGTTCTCGCTCTCAAGGCAGTACAGCTTTCTCGGAAGAAGGGCTCCTCCGGGGATCTCGTTCAGCGAGAGCAGGAAGAGATCGTACAAAAACCGGATTTTGTCGTACCGGTAGTCCTTATGCGTTTCCGGCAGGATATCGAAAACTAGAAAACGCATCTTGTCATAATACATATTCCTTGTGACAAAGGCGGAATATTCGAAGTCTGTATGGGTCTGCCAGCTGTCGGCGGGACAGAAGAAGCCGCTTTCGGTGGTCCGCTCCGCAAGGCAGATGACCTGCTCGGGAAGGACGATGCCCATCGAGCCGAGCCGTCTTGTCATGCCGTCCCCGGGAAGCATATTTTCAACGCACTCGCCGCGCAGACGGTTCTTCATTCTTTCCTCGGCAAGGTGCGCCTTATGGAGAAGCTCGGTCATGAATTCGGCGGCGTCTTCGGCGCCGTAATTTCCCTCCACGACGATTTTGCCGTCCTGCACGGGAGTCTCCGGACTGCCGGCAAGGCTTTCCTCTTTCCGAAAGCATAAGCAGGAGCAGAGCCTCTGCAGAGGCAGACTCAGCGCCTTCCGGCAGAGTGCCTCCTTTGCGAGGATGAGACCGCAGGCTTTTTCGGCGCACTCCGCCTTCCATTTTACGAAGCTTTCCTCCTCTTCGGGGAAGGAGCTGCCGTCGGAAAACTCCCCGGCTGCCGATCCTTCCGCACCGCTTTCATCGCCTGCGCCGAGGACGCCGCCCATGCGGAACTCCTCCTCCGCTGCGGCGTATTCTGCGCCGGAAACGTCATCGAAGGGATTCCGTCGGGTATCCCCTCTGCCGCTCTGCACGATGACCGCACGCCAGCTCTTATGTCTGCCGACGGTCGTGACCAGCTCCGGGACAGACTCATAAAGAGTCTGCCCCTCGGGGCGCCACTCACAGAAAACAAACTCTTCCGGGCATTTGTCAAGGAAAGGCTTGAAATACAGCTTATTCTTCTGTATTGCGTCAAAATGCTTTTTTTCGGCTATGATGACAGTAAACATTTCCTGTCAGTTCACCTCCGTTTCGGAATTTGTTTCAGCTGCGCTTGGAGATCTTGTCAAGAAGCTCTTCATAATCCTCGGGTTCGGGAGCGCTGCGGATCTCGTCCTGGATCTTGCGTCTTACGACGTCGATCACTTCGTTTTCGTTGATATCCTCGGGGATGTTCATTTCCTCGTTTTCCACGTACTTTTTGTAGTTGTGCTTGAGAAGAGCGAACTCGTTTACAAGCCGGTCGCAGAGGACGAACTTCACGTCCTCTTCCTTTTCCCATGTCTTATACTCCTCACGGAATACTTCGATGACCGCATCGACCATGGCGTTGAGCTCGGAAATGAACCTGCCGGAATTCGGAAGAGAATAGTAGTAGATCAGCGGGATCGCAAAGAGGCTGGTGTTGTTTTCGATAAGCTTCAGATCCTCGGGACGGTCGTCCTTGGCAATCCTCTTGTTCTTTTCAATGGTTTCGGCGATAGCGTTAAGCTCTCCGGCAGAGAGTCCCTCGGCGGTGTTTCCTCCCTTGTAGAAGGAGAAGATATCGAAGGAAGCCATATCCTTGAAGAATTCCGTGCCCTCATAGTTGCAGTTCTTCATGATGCTCATGGCTCTCTTGCGTGTTTTGATGACCTCGTTGATATCCTCGACCACCTTGGCGTTGATGTAGAGAGCGTCGAGGATCTCGTAGAACTCATCGCAGAGCGTGCCGTTGGGCACGATCAGAGTCTCGTACCGATCGTCGGAATTCTTGTAGGTGTAGACCATCTTGCCGCCTGCCTTCTTGGACATGGGGATGTGCTGGATGGCGCCGTGAACGATACCGTAGATGAACGCCTTATGGATGTTGAGGATGATCTTCTTCTGGTATTCGTCGTCGATCTCCGGCATTTCCTTGATGTTGTCCCAGCGCTTGTCGATGTGGGTGGACATGGCGGCGTTCTTGGTGGAGTCGGGACCGATCTGCTTGGAATAGCTGTGGTATGCCTTGTGGTAGATGCCGGCGTCCTTCTTACCGGTCTCGGTCTCGAAGGGAGCGGCGAACTTTTTGAGCTTGTCGGGAGTCACGTTGTAGAGAGCGTTGAAGAAGCGGATCTCGTACTTGGATACCGTCTCGCAGGCGTCGCCGTTTTCGAGAAGGACCTTGATGTTGAACTGACGGTTGTCGGTGAGGACGGCATTGTAGGCGCAGCGCTTGATATCCCGGGGCTCTACGTTCAGCATCTTCTGGATAGAGGGAGCGGCGATGCGTTCGCCCATGGCGAGCTTCGCCTTGATGTACGCCTCGGCGTCACCGGTCTTGAAGGTAAAGTCGGTTCCGGCGCTTCTTGCCTTGATGCCCTCGGAGAGCTTGTATTCGAGCACGATGGAATTTATGATATCCACGTTGATCTCATCGCACTTGTCGAAGATCTCGTCCTTGAAGTAGCCCATGAGGATTTCATCGAAGATATCCCTGCGGCGGTTTTCACCGGTGAGATCGTCGCCGGCGGCAGCCTTTTCAAGGTTGTACACCGCATTCTTCTTGATCTGGTCGAAGATGGCGCCGTTGACCTCGCTGCTGAGCATGGTGGATTCCTGGGAGGTCTTGGCAAGAGAGGTGCGGCTGAGCTCGTCAAGGATGCTCTTTTCCGAGCAGACGTTGACCACCGAGTCGCCCTTTTTGTACTTCAGCTCGTTGACGATGTCGTCCTTGTCTCTTGCCAGACGCTTTACCTTTTCTTCGAAGGTGCCGAAGAAGCTTTCGTATTCCTCGGAGAACGCCTTGACGTAGTCGAAAGCCTTTTTATAAGCAGAGAGCTTTGCTTCAGCGCAGCCGAATTCGTAGATCGCCCTGTAAAGAGTGGGAAGCATCTCGTTTGCCTTGGCGTAGATCTCCTTGTAGCCCTTCAGCTTGTCGCCGAGAGAGGGGCTGTCCTTTTCGAGCGCCGCAAAGGCTTCGATGCCCCGGCACTCGCCCTTGGAGTACTTGGTGGCGTAGTCCTCGTCGCTGACGAGGCTGTCGATCCTTTCCTTCTTCTTCCTCGCTTCGTCGCCGGTATCGAGGATCCTTCTGTCCAGCTCTTCCTTGATCTTGTAGAGTACATAACGGGCGGCGCAGGGATGGCATACCTCGCCGAGGGGGTTCTTGAGAACAAGCTCGACGGAATAGGTTCTGTCGTTGGCAACGGTAGGCGTTTCGGAGGTCAGCGTGCCCTCGGCAAATCTTCTGCCGATGCCGTCCACACGGTAGCTGCCGTCTTTGTCCTTTTTGGTTATGCATTCGCGGTATTCGAGAAGGGTGTTCACGTTATCTCTGACACGGTTGCCCTCGGCGGTGTAGTCGATATCGTCGTTCTTGAGCATCTGCGCCGACTGATAGGCGTTGCTGATCTGGGCGTCGGAGTTCACGAGCTCGGTGACCTGCTCGTCAAAGGACTCGAAGAAGGAGTCGATGCGCTGCTCGGCACTCTCAAGATACAGGCTCATAAGATCCTTCGAGAAGACGTCGCCGCCGGATCTTGACAGGCTGTCGATCTGTTCGGTGTAGAATTCGCCCAGCTTCTTGGAGGAATCGACAGACTGTCCTCTCTTCTTCTGCTCCAGCATGTAGAGCTTGTACGCCTTGTCGTATCTCGTCCACTTGGAGGACTCGCCCTCTCCGCCGATGCTGTCTGCGGCAAGGTCGCAGGCGACGTAGTCCACGATCCTCTTATAGGGATAGCTGATGATACCGGCGCCGATGCCGCCGAAACGGTTGCGGCCGCGGGACTTCGCCAGCTCCTTGATGATGTTGTCCTCGGTGGAAGCCGCCTTTCTCTGCATGGGACCGATGTTCTGCTCGTAGAGAGCGATAGCGGCCTGCTCCTTATACTGCTCGTAGCTGGTCAGAGTGCTGTCCTCAGCGTCCTGACCGTCCATTAAAAAGCAGAAGTCGATGGGGAGGGTCGAAAGGGATTTGAGCTTGTCCGAGCCGGCGATCGGCACGTCCACGTGCAGACCGCGGTACTGCCAGAGGTCGGGATCGAGATCCACAAAGCCGGAGCCCTTCATCATGAAGGCGTTGAGCTCCTTGACGGTGGCGTAGCCGTTCCGTGCCTGACTGTCCCGCTCGGTCTGGGAAGCGATGACGCTGTCCAGCGTTTCGGGGAGAAGGAGCATTGCGCGGGTGAGGAGAGCCGCATTCGGATATTTTTCCCTTACATAGTAGCGGATGAACATGGAGATGGGAAGGATCATACCCGAGCCGGTACCGCCGGAGGCGGAGCTGGCGATGATGCAGCGCATGGACTGCTTGAGTTCATTGCCGGACTTCCGGAACAGCTCGTCGATGGCGTCGTAAAGAGGACGGATCTTGCCGGTCTTGATGGTGGCGTCGACGGCAAGACGGGAAATGGCTCTCACCTGTCCGGCGCCCTCCGACATGGTCTTGTCGTACATGACGGCGCTCTTGGGGAACCAGCGCTTGCGGGCGTCGTTGTCATTGTCGAGGAAGCTGCCCACCGTCTGGGTGGTGGAGGTCTGGATGACCTTCACGAAGGGGAGCTCGTCCTTTATCCGTTTCAGGTCGTTCACGTCGGTATCCATGCAGACGAAGCTGATGTTTTCACGCTCTGCGGGGTGGCATCTCTTTGCCACTCTCTTCACGATGTCGCAGCCGGCGCCGCCGATGCCGAGGAACAGATACGCCGCATTGACTTCATTCGCCTTTGTTTCTTCAAATCTTGTTTCTGCCATAACCAGTACTCCTTTTCTTTTATATATGCAAAATAAGTATTACGGAAAACGCACGGAAGACATGACCGACACGGCGCTGCCGCCTCCGTGTAAAACGGAATATGCATCGGACATTTACCTTCCGTTTATTATTTATTATTTATATCGGATGTTGCCGGATACCGAGAATTTCTTGGAAACGCCGTCGAAGTCCCTGGAGCCGGAAAACTCGAACTGCTTGGGCATGGTAAAGTCCTTTTTGGCGTCGCATTCCATTTTTCTCGTCTTGCGGTCACGGGAGGCGACCTTGGAAATGTTCACCTCGTCCACGTTGGCGGAAGCGCTGATCGAGTCGAACCTGACCATGGCTCTCCGCTTCTTGGAGGGGGTGCTGAGGCAGCTTCCCTTGGCGGGGACGAGCCGGACGCTGAAGTTCTGGTTCCGGAGTGCGCCGTTTCCGACGATGGTGAGCGTCCTCGTTTTTCCGTGCTTCGGATAAATTGCCTTCGCCGATCCGGAGGCGACCGTCTTTCCGCCGACCTTGATTGTCGCACCGTAAACCTCTATGTTCTTGGGCAGCGCCGGGATCCGTGAGATGAGGACCGCTGCCGTCACGAGCAGAGCGGCGATCCCTGCGCCGATGAGAGTCGCCAGCCAGCCCGGGAGGAGCGCCACCTTCACGCGGAGCGTCTTTTCGGCGCTCATTTCCCGTCCCATCCGGTCGGTCACGCCATCCGCCGTCACGTTTATGGCGTAGCTTCCGGTATCGGGGAGGTTTTCGGGATCGAAGCGGATGAGATAGGCGCTTTCACCGTAAAGAGGCTCGGTGATGAGCGCCATGCCGTCGGCAGAGGCATTAAACGAAAGCTCCCGGAGGAACTCGTCCGGAACAGGCTCGCCGTTGACCGAGATATCGGTGCGGATCGGCTCTGCCTTTTCCTTCGCTATGTCCGCCAGCGTAAAATACGTTTCGGGATTCCGGAATTCCACGTCCATCCGGTCGGACACCTCGTTCACCGTAAAGGAGACGCGGCCTCTTGCCGAAGAGCTTTCCTCTGTATCCGAGGAATAGGCGGCGTCGAAGTCCACGTTGTACATTCCGGGCGTCAGAACGCCGTTCTCCTGCGCCGCCCCCAAGGTCACGGCATAGCCGTTTTCGGTTCTTTCGGTGCGGCAGACAAGAGAAGGGTTGGAGGAGGAGCTCCTGAATTCGACCCGGTCAAGGTCTTCCCCCGTGATCGGTTCTCCGTCATGAAGGAAGGTCACGTAGAGGATGCCGCAGTCTTCGACCCGGTCGGCGTCGATGTTGCCGATGGTTCCCTCAATCAGCACCTCAAGGCTCTTCGCCGCCCCCTTGACGCCCCGGAAGGGGATCGAGAGGAAGCCCAGCTGAGCGCCGCTCTTTCTTACCCGGTAGCCGCTGAGGTAGGTGCCTTCGATGGAATCCACCGAAAATTCGGTGGTCTCGTCGAGGTGGATGCTCTTGACGCTGCTCTTGGCGTGGGCGTTTTCGGTGTGCTTTTCGCCGTTCAGCGTATAGGTCAGCTCGTAGTTGACGTCGCCCAGAAGCTCGGAGTCAATCACGTTTCCGTGCTTATCCACGAGAGCATAAACGAGGGAATAGTCCCCGGGAAGCACCTGCGACGGGTCGGTGACCGGCTGGTCATAGGCGTCGAACAGCATGACCGCAAGGTCGGCGTCAAGCTCATAGTAGAAAGCGATGCTGGACTTTTTGCCGGTATAGGAGAAACTGTACGTCCCTGCCGGCAGGTCGGAGTATACAGCAATGAAGCCCTGCAGCGACGGATCTGTTCTGAATTCCTTATAGCCCGCCGTATAATAGTCCCCGGACATACAGCCCGCCGTACCGTACTTCGGCTCGAAGGAGCGGAGATACGGCATGGCATTGCCGTCCTTGCTGAGCGATACGTTCCCGATGTCCTCGCCCTGAATGAACAGATACAGCCCGGAAAGATCCGCATCGAACTGTACCGAGTTTTCGGTATAATACTTCGAGGGAAGAACGTCACGGCCGAAGATGAGATTGCACATTTCGGTGAGCACCGTCGGCACTCTTGCGGAGTCCGCCGTTTCGGCGAGGTACACGTTTTCCGATGCGGTCCCCGGCTGCGGCTTGGAAAGTCCCGTGCCGATGCCGAGGTAGATGATGTTCTCGTCGGCGATGTACCGTGCGAAGCGCTCCTCGAGGGCTTCCTTCGTTTTTCCGGGGTTCAGCTCGGTTTTGCCGGAATAGAACTTATCGCCGTCGGTAAGGACGATAAGCCACTTTTCGCCTCCGGCTCCGGAGAGTCCGGCATGGGCTGCGTCCACCGACTCAAGCGGCGTATTGTCCAGATGCATCCCGCTGTCATCGGTGCGGGAGAAATCGGTCTTGATGTTCCGGATCTTTTTCCTGTCGGCGTCGCTTGCGATCACAAGCGGCGAGCCGTCGTAGAAATAGTCTCCGCCTTCTCCCTCGACGGTCACATGGCACATCGGATAAACAAGGAGCTTGTCCCCTTCGTTCATCATCGAGGCGAAGATCTCAATGGCATACTGCGCCTGACACCACATATTCTTGCCGCCGTTCAGGAACATGGAGCCGGAATTGTCGTACACGATGGAAATCGTGCGGTTCACGGTTTCTTTTTCCGCCGCCGATACCGGAAGCCCGCCGATGCTGCAGAACAGCATCGCTGCGGCGCAGATAAGCGACGAAATTTTGCTGAGTTTCACGTTGACACCTCCGAATTCGGAAATATATGTACAAGTTTTGGAAGAAAATATTAACAGACACTTGTACGCAGTCGGATTCTCCGTCAAGAATGAGAGAACCCTATGTTAATATTTACAACAATTATACCATTGTTTTGCAAATTTGTCAACATTTTTTGCCGACACCTGCCGTCTGTTGTCGAATTTTGTCATTTTGCACAGTTACCGTATTAGCAGTCCGTCATTTTGCCGTCTTTGACATACTCGCACCGTTACTCCGGGTAAAAGTTTTCGGCGAAAGCCTCCGTCTGCGAATTTCAAAAGAAACTTTATAAAACCAAAAGCCATCGCCGCATCTGCTCTTTACTTTTCCGCCGGAATGTGGTAGAATGCAGAAAAAAGGGCGGCAAAACAAAATGCCGCCGAAATATCCGAAAGGACGATCGCCATGTATCTTACGAATTTATACCCCGCTCCCAGGAGCGTGACCGAGGACGAAAACGTCCGCTTCTTCTTCGGAAGCACCGCCGCACTCCGGATATCCGGAGATTTCACCGAATGCGAAGCCGACAACCTCCGGTATCTCTGGAACCGCTTCTCCTTCACGGCGTCAGACCCCGAGCTGATCCCCGCTTCGGGAAATGCCTGCGAATATTCGCTTTCGGTCGGCAAAGCGCCGCAGAACGCCGGGCTCAAGAGCGGGGATTCCTATGCGATCTACGCCGACGGCGAGGGAGTTCTCCTTCTTGCCAAGGATAAGAAGTCGTTTTTCTGCGGTTTTAACACCCTCGTTCAGCTAATCTGCCCGCTGGATCTTACCGAGGGGCAGGAAAAGCTGTATATCTTCGGCGCCGAGATCCACGACGCACCGGCACTGGACTTCCGGGCGATCCACTTCTGCGTCTTCCCGGACAGCGATCTCGGAACCGTCAGAAAGGCTATCGCCGCCGCAGGCTTCCTCGGCATGACCCACGCCGTTCTTGAATTCTGGGGCTGTCTGCAGTACGAATGCGACCGTGATCTTGCGTGGGCGGACAAGTCCTTTTCCAAAGCGGAGATAAAGCCGCTCGTCGATACGGCGCACGCCTTCGGCATGGAGGTCATTCCCATGCTGAACCACCTCGGACACGCCTCGGCTTCCCGTGCCTGCATCGGACGGCACACGGTGCTGGACAAATCCCCGAGGAAGGCGCTTCTTTTCGAGCCGGACGGCTGGACGTGGTGTACGACCAATTCCGACGCCTACAAGCTCCTTGCCGAAATGCGTGCGGAGCTGTGCGACCTCTGCGGGGACGGCGGCTATTTCCATTTGGGCTTTGACGAGGCGTACTCCTTCGGCACCTGTCCGAGCTGCAAAAGGATACCGACATCAGAGCTGTTCCTCGACTTTGCGAACCGCCTTGCCGAGGACGTAAGCCGCACCGGCAGGCGTCCCATCATGTGGCACGACGGACTTATAAAGAAAGGTACGGTGACGCACCCGTCGGGGCTCCACGTCGTGGAATCCACCGTCTCCCGGGGCACCGGCGGTGCGCTTGCGGGACTTGACAAGCGCATGATCATCGCCGACTGGCAGTACAGCTACACCACCGACGAGAACCCCACGACCGAATATTTCATGAAAGCCGGCTTCGACACCGTCGTCTGCCCGTTTGATGACATAAGGAACATCCGGGGCACTTCCCAAAGCGCCGCCCGCCTCGGCGCCTACGGCGTGATGCTGACGACCTGGCACCACGTGAACAACTTCCTGCGTGATGCGCTCCTCGCCGGGAACCTCGTATGGAGCGGCGGCAGCGTCAACACCTATTTCCGTACCGAAAACGCCGCCATCCTCCGTGCCCTCTGCGACAGCCGCGGCTCCTTTGCCGCCTCCGGCTGGCGGGACTGCGAAAGCCGCTTCGACGAGTGAATATTTTATGGGGGCTCCTCGCCCCCAAACCCCATCGCCTTACGATAGCATGGGGCTCCTCGCCCCAAACCCCATCGCCTTACGATAGCATGGGGCTCCTCGCCCCAAACCCTCGCCTTACGATAGCATGGGGCTCCTCGCCCCAAACCCTCGCCTTACGATAGCATGGGGCTCCTCGCCCCAAACCCTCGCCGCCTTTTGAAAAAGGCGGGCGAAAACTTTACCTCAGTGGCAGTCCATACGGACTGCCACGGTGTTTTTTATGGGAAGGGGTCGTTGCCTGCTGTCTGTTGCGGCATAAAGCATCGCCGCAACAGAGGTTGTTTTGAGGGCTTGCAGAAAACTCTGAGTTTGACCGTTTAGAATGATAACGACAAAAACAAATCTCCTCTGAGGTCAGGTTTGACCTCAGCGGACGGTAGAAACTTATTATTTTTGCTGAAAACTTGCTGAGCTTTGCCGCTTGAATATATGGCGGCAAAGCGGGGATAGTTCCGGCCATCGAGAATCACGTTTTAGTCCGAGGTGCAATCCTTTCGAGGTGCCCGCGGGGGCTCCCCGCGCCCTACGGTCTGCCGCAAATTTGACGAAGGCGAAAAACAAATCTCCGATGAAGTCGGCGCCTGACTTCATCGGAGTGGCAGAGAGTGAATATTTTCGCTGAACAACTGAGTTTGACCGCTCGCATATATGGCGGTCAAACGGGGATAGTTTCGGCCATCGGGGATCACGGTTTTATCCGAGGTGCAATCCTTTCGAGGTGGC
>JAZRXH010000077.1:0-60141 GCA_045600125.1 Eubacteriales bacterium | reverse complement strand
ACCAGCAACTACACGACGAGCCTTTGTCTTGCAGATGAGGGCGGGCATATCGTTTCGCAAAAGAGGCGGCTTCTTCCGGTAAAGCCGGGCGAAGCGGGGCTTCGGCAGAGCGACGCCGTCTTTCACCACACGAAGGCGCTTCCCGAGCTTTCAAGGCTTCTCTTTGAAGAAGCAGACATAGACCGAAGCAGCATCCTTGCCGTCGGCGTTTCGGAAAAGCCGAGAGACGCCGAGGGCTCGTACATGCCCTGCTTCCTTGCGGGCGTTTCCTATGCTGCGGCGTTTTCCGATGCGCTCGGGATCCCTCTTTACCGCTTTTCGCACCAGTGCGGTCATATCATGGCGGCTTGCGCTTCTTCCGGGAATAAGGATCTTCTCTCGGGTGAAACGCTTTCCTTCCACGTTTCGGGCGGAACCACGGAGGTACTGCACGTATCGTCCTTGCAGAACGGACTTGTCTGCCGTATCATCGGCGGCACGAACGACCTGAATGCGGGGCAAGCCATCGATCGGACCGGAGTGGCTCTCGGACTTTCCTTCCCCTGCGGTGCCGAAATGGACGAGCTGGCGAAAAAGTCGAGCGCCGTATTTTCTCCCCGTGTTTCGGTAAAAGACGGCTTCTGCAATCTTTCGGGTCTGCAGAATCTGACAGCGGATATGATACGGAAGAGAGAAAAGCCGGAGGACGTGTCGAAGTTCACCTTTACCTTCCTTGCAAAGACGCTTTTGAAAATCACCGAAGACGTTCGGGAAAAGTACCCGCATCTCCCGGTGGTATACGCCGGCGGCGTGATGTCGAACACCCTGATACGAAAGGCGCTTGAAAAGGTGGAAAACTCCTACTTTGCAAAAGACGGCTTCTCAAGCGACAACGCCTACGGAACGGCGGTGCTCACAGCGGAAAGGCACCTCGGACGCTATGAAAATAGATTTTAACGGGGCGAAAGGCTGCCCCGTATCAAAGGACAGACGATGAACACAAGACCGATCACACTGACAGTTTCACAGCTGAATGAATACGTCGGAGCTCTGCTTGACTCGGCAGAGCTTTTATCGGATATATACATAAAGGGCGAAATATCGAATTTCACCAACCACTACAAAACCGGGCATTTCTATTTCACGCTGAAGGATGAAAAGGGAAACCTCAAGGCTGTGATGTTCCGAAGCAATGCCTGCCGGGTGCGCTTCGTTCCGCAGAACGGTATGAAGGTCACGGCGCACGGACACATCACCGTGTACGAGCGGGACGGCGTTTATCAGCTGTACTGCGACGAGCTGATCCCGGACGGCGTGGGCGCTCTGTATCTTGCCTTTGAACAGCTGAAGGAAAAGCTGTCGGAAATGGGCATCTTTAATGAATCCCACAAGAAGCCTATCCCCCGCTATCCAATAAAAATCGGCATCGTCACCTCCCCCACCGGTGCGGCGATCGCCGATATGCTGAATATCCTGAGGCGCCGTTATCCGCTCTGTGAGATCGAGCTTTACCCGGCTCTTGTGCAGGGGGACGGGGCGGCAAAGACGCTCATCGAGGGACTTGCCTATTTTGACGGCAAGGTCGACACCATCATCATCGGCAGAGGCGGCGGCTCGATTGAGGATCTGTGGGCATTCAACGATGAAAGGCTCGCCATGGCAATCTACAACACCGAAACGCCGGTCATCTCGGCAGTCGGTCACGAGATCGACTTCACGATATGCGATTTTGCCGCCGACCTGCGGGCACCGACGCCATCGGCAGCGGCGGAATTGGCGGTGCCGGACACGGAGGAGCTGTACGGACTTCTCGGAGGCTATGCCCTGCGGCTCGATACGGCAATGGCGGGAAAAATCGGCGTGCTCCGTGAAAAACTGAAAAGGATAGCCGACAGCCGCTTTTTCAAGTCTCCCGAGGCATACCTCGACAAGAAAAAGCAGGAGCTTATGATGGCAGAGGAACGCTTTATGCTGTCTGCCGACGTTGCCGTAGAAAGGCACAAGGCAAGGCTTGTAAGAGAAGCCACCCGCCTTGAGGCGCTGAGTCCTCTTGCCGTACTCTCAAGAGGCTACTCCGTCACCTACAAGGACGGCAAGGCCGTGGAAACGGTGACGGGACTCTCTAAAGGGGACGAAATCTCCATCCGTTTTGCGGACGGCAAAGCCGAAGCGGAAGTAAAGAACGCACAGAAGTTCTGATCTAACACGAAAATACGATATAGGACATATACCACACTCTGAAAGGACAAAGCCATGGCAGCAAAAAAAGAAAAGCTCTCCTTCGAAGAAGCAATGGAGCGCCTTGAAAAAATCAGCGCCGAGCTGGAATCGGGAAGCATCGGTCTTGAAAGATCCCTTGAAATCTACGCCGAGGGTGTTTCGCTTCTGAAGGAATGTACAAAGCGCATAGAGGATGCGGAAAAAACCGTAAAGTCCGGAAAAACGCCGGCAGAAGAATGAATCTCCAAAGCAAAAGCCGTATGAAGGAGGAAAGGTCCCTTGAACAAACTCTTAAAAAACGAACTGACTCTCTGCGCCGCCCGCTGTGAAGAAAGACTGCGGGAGTTCCTTTGCGAGAAGCGAAGAAGTCCCCTGCACTGTCCCGAGGAGTCCGCACTTGTGGATGCGGCGGAATATTCCCTGCTTGCGGGAGGAAAAAGGATAAGACCCTTCCTTGCCATGCAGTTTGCCCGTCTTTGCGGAGCTGAAACGGAAGCGGCGCTCGATTTTGCCGCCGCTCTTGAAATGCTGCATACGTACTCCCTCATCCACGACGATCTCCCGGCGATGGACGACGACGATCTGCGAAGAGGACAGCCAACCTGTCACAAGGCTTTTGGAGAAGCAACGGCGATCCTTGCGGGCGATGCGCTTCTCACCGAGTGCTTCGGCGTGATTGCAAGAGCGCCTCTCTCTGCCGAAGCAAAATGCCGTGCCGTGGCGCTTCTGGCGGAAAATGCGGGAATGCTCGGTATGGTGGGCGGTCAGGAGATTGACCTGAAAAGCGAGGGAAAGGACATCCCCTCGGAACTGCTCTTCACACTGCAAAGAAAAAAGACCGGGGCGCTCATCGAAGCGGCGTCTCTCCTCGGCTGTATCGCCGCAGGCGAATACGGCGGGGAAAAGTACGAGGCGGCAAAGAAGTACGCCGCCTCCTTCGGACTTGCCTTCCAGATCACCGACGACATTCTCGACGTCGTCGGAAACACCGCCGAGCTCGGAAAGGGCGCCGGAAGGGACGAAAAGGACAACAAGTCCACGATGGTCACGGTCTTTGGCTTCGAAGGTGCAAAAGCAGAAGCGGAAAAGCAGATAAAGGCGGCAAAGCAAGCCCTTTCGGTCTTTCCCGAAAAGGATGCCGAGCCCCTCCTTCTTCTCGCCGACTACCTTGCCGAAAGAAAGAACTGAGGTGTCCAAGGGTCAGTGCATCCGGATAAACAAGAGCATTATAGCCATCGCAGAATACAAATCACAGAATAACGGAGGAAAAAACCATGAACGACACGCCCCATCTCGAACACTTTGAATGGTGCCATATGTGGCACGACCACACCAATCTCTCCCCGGAGGAGGAAAAGAATTCCGTAAGGATCCTCTTTATCGGCGACTCGATCACCCATGGCTCCTTCCCGAAATGCCGTGACTTTCTTCGTGCCGACTACACCGAAAAAGTTTTGAACCTTGACTATCTGACCACCAGCAAGGGCATCGACAATCCCGATATTATCAAAGAGATCGACTACATGTTCTCCCACTGCGAGTACGACTACATCCACTTCAACAACGGTCTTCACGGCATGGGACTTACGAACGAGGTGTACGAGTCCTGCTACGATGAGGTCATCTGCCACATTCTCGAAAAGTACCCCGCAGAGAAGGTATGCCTTATGACGGTCACTCCCCTTACGGTCAACGGCGACACCACCACCTTCCGCAACGAAAAGGTGGACGCCCGCAACGAAGCGGTACGTCGCATCGCCGCAAAGCACGGTCTTGCCATTGATGACCTTTACTCGGTCGTTATGGGAAAGACCGACATCCGCACGGAGGACGGTTACCACTACTTGGATCCCGGCTACGTGATGCTCGGCAGAGCCATGGCGGACTTCATTCTTGACAAGATCAAGTAAATCGAATATATAAAAGAAATAAGGAGGATGCGAAACCGTATCCTCCTTTATTTTTCCTTTATCTCCGTCCCTTTCGTCAATCGACGGCAGGCGTTTCACGCATGGCAAGAATCGTTTCCGAAATGAGCCTGTCGATATCCCAGCCCAACATCTCGGCGCCCTTCAAAATCACGTCACGGGAACATCCGGCGGCAAACTTCTTGTCCTTGAATTTCTTCTTGACAGACGGCAGCTCTAAGTCCGAAACGCTCTTCGACGGACGCATAAGAGCCACAGCTCCGATAAGTCCCGTCAGCTCGTCCACGGCAAACAGCACCTTTTCCATTTCGTGCTCCGGCGCAATGTCCACGTTCAGACCGTAACCGTGGCTCACCACGGCGTGGACGATCCTCTCGTCAATCTCTCTTTCCCGCAGCAGCTGCATTTCCTTTGTGCAGTGCTCCTCGGGGTACTTTTCATAATCCAGGTCGTGGAGAAGTCCCACGATGCCCCAGAATTCCTCTTCGTCGCCATAGCCGAGTTCTTTTGCAAAATACCGCATGGCGCCCTCCACCGTGAGTGCGTGCCTGATATGGAATGGCTCGGTGTTGAATTCGCAAAGAAGCGCATAGGCGTCCTCTCTTGCAGGGATCATTTCTCGATCATCCTTTCCTCTTTTGAAAGTCGTTGTTTCTTTATAGAAGAATTTTAGCGCATACCGGCACATAAATCAAGTATTATTTGTAAAGAGAACGAAGAGGATCCGGCAAACAAGAAAAAGCAGAGGCAAAAAACCTCTGCTTTTTTAAGTAAACGCTCAACGATCACTTGTTATTCGAGAAAAATTCATCAAAATCCCAATCGTCGCTCTTTGCCTTTGCGGGCGATGCGGAAGATGCGGCGGCAGGAGTCGTCTTCACTGCCTCAGCTGCGGGTCTTACGGGAGCTTCGGTAGTGCTCCCGCTGTCAAAGCCGGTAGCTATGACGGTGACCTTCATTTCGTCCTCGAAGGATTCGTCGAAGGCAACGCCCCAGATGATATTCGCATCGGGATTTGCTTCGGAGGAAATAAGCTGAGAGGTGGAATCCACTTCGTCAAGACCGATGTCGGGAGATACGGTGAAGTTTATGATGAGTCCCTTGGCGCCGGTGATGGCAGTCTCAAGAAGCGGGCTGGAGATAGCGGCTCTGGAGGCAGCCTCTGCCTTGTCCTTGCCCTTGGCTCTGCCGATACCCATGTGAGCCATGCCGGCATTCTTCATGATGGTGGTCACGTCGGCGAAGTCGAGGTTGATATGACCGGGGATATTGATCAGCTCGGAAATGCTCTGCACACCCTGTCTGAGAACGTCATCCGAAGTAGCGAAAGCGTTCATCATGGTGATCTTGTTTTCGGTCACGAACTTGAGCTTCTCATTGGGGATGAGAACGAGGGAGTCAACGTACTCCTTAAGGTTTTCGATACCCTTGAGGGCGTTCTGCATTCTTACCTTACCTTCGAAAGCGAAGGGCTTTGTCACGATGGCAACGGTGAGAATGCCCATATCTCTTGCGAGCTTTGCAATGACGGGAGCCGCACCGGTACCGGTACCGCCGCCCATACCGGCGGTGATGAAGAGCATATCGGCTCCGTTCAGTTCGGAGCGAATCTCCTCAAGGGTCTCGTCTGCCGCATTCTTGCCTACCTCGGGATTGGAGCCGGCACCTCTGCCGTGGGTAATCTTTTCACCGAGAAGAATCTTCTTGGGCGCACTTGACTTGTTAAGAGCCATGGCATCGGTATTCACGGCAATGAAATCTACGTTCTTGGTATTGGATTCTATCATACGGTTAATGGCGTTGCCGCCGGCGCCGCCTACACCTATAACCTTTATCGTTACTTTGTTGTCGCCGAAATCGGCACTGCTGTCCATAAACATTTATTTGTCCTCCTTGTTATTTTCACATCGTATTTGATACTAATGATATCATACACTATTATTTTTCATTTTGCAATAGTTTTCGTAAAATTTTCACAAATAATTTGAATTATTCGCCATATCAGCTTCTGGCAAAGGTGGCTTTCCGGATGTCCTCATCCGAAAGGTCGATGGTGCCGATGTCGTGGTCGCCCAGCTTATCGGTGATGCCGCAGAGGAACTCCAGCTTTGTACCGCAGTCCACGATGCTGCCGAGGATGACCTCGTATTTTTTGTAAAGAGTGAAGGTGATGTTGAATTTATCGGTCATGTCGATGGAATCCACCGAGCCGACAAGTCCCCAGTTCTTTATTTCGGTATACAGCGTGGACAGCATATCCGCAATGTCCGCATCCGAAAGCCGTATCTTTTCTCCCACCATGCACCGCTCGATGCCGGGAGCAAAGACACGCACAAGATCCATGGTCTCCACGTCCTCGTAGCCGTCCAGCTTCTGAAGCACCAGAAGGCTTTCATCCAAGGTATAAAAGTATTCGCCCACGGCGAGGAAATACACCGGAACGGTCTCCTCCACACGGATTTCAACCCTGTTCGGAAAGTGCCTGACCGTCTTTACCTTGTTGATACCCGGGATCGCCGCCCGTATGTTTTCACTTACGGCTCTGCCGCTTACGGTAAAGAGATTCATTCCCTCCTCGATTCCGGCGTTTTGCAGAATGCTTTCCCCGGAGTAGATGGTATTTCCCGTGACCGATACCTCGGAAACTCTGAAAAAGGCGGCGCTGATGATGGCAAAGAGGACGATGATTGCAAACAGAAGGACGAGCGCCACGCCGAGCATCCGTCTTCGGCTCTTTCGCCGCACTCTGTTTTTGGAATACGCCATGCGCAGGTCTTCCTCGGAGAGCCGGAAATTGGAAGCTCCTTTGTCGCTGTATCTGCGTCTTACGTCGTTTTCGTCTTTCATCTTTCTTCGGCGTGGCTTTCGGCGGGCGAAAGCGACCTTTCCTTTCTTGTTTTTCTACCTGTTTCTTCCGCTTTTCTTCTGCTTTCTTTCCGGTTTTTATGTAGTCTGCGGAGTCCCCTTCCCCATTGACTGTTTTCCGCCCAACAGCTCATCCACCACGCCGCCGATCCGCTCGAGACTGTCGAGGACGGCAAAGCTGCGGATATTGAGACGCAGGGAGTCCAGCTTCTTCCTGTCGCCGATAAGACTGCAAAGCTCCTTTTCGAGGCTTTCCGGCGTAAGAGCCTTTTCCTCGATGAGCACGGCGGCGCCCGCTTTTTCGAGCACGGCGGCGTTCTTGTACTGGTGATTATTGGTCACGTTGGGCGAAGGGATGATGACGGCTGCCTTTCCCATGGCGGCAAGCTCGCTGAGGGTCATGGCGCCGGCTCTTGAAATAACGACGTCGGACGCCGCCATCAGCTCGGGCATATTGTATATGTACTCCCGCACCGTTACCTTGCCTTTTTCCACGTAGTCGCCGAAGTCCTTATAGCCCCTTGCAAGGAGCTGCTCATGCGCCAGCGGCCATGCGGCTCTGCCGGTGGCGTGTACGTGGTACACGTCGTTCTTTTCGCTGAAGCTCTCAATGACCGCCAGAACGTTCTCGTTCACCTTTTCGGCGCCGAGGCTGCCGCCGTAGGAAAGGATCATAGGCGTCTCTTCTTCATAGCCGAGAGTGCGTCTTGCCTCTTCCCTTGTGAGCTTCAGCATTTCGGATTTTATGGGATTGCCGGTCAGGACGAGCTTTTCCGGGCAGTCAAAAGCACTTCTCGAAGCCTCAAAGCTGATCATGACCTTATCCACGTACTTCGTGAGCATCTTCACCGTCATGCCGACCACGGCGTTCTGTTCGTGGACGCAGGTGGGAATGCCCATCTTTGCCGCCGCCTTCAGCACCGGCCAGCATACGTAGCCGCCCGTACCGATGACGATATCCGGCTTAAAATCTTTAATGATCTTCTTTGCTTCCCATACTGACGTTACGGCTTTGATCGCCGCATCGATATTGACGGGGCTGAGACTTCTCGAAAAGCCTCTGACCTTGACGGTGTGGAGCTTATACCCTTCTCTGGGCACGAGCTTCGTTTCGAGGCCTTTTTTGGTGCCTACGTATTCGATGACCGCATCGGGGGTCTTTTCCCGGAGCATATTGGCAATGGCGAGAGCGGGATTGATGTGTCCGCCCGTTCCTCCGCCGCTGATAAGCACTCGCATAGATCCGCTTCCTTTCAACCGCTGTTACTACTGTATTTCACGAAGAGAATATCTCGAAATATTGAGGACGACTCCCATCTCCGCCATCAGAACGAGAAGCGAGGTTCCGCCGTAGCTGATGAACGGGAGCGAGATGCCGGTGCTGGGGATGGTATTGGTCACAACGCAGATATTGAGGAAGGTCTGCATGGCGACCTGGAAGATGATGCCGGCACAGAGAAGCGAGGAGAAACGATCCGGCGCACGAAGGGCGATGTTCACGCCCCGGTAGATGAGGAACATGAACACGGCGATGATGCAGAGCGCTCCGATGAAGCCGAGCTCCTCGATGGTAATGGCAAAAATATAATCGTTCTGCGGTTCGGGAAGGTACAGCTGCTTCTGCTTGCTGGCTCCGAAGCCCACGCCCCAGATCCCGCCGGAGGCGATGGCATACAGCGACTGCACCGGCTGCCATCCGCCTTCACGGAGATAGGCAAAAGGATTTTTCCATACCTCGATTCTTCCCTTGGAATGGGCAAGGAAGGTATTCATGGCTACGAAGCACGCAGCTCCGCCGACGGCGGCGACGATGCCGATAACGGCGATATCCGAGCCGCCGATGATCATCATGCAGCCGATGATGGCGAGGGTGATGATACAGCCCGAGAAATGATCCTGCAAGAAGAAGAGCACGGCGACGATCAGCATGAGGAGGATATAGGGAACGAACCCCCAGAACAGCCTTGTTTTGAGTTTTTTCGATCCGATGAGCTCATGGAATCTCGACACGTATTCGGCGCAGATGCAGATGACGGCGAATTTCAACAGCTCGGAGGGCTGGAAGGTAATGCCGCCGACGGCGATCCATCTCGCCGCACCCTTATGCTCCTGCCCGCCGCCGAAGATAACGAGCGCCATAAGAGCAAGGCTCACAAGAAGGATCGGCACGGCGCAGAGCTTAATGACCTTATAATCCACAAGAGAAACAAGATACATGATCACAAGGCCGAGTCCCGTGAAGATGAGCTGTCTTGAGATGTAATAGTAGCTGTCGCCCCGGTTCGTACCAGCATAAGCGTAGCTGGCGCTGAAGACCATGATACAGCCGAAGGCAAGCAGGATAAGGACCGTCACAAAAAACGCCTTATCGAAGCCGGACACCGTCCTCTCGAGAAGGACCTTTCCGGGCTTTGCGGGTACGCCGCTGTTTTTTCCGGAAGCGAGAGATTTATTGTTCTTTTTCATATCTCTGTCCATATATTGACCCTTGCTTTCGCTGCGGCGAGAGCTTTCCTTCCCTGTTATATTTTTCGCAGTGACCGGCGACCCGTACAGCCGTCCGTTTTTCTTTGTAACGCTTTGCGGAAGGACCCGCATTTTTTACTTATGTATTTTCCGTATGGTTCCTTTTCGACTGAAAAGCGAATACGGCTCTTTTCGATTTCTCAGACGTTCCAGAAGCCAAACACGCCGAGAGCGGCAAAGGCGGCTGCGACAAGCGAGAAGACGACGGTGATCTTCACCTCTCTCCAGCCGGAGAGCTCAAAATGGTGATGGATCGGCGCCATCTTGAAGACGGCTTTCTTGAAGAGCATGATCGACGCCACCTGAATGACGGCGCTGAGCGCTTCAAGGATGTAAACAAAGCCCGCAAAGAGAACGAGCACGGGATAGCCGAGCATAAAGCAGATGCAGACGATAAAGCCGCCGAGGAAAAGCGAGCCCGTGTCCCCCATGAAGACCTTGGCGGGATGAAAATTGTAGAAAAGGAATCCCAGCATACCGCCGATGATACAGCCGAGGAAGACAAGCGCCGTTTCACTTTCTGTGCGGCGTGCAAGAAAAGTCAGCGCTATTGCCACCACAAGGGTGATGCTTGCGCAGAGCCCGTCCACACCGTCGGTAAGGTTGACGGCGTTCACGGTGTATACGATGCCGAGAATGGCGATGACGTAGAAGAAGATACCGAGCTCGGCGCTTCCGAGTCCGAAAGGAAGAAGGATACGGGTTTCCAGAGCGCCGCAGAGGCGGAGCCCGAGGAGGTACAAGGCGGAGGAAGCGAACTGAAGAAGCAGCTTCTGCTTTTCGGTCAGTCCCTCGTTCTGCTTTTTATAGAATTTCGTTCTGTCGTCGATAAAGCCCGTAAAGCCGCAAAACAGCATAAATGCCGAATGGATGAGGAGTTCGGCAAGATTTCCGTTCTTTACGGCAGGAGCTATGCCGAAGGCGGCAACGAGAAGCACGAAGGGTGCGATAAAGAACAGACCGCCCATGGTAGGGGTGCCTTCCTTGGATTTATGCCATCTCGGTCCGATATTCAGAATGATCTGACCCATCTTTTTGCTCCGAAGAACGGGGATAAATTTCCTGCCCAGGAGTACCGATACGGCAAAGGAGAAAAGGACGCAGAGAATAAAGTACAGCATTGCATTGACCTCTGTTCGATGTTAGATGATTTTGTTACGGTTCGGGGTATCGTATTTTCCGGGTTTTCTTTTTTCCGATCAGTCCGAGCAGTCTGTGTGGGTGAATTCCACCACGATGCTGGTGCCGGGAGTGACTGCTTCACCGGCTGCGGGGGACTGTTTGGAGGCTACGGCGCCGGAAACGCCCTCCCGGTAGGAGCCGCTGAAGGTGATGTTGAGTCCGTTCGCCGAAAGCACGTTCTTTGCCTGGGATGCGGAGTAGCCGATGACGTTGGGGACGATCACGTCTGCCGACGGAACGGCAGAGCCGGTATACAGAACGACGGTGCCGCCGGCGGGGATGTTGGCGGTATACCGCGGAAGCTGCTCGTTGACCACGTCGCCGTTACCGCGGACGATGGTGCGGAAGCCCTTTTCTTCGGCGGACTTCTTTGCTTCGCTGACCGTCATGCCGCCGAAGCTGGGAGTCTGGACCTCCAGCGTATTCTTTTCCTCTTCGGAATAAGACTGTTCGATGTTGAGATACGGAAGGATCTCGGTGAGGACAGCGCTTGCCACGGGAGCCGCCACGGTACCGCCGTAATATGAACCGACGGTGGGCTCGTCGATGACGATGAGAATGGCGATCTGCGGCTTATCGGCGGGAACGAAGGAAGCGCAGGAGGAAATGTAGTAGCCGTCAGCCTTATCCCGTTTCTGCGAGGTTCCGGTCTTGGCGGCGACCTTATAGCCCTTTACATAGGCGTTGATATTCGAGCCGATGTCGATACCGTTCTTGAGGTAGGTCATGATGGTATCGGAGGTGTTCTGGGAGTTGACGCTGCGGACAAGCTCGGGAGAGAAGCTCTCGATGGTGTTGCCGTCGTCGTCCACCAGCTTCTTCACGATATACGGCTTCATGAGCCTGCCGCCGTTGGCAACGGCGCAGAGGGTCGTCAGAAGTCTTATGGGCGTGACCTTGAAGGTCTGACCGAAGGAGTAGGTCGCCAGCTCCTGATCGTTGAAGCCTTTGAGTGAATGGTAAATGCTCCCCGCTTCGGCAGGAAGGTCGATGCCGGTCAGCTCGGTACAGCCGAAAGCCTGATAATAGTCGTAGAATCTATACTTTCCGAGCTTCTGTGCAAGAGTCATGAAAACGGGGTTGCAGGAGTTCTGCAGTCCCTGCTCGAAGGTCTCGACGCCGTGACCGCCGTCCTTGTGGCAGTGGATGATCCTTCCCGCCACGTTCAGTCCGCCGGAGCAGTAGAAGGTCTCGCCCGGCTTTACGGTGTTCTCCTCCAGCGTCATGGCGCTGGTGACGATCTTGAAGGTGGAACCGGGCTCGTAGGGCTCGGTAACGGTTTTGTTTTTCCAAAGGAAATTGAGGTAATCGGTATCGTTTTCGGCCTTTTTGTTTTCCCGGAAGTAATCGTCGTAGAATTCAAGAGCAAGATCCGTGAACTGCGAGTAGTTATTGGGGTCGAAGTCCGGCTTGCTCGCCATGGCAAGCACCTCGCAGGTGTTAACGTCCATCACGATGCCGCAGACCTTGTTGGTGGCGTGCTTGTCCTTCAGCGCCGCCTCAAGGTGCTTTTCGAGGATGCTCTGTACCGTCCAGTCGATGGTGAGGACCACGTTTCTGCCGTTTTCGGCTTCGATGTAGCTCTCGTACTTGAAGGGCATTTCCTCCATTTTTGCGTTCTTTGCGGTAAGAATCCGCCCGGGAGTTCCGGTCAGATAATTCTCATACTGTTTTTCGATGCCGGAAACGCCCTTGTTTTCGTAATCGGTAAAGCCGAGAACAGTCGAGGCGAGGGTCCCGCCGGGATAGTACCGTTTCGGGTTATCCACGAAATAGAGGCATTCCTCAAAATCGTTTTCGTCGATGAATTTCCTGACCTTCTCCGCCGTTTCGTAGGTGACCTTATCTTTTATTTTCCGATAATTCGTCTTTTTGGAAAGATGCTCTTCCAGTTTTTCCGCATCCAGGTCGAGGATCTCGCACAGACCGTTTTTCAGCGTATTTGCCTGTGCCGGTGTCAGATTCGTCCGTACCTTGTTCGGGTTCAGGATGCAGTCCTCCGCCGTGACGCTCAGCGCCATTTCCTTCATGTTGCGGTCGTAGATGGCTCCCCTCTTCGGATTGATGGTGATTTCGGTGGTGTACTGGTCGTACGCCATCTGTTTGTATTCTTCACCCTTTGTAAGCTGTATATACAGAATCCTGAAGGCGGCAAAAGCAAGAGCCGCTATGAATATGTATCGTAGAATGTGGATCCTTGTCGCCGTATTCCTGCGTCCTGTCAAGCGTATTTCCTCCTTTTTCCCGTGAAAACGGGATAGAAGCGTTTTTCACTTTTTTTGAATTTGCAAAAGTTTCGTATGCATATATATAGCCAAAATTATGGAAAGCTGAAAATGGCTTTCCATAATTTCAATTTATGCACGGTTATAGGGGTTTATTCGTTTCTTTATTTGACTACGTTGGAAAGGATGCTCTTGAAGCCGGAGAGCAGAACGCCCTCGGGAGCCTCACCGCTGTAGTCGGTACCGCCGCCGGTGACGGTGTCCCGTTCCGAGATATTCACGTAGTGTCTTGTGACCTTGTCGGACTTGACCATGCAGAGGACCTCGGTGGCATACTCGTCGATGCCGAGCTCGTTATCTCTCTGCTCGATGGCAACGAGGAGCTTGTTCTGTCTGTCTCGGCTCTCACTGATCTCGGATTCAATGTCCTTTATTTCGTTGAAGGTGCCCAGATACTCGCAGTAGCTTCCCGCCACGAAGAAAAGAAGCACGGCGAAAATCAGCACGGTGACGACCTTGTCAAAGCAGCTTTGTGACTTATCCTTTACCTTGGCGGTATAGACCCATCCCTTGAAGGTGTCCACAACGCCGCTGTGTTCGGTATAAACGTATGCCGTTCTGTCGGGCTGGACTGCAACGGCATTCTTTCTTCTTACCGTGACCTTGCCGGAAGTATATCTCGTACTGTCCACACCGGAAGTGTAGCTTCTTCTTACGACCTTTACCGTACCGTTTTCGTCCTGTCGTGTCATATTGATCCACCTTTCAACGAGAGAAGGGCTTTCCTCTCATTACTGTTTGATATATGCTGTCTTTTCAGACTGTCTTTTCAAGTATTCTGAGTTTTGCGCTCCGGGATCTCGGGTTTTCGCTTAGTTCCTCTTCACTCGGAAGAATGGGCTTTTTCGTGAGGATCACCGCCTCGGGCTTTCGTCCGCATACGCAGACCGGAAAGTCCTTCGGGCAGATGCAGCCTTCGGTGTGGGAAAGGAAGGTGTGCTTGATAATCCTGTCCTCCAGAGAATGGAAGCTGATGAAGGACATCCTGCCGCCTTTGGCAAGATACGGGAAGAGTCCGTTGATGGTCTTGTCGATGACATCCAACTCGCCGTTGACCTCGATCCTCAGCGCCTGGAAGGTACGTTTTGCGGGATGAGGTCCGTCCTTTCGCATTTTGGCGGGAATGGCGTCCTTTATGATATCCGAAAGCTCGGTGGTTGTCTCAATGGGTTTCGTTTCTCTTGCTCTGACAATGAAGGAGGCGATGCGGGCGGCAAAGTTTTCTTCGCCGTAGTCGGCTATCACGTGCTTCAGATCTCTTTCGGAATAACCGTTGACTACGTCGTAAGCGGACTTCCCTTCCCCTTTGGACATTCTCATGTCGAGAGGCGCTTCCTGCATATAGCTGAAGCCTCTTGAGCTGTCGTCCAGCTGATGGGAGCTGACGCCGAGGTCCGCCGTCACGCCGTCGATCTTTTCGATTCCCAAAGAATCGAGAATGGAGGGCGCTTCGAGGAAGTTTCCTTTCCGGATGATGCTTCTCTCTCCGAAGACCTTCAGCCTTTCGCTTCCCGCCGCAATGGCTTCGGGGTCACGGTCGATGCTGATGAGCCTGCCGCTTCCGCCGAGAGCGGAAAGCCTTTTCAGAATCTCCTCCGAGTGACCGCCGCCGCCGAGAGTACAGTCCACGTAGATGCCGTCCGGCTTTATATTCAGTCCGTCCACCGTTTCCTTCAGCATGACGGAGTAGTGCTTGAATTCAATCTGTCCGTTTTCTTCGTTTATAACGTTCATAACGTTCGTACCGTTCCTGTCCGCACCGCTCAACGTTTATTTCTGATCATACGCTGTTTGATCTCTTCGGCAGTCTTCTTTTCAACGATCTCTTCGACCGCATCGCCGTTCCAGATCTCCACCGTACTCATGAGCCCCACGAAGGTGACCTCCTTGTCGAGGCTCGCATACCTGCGAAGTTCCTCCGGGATAAGAATCCTTCCCTGCGCATCCAGATCCACCGAAGCGGAGCCGTAGCTGATGAAGCGCAGGTCATCAAGGGATTCGGTCTCGCCGTCCATCTGAAGCCGCTCTACGTAATCGAGGAACTTTTCTTCGGTGTAGAGAGTCAGGCATCCGCCGGCGCCCTTTACGATGATCACGGTGTCCCCGAGGTCGCTCCGGAACTTGGCGGGAAGAAACACTCTGCCCTTGGCATCTATTGTATTCGTATACTTTCCGACGAGCATTTCCTTTCCCTCCCCTTCCGCTTGGATTCGGATCTTCGACGGCACGCAGAGTGCACGCAAGCTGTTCTTTCGGTGGATCTTTCATAAAAATGACCTTTTTGTGAAGCAAAAAACGCCTTTTCAGCCGTCGTTATGCTGTCATTCTTATAGATAAATTCCCCACTTTCAGCCTTTTCTATGCACTTTACCTTGTCTCGTTCAACACTTTGATTATATCACGGTTGTTTTGATATTGCAATAAGGGAAAAAGAAAAAAAGAGCACATTTTCAATAATTTACAATTTATTAACATAAATAAAGAGGGCGGAAAGTGCAGTTGACCGCATTTCCCGCTCTCTTTTGAAGATTTTTCGTGTTTGCGCCCGGCTTTTCCGTGCCGTTTTTCACCGAAAAAGACCCGGAAGCCCTCCGACGATCCATCCCGACTTTCCGCTTAACCGTTTTTCTCGACGATGCGGATATTCTCCGGTGCAAATCCCGACTCATTCATGGCGATCTCCTTGATCTGTGCCACCTCGTTCGTCAGAAGTCCGCTCGTCTTCACGATGACGCTCAGATCCTCGCCGTTTATGACAGCAAGACAGTCCTCAAAGCCCTTCGCCATCACCATCGAGCGGATATTCGACTCTACTGTGATGTTGTCGGCAATGGTCATCATCTCGTTATACGCCTTTTCCTTTACATCCGGCATGGAATCCGAGCTGTCTACGACCGTCTGCAGGGTTTCCAAGGCTTCGCTCCGCATCCGTCTTCTGTCTGCCTGCATGGCGGTGAAGTAGGTATCGTAGGACGATGCCTCGGCAATCGGCTCCTCGGCTCCGTCTGTCTGTACATTGCTGTCCACGAGCGTTGCCTCGCCGAGGATCTTGGTGCCTGCGTCGGTATCGACAGAGGTATAAATGGTATCGCCTCCTGCGAGGGCGGGCGATTTCTCCAGTCTGAAATCGACGTAGGCTGCGGCGCAGACAAGGCACAAAAAGGCTCCGACGATGACGGGACGTGCCTTGATCCTGAATAGGGGTTTCTTCTCTTTGTTTTCGCTCTTGTTTTTCATGCTCGTTTCCTCCGTTTACTCGTTTTTCACACTATGGTTCTGCTATGTACCATAGTCAGCTCGTGACAAAAATCTTATCCTCGGAAATGCCGAAGAGCGCCGAGGCGGCTTCGGTGATGCGCTTCTTTGTGTTTTCGTTGTCTCCGCCGCCGCAGACGACGAGAACGCCTCTTACCTTCGGGCACATCTGCTTGAGGAGCACCGGCTCTTCCCCGCTTGCCTTATTCCCGGCGAGCACCATCTGCTTTTCGCTTGTTTTCGTCCCCACGTCGCCGGAAAGTCCCGAGGGTCCCTCCAGAAGCTTTGCGTTATTGGCGTAGACGTTTTCAAAGGAAGACTCAAAGCTGACCATAACGTGAGGCTCTGTCACTCCCTGCATAGCGCCCACGACAGAGGTGAGCTTCTCCTCGGTAAGCCTCGTGTAGGCTTCCAGCGAAAGCTCCTGCGGCAGGTCGTTTGACACTTCGCCTGTTGTTTCAGCGTGCTTTTCATACTTTCCCGTGCCGCAAAGGAGCAGGATCCCGAGAAGAGCGGGAAGCATGATCAGCAGTCCCTTCGGGCACTTTTCAAAAATACTCCTTATACGTTCGGTAAAGTCCTTTTCTTTCACGTTCACGGTACATTCCCTCTTTATTTTTTGATTTTTGCAAGGGTCATCCGATGCAAAGCTCGGCGGGGATTCCGGTCGCCGCTGCGGCAAGGTCTCTGACGCTTTCCGAAAAAGCGGCGTCCTCTTTGCCGATCACTACCCGCACCGAGGTGACCGAAAGAACGCCCTCTTCCCCGTTCCACTCCAATTCTATGTCGACCTCTTTCGGGATTATGCCGGTTTCCGCTTTTATTTTTTCAAAGAGGAGCCCTTCACACTCGGCTTCCGTCACGTCCGTTTCATCCGAAAGACCGTATTGTTCCGATTTCTCCAATGCTCCGGCATACTCCCCGCCTTCCGGGAAGCGGGAAAGGGCGAAGGGTGCGGAAAGGTCAAATGGGATAAGCTTGGAAAACTCCTCTTTCCCGACAAACGGGAGAAAAACGCCGCAGAGGACGGTGAGGGTCACGGCGAGCTTTGCAAACCTTGCGCACTCCGAGCCGTTCTTATCAAGGATAAGGTCGGAAACGACGGCGCAGACGGTGATGGCGACGACCGAAAGAAGGATCTGCATTTTACCTCCGTTATTTTTTGTTTCTTTTTGGCTTTTTCCGTTCAGTTTACCGTCACGGTCTTGGCTACGATGCCGAGAAGAAGCACCGACACGAGGGTAAGTCCGATGCAGGCACCGAGGAGAAGGTCGAGAGAGGAAGAACCGGCGCTGAAATAATCCGAACACCTTTTGTCCCCCATAAGCCTTGCCAGAGCGCCGCACACCGAGAAAAACAGCTTGCAGATGAGAAGCGCCAGAACGGGGGACGCCGCACCGGCGATAACGGCAAAAACGCCCGCAATGCCGGTGACGCTCCGGACAAGGCGCATACTCTCCGCCACCGTCCGGGCGCTCTCGGACACCACCGTGCCGACGATGGGAATAAGGCTCTGCGCCGCATAGCGTACCGTTCTGCCCGCAAGACCGTCTTTGGCAGCACTGATGACCGACTGAAAATAGACCGTCCCGGACAGCACGCACATGGTGATGCCGAGAAGCCAGGCGCAGAACTTCCGCACGGTATCGAAAACGCCGGAAAAATCGAAGCTCTCCGACACGAAAGAAAGAGCGGAAAATACGAGAAGGCTTTTATAGGCGGGCAGAATGACGGCGGAGAGAAGCACCGAGGACACCTCGAGGATCACCACCGTGCTTTCGGCGCTGAGGGCGGCGCTGAGCACGGCTCCGGAGCCGGAAAGGAGCGATACAAGAGGCGGCATAAACGACAGAAGAAGGGCGCTCTGTGCCTGCATGGCGGAAAGGACGGCATCAAGGAGCCCCGCCGAAAGTCGGAACACGGCGGCGCAGAGGCAGATCTCCCCGCCGACGATCGCCGCCCTCTCCTTTTGCAGTGCCACGCCGAGAACGCCGAGCAGGAAGGTCATGAGGATCAGCGACAGAAAGTCCCCGGAATAGGAGAAAAAGGTCTTCTTTGCCGCTTCGGCAAGTCTTGTAAGAACGCTCTCTGCCGAATATTCCTCCCGGAGCTGCTCCGCTCTCTTCAGAGCGTCGGTGCTGCCATCGGGATAAAAGGAGTATTCGCCGTCCTCCCCGCCTTCCGCATTTCTACGGTCGGTATCGGCGATAGGCGTAACTTCGTCTCCCTGAATTTCCGGGGTTTCCTGCGCTTTGGCAAAGGTGGGAAAGAGGAAAAGCAGAGCGGCAAGCAGTGTCGGGAGAAGACATCCAAAAAAGCTCCGAGGCATTTTTCTTCTCTTTCTTGTTTTTTCGTTCACTGAAACAGGCATATTTTTCCGCTTCTTTTCATTCCTTTTCATAACCTTTTATTTACAGTCACATAAGAAAATCCCGCACCGCATCGAATGTCGCCGCAAGCGTGGGCATCACCGTCAGTGCGATGGCGCCCCGCCCGATGAGCGATATCCTCGAGCCCAGCGATTTTTCCTTTGCATCCTCGCAGAGGTCACAGGCGGCGCCGGTCATGATGCCGATGGCGGTGACCCGCATGATCACCGAAGCCTGCCCCGAAAAATCGGTCAGCGCAAGACTTTCAAAGGCATATTCCACTGCCGGTGCCATGAACCTTACGGCTCCCCCGGTCAGCAGTACCGAGGCAAAAAGCGAAACGTAAACGGCATAGTCGCTGTTCGCCTCCCGAAGGAAAAGGATAACGACAAGGCACCCGAGCGAGGCGCCAATCAGCTGAAAATAGGTCATATGCCGAAAACGCTCCGTACCGAAGCGAACAGCGTCGCCATTTCGCCCACAAGAAGGAGCAGGATCACGATGATCCCCGCAAGCGAAACGAACATGGAAAGGTCGTCCTTTCCCGATTTTGCAAGCACCTGATTGATACACGCCACAAGGATCCCGATCCCGCCGATCCGAAGAATAAGTCCTATGTTCACTTGCTGCCTCTTTCCTTTCCTCCCAAAACAAGGGACGCTTTTTGAGAATGTCTTTTCCCCAAATGTCTTTTATTATCTGTTACAGCAATACGACGCAGACGGTACAGCCCACGATGAGCCCGAGTTTTCTGTACAGAAGCGCCTTTTTTCCCGCCTCCTCGGAACGAAGGCGCAGCGTCTCCCGCACCTCCGAAAGGAGCCGGTCCAGGGCGCAAAGCTCGTTTTTCGTGTCCGCGCTTTTCCCGAGGCGCTCGATCGTGTCCGCCGCCCTGTGCATAAGTTCGGTCAGCTCCCGGTATTTTGCAAAGCGGCGGAGAGCCTCCACACACTCGCTCCGTTTTTTGAAGGCAAAGCCCCCTTCCCGTCCCCGGCACCTTTCGGCAAGAATCTCGTCCACGGGGAGCCGCCTTGCGGATATTCCTTGCGAAAGATCCGAAAGAAGAGTCAGAAGCCTTCGGCAGTACGCCGCCTTGTCCTTTTCGCGGAAAGCGAAATACTCGCCGGAAAAGACGGCGGAAAGCAGAATCAGAAATGCGCCGCAAAGCTTCATTATTTGACCATTCCTTTCGTTCATCTGCATTTGTGCCGTTTTTCTTTGCGTCGGCAAAGAAAATTTGAAGTCGGATTTATGCTCCCGAAAGGCACAAATGCTGTTTGAAAAAACTTTTTCGAACTTTCTCCGTTTCTCCGTCCGGGACGGGGGCGATCCTTTTTTGAAAACGTTATTTTCAGAATCTTTCTATGCGGCAGGAAAAGGAGCTTCCTTCGTGGAAAAGAAGGGCGGCAGTGCGGAATACCCCCAGCCGGACAAGCTCCGCCATAAACGGCTTTGCCATCACGTCCTCGATGCTTTTTCCGTGAAAGGAGGCGGCGATATACACCCCGTTGCTGCTGGCATTCATCAGCGCCTCCGCCTCCTCTTTATTTCCGATTTCATCAAGAAGGATGACCTCCGGTGAAAGGGTCCTCGTGGCGTTTTCCACCGCCAGTGCCTTCGGACACCCGCTGTAAACGTCCGCAAGACCGCCTGCAAAATCGTCCTTTCGGTAGATCTCGCAGCGCTCGTCGGCAATGCAGAGTCGGAACGCCCGCTTTCTCCCTCTCTCATAGGCGCCCCCGGCAAGAGAAGCGCCGAGCGCTCGAAGAAAGGTGGTCTTTCCCCCGTTCGGAGGCGATACGGCGAGGATGCCCATGGTCTCGTCGATGCCGTTTTCGTCTATCACCCGCAGGGCTTCGGATGCTGCTCCGGCGCTGCTTCTCGGGATGCGGATATTCAGCGAGGTCATTCTGCCGAAGCCGTCCGGACCGTCCTTCCCGATGACCGTACTCCCGGCAATTCCAACTCTTGCAGAGCCATAGGTAATATATCCGTACCGCAGCTGGTGGGCATGGGAATACAGCGAGCCGCCGGTCATGTCCGATACGATCTCTTCGATCTCCGCTTCGGTAGAGGAAAGGATACCGTTCTCCCCGCTCATCGGCACGTTTCCGTCGGCGCAGGTGAAGCTGCAAAGCCCCCCGGCACGGATGCGCAGCTCATACACCGTTTCCCGCTCTCTTTCCGATAAACGGGAATAGGCCTCGGCATACTTTTCGGGAAGGACGGCAAGGATCCCGGATAAGGCTCTTTCGGGCAAAGCCTTCTTCTTTTCCGACAGCGTTTTGCAAACGGTCATATCTTTATTACTCCTTTAGATTTTGTCCCGGTTCTTTTCCTCTGCCTTTTTCAGTTCGGCAAATAACCGTTCCCACGTATCGGCGTCCACCTCGCCCACGTCGCCGAGAGAATGGGCGGTGCGGAAGCTTTTCACGGCGTCCCCGGTGCTTCCGTCAAAAAAGCCGCTTTCGCAAAGAGGTACACCGTTATCGTATCCGAGCCGGTTCAGCGCCCTCTGTACAAGACTTACCTTCTCCCCGTTCGCTCCGTGCCGGAGAACGACGCCGGGGTACGCTTCATAAGGAATGTCTGCGGATTGTTTTTCTTCTTCCGAAGATTCGGTTCCGTTTTCTGAGAAAGCCGTCACCGAGTCCGCAGAAGAGATCAGCCCCCGCCCGGCGGCGTTTTCGAGGAAGTTTATGACCTCCACAAGCCTTGTCCATGTCAGCGGTCCCACGACTCCGTCGGGACTAAGGTCAAAGGCAAGCTGGAAGGCGATGACGGCTTCCCGCAGCTCGGCATCGAAGACATCCCCCTCGGCAATGCCCGGGATGCCCGGATAGAACTGTGACAAGGTATTCAGGTATCTTCGGATGACCCGCACCGCCTCCCCCTCGCTTCCTTCGGAAAGGAGGCTTCCGGGATAAAGCTGTTCATTCCCGGCAAAGGTGACGATCTCGGTCAATTCCTCATAGACCTCGTACAGCTTCGCCCACGTGTTTTTCCCCACGACGCCGTCCTCGAGAAGTCCGAAGTTCCTTTGAAAGGCTCGGACGGACTCATCGGTAACAGCGCCGAAATAGCCGTCGATGACAAGTCCCGGAATGCTCGGATAAAAAAGGGCGATATAGTCGAGGATGCTCTGCAAAAGCCGCACGTAGCTTCCGGAGTCCCCTTGTCCGAGAACGACGCCCGGCACCACCGAGTCCGAGGTGATCTCTTTTTCCCCCTCGGAGGTCACCTCACCGAGTTTTTTGACCGCCGTGTAGATCCTCGATATTTCGTACCACGTGGCTCTGTCGACGATGCCGGTGACGGGAAGTCCGAAAATGCTCTGGAATTCTTTGACCGCCGCCGCCGTATCCGAAGCGTACACGCCGTTTACCGGGATGATCGGCGGGAGGAGAGGATAGTCGTTCCGTATCCTTACGAGCTGTCGCTGGATAACAGAAACAGCCTCGCCGAAGGAACCGACGGAAAGAGGCGTGCCGGGATAAGAGCCGTTATTCGGTCGGATATCGTCGGTGGTGACAAGCTCGATGTTTTCACCGTAGTAATAGCGGAGGATTTCGAGAACTTCATAGCCCTGCTCCCCGAGAAACTGGGAGCCCCACTGGGACATCCCGCTGCAGGTGCTTCGTATACCGTCGCAGTATCTTGCGAAAAGGGGCTCGGTGTTCCCGATGCGCCGGATGTAGGTGCTGAAAAGCTCGTCCACGATGCGGCTGATGTTCTCAAAGATGTTTCTGCCCTTGACGAACGCCTGATCGTACAGAGTGGTGTTCGTGATCTGAAAATCGTACCCCCGGCTGGGATACCATTCGGTATAGACCCGGTTGAGGCAAAGGGATATCTGCGCAAGCACGTTGGCACGGATCGTGTTTTCGTTCCATGTGGGGTAGATCTCGCTGGACGCTACGTTCTTTATGTAATCGGTAAAGGATACGCTGAGGTTTTCCGCCGTTTCGTCTTCGGGAACACCCAGATGGACGGTAATGCTCTGCGGGATAAAAACCTCGGTCAGAACATCGTTTACGATGGGGGTCCCCTTGGAAATGCCGAAGCGGTCTTCCTTTCCCGAAAGAGCGTTTTGCGGGATGGTCAGCTCCTCGACCGTCCCTTCGGGGAAGGATTCGAGAAACGGAAGAAGATTCACCGGAAGCTCGCCGGTGATCCCCGCAAAGATCTGCACGCCCCGTATCCTTACCGGTATGAAATTCTCCGCCTCCACGTACACGTCCACAAGGGAATAATCGGCAGAGACCGAATCGGAAGAAAGGCTGTTTTCCGCCGGCGGAGCGCCGATGGCAAAAACCTTCGTTCTGCCGTCCTCCCCGGTCTCGGTGCTGATATCAAAGGAGAAGGGGGAAACCTCGTTTTCCGCATTCCGCAAAGCCTCTCCTAAGATGCGCCTCTCTTCGCTTCCTTCAAAAAGACTGCTTTCTTTTATATACACCTTGGCTCGCCATATCGGGAGGGCTTCCCGGTATACCGACGTTCGCACGTAAAGAAATCCGTCTGCCATTTTCCGTGTCCCCTTTTTGCCGCACACACGGCATTATCGTTACAGAGAATACTATGCGTCTCTTCCCGTCCCTATTCCGGAAAAGCCGTCAAAGAATAGTTTTTCCGTCGCCCGAAAGCGACATTTTTCATTCCGGTCTCCGATGTATAATCGGCAGCAGCGGCGGCGGGAAAGCTCCTATTCTTTTTCCTTGCCGCACGGGAGGCTGCCATTGAAAACCGTCATCTATGCGGACGCTGTCTTTTTCATGAATTTTCTGTCCGACTTTTTCGTCCTTCTTCTGACGTCCGGGCTCTGCACTCTCCCGGCGAAACGGCATCGCCTCCTTCTTTCCTCTCTTCTCGGAGGTCTGTACGGCAGTGCCGCCTTCTGCCTTCTGGGAACGGGACTCCTGTACGCCGTGTCGGCGATCGTCTTTCCCGTTCTTCTTTGCCCTTTGGCGTTCGGCTTTACCGGGCTGTCAAGGCTATCACGGCAGGTCTTATTCTTTTGGTTTTCCGCCTTTCTTCTGTATGGAGGTCTTTACGCCATGGTTTCTCTTCTTTCCGCTGTCCGGAATACCGCCTTTTTTTCGGGATTTCCGAAAGCCCTTCCCATAACAGTCCTGCTGATGCTGCTGTGCGCCTCGCTGTATCTCGCCTTCGGCTCTCGTCTTCGTTCGCAGCTTACTTCGGGCAGTGCCACGGTGGAGATAAACGACGGGGTGAGAAGCTACACCCTTTCGCTGCTCTGCGACTCGGGCAGCTTTGCCAAGGATCCGTTTTCGGGAAAGCCTGTGATCATCGTGCGCTCGGATATTCTCGACAAAAGACTGGTGGCGGCGCTGTCGGGAGCCTTTACGGAAGAAAATGAGAGTGACCCCGTCTACGCCTATATAAAGCCTCGGGTGATCCCCATGAAGACCGTTTCCGGCACCTGCCTTCTCTACGCCTTTCTGCCGAAAAAAGCAGAGGTGATAAAGGGAAGAAAGCGGATCGCCATCGACCCGGTCATCGCCATCGACAGTCACGAAAACGCCTTTGGCGGAAAAGACGGCGTCATCCCGGAATCGGTGCTTCGGGGCATCCTCTGACCCAAAAGCGGTCTTTGGCAAAAAAGAAAAAGGACTGCACGGTGCGGCAGTCCCGAGAGTCCGAAAAGGCTTTTCACGTCTTATGTTTTTTGGAATCTGAAAGGAAGGAAAGCAGCATGCAAAGCGTAAAGCAAAAGGCACAAAGCAAAGCAAAAAGAAGGCGCCGCCTTCTCCTTATATGGAAGAATCCGTATTTCAAAAGGCTTCTTTCCGCCCTCTCCGGGGGCAGCGAGCTCCACTATATCAACGGCACCGACGTTCTCCCGCCGCCGCTGGACAGCCGTGAGGAAGCGCTTCTTCTCGCCCGTCTCGGAGAGTCCGAGAACACCGACATCGAAATCCGGAACATCCTCGTGGAGCGGAATCTGCGGCTCGTGGTGTATATCGCAAGGCGGTTCGAGAACACAAGGATCGGTCTTGAGGACCTTATTTCCATCGGAACCATCGGGCTTATGAAGGCAATCGGCACCTTCCGGGCGGACAAGAGCATTAAGCTCGCCACCTACGCCTCGAGGTGCATCGAAAACGAGATCCTCATGTTCATCCGCAAGACCTCGGGGCAGAAGGCGGAGGTTTCCCTCGACGAGCCGCTGAACGTGGACTGGGACGGCAACGAGCTTCTTCTGTCGGACATCCTCGGCACCGACAAGGACGACGTGCATCGGGGCATCGAGGCGGAGGAGGAACGGCAGTGTCTGTACGACGCCGTGATGAGCCTTCCCCCGAGAGACCGGCAGATCATCTGCATGCGCTTCGGCTTTACCGAAAACGGAAAGGAACTTACCCAGAAGGAGGTCGCCGACACCCTCGGCATCTCACAGTCCTACATATCGCGATTGGAAAAGCGGATCATTCTGAAGCTGCGGGAGGAAATTGCGGGATTTTACTCGTAAGCCCGCAAAATCAAAAAAAGGGCAAAAAATCACCGTCTGCATTTTGTTTTTGCAGACGGTGAAACTGTTTTCGCACAGCGTCTATCCGGCGAAAAAAGATAAATCAGATCCCGAGAAGTCGCTTTGCGTTCTTACCGAGGACGTTTTCCTTTTCCGCATCCGACAGAGTACAGTCGAGAAGAACGCCGCCGAGATACATGGCGGGATTGCAGATCGGATAGTCCGAGCCGTAAAGGAATCTTTCGCTTCCGAAAAGGTCGATGGCGTGACGGAGAAGCCCGTGACGGAAGATGCCGTAGCCGGAAACGTCGAGATAATAATTCTCCGAGGTCTTCATTCTTTCCATGTGGCGCATGAATTCACGGTACTCACCGGGATGGGCGGCAGCGAAGCGCACCTTCGGGTGCTCCTTTACCATTTTATCCATTTCGTCCTCCCCCATGGAATGGAAGCTGACGAGCATGTCGTACTGTTCGGCGGTATCGAGGATCTCGGAAAAGCCGGGGCAGGAATAGTCGCTCCACTCCTGATGGTACGGCACGAGCTCGCCGATAAGACGGAAGCCCTTCTTCGCCATGCGCTCGATCTCCTCGCAGGACTCCCGCACAAAGGCGGGATGGACGTGGAAGCCGGGATAGTAGAAATCGCCGTACTGCTCGTGGAGCTTCATGGCGTCGTCATTCAATTCTCTCACGTATTCCCATGTGTAGTTCTTCCGCATGGTGCGGAAAATGACCGAGCCGGCGATCTTCGAGATGCCGATCCCTTGCAGGTCGGTCTCCGTTTTTTCGGCGGTCATGGGACAAAAGGAAAGATGCGAGCAGATATTCGTATCGTCCGAAAGGAAAGGATGCGTGTGGAAATCTATGACCTCCATGCCGGTCGATCTGATAAATTCATTGATTTGCATTTCAGTTTCTCCCTTGCATTTTTGAAGATGGGGACATTTCCCCTGCACAAGAGAGTATACCACAAAAGGCTTTGTAAATCAAGGGGGAAAAGCCGGATTTTCAACCGGAAGGCAGACAGTGACAGGGCACAACCGTAAAGTGCGTTTCTCCGCATTTTTTGTCTTGACATTCCCGTAAAGGTAGTTTAGAATAGGAAAAGAGCACAAGAGAAACTAAGAACATCCGCAAAACGAAAAAAACAGAAAGGAACGGAAAATAATATGAAATATATGCTTGGCTGCAACTACTGGGACAGCGAACACGGAACGGATATGTGGGCGAAATTCGACCCGGAGGTCCTCGAAAAGGACATGGCGTGCATGGAAGAATGGGGCGTGGAATATCTGCGGGTGTTCCCCAACTGGCGGGACTTTCAGCCGGTAAAGACCCTCTATGCATGGCGGGGAAAGTTCGGTGAGTATGTGGTGGGAAACGACGATACCCCCTACGACAGCTGTCCTCTCGGCGTGGACGAGAATCAGATAAAGAACTTCCGCACCTTTGCCTCCATTGCGAAAAAGCACGGCATAAAGCTTGTGGTAGCGGTGGTCACCGGCTGGATGAGCGGCAGACTTTTTGCGCCTCCGGCACTGGATGGTAAAAACCACATCACCGACTCCGAATCCCTGATGTGGCAGAGAAAATTCATAAAAGGCTTTGTGGAAGGCGTAAAGGGCTGTGACAACATCATTGCATGGGAGCTCGGAAACGAGAGCAACTGCCTCGGCAATGCGTCCTCCCGTGCCGATGCATACAACTGGACGGCGATGGTGACCGATACCATCCGTGCCGCCGACGGCACAAGACCGGTCTATTCCGGTATGCATGCTCTGGATGCAGACGAGACCGGGACGTGGGTGATCCGGGATCAGGGCGAGATCACCGATATGCTGACGACCCATCCCTACCCCTCGCCCACCATCGGCGGAGACGCAGAACCATACACCAACTACAGGACTACCATCGCTCCCACGGCGCAGACCGAATTTTACGCCGGAATATCCGGAAAGCCCGCTATGATCGAGGAGCAGGGCACCTTCTCGAATATGCTGGGAAACCGGGAGATGTCGGCGAAGTTCATGCGCATCAACTGCCTCTCCGGCTTCGCCAACGGCTCGAAGGGATATATGTGGTGGTGCTCCCACGAGCACAGCCATCTGAAAACGCCTCCGTACAGCTGGTCGATGATCGAGCGGGAGCTGGGGCTCGTCTTTCGTGACCGGAGCCCGAAGCCGGTTGCGGAAATGATGAAGAAGATGCACGACGCTCTGTCGGCGCTTCCGATAGAAGAGCTTCCCGAAAAGAAGATTGACGCCGTCTGCGTTCTTTCAAGAGAAATAAACCGCTGGCAGGTGGCGGCGTCCTCCTTTATCCTCGGAAAGCAGGCAGGTCTGACGGTCACGTTCCGCAACGTCGAGACCGAGCTTCCCGACGCTCCGCTGTACCTTCTCCCCTGCATCAGGGGCTGGCAGGTGACCTACCGCCGTACCCTCGACACGCTGCTCGAAAAGGTGGAAGGCGGCGCTTCTCTGTACGTTTCCTTTGATACGGGACACATGACAAACTTTGAGGAAACGGTGGGAATGCGTTCCCACGGTATGCTGAACTGCACGGGAGTACAGACGGCAAAATTCTCCTTCGGGGACATTCCCTACACCGGAACGAAGGAAGTGCTTCTCGAAAAGCTGACGGCGGACGTTCTTGCCGTCAACGAAAAGGGCAATCCCATTCTGACGGTGCAGTCCTTCGGAAAAGGAAAGATTTACTTCCTCGGCTTCCCCCTCGAACAAATGGTATGGAACAAGCCCCAGGGCTTTGACCCGGAGGTATCGGCGCCGTACTACATGATCTATCGCCTCTTTGGCGGCAGCGTGACCGAGGACCACATCGTCACCTGCGACGACCCGTCCTTCGGTCTTACCGAAAACTACGGGAAAGACGGCAGGATCTACGGCTCGGTGATGAACTACACCGATAAAAAGAGATGTCCTCTTCTGAAAGTGAAAAACGGCTACCGGCTGTTCACTCTCTACGGAAACACCGAAGAGATCGACGGCTGTGACGGTTGTATCTACGAAATAAAGAAAGCCTGAGGGAATAAACCTTATGGAACTTGTAAGACTCGGGAAAGACGATTACGATGAGCTTCTTTCTCTTTTCAACACGGTTTTCAGTCTGCACAACGGACGGGACGTGGATCTCCGCATCGAGCTTCCGGTCATGTGGGAGCATGACGAGGAGCATATGAAAAAGCACTTCGGCATCCGTGAGGACGGAAAACTTGTGGCGGCGCTCGGCGTTTACCCGCTTCCCGGAAGGATCGGCGACACCGAGGTACTGTTCTCCACGGTGGGAAACGTGGCAACACTCAAAGAATACGAAGGTCGTGGCTGTATGCGGACTCTCATGACGAGAGCCATGGAGGAGCTGTCCGTCATCGGCGCCGACGCCTCGAGGCTCGGAGGAATGCGTCAGCGCTACAACAACTACGGCTACGAAGCCTGCGGCACGAATTACCGTTTTACTCTGACGTCCAAGAACGTACAGCGCCGCTGTGAGGGCATGGGTGAAGGCATCTATTTCCGCAAAATCCTGCGGGGCGACCTCGAAGAACTGCGCTTTGCAAAAAGTCTTTACGATAAAGGTCTTCTTACCGTCTACCGCTCCGAAAAGAACGATTACCGGGACGTTTATCTTTCCATGGCTTCGGAGTACAACAGCCCCTATCTTGCCTGTACCGACAGCGGCGAAATGCTGGGCTATCTCTGCGTGGGAAGCGGCGGAAAATCGGTCGCCGAGGCGTATGCAAAGGACGGGAAGACCTTCTGCGAAATGCTCGTCGCCTATCAAAGAAGCCTCGGCGACAGCCTCAGCATCGACACGGAGTGCATAAACGCAGAAGCCGTGCGGTTTCTTTCCGGCATCTGCGAAAAGACCTCTCTTGCATCGCCCAACCACTTCAAGATCATCAATTTCGAGAAGATCACCGACGCCCTTCTCCGCCTGAAATCCACCCTCGTGCCGCTTCCGGAAGGAGAATGCACCGTCGGCATCGAAGGCTGCGGCGTTCTGCGTCTTTTCGTAAAGGGAAAGGAAGTCGGCGCAGAGAAGTGCGAGGGCGGAAAAGAAGCCGATATTTCGCTCCCCCGCCTTACGGCGCAGCGTTTTCTTTTCGGTCCGGGACTTCCCTTTGAAACAGCCGCTATTCCGGAAAAGGCAAAAATTCTTTCGGCGTGGCTCCCTCTCCCGCTGTGCTGGAATCTGCAGAACCGGGTGTAAGCGAAGCTTTGACATTTCTGAGCACATTCCGTCAAATTCGGTATAAAGAAAATCCAAACCCGCCACAGACAACTTTCTGCGGCGGGTCTTTTTTTGCCGTTTTCAAGTTCAAATTGAAATAAATATAGAAAAATCAAGTAATAAATGCTTGATTATCGGCAAAAAATAGTGTAAAATCACAATAATAAAAGATACGGCTCAGAAGTTTTCAACGGAAACTTTAGTTTTCAACGAGTTTCCGCTGCCCGATTGCCGTGACGTGCAAGAATGAAGAGGTGGAAAAGATGTCCGAAATTTCCTACATTTCCGAAAATATCCGTTTTTACCGCAAAAAGCGGGGACTGACGCAGCAGGAGCTCGCCGAAAAAATGGGCGTGAGCTTCCAGGCGGTATCCAACTGGGAGACCGGAACGACCTCCATCGACATCGAAAATTTCTGCCTTCTGACGAAAGTTCTCAGCGTTTCGGCGGACGCTCTCATCACCGCCAGAAGCGTGGGCAAGAGTTATATGATCGGCATCGACGGCGGCGGAAGCAAGACCGACTTCGTTCTCTTCTCCTCCGACGGTACGGTACACGGACGGGTGCGCATCGGTGCCACCAACCCCTACACCGTGGGCTACGACAAGTCCTACGAAACGCTGACGGCGGGCATCAACGAGCTTCTCCGGGAAAACGATATCAGGCTCGACGCCATTTTCGGCGGTCTTGCGGGGGGCGCACAGGTGGAAAAGAAGCTGTGCGAATTTTTGCAGGACATGTACCCCAATGCGGCGGTATTCACCGGCTCGGACGCCATCAACATCCTTGCGGGTGCGGGCTGTGACATCGGCGGTATCTGCGGTACCGGCTCTATCGTTTTGGCAAGAGAAGGGAACGAAAACCATTTTCTCGGCGGTTGGGGCTATTTTGTAGGAGACCCCGGAAGCGCTCACAGCATTGCGCACAAGGGTATCCGTGCGGTGCTTGCCTATGCGGACGGCTTCGGTGATGATACCATCATCCGTACACTTTTTGAAGAAAAATACGAAACAGCCGATATGGAACAGCTTCGGACTGCCATATACGATTCCTTCAAGAGCAGCGTTTCGGGAGGTGCGTCTCTCGCCACGGTAGTCTTCTCCGCCGCAAAGCTGGGAGACAAGGTAGCGCTCGGCATTCTGGACGAAGAAATGAAGCAGTTCATCGCCGAGGTCAACTGCGCACGGATCAAGTACCCTGTCGGGAACCGTGTTGCTCTGGCGGGCGGCGTTCAGGAGCACAACAAGGAGCTTCTCCTCCCGATCATGAAGAAGTACGCTCTCCCGGGAACCGAGTTCGTATTCTCGAATCTTCCTCCGGTATACGGCGCCTGCGTGGAGTGCATGGCAAGAGCCAACGTCGAGCTGTGCGAGGACTTTGAAGAGAAGTTCCGCAAGAGCTTTGCAAGGTTTGACGCCTGACCCCTTTTCCGGTTTTGCAAAAACCGATTCCGATATCGTACATCCTCCCCGCAGAAGCCTGAGAGACGGGCTCTGCGGGGCTTTTTTATCCCGTGCTTTTTTGGGAATGCGGAACAGTGTTTTCGGAACAGTATTTTCCGCTTTTTATCTTGACAAAAGCGGCAGAAAAGAGTACAATTCCGTATAGCAGATCATCCTTTTTCAAGTATGGATTCGGAGGCATGAAATGGCTATACTGACCGGAAAGACCGAGCAGGGAAATCTCGGCTATTGCAGATACGAAAACGGCGTTTTCACAATTTCCCCTCACATCCCCTATCGCATCGTCCGTGTAGGAAAGACCAACACGTGGCACCAGCTGCACATGAAAGCTGTGGGTGAAATCGGCGAAAAGATCAAGGTCCGCATCGAGTGGCCTCTCTACGACCCGGCGCTCGTCCCGGACGAGATCAAGAACGCCCCGAACTACGAAGCGGACTGGGAGCCCTTTGCAAAGCCCGCCTGTGATGCGCTTTTTATGAGCCGTGACGGCGGACTCATCTGGGAGCACGTGGATAACGCCGAGCTTTCGGGAAACGTGATCACCTTTGAAGCCACCCTTCCGGCAAAGGAATGCCTTTTTGCGGTGACGCTGTACTATACCGTTGCAAGATACCGGGATCTTATCGCCTCGGTGAAAGACTCTCCCTTTGTCAAAACGGAGGTCATCGGCATCGACGAGGCGGGAGACGAGATCTACGCCTTCACCGCCGAGGACAAGTCTGTTCCCACGGAAAAGAAGACCTTCGTGCATCTGCAGGCGGCACAGCATTGCAGCGAGTACAACGGAGCGCACGTCTGTGACTTTATGCTCCGCTTTTTGGCATCGGGCTCACCGGAGGCAAGACAGCTTCTTTCAAGATACGTCTTCACCTTCATCCCGGTCTGCAGCGTATCCGGCTGGCGGGAGGGTGCGGACGTACATACCTCGGGAAAAAACCCCAACCGGGACTGGGTAAACAAGGAGCTTCCCTCCACAAAAGCGATCCACGGTTTTCTCACTTCTCTTGCAAAGAAGCCGGCACTTCTCCTCGACATCCATTCGGGACTTGCCAACTACGGCTCGTGGGAGATCTGTCAGGCGCTGAGCGTGACCCCGAACATCCCGGAAGAAAAGAAAAACGAAATGCGGCGTTTTGTCGATATCGTCTATGAAAACACCGATTTTCTCCCTACAAGAAGATACTGGGAAGGTCCCGTGGACGATACCATGTTCGACGGTTACGGCATGAACTACGGGCAGACCCACACCATGGAGATCTCCTTCTACGCCTTCTATGACAAGGCGGCGGGAAGGCACTTCCCCATCGGGCAGAAGGCGCTGGAAAAGTTCTCGAAGGAGCTTGCCTTTGCCATCGACAGTTTTTTTACCGAAAAATAAGCACTCAAAAATAAGCACTCAATAATAAGCACTCAAAGAGGGAGGCACAGAAAGCACAAAATGGAAAAAAAGTTTTTTGATTCGGACGTATACAGCGAAGACAAGGACGTGTCCTTAAAGCCCGCCCGTTTTCTCACGGGAAAGGATGCCAACAACGAATATTTCGACCTTGAACACAGGGCATGGCAGAGCGCTCCCACCGTGGTCATCACCCACGGCGGCAGGATGTACTGCGTATTCAGCGGTGATAACTCCGGCACCGGCGACGAATGCCCCAACAATTACAACACCGTCGTATACAGCGACGACGGCGGCAGCACGTGGAGCGAGAACATCCTCGTCCTTGACCACGAGGATTCGGTGCGGATCCACGGTCCGAACCTTTACGTTGCGGAAAACGGAGACCTGTGGCTGTTTTGGGTGCAGTCCTACGTTTACTGGGATTCCCGGGGAGGCGTGTGGCTTTCGATCTGCAAGAACCCCGACGGCGATCCGACAAAGCTTGCATGGTCAGAGCCGAGAAGGCTCTGCCACGGAGTCTTTGCCGCAAGACCGGTCATCGACTCCCACGGCGATATGCTTCTTCCCGTGTCGATCTGGAAGAACGTGACCTATCACGGCTACAACTATCTGCCGGAGCTGGAATACAGCTCGCTGTATGCGTCGAGCGACGGCGGCAAGACCTTTACTCTCCGTGGAAATGCGGATGACAAAAAGACCACCTTTGACGAAAACCACGTAGTGGAGCGGGATGACGGCAGTCTTTTCATGATCATGCGGGAGGAAGCCGCCATCGGATACAGTATCTCCACCGACAGAGGATATACCTGGAGCGAGCCGAAGCAGCTGATGCCCCACACCTCCTCCAAAAGCCTTCTGACTAAGTTCCCGTCGGGACACCTGCTTCTCGTGACCAACGACCCGGAAGGGCTCGCCGAGGGCAGAAGCATGATGACGGCATTTCTTTCGCTGGACGGCGGGCTTACGTGGCCTCACAAAATGCTTCTGAAAAAGGAGCCCAACGTCTCCTACCCCGGCGGCATGATCGACCGGGACGGAAGAGCCTATATCGCCTTCGACCGCAACCGCTACACCGACGGTGAGATCTATCTTTCCTCCTTCACCGAAGAGGACGTCCTCGCCGGAAAGTGCGTCTGCCCCGGCTCCTATGCGGCAAAGCTCATCATGCAGGCAAACAAGCGCACGGGGAATCACAAAATTTTCGATGACGGCAAGACCTTCAAGGAAGCGGAAAAGAAAGCGATCGAGAACAGGAATAACAAAAAATAAGCGTATTGCGGAGGTAATGAAATGAGAAAGTATCTTCTTCCGGAAACCGGAAAATTCTACAAGGCGAATCTTCACTGTCACACGGTCTGCTCCGACGGCTCCTGGACGCCGGAGGAGGTAAAGAAAAACTACATGGAACACGGCTACAGCGTGGTCGCCTACACCGATCACAATCTGTTCCTTCTGCAGAACAACGTGCTGTCGGATGAGAATTTCATCGCCCTCAACGGTGTTGAGCTGGAAATCAACGACAGAAACGACCACCGTGAATTTGCAAAGAAAAAGACCTGCCATCTGTGCTACATCGCCTACTCCCCCAAGACCGAGCTTCAGCCCATGTGGAACAGAAAATGTCACTATTACTGCAACGAAGACTATGCGGACAAGGTAAAATTCGATGAAAGCCTCCCGGACTACGAGAGAGTGTACACCCACGAGGGTATCAGCGATATGATAAAGAGAGGCAGGGAAGCCGGCTTCTTTGTCACCTACAATCATCCCACCTGGTCGATGGAAAACTACGCCGAATACTCCGGCTACGAAGGAATGGACGCCATGGAAATGGTGAACTACGGCTGTCTTGAGGCAGGCTACGACGAATACAACTCCCACGCCTACGACGATCTTCTCCGGCAGGGAAAGCGCCTTTTCTGTATCAATACCGATGACAACCACAACCGCAGAGGCGGCGCCGACTCCTTCGGCGGCTTTACCATGATCAAGGCGGAGAAGCTCACCTACGAGGATATTACCGCAAGTCTTAAGGCAGGCAATTTCTATGCGTCGCAGGCACCCGAGATCTACTCCCTCTATTTCGAAGACGGCAAGATCACCGTCAACTGCTCCGACGCCGCAAGGATCTTTATCACACGGGGCGTACGGCGTACCGGAACGGTCTACACAAATGACTACGGCAAGCTCCTGAATACGGCGACCTTCGAGGTAAAGCCGGACGACGGCTACGTCCGCATCACGGTAGTAGACGAGCACGGCAACAAGGCGGACACCAATGCCTACTTCACCGACGAGCTCTTTGCAGAGTGAGAAAGGATCCGGAATTCGGAATCAAAAACGGAACGTGTAACGAATAATCGTGAAATAAACTGAAATAGGCGTAAAAAGCACCGGGCTTTGAAAACCAAAAGTCCGGTGCATGTTTTTTTGTATGGGATTGGGAACATTCTTTATCCGAGGAAAAAAGCCAAGGGATTATCCGAGAAGGCTTTCGTATCTGTCAAACCCGAAGGCGATACCCTCCTCGGTATGGGCGTCGCTGGAAAGGACAAGACAGCACTGCCTCTTTTTCAATTCCCCGAGAATGAACGGGCTCGGGTACGGGCGTGTCCGGTATCCCCGTGACACGGCGCCGGTATTGATCTCAAAGATCGTCCCCGGCTTTGCAAGAGCGTCGAGAGCGAAAAGGACCGCCGTCTTAACCCTCGGATGCTCCTCGTCAAAGAGGACATTTCCCTCGTTGAACTTCGTGATAAGATCGAAGTGACCCACAAAGTCGAAGACCGAGAGCTTTGCCAGTTCCCGATAGTAATCCTCGCAGAGGGCATACCAGTCGCCGCCGTAATGCTTTTCCACGATGCCGCACAGCTTTTCCTTCGTGTCGTCAGTGTCAAGATACACGCCGTCTTTCTTTATGTAGTGTACCGAACCGATAACGAAGTCGTAGCCGACGGTGCTCTCGGTGCTGTACAGATCCTGCTCGACGCCGCAGAGGATGTCGATCTTGCCGGCGTAGCGGTGCCGAAGATAGGCGATCTCTTTTTTATACTCCGGGATACGCTCTTTCTTTATGCAGTAGCTTTCGTCGAAGAACGTATAGGAATGGGTGACAAAGCCGATCCTTGTCAGTCCCTTTTCCATGGCGGCTCTCACCATTTTCTCGGGAGAACATTTGCCGTCACAGTAGTCTGTGTGGATATGAAGATCCTGTTTTATCACTTTGTCATCTTCTCCTGCTTGACCTTATGGTCAATTACGTGGCGGGAGGCAAGCTCCTTCTGAACATCCTCAAGGGAAATACCCATCTCGGTCATGAGCACCATAACGTGGTAGGCGAGGTCGGCGATTTCATAGATCGTTTCCTTCTTGTCGTCGGCTTTTGCGGCGATGATGACCTCGGTGCTTTCCTCTCCCACTTTTTTTAGGATCTTGTCGATGCCCTTTTCAAAAAGATAGGTGGTATAGGAGCCCTCCACCTTGTTGGTCTTTCTTCCCTTTATCAGCTCCATAAGTCCTTCGTAGGAGAATTCATGCAGCTCATCGCTCTCCCAAAAAGGATTGGAGAAGCAGGAATCGGTGCCGAGGTGGCATGCCGCTCCGTCCTTTTCCACCAGCACGACGAGAGCGTCCTTATCGCAGTCGGCGGTGATGGAAACGATGTGCTGAAAATGGCCGCTGTGCTCGCCCTTGAGCCACAGCTTCTGTCGGGAACGGCTCCAGAAGCAGGTCATTTTCTTTTCGAGGGAAATGCCGAGGCTCTCCCGGTTCATATACGCAAGGGTGAGCACCTTCTTCGAGATGGCGTCCACGACGATGGCGGGGATAAGCCCCTTTTCGTCAAATTTAAGTTCGTCTATACTGAAATTACAATTGCACATGGCTGTAAACCTTCCTTGTCTGTTATCGGTCTGTTATCGGTCTGTTTTCGGTCTGCTTTCGCCTTCTGTTTTTGTCAGAAGTCAGAGTCTTACGGGGATATCTTCCTTGGCAAGCGCCGCTTTGAGGTCGCATATCCGCACCTCGCCGAAGTGGAAGATCGAAGCGGCAAGTCCCGCATCCACCTTGGGAAGCGTCTTGAAGAGGGTAACGAAATCCTCGATACAGCCCGCGCCGCCGGAGGCAATGACCGGGACGTTCACGGCGTTCGACACTTTATCCAGCATTTCCAGATCAAAGCCCTTCTTCACGCCGTCGGTGTCGATGGAATTGAGGACGACCTCCCCTGCTCCGAGACCGACGCATTTTTTGATCCACTCGATGGCTTCAAGACCCGTGTTTTCCCGTCCGCCCTTGGCAAAGACCCGGAAAACGCCGTCCACCCGCTTTACGTCGGCGGAAATCACGACGCACTGACTGCCGTAGAGCTTCGCCGCCTCCTCGATGAGAAGCGGATTCTTGATGGCGCCGGAATTGACGCTGACCTTGTCGGCGCCGCATTTGAGCACCCGGTCGAAATCCGACACGGTATTGATGCCGCCGCCCACGGTGAGCGGGATGAAGATGGTCCTTGCCACCTCGCAGAGGATATCGGTAAAGAGCTTCCGTCCGTCGCTGGAGGCGGTGATGTCGTAGAACACCAGCTCGTCCGCTCCGTTGTCGCTGTAATACTTGCCGAGGCTTACCGGGGAGGAAACGTCCGCAAGTCCCGTGAAATTGACGCCCTTGACGACTCTGCCGTCCCGCACGTCAAGGCAGGGAATTATTCTTTTTGTGATCATTTTGCCACCTCGATCGCTTCGGCAAGGTCAATGGCGCCGATGTAATACGCCTTTCCGATGATAGCGCCGTAAAGCTCCATCTTCCGAAGCTCCTTTATGTCCTCGATGCCCGATACGCCGCCGGAGGCGGTGATGTTGATGCGGAAGCGGCGGGAAAGCTCTCTGTAAAGAGCGAGATTCGTGCCCCGCATGGCGCCGTCCTTGGATATATCGGTACAGATGAGGGTGGAAACGCCGATCTTCTGCATCTTTTCGCAGAAGTCGAAGCAGTCGTACTCGGACTTTTCGAGCCAGCCCTTGATGGCGACCTTTCCGTCCTTGATATCCACGCCCACGGCTATTTTTTCGCCGTATTTTTCCACGGCGGAAAGAAGGAGCGCTTCGTCCTTTACGGCGGCGGTACCGAGGATGACCCGGCTTGCGCCGATGCCGATATACTTATCGATCTGCGACATACTGCGGATGCCTCCGCCGATTTCGGTGAAAAGACCTCCCCGCTCGATAATGCTCCGCACCGTTTCCAGGTTCGGCGTGTCGCCGTCTCTGGCGCCCTCAAGGTCTACGGCGTGCAGGAACTTTGCGCCTTTCTTTGCAAAATCCTCGGCGATGGAGGCGGGATCGTCCGAGTACACCGTCATGTTTTCATAATCGCCCCGCAGAAGGCGAACGGCTTTGCCCTCATAGAGGTCTATGGCGGGAAATATATTCATTGTTCTTTCCTCCATTCACAAAAGGCACGAAGAATGGCAAGACCGACCTCGCCGCTCTTTTCCGGGTGGAACTGGCATCCGAAGATGTTGCCCTTCTCCACGGCGGCGGTCAGCTCCGCACCGTATTCGGTGACGGCGGAAACGCTGTCATCGCATCCGTCGGCATAGAAGGAATGCACGAAGTAGACGAAATCGCCGTCCTTGATATTCCGGAACAGAACCGTATTCTGCCGTTTGAAAATAAGAGCGTTCCAGCCGATCTGCGGGATCTTCAGTTCTTCTGGAATGACGCCCTTCATGGGGACGATACTGCCCTTCAGAAGACCGAGTCCTTCATGCTCGCCGAACTCGTAGCTTTTCTCAAAGAGCATCTGCATACCGAGGCAAATGCCGAGAAGAGGCTTTCCGGCTCTCGCTTCGTCGCAGACGACCTTCCCGAGTCCCGTTTCCCGGAGCTTTCCTGCGGCGTCCTCAAAGGCGCCCACGCCGGGAAGAATGATCTTGTCGGCTTTTTTTATGGTTTCGGCATCACTTGTAACGGTGATATCCGCCCCGATGGCTTCAAAGGAGCTTTTCAGCGAGAAAAGATTTCCCACGCCGTAGTCAACAATCGCTATCAAGACTCACAGTACCCCTTTCGTGGAAGGAATTTCATCCTTGAATTCTTCGTCTATCGAAACGGCATTTCGAAGGCTCCGGGCGCAGGACTTGAAGGCTCCCTCGATGATGTGGTGAGAGTTTATGCCCGCAAGCTGCTTAATATGAAGCGTGAGCTTGGCGTTAGCGCAGAATGCCTGCCAGAACTCACGGACGAGCTCGGTATCGAAGCTGCCCACCTTCTCGGTGGGGATATCGAGACCGTACTCGAGCCATACTCTGCCGGAGATATCCACGGCGGACATGACAAGCGCTTCATCCATGGGAAGGAGCATACTGCCGTAGCGGACGATGCCCTTCTTGTCGCCGAGTGCCGTGCTGAACGCATTGCCGAGAGCGATGCCGATATCTTCGACGGTGTGATGGTCGTCCACGCAGGTATCGCCCTTACAGGTGAGATCTATGTCAAAGCGTCCGTGCCTTGCAAAAAGGGTAAGCATATGGTCAAGGAAGCCGCAGCCGGTGTCGATGCGGCTCTCGCCCGTTCCGTCAAGGCAGAGGCTGAGAGATATATCGGTCTCGGCGGTCCTTCTGTTTATTTCTGCTTTTCTCATTTCTGAGCCTCCTTCAGTATTTCGGAAACATTCGCAAGGAAAATGTCCATCTGTTCTCTTGTGCCGATGGTGATGCGGTTATAGTCCCTGATCCGCTCCTTTGTGAAGTGACGGATGAGAACGCCCCGCTTCTTCAGCTTCTCGTACAGCTCGCCGCCGTCGATTTTTTCGTTTTTGGCAAAGACGAAATTGGAACCGGAGGGAAGGACTTCAAAGCCGAGTTCTTTCAGCTTTTCCACGGTGTAGGCTCTTGTTTCGACGATGGTCTTGCAGTTATTCATGTTGTACTCGTCGTCGAGGATGCTGCCGAGCCCCGCCGCCATGGACATCTTGTTCACGTTATAGGGGTTGGTGGAATACTTCACCGAGTTCATGTCGTTTATCAGCGCCTCGCAGGCAACGCCGTAGCCCAGTCTTGCGCCCGCCATGGCACGGGACTTGGAGAAGGTCTGCGTCACGATGAGATTGTCGTACTTCTTTATGAGAGGAATACAGCTTTCGTTTCCGAAGTCCACGTACGCCTCGTCCACGACTACGATGTTGTCGGGATTCGACTTTATAATCTCTTCGATCTCGGAAACGGGAAGCACCATGCCGGTGGGGGCGTTGGGGTTGGCGATGAACACCGTCTTTCCGATGCCGAGGTAGTCCCGGCAGTCGATGGAAAAGTCCTCCTTCAGCGGGATCTCGGTGTACGGTACCCGGTTGATATCCGCAAAGACGGGATAGAAGCCGTAGGTGATATCGGCAAACGCCGCCGGATGCCTGTCATCGCAGTAGGACATGAAGGCAAAATTCAGTATTTCGTCCGAGCCGTTGGTGATCAGGAGATTTCCGGGCTTCACGTCCAGCCTTTTTGCCAAAACCTCACGTAAAGCGGTGCATTCGGGATCGGAATAAAGGTTCAGCCTTGCGGCTTCCTTTTCCGCTTCCTCGACGGCTCTCGCAGACGGCGGGAACGGGGACTCGTTGGTGTTGAGCTTTACGTATTTCATGTCCCGGGGCTGTTCGCCGGGAACATAGGGAACGAGCGTCTTGTATTTTTCGGAAAGAAACCGGCTCATCATGGATTTATCCTCTCATTTCTGTTCTGTATACTTCATACTTTAGTGGCTTTTTCAGTCCTCGAGACGGACGACGGCACTCCGGGCGTGGGCGGTGAGTCCCTCTTTCTTGGCAAAGAACTCCACGTCACGGGCGACCTTTGCGAGAGCGTCCTTTGTATAGTACGTGTACTGGGTCTTCTTTACGAAATCATCCACAGAAAGAGGGCTGGAGAACTTGGCGCTTCCGCTGGTGGGAAGGGTGTGGTTGGGTCCTGCGAAATAATCGCCGAGAGCCTCGGGGCAGTTCTTGCCCATGAAGACGGAACCGGCGTGGCGGATGGAGTCGAGGTAATCAAAAGGATTGTCAACGCAAAGCTCAAGATGCTCGGGAGCGATCTCGTTGGCGATCTCGATAGCGGCAAAAAGATCCTCTGCAACGATGATCTTTCCGTTGTTGTCAATGGAGGCTCTGGCGATTTCCGCACGCTCCAGAAGCGGGATCTGCTTTTCAAGCTCTTCGCTGACGCTTTCGGCAAGAGCAGCGCTGTCGGTCACGAGAACGGCGCTTGCCAGCTTATCGTGCTCCGCCTGCGAGAGAAGATCCGAGGCAAGATGCTTCGGGCTTGCCGTACCGTCGGCAACGATAAGAATTTCACTGGGACCGGCGATCATGTCGATGGAGACCTTGCCGAAAACCTGCTTCTTCGCTTCCGCCACAAAGGCGTTGCCGGGACCTACAATCTTGTCCACCTTCGGGATGCTTTCGGTGCCGTAGGCAAGAGCGGCGATGGCTTGCGCTCCGCCGACCTTGAATATCTTATCGACTCCGGCGACCTTGGCGGCGGCGAGAATGACGGGATTGACCTTTCCTTCGGCGTTGGGAGGCGTTACGATGACGACCTCACGGACGCCGGCAATCTTGGCGGGGATGGAATCCATCAGCACCGTGGAAGGATATGCCGCCGTACCGCCGGGAACGTAAAGTCCCGCTCTGTCTACGGGGATGACCTTCTGTCCGATGACGATGCCGGGCTCGTCGTTGAGTATAAAGCTGTTGCGTACCTGTCTTGCGTGGAATTTACGGATATTGGCGGCAGCCTTTTCGAGGATCTCGAGGAACTCGGGCTCCACGAGCGATACCGCCTCGTCGATTTCTTCCTTCGTAACGGCAAGGCTTTCGAGCTTTGCCTTATCGAACTTTTCGCAGTAGCGGAAAAGCGCCTCGTCGCCGTTCTTCTTCACGTCCTCGATGATGTCGGCAACGATCTGTTCTACGTTCATTTTCGGCTCGGTGCGGGCAAATATCTCGCTGTTTTCGACCTCGCCGACCTTCATGATCTTTATCATAGTGATTCATTCTCCTTTTTTGGCGGCATTTCCGGCACTCAGCGTTTCGAGAGCCTCTGCCACTCTGGTGATGCTGTCGCCCTTGAATTTGAAGCTCGCCTTGTTGGCGATGAGTCTTGCGCTGATGGGGAAGATCGTTTCGATCACTTCCAGTCCGTTTTCACGGAGCGTCGTTCCGGTCTCCACAATATCCACGATGACGTCGGAAAGCTCGAGGATCGGGGCGATCTCGATGGAGCCGTTGAGGTGGATGATGTCGATGTCCCGTCCGATGGAAGCGTAGTATTCCTTGGCGACCTTCGTAAACTTCGTTGCGACACGGAGCGTTTTCCGCACGTCATCCCGGAAGTCCTTCTTTGCGGCGACCGCCATGCGGCACCTGCCGATGCCCAGATCCACCAGCTCGTACACGTCGGGACCGTATTCCTCGAGAATATCCTTTCCCGCAATGCCGATATCGGCGGCGCCTCTCTCCACGTAGATGGCTACGTCCGAGGGCTTTACCCAAAAGTATCTTACGCCCTTTTCCTCGTTTTCGAAGATGAGCTTTCTGCCGTTTTCACGGATGGCGGGGCACTCGAAGCCAGCCTTTTCCATCATGCCATAGACCGTTTCGCCGAGTCTTCCTTTCGGGAGGGCGACGTTAAGCATTGTCTTTGTTTTCAAGAATCTCCACTCCCCTCTCGGTAAGTCTGACCAGCTGTCTGTATCGGAGCTTTTCAGGTCGTACCGTCTGCGCCACGACGCTGCTGCCGCCGCTGCTGAAAAGCTTAATGGTATCGTTCACTTTTTCGATGTCGGCGCCGCTGTCGTACAGAAGCACCACGTCCACGTCGTATTTTTCGTTCTCATCAGGGAGGCGCTCCAGCATATCGAGGTACACGGCAAAGCCGATGGCTCTTTCCTTCCCGTCGAGCTTCGTGATCAGCCCGTCGTACTGTCCTCCCGAGAGAACGCCGTCCGGGATGCCGTTGATAAAGCCCTTGAATATGAAGCCGTTGTAATAGTTCATATCGCTGACCACCGAGAAATCGAAACGCACCTTTCCGCAGTAGCCGTTCTTTTCGAGAGCGGTAAAGATCTTCCGGATGCTCCCGGTCTCGTCGTCACAGCCCAGCTTATCGAGAGTCGGGAGGACGTCCGCAAGGCTGCCGTAGGCGCTCACGGCGGCGCACAGCGCCGAAGGATCGAAGCCGGCTTCGGCGGCAAGCTCTTTGATGCCGTGGACGTTTTTCTCCCCGATGCACTTGACGACCTTTCTTTGCACGTCGTCCGGGATGCCCATTCTTTCGATGATGCGGGAGAGAACGCCGAGGTGGGAAACCTCGAGAACGTAGTCCTCCGAGATGGCACCGAGGCTGTCGGCGGCAAGGGAAAGCACCTCGTACACCGTATAGTCGTCCACGTCGCCGATGCATTCAAGTCCCGCCTGGGTGATCTCCTTGAAGGAGCCGCCGGAGACACGGTATACCTTTTCGTCGTAGTACACCTTTCGCACCTTTTCGGGGGAGCTTTTACGGTTCTTGACGATGGAAAGCGTCACGTCGGGCTTGAGCGCCATCAGCTTTCCGTCGGTGTCGGTGAAGGTGATGATGCGGTCCGACATGAGGAAGTCCTTGTTTTTCAGATACAGGTCGTATTCCTCGAATTTGCTCATTTCGTAGGGCTGATAGCCGTGTTTTCTGTAAAGAGTCCGAAGAGCGAAGATGGCTTTTTCGTCTCTTGTAAGACAGTTTTCGTTCAAAGCTTTTGGTTCCTTTCCCGGCTTCTTTTACACCGTCTTTTGGAAAACGGTGAAGGAAAAGCCATTGATTTACTGATTTAATACTTTATCATTTTACCACAGTAAAGCAAGCTTGTCAAGTGAAAAAGTAAAATTATTCTGAAAAAGTAAAATTATTCTGAAAAATCGGCAGGAAAATGCGAAAAAACAGCCGTAAACGGCACTTCTTGCGGGCTTTCCCTGTCACTCGGTCAGGTGCTTTATCCACTTATAGCCGTTGCATCGGATGGCAGCGGGGACGCACTTGAAGATCTGGTCGCTGTTGAGAATGAAGACCACCCACACGATGGGGAGCTTCCACACGAAGGCGGCAAGGAAGGACAGCGGCATCACGATCGCCCAGGTAGAGATCACGTTGCAGTACAGCATGAACTTCACGTCTCCCCCGCCCTTGATGATGCCGACGCCGGTGGGCATCTGATACGCCATGCCCACAAAAACGAAGCACAGCACGATCATGATCCCGTTTGCCAGCGACAGCGCCGTCGGAGTAAGATTATAGATACTGAGAAGAGGCTTGCGGACAAAGAATAGCACCGTGCCGAGCGTGAGACCGATAGCAATGTAGATGGTCTGCAACGTTCTCGAATACTCCTTGATCTTCTCTTTCCCGGCGCCGCTTCCCACTGTTTTTCCCATGAGCACGGCGGAGGAGGACGCTTCGCCCACCGTCATGACCTTGAGGTACTGGAACATGGTGGTGGAAACCGAGTTGGCAGCGATGGCGTCGTCCGAGAGGTGTCCCAGAATACCGGTCTGTATGGGGGTGGCGATGCTCCACAGAAAATTGGAGGTCACCGAAGGGGCGAACACCGAGAAGTAGCGTTTTACGAGAGCTTTTTCACACCGGAAAGGATTTTCCGAGAAAAGCCGCAGACGCTTATCCACGAAGAGGATATAGAGGAGCACGACGCAGAATTCCAGTATTCTGGCGGTCAGCGTACCGATGGCAGCGCCGAAGATGCCGAGCTCGGGACAGCCGAATTTGCCGAAGATAAGGCAGTAGTTGATGCTCACGTCCACAAGAAGGGACATAACGGAAATTCCGAGGGATATCCGTACCGTTTCCACGCACCGCAGAGAAGCGATGAGCACGGTGGTCAGAACGTACAGAGGATAGGTGAAGCGGATGAGACGTAGATACGTAAGTCCCTCTTTTATGTAGCTTTCGTCCTCGGTGAAAAGGCCGAGAAGACTCTCGGGGGCAAAGGTCGTCCATGCAAAGACGCCCATGCCGAATACCGCCCCCACAAGGATTGCCGTACCCGCAAGACGGCGGACGGGTGAAAGCTCGCCCTTTCCCCAGTACTGGGAGCCGATGACGACCACGCTGTCGCCGATGGCGATGGTGATCTGCTGCACCATGAACTGGATCTGATTCGCCGTTGCCGCCCCGGACAGTGACGCCTGACTGTACACGCCGAGCATGAGGTTGTCCACCATGTTGACGCTGTATGCCACGAGGTTCTGAAGGACGACTACCGCCATCAGACCGAAAAGGCTTTTATAGAAGCTTTTGTCGTGTGTGAAAAAACGTGCCGGTTCGGAAAGTGCCCCGTTCATTGCCCTTGCTTTCACTCCCTGCTTTTTTGAAAATGCAAAACCTATACAAAAAACCAAATTATTATACTCTGCAACTGTGACAGATAATTTACATTTTCATGGAATATATTAAAACTTAGCGGTAAATCCCGCAAAATTCCGCATTTTATATCAAATTCCGCATCTTATTTCAAATGAGCGTTGACATCCGGGGCGTTTTGGAGTATGATATCATTTAAGACAGCAGGTATCATAACAAGTATGATAATGCAACGAAGGACAAAGCAGGCGTCTTCTTCTGCCCGTTTCCAATATTACAGAAAGGCGAAAATCCCCATGTACATCGAATTTGAAAACAAACTTCCCTCCATGTACGACAAGGACGGAAATCACAACGGAATATACAACAACCCCGAGATCGGTTATCCCGGCGTTCTCACGGTGAAGGATCCGCGGCTCGGCGAATTCATGCACACCCTCCGGAACGTGGTGTACGACGACCGGCGGCTCGTGTTCATTGACAAAAAGCGCCTTATGTGCAGCAACAACTGGCTTCGGGACTACGTACATCAGATGAAGGCGTTCAAGCACTGGGAATACGACAACGAGTCCTTCCTGCGCTTTATGCTGGAAAATCAGACAGACGAGGGCTTTTTCTACGAACTCATAAAGCAGATTGACGACCGGCACTGGTCGTTTGTCCATGAGGATTGCCGCAAAATGTACCCGGAGGACAATCTGTCCCTTGTGCGGCTTGAGATCGAGGCGGACGTGGAATATCTTGCCGTCGAGGGCGTTCTGCAATGCTACCGGGTCTCCGGTGACCTCGGATGGGTAAAGGAAGTCCTTCCAAGGCTCGAAAAAGCGATAAACTACATAACGAGCTCGCCGAAGCGCTGGGACGAAGCCCACGGACTTGCCAAACGTGCCTTTACCATCGACACCTGGGATTTCACCTACGGCAAGTGCGGAAAGAACCGAAAAATCGAAGAGGACACCCCCATGGCGATCATGCACGGGGACAACTCGGGACTGTTTGACGCCATGAATACCCTTGCGTATTTCCGCCGTCTTCTCGGCGAAGAGGATAAGGCAAAAGCGTGGGAGAAGCGCGCCGAAAAGGTGCGGGAAAACATGATGAAGCATCTTTGGAACGGAAAATTCTTCGTCCATCAGCTTCATCTGAATTCCGACGGTGCGGACGGTCTTGAAGCGGAGCGTCTTTCCCTCTCGAACACCTACGACATCAACCGGGGCGTGACGAGCCTTTCCGAGTCGAGGAGCATCATCGAAGAATACATGCGAAGGAAAGAAACGACGAGCGCCTTTGCGGAATGGTTTTCCATCGACCCGCCCTATGCGGACTTCAAAGGCTACGAACACACGGCAGGTCATTACGTGAACGGCGCCATTTCTCCCTTCACGGCGGGCGAGCTTGCCAAGGCGGCGTTCCGATGCGGCTATGAGGAATACGGGTACGACATTCTCACCCGTCTTCGTGCGATGACCGAGCGGGACGGCACGATCTGTTTTCTGTACGGTCCCGAGGACGGTCTTCCTCAGGGCGGAGGTCCCAGCGCCTGGGGAGCGGCGGCGATTTTGTCCGCCATTGACGAGGGACTTGCGGGCATCGAGGATACCTCCTTCGGTTACCGGAGCATCCGCTTCTCGCCGAGGTTCCCGGTCACGGAATATAAGGAGCTCCGCTATTTCACCGGCTACGAAAAGACGGGCGCCGACGTGAACGTGAAGTATATTCTGACAGACTCCGGAATGCGGTATGACCTTGTGAGTCCCGCCAAAAGCATCGAGGCGCACTTTCTTCTTCCGAAGGGAAAAGAATGCCGTGCGCTTTACGTAAGCGGTGAGAAAAAAGACTTCACATCGGAAAGCGTTGCCGATTCCCGCTACGCAGGCATCACGGTATGCCCCGGGGACGCAGGAAAAGCCGTATGCTTTGAGATCCTTTTTGAATAAAAAACGGCACAGTCTGAACGTGGCTATGCCCGAAAAGAACGACACAAAGAAGCCCCGCCGGGAGATTTTGACGTCTCCTTCGGCGGGGCTGTTCTGTTTTTCAAAACAGGATGGATACGGGAAACTACTTTTCCGAAAGCTCATAGCTCTGAAGCTCGACGGCAAGGTCGTAGCGGTGCTCTTCCCCTTCCGGGCTCATCACGATAAGCTCGGTCTTCCCTCTTTTTCTGAACTCGGCGCGGACAAGACAGAACCCCTCCGAGTCTGCCTCCATGACCGACACGTCCCCGAAGGAGTCATCCTCCAGACGCACACTGTATTTCGGGGTGACGTCCTTTCCGTCCACGGTGCTTAGAAGATCTGCGGAATAGCGGTAGGGCTTTGCCATGACAAAAAGGGCGATGCCGAGGATAAGCACGGCGCTGACAAGAGTCCCGACAATCTTAATTTTCTTATTGCAAAACAGCACGTTCGGATAGAGGAGCATCATGCCGACGCAGAAAATACATGCAAGAAGATAGAACGGGCGGCAGAAGGTGAAATACGAAAGATACGTTTTGAAACTCAGCGCCGTCAGAAAGATCATGGGGAAAAGAAGCAGATACCCCCACCACTTATCTTTCTTGATAAGGTATCCGAAGAATCCCATGGGAAGACAGAGCAGCGTCGGCAGAAGCCAGTACCGATAGTAGCGGAACAGTTCCCATCCGAGGGGGTTAAAGGGCACCTGCAAAAGGTAGACAAGCGGCTGGCTGATAAGAAAAAACACAAAGCATTTCAGCGCCGCATCGGTGCAGGAGCGTGCGTTCATGATGATCACGATGCCGAAAAGGATCCAGACCTCGAAGGTCACGGCAACGGTATGGAAGGAGGTATTCCGGAGTCCGGGAGCCAGCGCCATGATCGCCGTGTAGATACCGGAAAGAACGGCGGCTATGATGACCGTTTTCCAACGAATCTCCACGCCGCCGAAGAGTTTTTTCAGTTTTTGCTTGATTTGCAGTTTTTCCATTGTCCTCTTATTCTCCGGGAATTCACGGTCACTCGTCAAAATTCATGCCGAAGCACACCGGCTTTGCGTCCTTCGTGTGTCTTGCCAGAGATTTCTCAAGCCATATCATGTCGTACCAGACGCCGAATTTCTGAGCGCACTTCGTGAAATGCGCCACCTTGGTATAGCCCATTGACTCGTGAAAATGAGCGCTGTCGAAGCTGGAATATTCGTCCGGCACGTTGGGATACGCCACGCAGGCGCAGGCGTTCCGGATGCCCATGAGGGCAAGGCGTCTTTCCAGCTCGGCGTACAGCATCCTTCCGATGCCGCTCCGTTTCATGCTCCGATCCACGTAGATCGAAAGCTCGCAGGACCAGTCGTAGGCGGGACGGGGCTTGAAAACGCCGGCATAGGCATAGCCCACCACCCTGCCGTCCTTTTCGGCAACGACGTAAGGGAATTTTTCGACCGTCTTCCGGATGCGGGAAAGGATCTCCTCCGGACTCGGAGCCACGTACTCGAAGGTAACCGCCGTGTTCTCCACATAAGGACGGTATATCTCCGAGATGCGCCCGGCGTCGGATTCCTTTACGGTTCTTATTCTGATTTCAGATTTACTTGCGATTTCTGCCATTTTGTTTTCGCTTTCCGACCTACTCACGGTCAAAAAATAGAAATATCCTGTATCATGCGGGAATGAATCGTAATTTAATTAAGGGGATTGCGGAGCCCCTTCGGGTACTTGTTTTTCAGTCTTCCCCCGCTCGCCTTTCCGAAGCCGGTGCATACGCCGTCACACAGCACAGCGGCATAGCCGTGCAATTCTTCCGGGCACGGGATCTCCTCGCCCCGAAGGAATGCGGAAAGCTCGGGAGAACCGGAGGGAAGATCGAGATAAGAGGTGAACTCCTCTTTCTTTCGGCACATATACGCTCCGTGGCTCACCTCAAGCCGCCTTTCCAGTACCGAGCAAAGCTCATACCCGGCTCTTACCACGCCGAGCCCGTCAAGGCACGGAAGGACGTCGGGAAGAACGAAAACGCTCTTTGGTCCGAAAAACAGTCGGTTCTCGTTTTGTCCGAGGAAGCACTCCGCAAAGAGTTTTTTTATTTCGGAAACCGGGACGTTCTTCGACAGTTTTCCCTCGGAATAGCTTTTGACATGCGTCTCGGCGCCGTATTTTTTGCGCATCTTTGCCGCAAAGTGTCCCTCGCCTCCGTCCGCCGGGAAGATACGCACGGCGTCGATGCCGAAGGCGGGTCTTCCGAAGGAAACGCCGGGAGAAACCAGCTCAAAGTCCGGGTGCCTTTCGAGAAAACGAAGGATCGTATCCTCGTTCTCCTCCACCGAGAAGGTGCAGGTGGAATACACGAGAATGCCGCCGGGACGAAGGGCTTTCGATGCCGAATCGAGGATCTCCGCCTGCCTTGCGGCGCAGGATGCGGGGGAAGCGTCGTTCCATTCTTCAAGGGCTGCCGGTTCTCTCCGGAACATCCCCTCTCCCGAACAGGGAGCGTCCACGAGGACTTTATCGAACCACCCGGCAAGTCCCGTGCAGAGCTTCTCGGGATGGCAGGAGGATACGACGGTATTCTTCACCCCCATTCTTTCGAGGTTGGAGGAAAGAACAGCGGCTCTCGACGAAACGATCTCGTTTGACCAGAGAAGTCCGGTGTCGCCGGTCAGCGCAGCAATCTGCGTGGATTTTCCGCCGGGGGCGGCGCAGAGGTCGAGGATCTTCTCGTCCTTCTGCGGATTGAGGATCGTAACCGCCGAGGAAGCCGAGGGCTCCTGCGAATAGAACATACCCGCATGGTGCGCCGGACTCTTTCCGATCCTCAGTTCCTCCGGGCAGTAAAAGGACAAGGGGGAAAAAGGGGTATTCGTGAGCTTTTCCCCCAGTGCCTTTTCCAGTGTTTCTTTGTCTGCTTTCAGGGTATTGAGCCTTATTCCCCGAAAGGACGGCTGCTTGTAGCTTTCGCGGAAAGCGTCGAAGGAATCGCCGAGGACCTTTTCGGCACGGAGAATAAACTCTTTCGGTAATGCATCAAATTTCATGTTTTATTATCGGTTCCGGCGCCTTTTACGTCACGCCTTCGCCGTGTCCTTGTTTTCGGAATTTTCCGCCGGTGCGGAAGGCTTTGCCTCCGGCTTTTCTCCCCGCTTTTCCGCTTCCTCCGCTTCGAGGACACGGTAAGCCACCTTGCCTACGAGGGTCTTGGGAAGCGAATCACGGAACTCGATGTCGTAGGGCATGGCGTACTTGGCGACGTTCTTGCGGCAGTAAGCGAGGATCTGGGTCTTGGTCTCCTCGTCGGGAGTAACGCCGGGCTTCAGCATGACGAACGCCTTGATCTTCTGCATCTTATAGGGATCGGGAACACCGATCACACAGCTCATCTGCACGTATTCGTGGGCGTCGAGGATATTTTCGAGCTGAGACGGATATACGTTGTAGCCGCTGGTGATGATCATTCTCTTGATGCGCTGACGGAAGTAGATGAAGCCGTCGGCGTCCATGCAGCCGAGGTCGCCGGTGTGGACGTAGGTCTTTCCGTCAGCGTGGACACGGAGAGTATCCGCCGTTTCCTCGGGATGATCGAGATAGCCGAGCATGACGGTGGGACCGGCGATACAGATCTCGCCCTCTTCCCCGATCGGCACGTCCTCACACGTCCCGGGCTTCACGATGGCATAGAAGGTATCCGGGAACGGGAAGCCGATGCTGCCCTCCCGGAACATATGGGTCGGAGTCAGACAGCTGGCGGTCACGCACTCGGTGGTGCCGTAGCCCTCCCGGATCTGGATGGAGGCGTTGTGGTCGTAGAGAAATTTATCGAATTTCTTTTTCAGCTCGATGGAGAGCGAGTCGCCGCCGCTGAATACGCCCTTCAGGCAGGAAAGGTCGGTGCCCTTCATGGCGGGCTGACGGACAAGCGCCTCATAGAGGGTGGGCACGCCGGCGATGAAGTTGCAGCGGTACTTCTTGACGAGCTTTGCATAGCTCTGCGCCGTGAATCTCGGGACGAGGATGCATCTTCCGCCCTGCGCCAGCATGGAATGGATGGATACGCCGAGTCCGAAGCCGTGGAACATGGGCATGACGGCGAGCATCTTATCGCCGGGTCGGAACATGGGGTTGGTGGCGATGATCTGAGCGGCAAGAGCGTTGAAGTTATAGTTGGACAGAAGGATGCCCTTGGTGGTGCCGGTGGTGCCGCCGCTGTAGAGGATCACCGCCGCATCATCCTTCTTCTTGTTGACCTTGAACTTCCAGTGGTAACGCTCGCCGCTGCGCATGAAGTCGTTCCAGCGGATGATGGGAGCGTCCTTGGGGATCTTCTTGATCTTTCTGCCCTCGGTGAGCATATAGCCCGCCTTGATGGTGGGAGAAAGCTCGTCCTTGATCCTTGCGATGATGATATTCGAAAGCTCCACGTTCTGCCGTATCGCCTCGAATTTATTGTAGAACTGGTCGAGAGTCACGGCGAAGATACTGCCGGACTCCTTGATATAGAACTCTATCTCGTTCTGACCGGAAAGCGGATGCACCATGTTGGCGATGCCGCCCACCATGTTCACGGCGTAGAACATGATCACCGTCTGCGGACAGTTGGGCATACAGATCGTAATCTTGTCGCCGCACCGCACGCCGATGGATTTCAGGGCTCTTGCGCAGGTCTCGACCTCTTTTACGAACTTTTTATAGGTGGTCGTTCTGCCCATGAAGTCGTAGGCGATATAGTCGGGGTAGCGGTTTGCCACGTCCTCGACCATTTCCCACATCGTGCCATCAAAGTAATCGATGGTCTTCGGCACGTCGCCGTAATGCTCCAGCCACGGGGCTCTTGTTTCTGCCATATACATCAAGTCCTTTCGGAAAATAACAAGTGTTTTTTATGCCTTCTGCTCTGTGGGGAGCTCTTCGCTTACGGGTCTTGTAAGGAGCTCGGGATTTGCCAGGATTTCCTTGAACACCTTCATGGTTTTTGCAAAATAAACGCCGTCGGCGATCCGTTCGTCCACCGTGAGGCTCACGGGAAGAAGCTCCCGCATCTCGTAGCTTCCGTCGGGAGCAAACACCGGCGTCAGCTTCTTTTCGCCGATGATGACGAAGACGGAGTTGGTTCCCCGGTTGGCAAGGTGATGATACTGGGCGTTCATTTTGATACTGCCGAGGTTTGAAATGAAGAGAGTGCAGGAATAGGGATCCACCTTGCTGAACGCCTTGGGATAGTGTCCGTGGTAATCCAGCGTATCAAGACACCACATGGCAAAGCGGATGAGGAACCGCGGGAGCTTGTTGAGAACTCCGGCGATGCCGGTCGCTCCGTCCACCACGTTGCCCTCCTTGCGGACGCCGTAGACCACTTTTTTGACCTGCTCATAGACCTGATCGATGGGAGGCTGTTCGCTCTCCGGGTCGATGGTGACAACCGCCATGGTCTCCGAGCTGTCGTCGGTGAACTGCTTCTTCACGACGAAGGTGAGGGTGATCTCGTTCCTCTCGTAAAGACGCTGTCCTGCGTAAAAGCGGTTCATCTTCGGTCTTTTCGCCACGGTAAGCCCGAGGGCGGCACAGACTACGTGGAAGAAGGTGGTCTTGAATTCCACGTCGCCGGCGTTTCTTTTTTCCAGAAATTCGTTGACCTTTTCAAGGTCTATAAACTCATTGAGAAGTGCTTCGTTGTCGCATCGGTTTGGCATCAGGAACGGCATGATCACATGCATGGTGTCGGCGTTGCGGACAAGAGTTCCGTCGCTTCTGTCGCCCCATCTTTTTTTCCTTTTTTCCATGAATGTCTTCCTTTCTCCTGCCGAAGGCTTCGCCGTCGGCTGTGAGTATGTACAAAACACCTTATCTTACAGTATATCACGTATCCTTCATTTTAGCAAGAGCTTTTTACATTTTTCTCCGAAATTGACGCCGTTTTCCGCACCGGCAATCCGAAACGGTCAGAAAGCACCTATTCCGTTCATCATCTCCGGTTATCGGATATTCCCCGTGCTTCGGAAAAACGAAAAAGAAAATGCGGAAAAGGTCTTCCCTCTCCGCATTTCCGATATCATTTCACATTTTGTCGTTTTTTCGCTTTTTGTCTGTCCGGGATAGACCGTCACACCTTATCCGGGGAAAGGACCTCCCAGGCCTTCGGCGGCTCGCCGAGATCCGGAACGTCCATGCAGGCGCCGCCGGCAAGGGCGGACTTGTGGGCGATAAGTCCCGGAAGATTGAACCGGGCGACCTGCCAGATATTCGTGGGAGAGAGCTTGCCGGTGGTATAGGCACGGCAGAAGTCGTCCACGAGGAAGTGGTGCGTACCGTTGTGTCCGTTCTCCATGCCGGTAAATTCCTTCGGAAGACGCTCGGTAGGCTGCACGGGAGATACAAGCGTAAAGCCGTAGCCGTCGGCGATCTCCTGAATGGCACGGTCGTAGTCGGAGTTTATCAGCTCGGTCAGCTCTTTCGGCTGCAGGAGCGGGGTAACGTCCCGCATCTTCACCTTACCGTAACGGTTTTCATCCCACGTGGCAAGGCTGTGGCGGGCGACCGAGAATTCGTATCCTGCGTCGGTACCGTAAAACTGAGAAATATAGGTCTCCGGCGCCTTCCAGCCGACGCAGCGGTTCTCGGCGGTCTTCATGAGACCTCCGTTCGACAGCTCGGCAAGAAGCTCGGTATTCGAGAAGGGATTGTCGTAGAGGTTCTGCCCGCTTCTGCCGAAAATATCGTTCCTCGGACTTCCCGCAAAGCCGAGAGCGGTCACCTTCTTAACATAAGTACCGGGCATGGCTCCGAGTATCATGGAGATCGAGTGGGTGGGATAGAACATGGGCGGGATCCCCGCAAATTTCTTCCAGTCATCGCCGCCGGAGGAGCGGTAGCTGTTCTCCATGTTGCGGATGTCGTGATTATAGTGCGCCTCACCGAAAACGAATTTACCGAAGGTACCTTTACGGAACTCGCTGCGGCAGAAGACGGTGGGAGCCCGATAAAAGCCGGTCTCACCCATGGAATAGGTCAGCCTCGTCTTTTCGACCAGTTCTTTGATCTCGAAGATCTCTTCCTCGGCAATGGCGCAGGGCACGGCGCTGTAAACGTGCTTTCCCGCCTTGAGGGCACGGATCACCATTTCGCCGTGGCAGAAGCGCTGGGTGAAGACGGCAATGCTGTTGATCTCCTCGGAAGCGAGCGCCGCCTCAAAGGAGGGCACGATGTCCACGCCGAACTGCTTCGAATACTTTTCGGCACGCTCCGGGATAAGGTCGCAGACGTAGACCTTTTTCACGTCGGGATGCGCCTTGAAAAGCGGAACGAAGAAGCCGGAAAAGTTGCCGCAGCCGATTATGGCGAGCGTAATCTTATCTTTCATAATGACACCACCAATTCTGTTTTCCCCGGGCGGCAAAAAAGCCGCCGGTTCTTTTATGCCCTCATTATAATGCGGAAATTCAAAATAAAATAGAGCATTTTCACTTCTAATGGGGCAAAAAGTGTGCAAATCCGAAAAACTTACCGTTTTTTGTTGTATACTTACATGCGTAAAAAGAGCTTTTCGATGTCCGAGTCTGCGCAGAGAGCTGCGGGAAGGACTCTTCTCATATGGGAAAAGATCTTTTCCCCGGACTTTTCGGGGCTTTCCGCATAGGCGTTATGCACGAAGTCCTCCCCGAAGAGCGCCTCGGGAGTGGAGTACACCGCCACGCCCCAGCCGTAGGGATTTCCCTTTTTGTCCAGCATATAGCGGAAGGTATCCACGGTGATATAGGTCTGCATCTGCAGCCGGGTGATGACCGTTTCAAAGCCGGTCTTCCCGCCCTTGCCGTAGCCTGCCTTTTCTTTCAGCGTCTTGGAAAGAAGCGAGCCTTCGGTGAAAACGGTATCGTACACGCCCTTGTCCTTCAGGGAAGCAAGACCGTCGTCAAAGCGGGCATCGAAGTCGTAGCCGTCCCGGCGGAAATTGAGAAAGTCCCGGAAGTATTCAAGGCTGATAAAGCCTGCCTTTCCCGAAAAGAACTTGCCGTAAGCCACCCTCCTTGTCTCGGCAAGAGGTCCCTTCCATTCCCACGGACCGTCCGTGTCCCTTGCAAACCACAGCTCGGGGGATATGGCTTCCTCGATGGAAAAGCCCCGTATCCTGTTTTCAAAAAAAGGCAGAAATCCGATCTCGAGAACGGTATCGAGGATATCCTTTTGAGACCGGAGAGTGTGCAGCAGCATTCCATGCGCCTCCCCAAACGTATTTTTCAGAGTTTTCTCAAAGCCTTCTCGCAGCTTTCTCAAAGCTGTTCCCGCTTTTTGATTTCGCCGAGGAAAGCGTCGAAGCCATCGGGGCATTCGGCTTTCACAAGATAATAGCCCTGATTTTTCGTCAGCATGATATAGTAAAAATCCTCGGTGCAGTATATGGCATACAGCTTGTCGTAGGGAAGGCTTTCACGGGAGTAGACGTTTTCCGCCGTATAACCGCCGTCCGTGAAGGACAGGGTCGTGTCAAACTCTCCCAGTTTCTTTGTCGAATCATACATTGCAAAGACTCTCTTTTTGAAATTCAGTTTTGACATAATGAAAACAACAAGGAGAGCGAACATGGCGCCGAGGAAAAATGTCAGAAAACCGTATTCTCCCACGTAAAGGAGCACGCCGATATAGGCGGCGACGATCACCCCAAGGAGCACTTTCCGCACCGGCGAGCGATGCGAATTCTTCCGGGATATATATTTCGAGTATTGCAGATAGTCCTCTCTGTTTCTTTTCACGGTGCAGACAAAACGCACCGTGTCAGGGCTTTCCTCAGTGGGAGAACTGTTCAGGATGAGATCGTTGTTCATAAGCGTTCCTTTCTGAAATGACGGTATTCACAGCACCATGACCAGCGTCCCCGCCGTGAGAAGAACACAGCCGATGACCGATTTTACGGTGAACTGCTCATGGAAAAGAATGAAGGCGAGAACAAGGGTCAGCACGGTGCTCATTTTGTCGATAGGCACCACCTTCGACACCTGCCCCGTTTTCAGCGCCTCGTAGTAGCAGAGCCACGACACGCCGGTGGCGATGCCGGAAAGGATGAGAAAGAGCCAGCTTTTTCTGTCGATGCCGGAAAGACCGTTCTGGGCGCCGGTGATAAAGACCATTCCCCACGCCATGACAAGGACCACTGCCGTCCGGATGGCGGTGGCAAGGTTGGAATTCACGCCGGAGATGCCCGCTTTGGCAAGGATCGAGGTAAGGGCGGCAAACACCGCCGAAAGGATCGCATACAGAAGCCACATATGGCACACTTCCTTTTTTACTCAATTTATTCTTGCAGTCGGAGCCGGGCGGAATCTCTTCCTTTTTTGCCGCTGCCGCTCCCCATTTCCGATTATAGCACAGAAGTGCCGCTATTTCAACGGTTTTGCCAAAAAAAGCGATGCCGCAAAGCGGATTTTCACAACGGCTCGCCGAGCTGTCCGGCAGATAACAAAAAAGCGGGAAGGATCTCTCCTCCCCGCCTCCGGATCGCCGTCCGTTTTTCCGGGATGCTTTCCGTTCACGTTATTTTGTTTCTTCCATTCCCGGAAGACCCGGAAAATCGCCGAGGGGCAAAAAGGTGGTGTATCCGCCGGAGGGCTCCTTGGCATCGCCGTTGTAAACGCTGTCGCTGATGGTCACCTCTTCCCCTTTTTTCGGAGTCGGTGAAAGTCCCGTTTCCGAAAGGCTGAAGCTTTCCTCACACTCGGAAAGTGCCGCATCGTTGTAGAAGCTGACGTTCCACACGCCGTTTTTATGGTCGTAGCGGGAATGTACGTACTTGTATTCGCCCTGCACGTTCTCCTTGGCAAGCCGCTCGGCGTCCTCTCTGCCGAAATCGGAATAGCCGAGCGCCACGCTGCCGAGGATGTCGAAAAACTCCTCCGACAGTTCCTTGTCGCTCTCGCCGTCGCAAATAACGGCATAGGAGCCGGGAACGTCCTCAAAGACGATAAAGGACCACACGGGACTATCGTCATAGTAGCCGACCTTCACTTTTTTGCCGCCCGAAAGCTCGGCGTCCTTCTGGGTAAGTCCCGTGCCGCAGACGCCGAAAACGTCCGGGTAGTACAGAAGCTGAAAGCGGGTCTCCGGCTTGTCCTTCCGGAAAACCGACAGACCGAAGGGGTTTTCCTCACGGTCGCTTGTCACGATGGAAAAGTCCCAGTTTTCGGGGATTTCCAAGCTCGTGCGTGCCCAGTATTCCGAATATTCGGCGATCGTCGGCTCTTTTGCCGCCGTCATTCCCGATCCCTGCGTCTTTTCTTCTTCGTTTTCCGAAGGAATGGACTCTTTTTCCGGCTTGTCCTCGCCTTTTTCCGAAGAGGCGCCGTCGGAGCCCTTTTCCTCAACGTTTTCTTCTTCATGGGCTTTTTCGGAGTCTGTTTCCGGATCCTTTCCGTTCTCGGAAACGACTTCTCCGATCTCGGTCTCTTCGTTCTCTGCCTTGAAGCCGGATTCCTTTGCGGCGTCTTTTGCGCAGGAGCAGAGGGCCAGGGCGGCGATCAGGCAAAGAGCCGCCAGACGGCGTTTTCTCTCAAGGCTCGTATTGATCATTTTCATGCTGTTTTCTCCTTTTTCTCTATGATTTATTATTACTGTCATGATTATCACTGTTTTAGACGGAACCTTTTTCGGAAATGTTCCGAAAGCTCTTGATTTTATGCGGAAAATGTTTTATACTGACAAAAGAGATAATTGTAACTTACGGAGGTACGAAAAATGCCCGCATTTCCGAAAGGCGCCCGTGTCTGCTTCATCGGCGACAGCATCACCCACCACAACCAGTTCGTATCGAGGATTGTGGCTTACTATCACGATAACCTTCCCTCTCTCGGCGTGAATTTCTACAACTGCGGCGTGTCCGGCGGCTCGGCACAGTCCCAGTATCAGTATCTTGAAGACGACGTATTTCCCCGGAAGCCCACTCACGCCTGCATCATGCTGGGCGTCAATGACTCGGGGCGGGATGCTCTGGCAAAACCGCAGAGCATTGAAAGATATACCGAGCTCAGTGACCGTTTTATCCTGTATAAGGCGAAAATGGAGCGTCTGTGCCTTGCGCTGATAAGCAGAGGAGTAAAGGTGACCCTCTGCACCCCCGTCCCTTATGCGGAATACCAGACGGAAGGAAACCCTCCCCTTCCCGGCGGCTATGCGCTGATTTCCGGCTATGCGGCGTTTTGCCGGGAGCTTTGTGCAAAGCTGCACCTTGATCTGTGCGACTATCATGCGTATTTTACCGAAGTCATGCAGTCAAAAATCCTTTACGGTCCCGACCGGATCCACCCCACCGAGCTGGGACATTATTACATGGCGAAATGCTTCCTTGCCCATCAGGGACTGACGCTCGGCGAAAAAGAGCCCATTCCCGCTTATCTTGACGAATGGCGGGAAAAGACGGGGATCCTTCGGGGGCTTTACGCCGCCGAGTGGATGCTTGTGAAGAACTACGGACTTCCCGACGATGAAAAAATCGCCTATATGAAGACCTACCTCGACAAGGAGCTTTACGTGGGAAACCACACCGAGCTGTTCCGCAATTACGCCCTTATGTACCTTGAGCACAAGCCGAAGCAGGCAGAGCTGGTAAAGCGCATCGACGAGATCATGGAGGTCGAACTGAAAAAGTAAGAGCGGCACCGAAAACAAGCCCTTCTCTGCACATCTGCGATTGCTTGTCTGCAAACGGTTTCAAAATTCAGTCAAAGAAATACGATTTGGTCAATTTGCCAATTGACAAAAGAAAAAACGAAGAAAAAACGTTGTATAATTTCCGTACACTCGTTCTAAGGATATTCGTATCTTCAGAACACCCCGTCAGGCGTTGGTAGCACCTGACGTTTTTTTCTTTTGGTGTCATCAATGAACGGGAACAACGATAAACCGAATATGCTAAAAATCAGTCGTACTCTACGGTAATATCATCTTCAGCGTCATATATTATCTTCCCGTCAAACAGCGGAGCCTCTTCAAACTTCTGCACGCAATATGCTCTGTCTTCATTGGTCACAAAGAATACGACCGGAGACTCTTCAGAGATTTCATTCATCCTCAGAGTATATGTCCCATCTTTGTTTAACCAACCTTGAAGCATATAGCGTTTATCTTTGTAAAGGAACTCTTTGTCGCAGTTGATGTATAAGCTGTCGATGAACTCTTCGATAGTGTTACCCTTCATTGTCTTCTGCCTCTTGATTCGCTGAAACCTCAAATTGATATACGGAAGACACTTTTTTGGCATCACAATCATAGACATAAACGAACTGACGGTCATCCGAAATGAAATACCGGATTTTAGGCAATGAGTCAATAAAACACGAGAGTTTGATCGGAGGATTGCTCTCCGTTGCGGCATCTTCTGCAAAGTTGGTGAAAACGATCAGTTCCTCCAATCTCAACAGTTCATTGAATGCAATTGATATCTCATTTGCAACGGGTTTATAGACAGCAAGCGCCTTTCCTCCGATGTGAATTTCGCATTGAATAACTCGTTTGCACTCCGTGCAATACCAAAAATCATACTCTTCTGAAATGAATACTCTTTTTGAATCGGTCAGTTCATCCCAGTTGGTTATGAAGTCCATAAGTGTCAAATGTGGGTTATAACCTAAAGCAGCTTCTACGCGCTTCTTATTCATAACGTATATAACATTCTCTGAAGGACACATAGAGTTGCTTAATGTATTTCCGCACTTACAACCTAATCTTGCCATAAATCATTCCTCCTTAGTTCAAGTTGAATTTGTCGTCAACAGATTTTGTATCGGAAAACCAAATCTCAACTTTTCCGACAACCCATCCTTTACGTTGAGCTTCTGCAAACGGTTTTTCATAATCAAATATCTTGTTTCCGTATTTCATTTTTCTATTGCTGATGTTTTTATTGATAAAACCTGCCATTGTCGAATCGACCTTAAATGTTCCGATGACTTCATTTGGATTCTCAATTCCCATAGCAATCAGATAAGAAGTCGGAGCAAGAAAATATTTGCCGAAACAGTCCGACAAATCGTCGTTGTCCGGAATCTCCTTTCGCTTTCGTGAGCAGAACATCTTTGATCCCCGGTTCTCCCGTAAAAATGAGCCTATATCAAAAAAAGCACTTCTTTCGAAGCGCTTTTCTCAGTGCGGGTAGCAGGACTTGAACCTGTACAGTATTGCTACCACAAGAACCTGAATCTTTTAGACTTTGGTTCTGATGAGTCTGATTCGGTTCCCCGGAGTGCCGTCAAACTTGCGTAAAATAAGGGCTTATCGGCATTTTCCTTGATTTCACGGGGTTTGTCCGAAATTCGCTTTCCTGCACGTTTTTACGCAATCCATTAGCAAGCCATTAGCAAAGCTTCATTACTCACCTAATCTAATGCGTAATTTTTCAGCCCTTTGTCTTGCCATAATATAGCAAAATTTTTCTTCGATTGCAAGTGCTTCGGATTGATTTTTTTTCGATTTGCTCTGTACGAAAATTTTATATATCTCCGGCAGATATTTTGGTTGAGAAACCAAAGTGCCTGCTTTTTCTTCGTGACGAAAATTTTACTCCGTCCCCTGCCGATAAGTAATGAAAATATCGTGAATTTTT
>JAZRXH010000076.1:0-3987 GCA_045600125.1 Eubacteriales bacterium | reverse complement strand
GGAACCTATGCGGTTCTAATCATCGGCACGAGTGCCGATGAAGAAAGTTTTCTGCGAAAACTTTCCGCTTACTCCTCCCGAGGAACGGAACCGCCATATACATTTTTGTCGTGCTCTACGGGGGACTTTTTTTCCTCAGCGATAATTTTCGCTTTCGTTCGTGCGTGATGTACTTGGTTCCTGCTTTCCCGTCCTATGGGTCGGCATAATTCCCGCCGACCGCATATAGTCCGAGAGAACCATTGCGGTTCGGTACTCCGTGGGAAAGGCGCTCGCTGACCGGTCGCCCTCGCTTCTTGGTGTGGGGATACTTATCAGTGTACAAAGTCAAATAGGACACTTCGGCGAGGCATTCTCTGCATTCCCATAGGAGAAGCTCCGAGTCATAGCGTCCGTTGCGGACGCGCTGCTTGTAACCGTGGAAAGTTTTCGAAGAAAACTTTCATCATCGGTGCTTGCACCGATGATTGTGGCAGCGGGAGGGGGCAAGCCGTAACAAGAACGAGAACGGCACTCATAAAGCATCGCTGTACCGGTTGTAGAAAGATATGGGTGTTGAAAGTTTTCGAAGAAAACTTTAGCATGGAACAAGCGCCAAGGGAGGCGCTTGCGACAGGCAGGACTGCCGCCCTCCCGTACCCGACGGGCGTTTTTGGTGCGATACCGCACGAAATGCATATCATGCATTTCGAAGTGTATCGGCTTTTGCCGCTCTTGGCAAAAGTAACACCCCCGTATCGTGTGCAGTAGGGCAATCGCTACACTAACGGCGTGAGCCGAATATAACACGCTTACGTTCCCGGAAAAAAGCGGTCTCTTGCCGCACTTATTAAGTGCGCCGAAAATCCACCCCCAACCTCTGTTGCGGCACTGCTTTCCTGCCGCAACAGACAGTAGACAACAACCATTTACCCCTAAAAAACACCGTGGCAGTCCGTATGGACTGCCACTATTGAAAGTTTTCGCCCGCCTTTTTCAAAAGGCGGCGGGGTGCAGGGGCGGAGCCCCGCAGCTTTCGTCGATGGGGTTTGGGGGCGGGGAGCCCCCCAAAAGAAAGGGGGTGCGGGGGCACCCCCACGCATAAAGCTGTTAGTGCATACGGCGGAAGTAGGGGAGGCGCTCCACGGGGGTGTCGATGGTATAGACGCCCTTTTCGTAGACGTTGCCCAGCTCGTCCTGCCACTTACCTTCGGGGATTACGACTTCCTTTTTGAAGGTGCCCTTGGTAACGACGGGGCAGACGAGGATATCTTCGCCGCAGAGGTATTCGTCCTTGATCTCCTCATAGCCGCAATGCGGGTAAGCGTATTCGAGGAGACGGATCACGGGCTCGCCGGTGACGGCGCTCTTCTTTACGATCTCCATCAGCTCGGGAGCGACCTTGGCGTGGAGGTTGGCGAGGGACTTGACCTGCTCAAGGGCTTCCTTCGAGAGGACACGCCACGGAGCCCAGGAGAACTGCATCATGGGGAAGAAGACCGAAACCTGCGCCATACGGATGAAGAGCTCTTCGTCGATATGGAAGCCGGGCTTCACGTTGTAGGACCATTCGCCGCCGCCGATCATATCGGGGCATACGAAGGGATAGCCGAGGATACCCTGTACAAGGGAGTTGGGAATGATGGTGTTGATGCCGTCGTTGTCCCAGCGGTGACCTCTGTCACGGAGCCTCTGGATCACGGGCTTGCCGCCGCCCTTGTAGGTGTCCTTGTATTCGTGGTACTTATAGCGGGTGCCGAAGTCGTTCCATGCGATATTCTGCTCGAGAGGAGAATAGGTTCCGGCAGCGGTGCCCCTGAACTCGCCGTTCACAAGGCGCATCGAATGGTAGCACATCTTGGAGCCGCCGTCGAACTTGAAGCCGTCCACGCCGTACTCGTCGGTGAGGACACGGAGCTGCTTGTCGAGGAACTCGCAGTTGGCTTCGTCGGTGAAGTCGAGGATGGCGGAAACGCCGTTCCACCACTCGGTGAGAGCCACCTTGCCCTCCTCGTTACGAAGGAAAATGCGGTCGTAGGTGCCTTCGGTATTGAGGTCCTTGCGGATCTGGGTGATATAGCCTCTGCCGGTGCAGGACACGAAGGGCACGACCCACAGCATGAGCTTGAAGCCGAGGGCGTGGATCTCGTCGATCATCGCCTTGGGATCGGGGAACTTTATGGGGTCGAAGGTCCAGTCGCCGTAAGGCTTATGCCAGCCCTCGTCGATGATGAGGATGCCGGGAACGAAGCCGTTGTCCACGATGGCGTGGGCGTACTCCAGTACCTTTTCCTGGGTGGGATCGTAGGTGAATTCCATCCACGTGTTATACTGCGCCGTCATGAAGAATTCCTCGGGCGGCACCTTGCCGGTGAAGGGGAAGTGCGCCTTCGACGCCGCAAGATAGGCTTCACGGAGAGTCGAGCCCGCCACGTTCATGGTCACCTCGAGGTCGCTTTCGATCTCGATCCTGCCGCCGTGTACTTTGATGGCGAAGGCGTCCTCGCTCCAGATGTAGCGTCCCATGTCCGATACGAAGAAGGGCATGCCCTGGTTGAAGCAGGCGTAACGGTTATCCGATTCGTAGTCTTTATTTGCCGAGAAGGGGAGCTTGGTGCCGTCGTCGGCGCAGCCGCCCCACCAGTGCTCGCCTGGGAGAAAATCAAAGGTGTAGATCATTTTTTACCGCTCCTTTTTGATGTTTTGATCTTTTTATGCCACGTCAAAGAGTGCTTGACATTTGGCTTTATCTGTATTATAATCGTAAAAAACACGGCATGGATATAAAAAAGGCTATTCTTTTATAGAAAAAGGCTATTTTTCGATGTTTTCTATAACCGTCCGGGAAAGGGAAAAAGGAAAAGGAAAAAGATGCAGGTCCGAATCGACAGTCTGTACGCATACTACCGCTACACCTTTGAGGAAGGGTACCGCTTCGACGGGCACACCCACGAGGCGTGGGAGATCAATATCGTTCTGTCGAAGAGCATGAGCATCACCTACAACGGGGAGGTGGTCACGCTGTCGCAGGGCGATTTTTTCCTCGGCGAGCCCCGGGCGTTCCACTGCAACCGGGCGCTTTCCGGCGGGGCGGAGATGGCGGTGATCCAGTTCTTTTCGGATAGCCTCCCGAAGAGAGGACACTTCTGCGCCCGGGGTCTTGACAAGGACGAGTACGGCACGGCGAGGCTGCTTCTGTCGGAGATCGAGCGCCTCTGCGGGCACGTCTATCCGGGGGGACTCATTCGGAACTACGATCCCGAGGTCTACGCCGACGCTCTGAAGCTGTGCGAGGTGCTCCTCTCGAGAGTCGCCGGCGGTGAAAACGACGTGCGGGAAAGCACGGCGGGACGTGCGGCGCTTTACCGGGAGGCGGTGAAGTACATGGAGGCGAATATTGCCTCGAGGATCACGATCCCGGAGCTGGCAAAGGCGCTCTGCGTCTGCCCGGCGTCCCTGAAAAGCGTCTTTCTCGAATATACCGGCGGCGGGGCGGTGAAGTATTTCAACGAGATGAAAATCCACGCCGCACGGGAAATGCTCGCCCATGGCAGCAGTATCTCCTTCGTCAGCGATTCCCTGGGCTTTTCTTCCCCCTGCTATTTTTCCTACGTCTTTAAGCACGTCACCGGCGTCTGCGCCAAGAACTATCAGCAGGGAAACCCCCGCGGACACATCGAGCCCTATTTCGCACAAAATTACTCTGAGTGAAAGTTTTCGAGTGACTTTTGGAGATACTTTCCGAGCTTTGCCGCTCGGATTTATGGCGGCAAAGCGGTATTATACTCGGGCATCTGCACTCCCGCTTTTACCTGCGGTGAGGTCTCGAGGTGCCTGCGGGGGCATCCCCGCCGCTCCTGACTCTCGGAGCCGTGTTTTGTCGGGACGATGTGGGCATCGTCCCCTACGGATTGGTTTGACAAAGGCAAAAAACAAAACTCCGATGAGGTCGTGTCTTGACCTCATCGGACAGTGTAAACTTATTATTTATGCTGAAAACTTGCTGAG
>JAZRXH010000075.1:0-6775 GCA_045600125.1 Eubacteriales bacterium | reverse complement strand
CCCGGTCGGTGAGATACGTCTTGAGCATCATATCCGCAAAGTGCGCGTCGCAGCCGAAAATGACCTCGTTGCCGACCTCAGCGGCGATGCGGAAGAATTTCTCGGTCGGGTAAAAGCGGTGATCGTCAAAGCCGTAGAAATTGAATTCGAGCGGGATGGAGAGCGCCTTCGCCGCCTCGCACAGCCGCCGCATATGACGGGCGTAAGCCGCGTCGTCCCCGGTGAAATGGAACACGTCCGGGTGCGCGAGGTAGGAGAATTTGCCCGTTTTCAGCCCCTCGATCACCTGCTCGACGTACAATTCGAGCTCCGACTCGTCGCCGTGCTCGGACGCCGTGTGGCGCTCGTCATCGTACTCATTGTGCAGAAAATGCTGACCGAGGATGAGATAGTCGATCGGATACGGCTCGATGAGCTGCAAAAACTGCCCGAAATGCTTCGGATAGTATTCCGCCTCAAAGCCGATGAGGATGTCGATCCGCCCGCGGTACTCCTCCCGCAGGGCAAGCAGCGTGTCGACATAGCCCGCGATCTCCCCGGGGCGCATCCGGTAGCCGGAATAAAAGTCCCCCTCGAAAACATACGGCGAATGATCGGCAAAGCCGAGGGTGGTCATCCCGACCTTGAGCGCATTTTCGACATACTCCCGCTCGGTCCCCTGCGCGTGATGGCAGCGGAAGGTGTGGGTGTGGTAATTGGCGCGGAGAACGCCGTGCTCCGGCGTGCGGTCGCCGCGGAATTCCGGCTGTGCCATTTTATCCGCCTCCTGAACAAAGGAATTTCCGTTTTCCCGGAAAGGATCTTCACGAAAAAAGGACTTTGCTTTCGCAAAGTCCTTTTAACTGGTGCGCCCAAGAGGACTTGAACCTCCACCGAGTTGCCCCGACTAGAACCTGAATCTAGCGCGTCTGCCAATTCCGCCATACCCGCAAATTGTGCCGTCCTCCCCGGACAGCTTTTGTATTATAACACGTTTTTTCCGTTTCGTCAAGGGCTTTTTGAAAAATTCCGGAATTTCATTAGGAAAATCTTTTTTTATTCAAAAAAGGGCGCAAAAATCGAGTCAAGCGATTTAAGCGAGTCGCACCTGTTTCTTTTCCGTGTGCCGTAAGGCACGCTTCATAAAGCGGAGCTTTGCTTCATTCTTTATGCGCCGAAGGTGCGCTTCATTAAAAAAAGCACCTGCTTTCGCAAGTGCTTTTTTATGGTGGGAGCTATAGGGCTCGAACCTATGACCCTCTGCTTGTAGGGCAGATGCTCTCCCAGCTGAGCTAAGCTCCCGTGTTCTCAACGGAACGATGTTATTATAGCACAAGTTTTTCGGTTTGTCAAGGGCTTTTTGAAAGTTTTTTGATATTTTCACATTATTTTCTTTTTATTTCTTTTTCTTCATTTTCTGCTTTCATGCTTCTCCCTTTTTCGCTTTCCGTTTTGCCGCAGTTCCGACCCGGCTTTCATGCTTTGGCGGGGCACCTTTCGGAACACGCCGGAATATGTCCGGAATACGGCAAAAGGGAAAACGGCAGGAGATCTCTCCCCTGCCGCCATTATCATGTACGAATGCTTATAAACTTATTTCTTTGCTTTCTCTTTCTTTCTCTCTGCGAAGTATGCCTTTGTTTCCTTGGCAACGACGCCGCTGAGAAGGAGCAGAGCGATAAGGTTCGGGATCGCCATAAGACCGTTGAGGGTGTCTGCGATATCCCATGCGAGGCTGAGGTTCATGGTAGCGCCGATGAGGAGCACGGGAAGGAAGACGATCTTATAAACGAGGGAAGCCTTGGAACCGAAGAGGTATTCGGTGCAGCGGGTTCCGTAGAGGTTCCAGCTGAGGATGGTGGTGAAAGCAAAGAGGGCGAGAGCAATGGCGATAACAACGCCGGCTGCCTTTGCGGGGAATACTTCGGAGAAGGCTGCGATGGAGAGGGCTGCGTCGGCGCTTTCGCCGAAGTTGATGTTCACGCCGCTCATAAGGATGGAAAGGGCGGTAAGAGTACAAATCACGATGGTGTCTGCAAATACTTCGAAGATACCGAAGAGACCCTGCTTAACGGGGCTGTCGGTGTCGGCTGCCGCATGGGCAATCGGAGCGGAACCGAGGCCGGCTTCGTTGGAGAAGATACCTCTGGAGATACCCTTCTTCATGGCTGTGGAGATTGTGGTGCCCACAAGACCGCCGCCGAGAGCTGCGGGAGTGAATGCGCCGACGAAGATCGCCTTGAAAACGGCGCCGATGCTGCCGATGTTGCAGAAGATAACGACAAGGCTTGCGATGATGTAAATAACGCTCATAACGGGAACGAGGAGCTCGGTCACTTTACCGATCCTCTTGATACCGCCGATGGAAACGAGCGCAATGGCTACGATAACGATGCCGCCGACGATGTAGCGGATGAGGCTTTCGTTCACGGTGCCGAACTTGGAGGCTGCGTCATATACGGTGCCCGCAATGGTGTTGACCTGGGTCATATTGCCGATACCGAAGGAAGCGAGGATCGCAAGAACGGCGAAGACGACGCCGAGCCATGCCCAGCCCTTGCCGAGACCGTTCTTGATATAGTACATAGGACCGCCGACGTAATCGCCCTTATCGTTCTTTTCACGGTACTTGATGGAGAGAACGACCTCGGAATACTTGGTACACATACCGAGAAGAGCGGAAATCCACATCCAGAACACGGCGCCGGGACCGCCGATGGCGATAGCGCCTGCCACACCGGCGATGTTGCCGGTACCGACCGTTGCCGCAAGAGCGGTGCAGAGAGCCTGGAAGGGAGTAACGGTTCCCGCCTTGGCTGTCTTCTTTTCGGCGATCTTACCGATGGTATTCTTCATGACGTGGCCGAAATGGGTAAACTGCACGCCGAAGCAGCGCAGAGTAAGGAGGATACCGGTACCGAGGATCAGGATCATGCTGGGCCAACCCCATACCACATTGTTGACCGCACTGTTGACGCCGGCAACCGCTTCACCGAAGGTCTTCGCCGATGTGCTCATCAGCGCTCCGAAAACCGCCATAAGGGATGCAGAGGCGGCAAGGATCCTCCATGCTTTGTTCATTCTTTTGTTCACTGTAACGTCTTCCTTTCGTTTTTTGATTTCCGAAAAGCCACAGCATAAAACAAACGTACACAGAAATCAAAAAGGACACCCGGATGCATTGTGCATCGAAGTGTCCGAAAAGCTCCCTGTGCATATCTGCCGACGAATACTCGCCGTGAACTATACCCTCCGTCCTTTTGCCTGAGAGATTGGCAAATGCTCCCTGCACCTGCCGTACACCTTCGGCGTCCGTATCGGAACTCTCCGGATTACTTGTCAGTTATTTGACCTTTTTATTATAGCACACTCTTTTGCTTTTTGCAAGAGGAAACGGCAATAATTTCAAAAATCGGCACTATTATCACTATTTTGCGCTCCGATTTAGCTATTTTGCACACTAAATCGAAAAAGCAATCCCCGGGCAGCCGGAAGCGGAATAAACGATCGTCAAGACTGCATAAAGAAAAGCCCTTGCAAGGCCGGCGCAGCCACCGCATTATTTCACGGCAAAGTCCCGATCCGGTTGACAAAAAGAAGTCTTCTGTGGTATAATGTATTTGTGAAAGTTTAATCAAAAGAGGCAGGCAGATCCTGCAAAACGGCAAAAGCCCGCAAAGAAAAAACAAACCCGGGGCAAGAAAGGAACCAACAAAAATGAAAATCTACATCACCCGCCACGGTCAGGTATCCCCCGTGAGCGGTTACATAAACGGCGACTACCGTTACCCCATCGGAGAGATTGCTCTTTCCGAGCTCGGAAGAAAGCAGGCGCAGGTCCTCGGCGAGGAGCTGAAACGTCGGGGCTTTCACGGCGTGATCTTCTCCTCCCCCTATCTTCGCACCATGGAGACCTCGGAGGTCCTTGCCGAAGTGCTGGACACGGTGATCTATCCCCTGCCGCTTATGCGGGAGAGATTCATGAGCGAGAACACGGCGAAGGTCTTTGTGGGCAGTACCCTTGAGACGCTGCAAAAGCTATTTCCGCATACCGCTCCCGACGCCACGCTTCCCGATCACTGGTGGGGAGAAAACCGTCTTGAGACCGCAGACGACGTGGACTTGCGGATCCGCAAGGGCTTTGACAGCTTTCCCTTTGAAAAATACAAGGACGGAGACCTGCTGTTTGTGGGTCACGGCGCTTCGGTATCGCATTCCGTGGATTACTTCGGTATCCCGAGAATTCCGGGACGGCGGCTCTATAACTGCTGTCTGTCCATGACGGCTATGTGGGAGGATGCCGAGCCGTATATCTTCGATACGTCGTATTTCCCGGAGGACATGATCACCGCCAATTCGAAAACGAAGGCGATGCTGGATGCCGAGGAAGCGGAAAAAGAAGCGGAAAAGAAAGCATAACGCAAACTGAATTGAACTGAATTGAATAAGGAAGGCAGAAGATTGAAAAAAAGAAGCTTTTTTCAATCAGCATTTGTGCCTTTCGGGAGCATAAATCCGACTCCGAATTTTCTTTGCCGCAAAAAAGAATAACGGCACAAATGCAGACTTACAGAAAGGAATGACCATAAAAATGGACTTTACGATACATACCGACATGAGCAAAAAAGGCGGCGAGATCTACCCTCTCCACCGCCCCGGAAAAGAGTGCGGTGCCGAAAGAAGCGACGTTTCGCTTCTGAAAAATTACAAAGGCTTTACAGAGCTTCTCAAAAAGGAAGGCGAACACGGTGCGCCGGAGATGGCGCTCTTCGCTTCGCTTCTCTTCGAGATGCAGAGCACCCACAACGTCCCGGACGAATACACGGAAAAATCAAAGGCGCTTGCCGACATGGCGGCAGAGGAAAAAAAGAAGGACGTCAGCGAGTCGAGAGACTATCTGTTCTTCCCTCTCGAGGTCATGCGGGAGCTGTACAGGTGTGAGAACGAAGCGGAATGCACCTTCTCCGAAAAGGTCCCCGGCGTCTACGCTCTTGCCGCCTCGGGCGATGACCTCGGAGCCGTGGCGATCGTCAACGCCTCGGAGGAAATACACTTCATTGAGCTTGCGATCTGCGGTCTTTCCGGCAAGCACTGCTCCATCGACTACTACAATGCCGACGAGTACGAGCAGCTTTCGCTTGTGTGCAACACCGATACGAAGCTGGACAAGACCACGGTGCGGATCCCTCTTGCACCGGATTCCCTGCATCTCTTTAAGATAAGATAAGCCAAAACGGCACCGAAGCCATAAAAAGCAGCAGACGAACCGGTTCCGTCATCACGGTGCGGCAAAAAAGCAGGAGGGGTCTACTCGATGTTTGATCTTTTCATAAAAAACGGCAATATTCTGAACGGCAGGATCGTCGTCAAAGGCGGCGTATACGGAAACTGCCGTCAAGGAAAGCTCCTCCTGCAAAAGAACGACTGAAAAGAGAAAGAACGGACGAATGGCAAACATGGAAAAATATACGAAGAATCAGATCCTCACACTCTCCCCCACCGAGCTCTGCGGTAACGGCAACGGTCTTGCCAAGACCGCCGACGGCTTTGTGGTCTTCATCCGGGACGGTGTGCCGGGCGATACCGTAAAGGCAAAGCTCATCAAGGTGACCAAAAGCTACGGTGTGGCTCTCATCGAGGAATTCATCGAAAAGTCTCCCCTTCGGTGCGGCGGCTGTCCCCGCTTCCCCGCCTGCGGCGGCTGCGCTTTTCAGAATATTTCCTACGAGACCGAATGCCGCTACAAGGAAAAGACGATCAACGACGACTTTGAGCGGATCGGGCATCTTCCTCTTCGTCTTTCCGGATTTATCGGAGCGGAAAGCACCGAAGGCTACCGGAACAAGGCGGTCTACCCCTGCGCTGCCTCGCCAAAGGATAAAGGGAAGATTCTCACGGGCTACTATGCGCAGAACTCCCACCGCATCATTCCTCACGAAAACTGCCTCATCGGGCAGGACTTTTTCCCCGCCGTGCGGGACTTTACGGCCTTATTCTTCGAGTCGAACGGCCTTTGCGCCTACGACGAAGAGACCGGCACCGGGCTTCTCAAATACGTTTATATACGGAGTGCCCACGACGGCAGCTTCCTTCTCACCCTCGTTCTTTCCGGGAAGAGCCTCGGAAGCAAAGAGCTCGAGGAGCGCTTCTGCCGGGAACTGAAGGACGCCTTCCCGGACTGCGCCGGGATCTGGATCAACACGAACCCGAAAGCGGGCAACGCCATTCTCGGCGATTCCTGGCGGCATCTGTACGGCGAAAAGTACTTATGCGACGTTCTTCTCGGCAGAAAGTTCCGCATCGCCCCGGCGGCGTTCTGGCAGGTCAACCGCACGCAGGCGGAAAAGCTGTACACGGTCGCCTCGGAATTTGCGGACGTACGCCCCGGTGAAACGCTCCTTGACCTCTACTGCGGCACGGGAAGCGTAGGCATCTGCGCCGCCAAAGAAGGCTGTCGCCTCTACGGCGTGGAGATTTCTCCCGAAGCCGTGGAGAATGCGGGATACAACGCCAAAATGAACGGGATCGAGGCGGATTTCGTCTGTCTTGACGCCGGTGAAGCGCTGAACTCCGATCGGGTGCGCTCCCTTTCTCCCGACGTGATACTGCTGGATCCCCCGCGGAAGGGCTGCGGGGAGGAAGCGGCGAAGCGCATCGCCTCTCTCGGCGCCACCCGCCTCGTCTACATCTCCTGCGACCCGGCGACCCTCGCCCGGGACCTCGCCGTCTTCTCCCGGCTCGGCTACGCCCCCGTGAAAGCCGTCGGGGTGGATATGTTCCCGAGGACGGGGCATGT
>JAZRXH010000074.1:0-3349 GCA_045600125.1 Eubacteriales bacterium | reverse complement strand
CTTCATTCATTATTCATTGTTCGTTTTCTCCCGTCTGTCCAAATCGCCCCGGCTTTCGTCCGGCTCCTGACTCCTAACTAAACACACAGCTCGCCACTACGGTCTGCCTCGGCTCACGCCGTGAGTTTAGCAGCAGCCTTGTTGCACACGAACGGGAGGGCGACAGACAGAGCCGTTTCGGTTTCCGTTTTTAACGCTCAAATGAATATGATTCGGCATAATAACATATTTGTCAATGCCCGGTGTCGATTTAATGATTTTTCAACAACAATACCGTATTTTGTCGGGACGATGTGGGCATCGTCCCCTACGGTTTGCCGTCTGTTGGCGCAAATGCAAAAAAAACAAATCTCCGCATTTCCCCCGTCCGTAGGAGCGTTACGGTTTTCGCCGCCCGGCTCCTGAGTAATGTATTTTGTCGGGACGATGTGGGCATCGTCCCCTACGGTCTGACGTCTGCCAACTCCACACTCCACACTCCACACTCCACACTATTTCAACTCCACACTCCACACTCCACACTCCACACTGTTTCAACTTCCCTCCGATTCGAGTTGTTACATAATTTTCATAAATTGTTGTTTTTATAAACGATTTATTATTGAACTGTTCACTTTTGTATGGTATAATTTCTTTCCGCCGATATAGAAGCGGTAATGCCGCCTGCGTTTTTCATCGACGTTATCAGAATGCGGCACGACGGAATAAAACCGGAAAAATGAGTAATTCGGAAGGAGGGAGCTTATGGCACCGAGAAGCAGATTCGTACCCGAGCGGGATTATGTGCTGTGGCAGCTCCCGTCCTTCGGGGATAAGACTTCCATGTCTTATGTGATCTGCGGCGCTGACGGCACGAATTTCGTCATTGACGGCGGTCTTGAGAGCGACACGGAATATCTTGAAAAGTTCCTTTTCGAGCACTGCGACGGCGTCGTACACGCCTGGTTCGTGACGCATCCCCATCCGGGGCATGTGGGGGCTCTCTGCGGTATTCTGAAAAACAAACCCGAAAAGCTGAAGATCGGTAAGATCTTTTACGTACATATTCCTCTGGACGTTCTCGAGGTCCGGGAACCGAAGAGCACCTCGCAGGTGGCTGAGTTCTACACGCTTCTCCGGAGCAGTGACATTCCATGCGTTTCGATGCGCACCGGGGATCGGTTGAAAATCGGGAAGACCATGATACGGGTATTTTCCGCCGGAGAGACCGACTGCACCGAGCATTACGTGGACAACATGGGCGCCGTGCTCAAGTTCAACATGTACTGCACGACGGCGGTATTCCTCGGGGATATCCGGGTGGACGCCAGCATCCCGATGCTGGAGAAATACAAGAACGAGCTGGGCTGTGACATCATCCAGATGTCGAATCACGGGCTGAAGGGCGTTCTTTCCGAGGTTTACGGCTATGCCGAGCCGGACACCTGCCTTTGGAGCACCCCGGAGTGCATGGCGGACGAGTCTTCGGCGGACGGGCGGCTGTTCTGTGAGCACAAGCGTCTGATGGAGGTTCTCGGTGCCGGGGAGCATTTCGTTTCGGGGCTTGAGGGTCCCACCGAGATCCATATCGCTTACTGACGTTTTACCGCAGAGAGGAAGGGCGGCGGAGCAGAAAATGGCTGACAGAATGAGAAAGCACGGCTTCGGGATCTTTTCCCGTCGCAGAAGAAGTCTTCGTTCCTTCCGGGGTATCGGAGGCGGTACACGGGAACACGAAGCGACCGGCTTTGAAAATACGGTGCGGCGTTACGTTCTCGACCGGACCGAGGACGGGTTCCACGTTTTCGAGGACAAGTCCGGGAAGGCAGAGCTGCGGCTTATCACCCCGGCGAAATACGAGCTTTCCGAGGGAGATATCGTGGATATCACCTTCGGGGAAAAGGGCGAGGTCGTATCGGTGGTAAAGGACGAGGCGGCGACGGAAGAAAGCGGGAGGAAAAACCGGGCGATGCTGGATTCGCTGTTCGATAATTGAAAATACGGTTCCGGCAAGAATGAAATCGGAACAAATAAAACAAATAAAAAGACAGCCGTCGGAGAGGAGCGTGATCCTTTCCGGCGGCGTTTTTGTTTTGGGAAAAGCGGAAAAATCCGAGAAGGCGGAACCGTTTGGAGTGCGGAGTTGTTAAAGTCAGGATTAAAAGTCGGAGGTCAGGAGTTGGCGGAAGCCGGGGCGGCTCCGACGGACGGGAGAGAATGAACGATGAATAATGAAAAATCGCAAAAGCGGGGCGCTGTCAATATTCGTCGGATAGGAGGAGACGGAGGGCTTCTTCGGCGGTATCGGCATGGGCTTTTGCGAGACGGGACAGCTCCGGGCTCTTATGACCGATACAGAAAGAAATCTTGGAATAGCGGAGCATGGGGAGGTCGTTATCGGCGTCGCCCATGCAGGCGGTATCGAGGGGAGAGATGCCGAGTCTTGTCTGGAGGTCGGCGAGAGCGGCGCCTTTATTGGCGAAGAGGCTGACGTACTGGGTGACGGGAAGACCTTCCTCGCTTCCGTCCCAATGAGAGCGGAGGGTATTGGAGGAGGACTTGACGATTTTCGGCTCGCCGTAGGTGACGATCTTACAGATGCTGTCGTTTTTTCCCTCCGGAAGGGGGCGTGTTTTGCCGAAGAAGGGGGAGGAATCGGGGACATTCCCGGTATGATAATCCGCTTCTATGCCGCAATAAACCGAATCGGTGCGGGAGAAAAGGGCGATATCAAGTCCCGAAAGGGGTTTTACGGAAAGGGTCTTACCCTTAAAAGAAGTGAGGGCGCCGTCGCAGGAGATGAAACAGAGTTCCTCCGGAACGTTGGCGAAGATGCTTTGCAGCTCCCGGAGGGTCCTGCCGGAGGAAACGGCGAAGGTGATGCCTTTTTTTTGAAGGGTGCGGATGCTTTCGAGGGTTTCGCCGGAAAGCCCGGAACAGCCTCTCGGGAGGAGGGTCCCGTCGAGGTCGGAGACGACAAACTTCAGCATTATTCGGGGCGCTCCTTTCTTTTTCGGAATTTCCTTTTCGGAATAAGTTTTGAGGATGGGGGAATTATAGCACGAAAATTCGGGTTTGTCAACCGGTTGGGGAGTGTGGAGTTTGGAGTGTGGAGCGTGGAGTTGAAATAGTGTGGAGTGTGGAGGGTGGAGTCGGAAACAGTGTGGAGTGTGGAGTGTGGAGTGTGGAGTCGGCGGCGAAAGACAGGGCGGCTCTGCTTGTGAAAGTAGTACATTGTAACATTTAAAACTTTACTTTTGTAAAAACATATGGTATAATAGAGAAAAAGGGGTGTACCATATGAAAAACAAAGAAATATATTTAAGTGAAGAAGAACAGGCGTATTTAAAATCCATAGTATCCGCAGGGA
>JAZRXH010000073.1:0-14180 GCA_045600125.1 Eubacteriales bacterium | reverse complement strand
CTTTCCGACGATGAGCCGAGAGCCGATATAAACTACGATGAAAAATGGGCGCTTTCCGGCAATATGAAATTCGATATTTCCGAGCCGGAGGTCCTCCACGGTGTTATCAGCACCTACGAGCCTACGCCTATCCGGAGCCTTACTGCCGATTCCTCCCGTGTCACCATCATGGGAAGAGTGTTCAGCCTTGAGAAGAAGCTCCTCAAGAGCGGTGAAAAGTATCTGCTCATCTTCTACATAACCGATAACGACGCTTCCATGGTCTGCAAGGTCATCTACAACAAGGATGAGGACGAGGACTTCTCGAAGATTGCCGAGGGCGGTACCTACGCCATGTGCGGAAGCTGCTCGATCGATACCTTCGACCAGACCTTCCCCACGGTCTTCAAGCCTGCCTCTTTTGCCAAGGTCGATACCATCGGCAGGAAGGACAATGCCGAGGAGAAGCGTGTGGAGCTTCACCTGCATACCAATATGTCCGCCATGGACGCCACCTGCGACCCGGCGGCAGTGGTGAAGCAGGTGCAGAAGTGGGGGCAGGGAGCCGTCGCCATCACCGACCACGGAAACCTGCAGGCATTCCCGCAGACCATGCTCGCCCGGGAGAAGGCAGGCAGCGACGTCAAGATCATCTACGGCATCGAAGCCTACTTTGTGGACGACAACGCAAGAGCCGTGTACGGCGAGCAGGAGGCGGATTTCTCCGCCGATGAATTCGTGGTGTTCGACCTTGAGACCACGGGTACCTCCCCGCAGAACTGCGCCATCACCGAGATCGGCGCCGTAAAGTACAAAAACGGCGAAATATACGACGAGTTCTGCACCTTTGTGAACCCGGAAATGCCAATCCCGGAAAAGATCACCGAGATCACCGGTATCACCGATGAAATGGTCAAGGACGCTCCCACCATCGGCGAGGTCTTTGACAAGTTCATGGAATATTGCGGCTCGGCGATTCTTGTAGCGCATAACGCCGCCTTCGACGTCAGCTTCCTGAGGGCTGCCGCCGAGAAGCTGCAAAGACTGTTCAAATCCAGCTACCTCGACACGGTAGCGGTGTCGAGATACGTCAATACCGACCTTGCGAGCCACAAGCTGGACTCGGTGGCAAAGTATTTCGGTCTTGGTGACTTCAATCATCATAGGGCTTCTGACGACGCAAGAATGCTTGCCATGATCTTCGGACGGCTCTGCGAAAAGATGAAGTCCGAGGGCGTGGAGAATATCTCTCAACTGGTGGGCGTCATGTCCAAGGGTACCGACCCGAAAAAGCTGAGGACGTACCATCAGATCATCCTTGTCCGTGACCTTGTGGGACTGAAAAATCTGTACCGTCTTGTGTCGCTGTCCTACCTCGACTATTTTTACCGTTATCCCCGGATCCCGAAGACCATTCTTTCACAGTATCGGGAAGGACTTCTCGTCGGCTCTGCCTGCGAGGCGGGCGAGCTGTATACCGCCATCGTGGACGGCAGACCGAAAAACGAGCTTCTGGAGATTGCCTCCTTCTACGATTATCTCGAGATCCAGCCCCTCGGAAACAACATGTTCCTTATCGAAAACGGCGATGTGAAGGACGTGGAGGAGCTGAAAAACATCAACCGCCGCATCATTGAGATCGGCGATGAACTGGGAAAACCCGTTGTCGCCACCGGCGACGTCCATTTCCAGAATCCCGAGGACGAGGTCTACCGTCAGGTGCTGCTTGCTTCCAAGAAGATGAAGGACGCCGGAAAGCATATCCCGCTTTATATGCGTACCACCGAGGAAATGCTCGCCGAATTCGACTATCTCGGCGACAGAGCCTATGAGGTCGTCGTCACGAATACCCGCAAGATCGCGGACATGATCGACATCGTAAGACCCATCCCGGAGGGCAACTTCCCGCCTCACATGGAGGGCGCCGAGGAGGAACTGAAAAACAACTGCTACACCAAGGCGGAATCCATGTACGGAAGCCCTCTGCCGGAAATCGTGGCGACAAGACTCGACAGAGAACTGACCTCCATCATCTCCCACGGCTTTGCGCCGCTGTACGTCATTGCCCGAAGACTCATCGCCTTCTCGGAGGAACGGGGTTATCAGGTGGGCTCGAGAGGCTCGGTGGGTTCGTCCTTCGCCGCCACCATGGGCGGCATCACCGAGGTGAACCCTCTGCCGCCGCACTACCTTTGCCGCAAGTGCAAGTACTCGGAGTTTATCACCGACGGTTCGGTGGGCTCCGGCTTCGACCTGCCGGACAAGGACTGCCCCAACTGCCGCGAGCCCATGTATCACGACGGGCACGACATTCCCTTCGAGACCTTCCTCGGCTTCAACGGCGATAAATCCCCGGATATCGACCTGAATTTTTCGGGTGACGTGCAGGGACTTGCCCACAAGCACACCGAGGTGCTCTTCGGCGAAGGACAGGTTTACAGAGCGGGCACTCTCGGCACTCTCGCCGAGAAAACGGCGTACGGCTTTGTCAAGAAATACTGTGAGGAAAAGGGCATCCAGCTCAATAAAGCGGAGGAAACCCGCCTTTCCAGGGGCTGTGAGGGCGTCAAGCGTACCACCGGTCAGCATCCCGGCGGCATCATCGTGATCCCGAGGGAGTTCAGCGTATACGACTTTACTCCCGTCCAGCATCCGGCAGACGACCCGGACGCCGATACCGTTACGACGCATTTCGCCTTCTCCTACCTCCATGATACCATCCTCAAGCTCGACCTGCTCGGACACGATGTGCCGACGAAATATAAGGTCATGGAGCGCTATACGGGACTCAACTCGCTGGATCTGCCGCTGTTCGACAAGCAGGTCATGGAGCTGTTCATATCCACCAAGTCTCTCGGCGTTACGCCGGATGAGATCGGCAGCGACGTAGGCACCTTCGGACTACCCGAGTTCGGCACGAAGTTCGTGCGGGGCATGATCGTGGAATCAAAGCCCAAAAACTTCTCCGACCTTTTGCAGATCTCGGGACTTTCCCACGGCACCGACGTATGGCTCGGCAATGCGCAGGAGCTGATCAAGGACGGTACCTGCACCATTTCCGAGGTGGTGGGAACGAGAGACAGTATCATGCTGTATCTCATCTATCACGGTCTTGAAAAGTCCATGTCCTTCAAGATCATGGAGGACGTGCGAAAGGGTAGGGGGCTTAAGCCCGAATACGAGCAGGCGATGCTTGACAAGGGGATTCCCGACTGGTATATCGCCTCCTGCAAGAAGATCAAGTATATGTTCCCGAAAGCCCATGCAGCGGCATACGTTATGTCGGCGCTCCGTCTCGGATGGTTCAAGGTGTACCGACCGCTTGAGTTCTACGCCGCTTTCTTTACCGTCGCCCCCGCAGGCTTTGAAGCCGGCATCTGTATGGGCGGCAAGAAGCACGTGCAGGACGTCATGCACGACATCGACACCAAGGGCAATGACGCTTCTCCCAAGGAAAAGGATATGTACCCCACGCTCCAGCTGATGAATGAGGCGTATGCGAGAGGCATCCGATTCCTCGGCGTTGACCTCTATAAGTCGGACGCCACCGCCTTTTTGCCGGAGGACGGAGCCATAAGACTCCCGTTCTCCTCCATTGCCGGTCTGGGCGACGCCGCCGCTCAGTGCATTATCGACGCCCGCAAGGACGGAAGATTCATCTCCCGGGACGATCTGCGGCTCCGGGCGGGACTGTCCAGCGGCGTGATCACGCTGCTTCTCGACAACAACGTTTTAGGCGAGCTTCCCGAAACGAATCAGCTGACGCTGTTCTGAGTCTTTCGCACAAATATAGAATACACGGAAAAATCCCCTGCCGATTCTTTTTCGGCAGGGGATCTGAAATTGTCAGTGAATTACCTCAATGAAGGAATTACTGAACGTAGCCGTTGGGATTGACGCCCTTGGGGTTTTCACCGTACTGATTGGCACCGGGAACACTGTCCTTTGCACACCAGATGATGACGATGATCGCACCGACAATCGGAATGAGAGCGATCAGGTAGTAGGCACCGGACTTTCCGATGTCATGCATTCTTCTCCAGGAAACGGCAAGGCTCGGAACAAGAATCGCAAGAGAGAAAATGGCGCTGAGAAAAGGACCTGCCTTCGGAATGGCGCCGAGGATAGCGGAAACCACGCCGGAAAACAACACGAAATACCAGTACTCGCTTCTTCTTGCTCTGCCCTTGAAATCGGCGTATTTGTTGAATACCGCCTTTACTGCGTCGACAAAACTCATAACGAATCCTCCTAAGAATATGTATTGATGATCTCTCATCGGTGACAGTTTACCACAATTTTCGCTTTCTGTCAATACATTTTTGAATGATTTGTTCGGCATTTTTGAATGATTTGTCCGGCATAGCCGTCCAAGGTTCTGCGGAAGAAAAAAGCATTGTATATTTTTGTGTATATTTTATGCAATATGCATAATCTGACCCGGTTTGTCATTTTTTTAACGCATAGTATTGACAAAACGGGATGCTTATGATATACTAAAAATGTATCAAAATCCAGAAAGGTTCGCCATATGAAAAAAAGAATATTTGTTACGCTTTCCGTTCTTTTCCTTCTTATTGTGAATATCCTGCCGACATACGCCGCAGGCGAAAACGACGGTACGGAGATCGAAACGGAAGATGCTGCCGTTCTTACGGTGAGCGATACGGAAAACAGCTCCGACGCAGAGTTCTCCGATGAAAACACGGCTCCGACCCCGAAGGTCACCTCGACGACCTCGGGCGTTCCGACCGCCACAAAGAAAGCCGCAGCGGTCGAGGCGGAGAAGCCCTCCTTCTTCTCCAAGGTCGCCCGGAGCTTTGAGAAGACCTTTATCAAGGAAAACAGATGGCTCCTCTTTACGAGAGGTCTCGGAAACACCCTGCTCATCGCCCTTTGCTCCACCCTCATCGGTATCTTTATCGGTATGGTGGTGGCTCTGGTGAAGGTGTATCATGCGCAGGTGGCGTATCCCGGCGTGATTTCCAAGGTGCTGAATTTCATCTGCGGTATCTATACCACCCTGATCCGGGGCACTCCGGCGGTTGTACAGCTGTTCATCGCCTATTACATCATCTTCAAGTCCACCGATAACTACGTGCTCGTTTCGATTTTTGCCTTCGGCATCAACTCCGGCGCCTACGTTTCCGAGGTCATCCGTGCGGGCATCCTCGCCGTGGACAGAGGTCAGCTGGAGGCGGGACGTTCTCTCGGTCTCTCGCATATGCAGAGTATGCTTTACATCGTGCTTCCGCAGGCGTTCAAAAACATCCTTCCCGCTCTGGGCAACGAGTTCATCCTTCTTCTCAAGGATACCTCCATTGCGGGCTACATCGGCACCCTCGAGCTCATGAAAGCCGGAAACATCGTCAGAAGCCGTACCTTCGAGCCGTATTTCTCACTGCTCAGCGTGGCGGCGGTATACCTCGTTCTTGTTATAGGACTGGAACAGGTCCTCAAATCCGTTGAAAGGAGACTTGCAAAAAGTGATAGACATTAAGGGACTCAAAAAGACCTTCGACGGAAAGAAGATGGTGCTCGACGGCATAAACGAGCACATTTATCCCGGCGAAAAGGTGGTCATCATCGGACCGTCCGGCTCCGGAAAGAGTACGTTCCTCCGGTGCCTCAATATGCTGGAAACGCCCACGGCAGGCTCCATTACCTTCAAGGGCGAGGAGCTTTGCAGTAAGAAGACAGACCTCGATAAGCTCCGTGCCAGAATGGGCATGGTGTTCCAGCACTTCAATCTCTTCCCGCATTTTACGATCCTCAAAAACATCACCTTTGCTCCCGTAAAGCTGGGTCTTCAGACCAAGGAGGAGGCGGAGGAGAATGCATGGCGGCTTCTCAAGCGTATCGGTCTTGAGGAAAAGGCGAATACCTATCCCAATATGCTTTCCGGCGGTCAGAAGCAGCGTGTGGCGATCGTCCGTTCTCTTGCCATGAATCCCGAGGTCATGCTCTTCGACGAGCCTACCTCCGCTCTTGACCCCGAAATGGTCGGCGAGGTGCTTTCCCTCATGAAGGAGCTGGCGGAAGGCGGCATGACCATGGTGGTCGTTACCCACGAAATGGGCTTTGCCCGTGAGGTGGGCACCCGGGTGCTCTTCATGGACGGCGGCAATATCCTCGAGCAGGGAACGCCCGCTCAGCTTTTCGATCACCCGCAGCATCCGAGAACGCAGGACTTTCTTTCCAAGGTTCTCTGATTTTCTTCTGCAGGGAGCCAAAGACCTGCGGCTCTTTTGCCGTGCGGTCATACGACGATACGAAAATCGGATTTTGCTTTGCAGGATCCGGTTTTTGCTTTGCCGTCCGGATATCGGTGCGCAGGAAGGGAAGAGACTTTTCCCCCCGGCTTCCGTGATGTCGCAGAGCGAAACAGAAATAGTCGGAAAAACAGACGGAAAAACAGACGCACAGACGGAAAACAGACGGAAAAACAGACGCACGGTCATTGACAAAACGCCGCTTTTTTGTTATAATATCTAAAAATCCAACCGGAAAGGACTAAATAATATATGCCATTCAGAATTGCAATAGCCGGCTACGGCAACCTCGGAAGAGGCGTGGAGTGCGCCATCGCACAGAACGAAGATACAGAGCTTTTCGGCGTTTTCTCCCGCCGTGCGCCCGAGACCGTAAAGACGGTTTTTGAAAACACAAAGGTCTATAACGTCGCCGATATCGAAAAATACAGGGACGAAATAGACGTTCTCATCATCTGCGGCGGAAGCGCCACCGATCTGCCCGTTCAGACGCCCCGGTACGCCTCTCTTTTCAACGTCATCGACAGCTTCGATACCCATGCGAGGATCCCGGAGCATTTTGACTCTGTTGACAAGGCGGCAAAGGCAGGCGGTCATACGGCGCTCATCAGCGCAGGCTGGGATCCCGGTCTTTTCTCGCTGAACAGACTCTATGCGCAGTCGGTGCTCCCCTGCGGTAATTCCTATACCTTCTGGGGCAAAGGCGTGAGCCAGGGACATTCCGACGCCATCCGCCGTATTCCCGGCGTCAAGGACGCAAGACAGTACACCATCCCCGTACCGGCGGCTCTTGAGGCGGTAAGAAGCGGCAGCGATCCCGAGCTTTCCACCCGGGAAAAGCACACCCGTGAGTGCTTCGTCGTGGCAGAGGAGGGGGCAGACAAGGCGGAGATCGAAAGACAGATCGTCACCATGCCCAACTATTTTGCCGACTACGACACCACCGTTCATTTCATCTCCGAGGAAGAGATGAAGCGCGACCACGCAGGACTTCCCCACGGCGGCTTCGTCATCCGTACCGGAAAGACCGGAAAGGCGCAGGAGCATAAGCACGTCATCGAATACAGCCTTTCCCTCGACTCCAACCCCGAGTTCACCTCTTCGGTCCTCGTGGCATATGCCCGTGCCATCGCCCGCCTCAATAAGGAGGGCAGAAACGGCGCTATGACGGTGTTTGATATAGCCCCCGCCTATCTGTCACCCATGACCGGAGAAGAGCTCAGAGCGCATCTCCTGTGATCAGGCGGCATATCGCCGTGCTGCTTGTGATTTTCGCATCCGTTTTCCCTGCCTTTGACGCATGGGAGAAGAGGAGAAACATCTGAAATTTCTGAAAATTAAGAAAGGACTCTACGAAGGGAGAGACTACGTAACGAAGTAGTCTCTCCCTTCGGCTTTTGTAATCAGCCGGAATGATTGAATTGATAGGACAAATCAAAAATCATTTATTATGGAGGATTACACAATGGATAAGTACATTATTGATGAAAGAACAGGACTGAAATACGAGCTTGTCGGAGGTTATTATTTGATTGCCGGAGATGACGAGCCGGAGGAGCGCCCCATCGGTATTTGGGGACAACGACACGCACGATATTTGAAAAAGCATCACAAAGTGGCTTACTATGAATTGCTGACAAGTGGTAAACTGAACGATTACCTTGCCGATCTGAACAAGCAGGCGGAGGATATGTTCTTTCGGCTGGTAAAAGAACTTTCCGAAAAGGAAGGTATCACGGAGACGCTCAAAGCCGAAAATCAGATGCTTTGGGTACAGCGAATGAACGCAGTACGGGAAACGGCAATGGAGATCGTTATTAATGATCTGATCTACGCATAACAGACGCACGGTGGCAGGGAGAAATCCCTGCCGCTGCTTGTTTTGCAGGTCAACCGGGGCGTTCTTAGTAGCCTAGATTATTTTGTTTCCAAGTACCGAATGTTCCCACAAACCTGTTTTTACTACGCAAGTTTGGTTTAGAAATGTGTACCTTATGGTGATCCATGAGTTCAGCCGTTGTTCCCAAATGACATCTTTTGTACTTTTTCCCTGATCCACATGGGCACAGGGTATTACGACCTATGTTTTTATACTCTGGTTTTAGCACCTTAACCGTTTCAATGTAGAATTCATCATACGGATCATCAATTTCAACCATTAGCGCTTCCAACATCCCATATTCATATTCTTGGTCAGGAATCTGTACATAGGTGTATTTATCGAATGGATCTGTTACGATAGAAAGGGCTTTAAATTCCATATCAATAACTTTTCGCAAACACAACTCTCCCATATAAAGCCTGCCTGTTTTATGACCACATGGATTACGTAGTGAGATCGGTTTTCCGCAAATTGAACACTGCTCTGCTTTGATAATACTTTCTCTACTGAAGAAATAACAATATGGAAATAGTTTTTGGTATTCCTTGATCATTTTTCTGATAAATATCATGTGGTATTTGTCATCATTTTGAGCGATATCAAAATTAGCTTCAAGATAACTCATTTCAATATCCGTATGATCCAACAAGCACCAAGCATCTTCGTATTTTTTACTTTTGAGCAAAGTGAATGCGGAAGTATACCCGCTTTGTATCCTATATATCTGCCTCAAGCACCAATAATAATTAGCTTTATCTTCGAGTTGTTGAAAAATTGCATTTTGCCGCAGTCTTTCTATCTCATCGCAAATATTCTTATCCAATGGGGTGTGTTTGCCAGTTAAATAGTTTTCAATTTCTCCAAGTGTCATATTATCACTCTTTTGTAAACAGCTCTTTCGTGGCCTGGTCTAATGCATCCTTTATTCCAGAAACGGGTCCTTCGTATGTAATTCTTTTACTCTTTTTCGTTGTAGTTTCTTCGGTTATAATTTGAACCCTTGCAGAAGTATCTTCTGGCTTGCGGTGATATTTTTTTACTAATTCATACAAGAATGAAGCAATCATACTCGTAGCTATAGGCAAAACAGCCCACTGAACTATGATTTTTGCGACTTCAATAACTGCTGAATGCAGTTCAATAAGCTGAAAATCGTCATCCGAAATTGCAATATCAGCTATGATCTCTGTATTTGCGTTTTCTTTAAGAAAATCAAAAAACTCTCTTGTGGTCTCAGGGAAAAGCAAATCACCTTCATCCCTGAACCCTTCATTTGGAATGATAAGTAGGTTGGCTTTTTTGATATCATCAATGAATTCTTCAGGAACATAAGGCTTTTTATAGATTTCTTCAAAGGTTATATCAGTATCAAATACATTCCAAGAAGTGTCAAATGCTTCGTGTTTCATATAGCACCTCAATTTGTTTTTAGAATAAAATGGTTTCTTTGTATTACTCTGTCATGTGTATGTAAAAATCATGATCTCGCAAATTATCATTCTTTATATCATTACACAATTGACTCAACAATGCCTTGCATTTTATTAAGAAGCTGTTAAGTTGGTATATTCCTGCTTCATTAAGCAAATCTAAATTGAAAATAGTGGGATTTAATCCAGCCTCATTGTTATAAAGGGGAACCAGTCTGTCCATAAAACACTCATCAACATTAGGAATTAATATGTTATCCCAATAGCCAACAGCAAAACTCCCTCCGTTGGCACCAACAGACATACGTTCAAGAATGTTTTTTTGACGAAGATAGTTCAAATAAAGCGCCAAAAATACACTTTTTTTCAGTGGCACATCGTCTGATGTAGGATGGATAATTGTACCATGGAAATTGGTCGTAAAATGCATAGATTCGTCACAAACTGCAAATGTTTTACCAACGGTTCCCTCAGCAGCGAAAAGAATATCTCGTTTACCCAAAAACCAAATCGGATTTTTGGCTCCGAGGTATGATACTTTCTGAATGTATCCTGCTGGCGATATATCACTTGGATAAATCAAAACATTATATCCTGATCTGTATGAGTCAGTTTGAATAGACCTGCCTAAATCACGCTTTGCAAGATTTGGTCCTCGTTTTAATTCAAACCCAAATTGTTTAAGATTCGAATATCCGTACTTGTAGTTACTTACATTTTCTTTCCATTGAAACACTGTATTCGAATAAATGCCCGAATCTAATCTTGCTTGGCTTTGTAACTGCTTGACTGACGGGTTAACATAGGGGAATTCATGAATCATAATTTCATCATGCATTAATTGCTCGCTTTTTCTTAGCCTTTTCTCAGAAGTATGTTCAGCGTATGCAATATTTTTAATAAGTGACTCAATAACAGAATATACCCATTCATCCGGAGCATCCGGAATAAGGCACTCCATAAATAAATCTCCGGAATGCCGTATCGTTGCCCCCTTTGGAGTTTTGGCCTTCAACTGCTCACGAAAATAATCATCACGCATAAACGCAGATGCATAATATTTATATTTCTCATCTTTGAAGTTGAGTCTTATTATGCCAGAAGAAAATCCTACGCTTTCGCCATCACTGATAAACAAACAACAATCGCCAATGTTTGCATCCGTACAAAATAGCACATCACCATCAGCAATCATGGACTCATGATAATAATTGGGGTTGAGATAAATATACTTATTCTTATCCACAGAAAATTGAATATCATTGACGCAACTATTTCTCAAAAAATATTGCTGTGATTTGAGAACATATGCACCACTTCCTGGTTCAATCCCTTTTTGAAACGGGACAGCGTCCAAATAAAAGCCGATAGTATGTTGTTTCTTATTCTTGATTGTCAGTTGTTTGTAATTATTCGGAGAAAGTGAACCATTTGCTTTTATTTCCGAGATCTTAACCTCAGTTGGTACTAATAATTCATGCATATTCTTTACTCCAAGAACAATTTTTTTAGATCAAGCTCTTGATTAACACACCACTCTTTAAACTCTTTCACAATTTGAGTGAAGTCTTCATTAAGTATAGATTCACCTTCAGAATTTGTTATGGTTTCAAAAGTATCCGGGTCAAGAGCGTAATCATTATCGAATTTAACAGTTCGTTTTGAGGTTTTTTTCTTATATCCAACATTCAAGATATCTCTGGTAAATACTGAATAATCATCAGAAATTAACTCCAACAAACGTTTCTTTGAAGGCTTATATCCAACAAGAATCGTTGTATTAACTCCTGTCTCTGCAAACACATTTTCAGGTAAATCAAACAAAGCAACTACTCTAATTTTTTCCATCACCCATTGACGAACAAAAGGCCATGTATTATTTGACATAATAGCGTTACTAAGTACGATTGCAAATCTTCCGCCTTCTTTTATTTGCCGAATTGCATTTTCCAGAAATACAACACCCTTATCTAAACCTGATTTTGGATTAGTCTCTGTATATTTGTCATATAGTTCATATAGCTTAGATACCTCCAAATCATGCGCATTGGACAGATCAAGACTTCTGTTTTTCCCAAACGGAGGATTGGTCAAAATTACATCATACTGCATTAATTCCGTTTCATCATACCAATTATCCCAATTTCCACCTTTGTGCATTTCGCTGTTTAATGTCACTATTCTTTTGTCAATGGTATATTTCTGATTAATGGTTCCATATTCAGGAACATATTTAATAACTGCATTGCCATCACCATTCAAAAGCATATTAAGCTGTGCTAATACCGTCATATTGTAATCGTTGTCAAATCCGAAAAGTTGACAATCATCTAACTTCATATCTGCATTAATATAGCTTTTTGATAAGAAGTCAGCAATGCCACAGCAAGGATCACAGATGGTTTCTCCCGCCTTTGGATTAACGATTTTAACAATGAAATCGATAATAGGAAGAGGCGTAAGGAACTGTGCTTTTTCATCTTTTTGGAACTTGGTTGCAAAGTTGTAAAAGATCAACTGGTACAAGTCGTTGTTGCTTGAACGAACAAAAGAATAATCCTGGAATTGCTTCACAATTTCATTTGCAACTTTTACATGTTTTTCCTGTGTCCAAACAATCTTGCTTTCATCGAGAATGTTATTGTAGTACGCTTTCGCTTCTTTATACAGATTTTTCATTCTGGTAATGAACGTCTGAACAGTGGCAACATTGAGACTTCCTTGATAATATTCATCTTCGTTTATATAAAACTGAATATATCCGCCATGATCCTCTCGCTGCTTTTCGTCATAGATTTTCATAGCAATCAGCTGAATTAGTATCATGTATCCCTCTTCGTTAGATAGGCTAACCGAATCCAGAACACGCATTATAGAATTAAGTGCATTTTTCATGTTATCATCTTGAATCGTATAAACGATATCAAGATCTTCAATATGTAGTTGACTTCTATCGGTCTTTTCACTCTTGTTTATTATTTTTTCCAGATTATCAAGAGTGGGGATTGTATAATACGGATCAGTAATTTCAAGCTGATACTGTTCAAGAATCCTTTGACTTGTTGGGAAACTCAAACTGTTGTCAAACCGAGTAATTTCGTCCTTTATTCGTTTGAAGAGAAACAACCTGCCAATATCATAATATATGCCCAGGACAAAAGGACTATCCGGCTCTTTCAGAGACGCTTTAACCTGAGAGCTAAACACTTGCTCTATAGATTTGTCGTTTCTTTTGTACTCAATAACTTCAACAGCTAATTCTCGGACCTTTTGTAGTGAGTCTACATCTTTGGGATTAGCTCTATACTTGCGGTAATAATCAATCCATGAAATATCAGAAAAAACCACAGAATCAATTTTTATAGGGTCAGAGTGGATGTTGCCTTTCGGGAAGTATATCTCTGCTCCGATGTAGTCTCGGCTTGGAATCCTGCCAGATTGAATCATACTATAAATAAACTCCCACTTAAAAAATTCTTCATTTGGCCGTCCATGTACGTCCTTAATCGCTATATTTTCAATAAATTTACCATCAACTGTACAAAACGACTTCGTCAAAAAAGATTTATTAGCATATTCATGCTTAAAATTTATACGAGCCTGAGAGAATTCCATATTTTATTCCTCCACATTTTTGTTCTTGTTTTACCTATATCATACAGCTCATAAGATTATTTCTCTAAAGCTTATTGCCATATGCCGTAGCTGACAGACCAGTTTTTATGAAAATCACTACTATTTACCGATGCTTTGTATGGTTCATTCAAAAATGCCTCTATTGTTTTCAGCACCGTATCGAAATCATCGGTCTTTGTATCAATCTTCCGGCAGAATGCTTTCCATTTTTTCTGCATAGCATCGTCACTGCCGAAGGTCATGACCTGCTCGAACTGCTCCACGGTAAAGTGATGTCCACGGTTTTCAAAGGTCTTTTTCAAAGCTTCCGTCAGTGTTGCACCGTCGAAATCAAACTTATTGGCAAGGTAATAGAGGTCGTAATAGTCCTTCATCCGGCTGGGGAACTCCATCAGAGAAAGGATAGCGTCAAGCTTTTCGGCAACCGTCGTTTCCAGCGAATAGGTGTTGACCGTCGGAGCGACAAAATCATCAAGCTGCGTCGGTATCTTCCGCTTTTCCTGCTTCGGGACGATCACATCGCCAACGCCGAAGTCGATGCCGAAAGGCGTTCTGGTGTTCTTGATCCTTGCCACGAGGGAAGCTCCGATCCCGGCGTATTTCTTCGCCACCGCAATGGGAGCCACGTCCTTGATCTCAAAGGTTATAAAATCATTGCCGGTATCAGTCGCTATGATTTCTTCCAGTATTGCCTTGAGTTGTTCCGGCGTGTTCGGTATCTTTCTGAGAAGAAAATCAACGTCAACTGTAACACGGCTGTCAAAGTCCGTAAGGGAGTAGATGAACAGTCCGCCTTTCAGAACAAGGTTTTCTGAATAATTGGATTTTTCCAGTCGACGCAGAAATTCCTCCTGGCAGAAGAGCTGCAGGCAGAGCTGATAGCTTCTGCAGCTTTCGACAGCTTTATTTTTGAGCCGTGCAAGCACGGATGCGGCAATATCAGCCATTCAGCATTACCTCCATTACATTCATCATTTTTTT
>JAZRXH010000072.1:0-2607 GCA_045600125.1 Eubacteriales bacterium | reverse complement strand
CTCCGTAACAAAGAGAAAATTTGTCGCCTCACTGTCCCCCGACACCGAGTTTTGGTCGGGACCCAGACGAAACCGACACCTCAGTAAGCACGATTGTAACCGAGTGGGTTTGCAAAAATTATTATTTCCGCTGATACCGTTGGCACATCTTCCCACGGGAAATGCGCTTGCTGATAAGCGGCACTCGCATCTTGACACACCCACACTTATCAGCTTGCAAAGTCAAATAGGACGCCTCAGCGAGGTGACAATGCACTCCCGTAGGCGAAGCTCCGAGTCATAGCGTCCGTTGCGGACGCGCTGCTTGTAACCGTGGAAAGTTTTCGCAGAAAACTTTCTTCATCGGCACTCGTGCCGATGATTGTGTCGGCGGGAGGGGGCAAGGTGCAACAAGAACGAGAACAGTGCTCATAAAGCATCGCCATACCGGTTGCAAAAAGATATGGGTATTGAAAGTTTTCGAAGAAAACTTTAGCATGGAACAAGCGCCAAGGGAGGCGCTTGCGACAGGCAGGACTGCCTCCTCCCGTACCCGACGGGCGCTTTTGGTGCGATACCGCACGAAATGCATATCATGCATTTCGAAGTGTATCGGCTTTTGCCGCTCGTGGAAAAAGTGACACCCCCGTAACCCCCGTTCGTGTGCAACAAGGCGATTGCTACACCCTCGGCGGGAGCCAAGAAAATTCTCAAATAAGTCGAGTGCCGTCCCGCCTCCGTCGGAGACGGCGGTTGCCCCTGATGGGCAGCAGGCACGAATCATTTACTCTAAAAAATCCCCCCGTCAAAGTCCGTATGGACTTTGACATTTCAAAGTTTTCGCCCAGCCTTTTTCAAAAGGCTGGCGAGGGCGTGGGGCGAGGAGCCCCGCAGCTTTCGTCGATGGGGTGCAGGGGGCGAGCAGCCCCTTGCAAATAATCAGCCTCCTATGCCGGAGGCAAGGGGCAGCTCCACGGTGACGCAGGTGCCTTCGCCCTCGACGGAGTCGACCAGCAATCTGCCTCCGTGGGCTTCCACGATCTCCTTGGCGATGGGAAGTCCGAGTCCGGTGCCGCCCATGTCCGAGGTGCGAGCCTTATCCACCCGGTAGAAGCGCTCGAAGAGGTGGGGAAGGTCTTCCTTCGGGATGCCGATGCCGTTGTCCTTCACGGCGATCCGCACGAAGGGCTCGCTTTCGCTCTTCTCACTGCGGCAAAGGGATGCGCTCTCGGCGCTCACGGTCACCCTTCCACCCTCGGGGGTATATTTCAAAGCGTTTCCGATGATGTTCGTGAGCACCTGCTCGATCCTCTCCCTGTCGGCGGTCATAACGCCCAGAGAGGCGCCTTCGTCGGTGTAGTCAAGGGTCTGCCGTTTCTTCTCTGCCGTGGTCTTCAGCGCCGTGCAGATCTGCGAGACCGTCTCGGAAACCGGGAAGGAGGACGCCTGCCAGGTCATCCGCCGATTGTCAAATCTCGACAGTACAAGAAGGTCCTTGACGATACGTGTCATTCTGTCCGACTCCCCGATGACGATGCCGAGGAACCGCTTCCGGATGCCGGCGGGCATTTCCTCGTCGTCCATGATGGTCTCGGTGGCGCCCTTGATGCTCGTAAGCGGCGTGCGCAGCTCGTGGGATACGTTGGCGATGAACTCCCGACGGGATCTTTCCAGAAGCGCCTTTTCCGTCACGTCCTGCACGACCGCAAGGTAGCCCGTTTCGTTTTTGTCATAAGTAAACACCGTGAAGCTGATGTCCACCACCGTTTCACTGGAGAACGAGGTCTCGATCCGGTGCTCCTTCACGCTGATGTTCTTCGACGCCCGTAAAAAGCGCATGGCGATGGGGACGTCCACCGAGCGGGTGAACTCCTCGAAGGAGATCTGCTTGTCCTTGGGGATCGACAACAGACGCCGGGCGGCTTTGTTGATGAACATAAGCCCGCCGTTCTTATCAAAGGCGGCGACGCCGTCCGCAAGACAGCTGATGATCTTCGACAGCTTCTCCTTTTCCCGGTTCACGCCGTCGATGTTGTTTTCGATGACCTGCGCCATGGTATTGAAGTTTTCGGTCAGCGTGCCGAACTCGTCCCCGGACACCGACTCAAGCCGGTGGGCATAGTCGCCGGAGGAGATCTTCATGGTGCCGTCTGTCAGCTCCTCCAGCGGAGCGGTGATGGCTCTCGCCAGGAAAAAGGCGAGGATGACGGCGATCACAAGTCCGATCAGCAGCGACTGGACGATGATCGAGAAGAGAATGCGGATGAGGGAACGCATCTTGGCGAGGTTATCGGTGATGTATACGATACACTCCCGGTCGCCGCAGGTGACGTGCAGGGCGTAGTCCATGATATCGGCGCCGAGGGACTGCTTTTTGCCGTCCTCCCCGTTCATGGCGGCGAGCATATTGCGGGTCTTATCGAGAGTGACGTTCTTTTTCAGGTTATTGGTGGCGAGGACCTTCCCGGTCATATCGAGGATATAGAAGCTGCGGTTATCGTCGAAGCCGAAAACGCCGGAATAGGCGGAAAGGAGCTCTTTGCTGCTCTCGGCGAAGTCGTCCTTCCGCAGGTTCTCCTCCAGCTCGTGCGTCACCCGATCGGTAAAGCCTTTGTCGATCTGCGCCAC
>JAZRXH010000071.1:0-21605 GCA_045600125.1 Eubacteriales bacterium | reverse complement strand
AACTACTATTGAGGCTGTTCTGAAACGAAACACAAAGAAGCACAAGGTCTATTATTACGGTGTAGATGATTCATTTTTCCAATATGCAAAAAGGTTTGTGAAGCGAAACGATTCCATATATCGAGTTTATCACGACAGTATCAAAGTGACGCAAAATCACATGTGTCCCACTCTAACTGCATCTATGGGTACACGGGATAATCAAGTTCATTTAGTATTGGATGATTACGGAATACGAAAGCTTACTGTTCAAGAGTGCCTTGCTTTTCAAGGATTTCCTAAAGACTTCCGCTTTCCGCAAACCATCACGGTAAACGATGCATATAAACAGATCGGAAATTCGGTTTGTGTTCCTGTAATAAGAAGAATCGCTGAAAAAATGCAGAAATTATAATGAATTATTTTAGCGTAGATGTTCCGTTATTATTGATTGGAAAAATGCAGGGTTAATAGACATGTATTCGAAAAGCGGATGGCTACAAATAACCGTTATTTTTCTCTAACCAAACTCCCGACCCGTAACATTACTTGAAAGGACTAACAAAATGTATCTTTTTTACATACGCCACGGCGACCCCACCTATAATCCCAACTGCCTCACTCCCTACGGCAAGCGCCAGGCGGAGGCGGTAGGCAGAAGACTTTCTCACTTCGGCATGGATAAGGTCTTCGCCTCGACCTCCAAGAGAGCCATCGAGACCTCCATGCCTCTGTGCGAGATCCTCAAAAAAGAACCGACCCTCCTCGACTTTGCAAACGAAAGCCACGCATGGCACGATATGTCGGTGGTGAAGGAGGACGGAAGCCGCACATGGGCTGTTTCGGTTCCGGAGTATCGTATGAATTTTGTCCGGGAGGACGTAAGACAGCTCGGCTACGAGTGGTACCGCCACGAATGCTTCGGCGAGTACCGGGAAGCCTTTGAAAACGGCGTGAAGCGTGTAGACGCCGCCGTGGACGAATGGCTCCTTTCCCTCGGCTACCGCCATGACAGAGAAAATCACTGCTTTATCGGCGAGGCGCCGAATAACGACCGGGTCGCTCTGTTTGCCCACGCCGGTTTTTCCGGACTTTTCTTCAGCAGCCTTCTCGATATCCCGTACCCGCAGTTTGCCACACGGTTCGGCATGGAGCTGACCGGCGTGTGCCTCGTTCGCTTCGATGACAAAGAGGGTCCCATAATCCCGCACGTCGAAACCTACTCCAACGACGGTCACCTCTATGCGGATGACCTGCCGACAAAATTCTGAGCATCGACCCGGCGCGCATTATTTCCCGGCGAATCCATAAAAGCGGCTTTTTTGACGGGATCTTTTATCTGTCAAAGCCCGAAAGGAATGCATCATGAAGTATAAAAAAAGACTTCCGGCACTGCTCCTTGCGCTGACGCTCCTTTTCACTTCTCCGGCTCCTTTGACCGGCGCTGCCGCAGAGGGGACTCTGCCCAAAATCTCGCTTTCCCTCTATAAGGGACCCAAAAAGGAGAAAACGGTGGTGTACGTTTCCTCTGTCACCGGAACTGCCGCAGCAAGCGGACTTACCCCCGAAACGCCGCTGAACAGCATCACCAACGCCATGAAGAAGCTGGGCAAGGAAGGCGGAAAGATCGTCATCGTGGACGAGCTGAGCCTGAAGGCGGGCGCTGCCTGGTATGCTTCCGAGGCGGACGGCATGAAGCGGGTCATCATCACCGGCTACAATACGGGGGCGGTGCTCCATTGGGATACCTCTCTGAGTCCCAACGGACCTTTGACGCTGGAATATCTGAATATTTCGGTCGACGCTTCCTGGGCATACCTGAACGCCAGAGGACACGACGTCGTCTTCGGCAAGGGTCTCGTCATGACGAAGGGACCGGAAAGCACCACCTTCATGTGTGTAAGAGGCGGCGGAGACCGGTATGCCGTGGCGGGAGATACCCACGTCACGATCTACAGCGGCACCTTCGGTCACGTCTGCGGCGGCTCGGCACGGGCAAGAGTGAGCGGCGACTCCTACATAACCGTCTACGGCGGCAGTCTCAGCTCTCTGTATGGCGGTAATAACAATTATACCGTTGCCGGTACTCCCATTCCGGAGGACGCCAACGTAGCCGGGGATTCCCACATCACGATCTACGGCGGCACGGTCACCGGCACCTGCGCCGGCGGCGACGGCGAAGTCGACGTGGAGGGCACGAGTATCCTCGATATCAGCCGCTACCCGAATGCCCGGTCTGCGTGGTTTGACAATTTCGACGAGGTCATCGGCTATGACCCGAGCCTTCCCGAAATCGGTCTTACAAGGAATGTGAAGCCGATCCTCAGGGACAGCTTCGGCATCTTCATGACCGGCTATCCCGACGGAAGCTTCCGACCTTTGCAGAACGTCACCCGGGGCGAAGCCATTCATATCATCTCCTCTCTTGTTGCGAATATCGGCGATACCGATTTTTCCGAGATCACCGACGTTACAAGGAGCCATCCCTACTACAACGATATTCTGAAGCTGGAAAGCCTCGGGATGCTGCCGGGACTTATCGACCGCTTCGGTGCGCTCGGCGCCGACGAGCCTCTTACAAGAAAAGAGCTCTGCCTGCTTCTTGCACCTCTTGCGGGAGAACGGGACTATATCGTGGCACAGCATGAGGACATCGACGCTTCCATGGATCTGGAGTCTATCTCCATCCTCACCTCCGAAAAGATCCTTCCCGGCTGTACCGAAACCAACGTCTACCCCTACGGATGCGTGACGAGAGCGGATCTTTGCGAAGCGATCTGCCGCCTCATCGGCAGGGAACCCGAGCGCTACGTCTGCGACTATGTGACCTTCAACGATATCGAAGAAAGCAGCGCCAAGTGGTACATCATCGCCGCCGCCAACGAGAAATATACGCCGAGCGGAGAGGTCGTATGGGACAATGCATACCGGGAAGAGTTCAGTCTTTCTCCGTCGGCATCCACCTCCGCCGATTACATCAGCGAGCTGTACGCCGCCGCTTCCCGTCTCAGCGCCGAAGCCATCGAGGACGGCGCCGAAGCCATTGCCGAACGGCGTGTTGAGGAGATCCTTGACACGACTTCGGATATTTCCGTTACCGGTACGACCTACTACGTTTCCGCAAGCGGCAACGACGGCAACGACGGACGTTCGCCCAATTCCCCCTGGCATACCCTTTCCAAGGTTTCTGCCATGGCGTCCTCCCTCCGTCCCGGCGACGCCGTCCTCTTCAAGAGAGGGGATACCTTCCGCTGTACGCAGGAGCCCAGTACGGTCAAAACGGCGGCGGGCGTCACCTACGGCGCTTACGGCACCGGTCCGAAGCCGAACCTCTACGGCTGTAAGAAGAACTATGCGGACCCGTCCTACTGGGCAGCTACCGATGAGCCGAACGTCTGGAAGCTCACCGAACCGAGCGGCTACGACGTGGGCAGTATCGTGTTTGACGGTACGATTCCCGCCCGCAAGATCATCCGTTCCGACGAGTCGAACGGCACCCATCTCGATTATCACAAGAGGGGCATCTTCAACGACTACCACGACCTTACCGATGACCTTTCCTTCTTCCACTGGTCAAGAACCATCAACAATTCCACCACACTGTATTCCGACGGCAATAATTATCTGTATCTGCGCTGTGAGGCGGGAAATCCCGGCTCTGTCTACTCGGAGATCGAGCTTTCGAGGAACGGTCATCTCTTCACCGTCGGAAGCAATAAGGACGTCCGTTTCGATAACCTCTGCATTGCCTACGTCGGTTCCCACGGTATCAGCGCCGGAAGCTGCAACGGACTCACCGTCACCAACTGCGAGATCAAGTGGATCGGCGGAACGGTCCAGACACAGATCGGAAGCAGCGGCAGAACATGGCCGACTCCCTTCGGAAACGGCATAGAGATCTACGGCGAAGCAAAGAATTACACCGTGGAGAACTGCTACGTTCATCAGTGCTACGACGCCGGCGTGACCCACCAGTACGGCTCCAACGCCACCAAGGTCGAGAACGACAACGTGAACTACCGCAATAATGTCATTTCGAACTGCGTGTACGCCATCGAGATCTTCTACGGCGAACCCACCAGCGGCACAAGACTCAATGCGGGCACCCACATCGAAAACAATATCCTCATGCACGGCGGCGGCTTCGGTCACGATCAGCGCCCGGATACCGGCGTCACGGCGCTGATCCGGAACGGCGGTATCTGCATGAACACCGTGGACTATATTGTCCGGAACAATATCTTCCTCCTCAGCCGTGAAAGGCTCATTTCCGCCAATGCCGACGGCGGAAGCCTTGCGGAGTATTACAATAACCTCTACGTCCAAAAGAGGAACAGTCCCTTCTGTACCCGCTCCGGGACCGGCTTTAACGCCAACGCAAACATCGCCGCATCCCTTGTCAATCTCGGTACCGAGCACGACGGCGTGTTCGTGATCCGTTGGGGCGATCTTGGGTATGAGGGAGAGTAAAAACAGTTCCTCGCCGCAGAATGGCGGCACAGAATAAGAAAACGGCAAAGAAAAGCCCGCCGGGAAGGATTTCAGATCTCCGAGTCCTCCCGACGGGCAGTTTTTGTATTCTGTTTTGTTTTTTACACCTTTTTCAGTATCTCTCGGTGTATTCGCCGTCGCTGATATTTCCGCTTCCGTTGGGAGTATCCGTCGTGATCTCCAGCATCGGCGTGACCGGCAGAAGACTTCCCATGCTTTCAAAGAAAAAGTAACGGTATATTTTCCCGTCTTCAATGACCGTTTTACCGGTGCCGTACTTCCCTTCCGAGTCGGTGACGACCGAATGTACGCTTACGCCGGACATCCTGCCGCCCTCGTATTCAGCGCAGACAAAGGTCACGGATTTTTCCGCTTCAACGCCCTTCAGTGTGATTATGAGGTTTTTCCTGAACTTGTTATAACCGATCTCGGCGCCGGCGGCGCAGGACAAGAAAGAGGACAGAAGCACAAGGGAAAGAGCAAGAGCCCCTGCGGCAGCCGCTTTTTTAATTGTTTTACGCCCCATGGGGCTCACCTTCTTTCGTGCGTTTCTTTCATCCTTCGGAAAAGGCAGACCGCTTCCGGCACCTTATCAGTTTTCAAATATGTCATCTGCCCAGCTCTCAGAGCCGGAGGAGCCGCCGCTGCCGCCCTCGGTGTTACCGCCCTCGGTGTTACCGCCTTCGGTATTGCCACCGGGACCGTCGTCAAAGATGTCATCCGCCCAGCTCTCCTTGCCGGAGCTTCCACTTTCGGTGCCGCCCTCGGGATCCTTGTCATAGTCACTGCGCTTTACTTTGTTTGACGGCTTGTCGGTGACGACAACGAAGGATATGCCGCCGTCGTCCCTCCTGTTCTTTTCGTCGGCTTTTTTCGCAGCTTCCTCGGCTGCCTTGGCGGCGGCTTCTTCCTGTCTGTTCTTGACGTTGTACAGCAGCTTTGCAAATTCCGCTCTGGTAATGGGATTGGCGGCATTGACACGCTTTTCCCCGTCGCCGGAGATATAGCCGCCGACCTTCAGCGCCTTGATGCTGCCCTTTGCCCATGCGGCGATCTGGGCATCATCCGAGAAATCGGTGCCGCCGTCTACGGCCTCCAGACCGAGGAGCCGACAGATCACGGTGAAGACCTCGGAGCGAAGGATGTCCTTATCGGGATTCATATTGCCCTCGGAATCGCCCTTGAAGAGATTCATGGCGTAGGCTTCCTCCAGATACTCCCAGTACCATTCTCCCTTCACCACGTCCGGGAACTTCGAGATATCCGCTCTGGCGCCGGTGCCGTACAGTCTTACGATGACCGTTGCCATCTGCGCTCTTGTGAGATGATCGTCGGGACGGAGGGTGCCGTCCTCGAAGCCCTTGATGGCGCCCGCCTCATAGGCGTAGCAGAGAGATTCGTACGCCCAGTGATCCTTCGGTACCATATCCTTGAAATCCGGCTTTGCACCCAGAGCGTTCTGCATAAGCAGAGCCGAGACGCAAAGAGCGGAAAGCGTGCGCCAAAATGCGGTCACGACCCTATTTTTCGTATTCTTTTTCTCCTTGTTCATTTTCAAAAGCCTCCGTTTCTTTATCCGTTCGGTTCGGGATGCCTTGCCGGATTTAACCCATGGCTGCCGGATCGACCCAGTACCAGTCGTCTTGTGCGGCGCTGTAGCGGTACACGGTAAGGTCGCTCATAACGGCATACTCGACTTCCTTCACGAAGTTATCCTCGTGCTCGGTGCCGAGCCAGACGATGGCGACGTTTTCACCCCATAACGTGTCTTCGCCTTCGTACAGCATTTCCATGCCGTCCTCCTCCACCATGATGCGCACCTCGTCGATATAGGAAAGAGTCTCAAAGGCAAGCTCTGCATCCGGCGGAATATCGGTGGGGATGAAAACGGCGTCGACGATCTCCCCCTTTTCGTCGGTGGTGATCTCGTATACCGCAAGCCCGTAGGGAAGAAGCCCGTCGGGACCGCCGGAGAGCATCGAGAGGTTTTCTTCGTTTCCCTGCGTATCGCTGATGATGTAGGGGACGCAGATCGGGTCGTCGTTGATGATATTGTATCTGTCTTCAATGCGAATCTCGTCCGCATAGACCACGAATTTGCCGAGCCCGAAGATCTCGTCCTCTTCGACTTCCCGGTACTGTGCGTTTCCGTCTGCGTCGTCGCCGTCGTAAATACGGTAATGCGTCTTTCCGTCCTTATCGGTGCAGGGCTCGAAGTCGTAAGCGTCGCCGTATCTCGATTTCAGAAGGTATGCGGTAAAGCGGGCGTCCTTTTTCTGCTCGGGAAGAGCGGAGGGAGAAGCGTCCTCTCTTTCAAAGACCCACGAATACGTGTCAAGGCTCGGAAAAACACGCTGTGACAGTACGCTGTCCCCGTTGTTGACCTGTGAGAAAAGGAGAAGCGTTTTTCCGTCGCAGTGGGACAGAAGCGAAACGCCGAAGTCGCCGTAGCTGCGCCAGTCCTCAAAGTACACGTCGTCCGTGTCGCCGGTCAGAAAGTCCAGCGTGTAGGGGATATCCTCCGAGAAATCAAAGAAGACCTCCAGAAATCCCGTGTAGGTGTACACCGGAAGCTCCTGCATATCGCCGTTCTCCGGGTTTATGGCATTCAGCCCCATGCCCGTGTCGATCTTCAGCGTGAAGTGCCCGTCTTCCGCTATTTCCAGCGCCGCCGTTTCGGCATAGGCACCGGGATCGAAGCAGGTCCACTTTCCGGCGAGAGCCGCATAGACCTCCTCCGCCTTGTCTGCGTGCAGGATGGCGTCGTCAATGGCTTTATAGGCTTCCTTTTCGTCCTTTTCGTCCTTTTTATCCCCTTCGGGAGTATCGTTCTTTTGTTCGGCGTCGTCCTTTTTGTCTTCGCCCGAAAGGGCGTTTTCGGTGTTGCCCGTGCCGCTTGTGTTTATCGTTCCGTTTTGATTACCGTCGGTAAGATGGCAGTTTCCGGGATCCGATTCCGGCACCGCGGTGCAGGAAGCGAGAAGGAGCGACAGAGAGAGAAGCAGAAGAGCGTCCTTGCGGAGAGGCGTGCCGTTCTTTTTCATGGCAGAGGTTTCCTTTCTGTATTTTTTCTTTTCCTTTTTCGTTATCTTTTTTCTGCAAAGGGGATGCGCCGCCTTCAAATAAGCGCCCTATCAATAGATGCTGTCAAATGCGGGGAAGAGGATCCTGCCGTCTTTTATCACGTAAGGAAATTCAAAGGTCCTGCAGCCTTCGACCTCGGCTTCCCACTTTCCGGTCTCCTCGTTCCACACAGGACCGTTCTCACCGTAGTCCTCCACCGTGGCGACGATCTTTCCCGCATTGCCGTTTTCTTCGACGGCGTATTCCGCTTTCCCCAGCGTGATATCCGAGCCTCTTGCGGCGGCAAGCCCGTAGAGCTTCCCGTCAAATTCGCAGTACAGCTCCGAATGGGAGGCAAGGATCTCTCCGGCACATTCCGGCGTAAAGACCTCCAGAAGGAGATTTTCCAGATCCTGCATGCTCTCAAGACCGCCGTAGCTTACCCGGTTGTAGGGCAGCCCGTTCTCGCCTTCCTTCTCCTCGGAATAATCGAGAGGCATGGTGCACATGTCAAAGAAGCCGTACAGCTTATTGGCGCGGAAGTAAGCGGCGAGTACCTTCTGCTCGTCGGGAACGGCGGGGGCGAGAAGGGAACGGAGATGCTCCGACAGATAGGAGTAAACGGCGCTGTACGGAAGATCGAAGATCCTTCTGAAAGCGTAGGGTGCAATGGAGTATTCGTCGAAGCATACCTTCATGCCGCCCTCGGTAAAGGCAAAGGTGGAGGAGGCGAGAAGCGCCTTGCGGTTTTCAAAGAAGTCCGGGTAGTATTCGGCAGTGCCGTACTCATCGTAGATGCTGTCTGAAATTTCGGCGCCGAGCATCTCCGTAAGCTCGTCTTCGTTCTTCGCAATATCGGCATAGCTGTTATGGAACACACCGTTTCGGATGTCGAAATTCCACGTATGGGACACCCCGGACGGATGGGCTCCGCCGGTGTAGACGGACTCCTCGGCGTAAACGCTGACAAAGTCCCCCGTGAAGACGGTCTCCTTCACCGATGCGGTTTCGGTGTAGGTCCCGAGAATGCCGTCCGTGTTGCCGTCGCTTTTACAGAGCCCGAGTGCAAGATCTGCGATATCGTCGTAAACGGCATGACAGCCCTCGGCAAATTCCGCTATTTCCGCATTGAAGATGCCGCAGATATCGAACATCCCGGCGTTATCGCCGCATTTTTCCGCTTCGGTCTTTTTGCCGTCTTTGCCGGCGCTCACCACGTACAGAACGGGGTATTCGATACTCCCGGCGGCGATCTCGGTGCCCTCGAAGTCGGTGCTGTCCGAAAGGACTTCGGTCTTCAGCGCATATTCGTATGCGGTGCCGGACGCTTCTTCGCTTCCGCCGTATCCTCCGTTTTCACCGTCTTCCGGCTCTATGACCGACGGAGAATCGGCATCGGCTGAGCCGCTGCCGTTCGGCTGCCCGCTGTCCGGCACGGGCGCTTTTTCGCATCCGTTCAGCAGGAAAAGAGCGAGGAGCACGGCAAGAAGAGAGGAAAGGCGTCTTCCTGTTTTTTCGGTATGGTTTCCTTTTCTGTTTCTGTTTCTGCTTCTGTGAGTCATACGGGAGTTCCCCTTTCAGCGCACATTTTTACATCCTTATTATACAACAGCTTTTTCCGCTCGTCAAGAGATTTACGGGCGGAAAAGTTTTTTTACATTATCCGCCGGTTTCCATGGTATGCAGACTGTTTACTTCCCCGTCAAAGAAATTTTCTGCCGAATTTACCTTTTGGAAATACCGCTTCCCAATTTTGTGTTGATTTTGAAAGAAATATGTTGTATAATGTCACACGGAGGGATTTACCCTTGCCCTTTTTCGCCTTTTTTCGCTCTTTTTCGGAAAGCCATGCGGCATAGAGCTTCATAGAGGACGGAATGCGGGAATAAAATAGCAGAAAACGGAAAGCCGGACCGCACGGCAAAAAAGCGTGCGGGAAACGATACAGACGACCGAAAGGAACTGAGATGATTATGAAAAGAAACGGATTTGCTCCGACAAGAAAAGCACCGTCCGCCTTTTTGGCGATTCTTGTAACGATTTTGCTTGCCGCCATACTCGGAGGCGTGTTCTACTTTATTTTCCGGGGGACCGAAAACGGAAGCGGCGCTGCGGAAAACGTCCGGACCGACGGCTATACCAGCCTCGGCGGCACCGGCTGTGAGCTGGTGGAGAACGAGGAAATGCGGGGCGTATGGATCGCCTCGGTGCTGAACATCAATTTCCCCTCGAAAACGGAGCTTTCGGAAAAGGAATGGAAGGCGGAGCTGGACGCCATCGTGGAGAACTGCGTCCGCATCGGCTTCAATAATATCTTCTTTCAGGTGCGCCCCAGCTCGGACGCCCTGTATCCCTCCGATATTTTCCCGTGGTCGGAGTATCTCACCGGAACGCAGGGAAAAGCGCCGAAGAAAAATTTCGACTGCCTTGCCTATCTTATCGAGAAAGCTCACGCACGGGGCGTATCCGTGCATGCGTGGATCAATCCCTTCCGCATCACCATGGGGACTGCCGCCGAGCCGCTGCACGACGTGACGGCGCTTTCCGAGGATAACCCCGCAAGACTTCACCCCGAATACACCGTGGCGTATGCCGACGGAAAGCTCTATTTCGATCCCGGCTGTCCCGAAGCAAGAGAACTGGTTCTCTCCGGCGTCCGGGAGATCTGCGAAAACTATCCCGAACTGGACGGTATCCACTACGACGACTATTTCTATCCTTACCCGGTCGCCGGTGCGGAATTTGACGATGCGAAAAGCTACGCCCTCTACGGAAACGGACGGACGGTCGACGACTTCCGCCGGGATAACGTCAATCTCTTTATCAAGGATACCTACGATACCGTAAAGAGCATGGCTCCCTCCATGCGCTTCGGCGTATCCCCCTTCGGCATCTGGGCAAACGAGAGCTCCGGCTTCCATGGGGGCACTCTCGGAAGCGCCACGAACGGGCTTGAGGGCTATTCCGCTCTCTACTGCGACGCTCTCGCCTGGGCAAGAGGCGGCTACGTGGATTACCTCGTTCCGCAGGACTACTGGAGCTTCGGCACCTCCGACGCTCCCTTTGATACCGTTGCCGAGTGGTGGAACGCCAACCTCGACGGCACCGGCGTGGATCTGTACATAGGTCATGCGGCGTATAAAGCGGCGGATTACGGCAAAAACGAGCTCCCTGCGCAGGTGCAGTTCGGGCGCTCGCTCCTCACCTGCAAGGGAAGCGTTCTGTACGGCTATGCGGACATCATCGCCAACACCGCCGGTGTAAGCGACGGTCTTAAAAAGTGCTTTGAGTACGGCATCATGTACTCGAATCTCGAGACCAACGGCGCTCTTCTCAGCATCAACTATCCTTCGCAGAACATCTATACCCAGAATTCCTATGCCAATGTCTTCGGCTCCTCCGATCCCGCTTATCCCGTGACGGTGAACGATGTCCCGGTATCTCGGACCAAGGACGGCTACTTTGCTTATTTTACGCCCCTTTCGGACGGAAAAAATACCCTCCTTGCCGTGCAGAACGGAAAGACGCTGACCCATGTCATCAACAAGGGCAGCGCTCCGAGCAGCGGGAAGACCTATGCCGCCGCCGAGCTGTCGGATTATAAGCTGGACGACGTTTCTCCCTCCGAAGCCTTCTGGTGCGCCGTGGGCGATACTCTCCGCTTCTCCTGCAGCGCTCCCTCGGGAAGCAGGGTCACGGCGAAGATCGGTGCTCTTTCGGTGGAACTCGAACCCACCCTCTACTCCGGCAATACCTCGAAAAACTACAGCGAGGTCTACGAGGGCGAGCTCCTTATCGAGGACGTTCTCGGGGAAGGGGAGAAGACGAAAGAACTGGGTGCCCTCACCTTCAGCGCCGAAAAAGGCAGGAACAGCGACACCCTTTCGGTGGGCACTGTGAACGTCTTTTCCGAGGACGCCGGGGTCTACGTCGAAACGGTGAACGATTACACCTATTTCAAGGGCGCCGTGGACTCTCTCTTCTATGACGATCCCAGCCCCATGTCCATCGGCATGCGGGACTATATCACCTCCTACGACAGCGGCTTCTATAAGCTCCGCTGCGGCTACTACGTGCCGGCAGACGACGTGACGGTGTATGCCGAGGGCGGAATCCTCGAAAACAGGATCCTCAGCTGTAACGTGGAGGCGGATATCGGCGACACCTCCAACAACCTTCACAATTCCACCGACGTCCGTTTCGGCGTCCTCGAAAATATCCCCATGGACATCCAGACGAGAAACGGCTACCTCACTTTGGAATTCTTCAACACCGACCCCGCTTTCATGCCGGAAGTAAAGATCGGCAAAAACCCCATGGTCACCGGCGTTTCCTTCGAGGAGAAGGACGGAAACCTCCTTTGCCGCATCGACCTCGTTTCGGCGGAGAACTACTACGGCTTCCATACGGTGTATGAGAACGGTATGTTCATCCTCAAGCTCAACAATCCCCAGTCCATGGCGAAGGGGGACAAGCCCCTTAGCGGCAAGACCGTCATAGTGGACGCCGGACACGGCGGAAAGGACATCGGCGCTCCCGGTCCCTCCGGTTCTTCCTCCGCTCTTCACGAGGCGGATCTTAACCTCGGCATCGCCCTTGTCCTCCGGGACAAGCTGGAAAGCCTTGGCGCAAAGGTCATCATGATCCGGGAGACCGACGAAACAGTGGATCTCTACACGAGGATCGATATTCTCGCCTCCATGATTCCCGACATGATGATCTCGGTGCATCAGAATTCCGTAGCCGATACCACCAACGCCGCAAAGGCACGCGGCTTCCTCGGACTCTACTCGGATATGGCGGGCGTGACCCTTGCCCGCACCGTATCGGATACCGTCTGCTCCGAGCTCGCCCGTACCCAGAGACCCACGGCATACCAGATGCTCGCCGTAGCGAGAAACCACCGCTATCCTTCCACTCTCTGCGAGATGAGCTTCATCTCCAACCCCGAGGAGTTCCAGTGGACCATCACCCCCGGCAACTACGAACGCAGTGCCGAGGCGCTGACGAAGGGAATCCTCAACTTCTATGCTCTGCAGGAAAAATACCTGCAGTGAGTTTGGAGTGTGGAGTGTGGAGAGTGGAGTGTGGAGTTAGGCGGTTGAAAACCGGGGCGGCTCCGACGGACGTGCGTATATTATCGGAATAATATCGAAATAATCAGGAAGAATATTAAGGAAGAATAAAGATGTCCCCGAAAAAGGAAAGTGCCGCAAAGGCGGCAAAGCCCGTTTCTGAAAAAAAGAAACTTTCGGACAAAAAGAAAAAAGAAGTGATCGCCGGCGTGATCGAGGCTCTGCGGGAGCTGTACCCGGATGCCGGGTGCTCCCTCGACAACCCCGACGGGGAGCCGTGGAAGCTGCTCGTTGCCGCAAGGCTTTCCGCCCAGTGTACCGACGAGCGGGTGAATATCGTCACGAAAGACCTTTTCGCCGCCTTTCCTACGGCGCAGGCGATGGCGGACGCCGAGCTCTGTGACATTGAAAAGTACATCCGTCCCTGCGGTCTCTATCACGGCAAGGCAAGGAGCATCAAGGAGTCCTGCACGATGCTGTGCGAAAAGTACGGCGGCAGGGTGCCGGACACCATGGAAGAGCTTCTCGGTCTTCCCGGCGTCGGACGGAAGATCGCAAACCTTATCCTCGGCGACGTATACGGCAAGGGCGGCATCGTGGCGGACACCCACTGCATCCGCATCACGGGGCGTCTCGGACTCTGCGAAAAGCAGGATCCTCTCTTTACCGAGCGCACTCTCGACCCGCTTGTGCCAAAAGAAGAGCAGTCGGCGCTCTGTCATCGCCTGGTGGATTTCGGCAGGGACGTGTGCTGTGCAAGAAGCCCGCACTGCTCGGAGTGTATCCTGAAGGATCGGGGACTCTGCGGCGGAAACAAGGCGTAAACGGCGCTGTTCCGTGCCTTCCGGCTCTCCGTCGCAGCTTCCCGGGGGACATTTACAAAATATTAACAATAAAAAATGCGCCTTATCTATTGACAAAAAAGCAAATTGGTGGTAAAGTCATACTGTTAGCACTCTGGACGAATGAGTGCTAAAACGGTATGGCTTTATTGTTATCCGTACACCCGGAGAAAGAGGAGGCGACAGGTATGGACCTTTCCGGACTTTCCGACAGAAAAAAGAAGATCCTCAAATCCATCGTCGACGCCTACATCGACTCCGGTGAGCCGGTAGGCTCCAAGTACCTCACCACCTACGGCAATATCTCGCTTTCTCCCGCCACGGTGCGCAACGAGATGAGCGAGCTGGAGGAGCTGGGCTTCCTCGACAAGCCCCACACCAGCGCCGGCCGTGTGCCGTCCTCACTCGGTTATAAATTCTACGTCGACTCCCTCGGCGAGGATTACCGCCTCAGCGTGGAGGAGCTGGAGCTTCTCGGCGAGCTCACCCGCTTCAAAACGGCGGAACTCGACCGCATCCTCGAACGGGCAGGCAAGATCATGTCCGGCGTCACGAAATACGCCGCCGTGTCCCTCACCCGTCACAGCGAAGCGGGAAGCGTGAAGCGGTACGACACCGTTTACATCGACGAGCATTCCTTCCTTCTCGTCCTCATCCTTTCGGACGGCGAGACCAAGACCGCCAGGATCGGCACCGAGGCGCCCCTTTCCGAGGCTGAGCTTCTTTCGGTGAAGCTTTCGCTGAATGCGCAGATCGCAAATCTTCCGCCGGATAAGATCCCCCTTGATACGGTAGTGAAGCTGGAGGAGGCTTTCGGAAAGCACAGAGCCCTTGCGGGAAAGATCCTCCGCTGCGCCTACTCTCTCACCCACGCCGAAAAGGGCGACGACGTGAAGATCGACGGCGTGACAAACCTTCTTTCCTATCCCGAATTCAACAGCGTGGAAAAGGCAAGGTCGATCATGGAGCTTGCGGAAACGAGAAGCGATGCCATACGTGCCATGATGGACAACAGCCCGGAGAGCGGCTTTGAAAGCGTTCTCTGCGACGAGGAAAGCGGACTGAAGATCTATATCGGCGACACCGCCTCGAAGGATCCCTCCGACGCTCTGGGTGACACGAGCCTCGTATACTGCTCGGTGCCCATGGGAGGAACGAAGGCGACCATCGGCATCCTCGGACCCCGACGGATGGACTACCGCAAGGTGGTCGCAAGCCTCAAGTTCCTTGCAAAAGGACTTGCCGACGCCGAAGGCTTTGAGGAAAAGGCAGGCTCGGGTCTCCCCAAGCCGTGAAAAGAAACGCACAAGGAATGATCGCCGACCGATAACAGAGACCGGTCAGAAATAAACAGACTGTATTTGAGAGAACAAAGACAGCGCCGGACAAAGGCAAAGCACAACAGCGAAAGGAAAGGGAACACCCGTGGCAAAGAAAAACAGTGACAAGCCGCAGAACGAGGCAGCCGAAGAGATTCTCGAGGAAACGGCAGAGAACACCGAAGAGACAAAGACCGCCGAAGAGAAGGAAGCGGAAGAAGCGGCAAAGGAAAACGAAAACACCGAACCTGAAAAAGGCTCCGCATCGGCGGACAAATCGGGACGGGAAGGCAAAAAAGCAAAGAAAGCCCTCGAAGAAAAGGAAGCGAAGATCGCCGAGCTGGAAAAGGCTCTTGAAGAGGAAAAGGATAAATACCTTCGCCTCTGCGCCGAGTACGACAACTTCCGAAAGAGAGCCGCCAAGGAAAAGGAAACGCTTTACTCCTCGGCAACGGCAGACAGCGCCGAACAGCTCCTTCCGGTGCTGGACAATCTCGAACGGGCACTGGGAGCCGAGACCGATAAGGAAAGCGGCATGTACAAGGGCGTGGAGATGATCTACAGCCAGTGCATCGAGATCTTCGGCAAGATGGGCATTACCGAGATCGAAGCCGACGGCAAGACCTTCGACCCCAACTACCACAACGCCGTCATGCACGACGAGGACCCGGAGGTGGGCGAGAACGTCATCACCGCCGTGTTCCAGAAGGGCTATAAGCTCGGTGACAGAGTTATCCGCCACTCGGTGGTAAAGGTCACAAACTGACAGAATATTTATCATTAAATTTGCAGACGTCCGGCGAAAGCAGGATTTCATAAACAAAAAAGACTATTTTTTACGCCGCAATTTGCGGCACGGAGGTAATTTCATTATGGGAAAAATCATTGGTATCGACCTTGGTACGACGAATTCCTGCGTAGCAGTTTACGAGGGCGGTGAGCCCGTCGTTATCGCCAACGCAGAAGGCGCAAGAACGACTCCTTCCATCGTCGGCTTCTCCAAGACCGGCGAAAGAATGGTGGGACAGATCGCCAAGAGACAGGCTGTCATGAACCCCGACAGGACCGTCATCTCCATCAAGAGAAGCATGGGCACCGACTTCAAGGTATCCATCGACGATAAGCAGTATACACCGCAGGAGATCTCCGCCATGGTGCTCCAGAAGCTGAAGGCGGATGCGGAAAGCTATCTCGGCACTACCGTTACCGAAGCGGTCATTACCGTTCCCGCTTACTTCTCGGACTCTCAGCGTCAGGCGACCAAGGACGCCGGCAAGATCGCAGGTCTTGAAGTAAAGAGGATCATCAACGAGCCGACAGCCGCCGCTCTTGCTTACGGCATGGACAAGGAAAAGGAACAGAAGATCATGGTATACGACCTCGGCGGCGGTACCTTCGACGTTTCCATCCTTGAGATCGGCGACGGCGTTATCGAGGTTCTTGCCACCAACGGCGACACAAGACTCGGCGGCGACGACTTCGACAACAAGATCATGAACTATATGGCAGATACCTTCAAGGCAGAGAACGGCATCGACCTCCGCAACGACAAGATGGCGCTCCAGAGACTGAAGGAAGCGGCAGAAAAGGCGAAGATCGAGCTTTCCGGCATGACCAGCACCAACATCAACCTGCCCTTCATCACCGTCGGCCCCGCAGGTCCGCTCCACTTCGACATGACTCTCACAAGAGCCAAGTTCGATGAGCTTACCGCCGACCTCGTTGAGCGCACCATGACTCCCGTCCGCAAGGCTCTCGACGATGCGGGACTCTCCACCTCGCAGATCGACAAGGTACTCCTCGTCGGCGGTTCCACCAGAATCCCCGCCGTGCAGGAAGCCGTCAAGAAGTTCACCGGCAAGGAACCCTTCAAGGGCATCAACCCCGACGAATGCGTTGCCATCGGTGCAGCCATTCAGGGCGGTGTGCTTGCAAAGGAAGTCAAGGACATCCTCCTTCTCGACGTAACGCCCCTTTCTCTCGGTATCGAGACCCTCGGCGGCGTCTTCAATAAGATCATCGAAAGAAACACCACCATCCCGGTAAAGAAGAGCCAGATCTACTCCACCGCCGCAGACGGACAGACCTCCGTAGAGATCCACGTTCTGCAGGGCGAGCGTGAAATGGCAGCCGGCAACACGACTCTCGGACGCTTCATCCTCGACGGCATCCCCTCTGCTCCCAGAGGAGTACCGCAGATCGAGGTCACCTTCGATATCGACGCCAACGGCATCGTGAACGTTACTGCGCAGGATAAGGGAACCGGTAAGGAACAGCACATTACCATCACCTCCTCCACCAATATGTCCAAGGAGGACATCGACAAGGCAGTGCATGAAGCCGAGAAGTTCGCCGAAGAGGACAAGAAGCAGAAGGAAGCCGTGGACACCAAGAATCAGGCGGAATCCCTCATCTTCCAGTCGGAAAAGGCTCTGGGCGAGCTGGGCGACAAGATCGGCGACGCCGAGAAGCAGCCCGTCAAGGACGCCATCGAAAAGCTGAAGGCTACTGTTGCCGGCGGCAATACCGAGGCTATCAAGGCGGATACCGAAGCCCTTCAGAAGGCGTTCTATGCCATCTCCGAAAAGCTCTATGCGCAGGCACAGCAGAACGGCGAAGCCGGAGCGCAGGGCGGCACCCAGAACGATGACGGCACCATCAACGCCGATTTCACCGATAAGAGCGACAACTGATAAGCGATGAGCAAAAGACTATAGGCGCCTCCCGTGCGTCTATAGTCTCACCGTCCATACGGGGCAGGGTCACGTCTGATGCTGCGGCTCTGTCCCGTATGGAAGACGGCTTTCAGCGCACGTACCTCGGTACCCGGATTCGGGCAGATGAGAGGAAGCATCGTCTGCCGGCATTCGGGCATTGAAAAAGCAAAAGATACATAAACACCGTAAAGCGATATAAAGCAATAGGCAGATGGAGACACTATGGCAGAAAAAAGAGATTACTACGAAGTCCTCGGCCTTAAAAAGGGCGCAAGCGACGACGAAATAAAAAAAGCATACAGACAACTGGCGAAGAAGTATCATCCCGACCTGAACCCCGGCGACGCCGAGGCGGAGAAGAACTTCAAAGAGGTCAACGAGGCGTACAGCGTCCTTTCGGATGCGGATAAGAAGTCCAAGTACGACGCCTACGGTCACGCAGCCTTCGAGCAGGGAGGCTTCGGCGGAGGAAGCGGCTTCGGAGGCTTCGGAGGCATGGACTTCGGCGACGTGGGAGATATTTTTTCCAGCTTCTTCGGCGGCGGCTCGGCAAGGAGATCGAACGGTCCCGTGCAGGGCGGCGACCGGGAGGCGAGAGTGACTCTCACCTTCGAGGAAGCGGCAAGAGGCTGTAAGAAGGACATCAACTTCAACCGTGTGGAGAAGTGCTCGAAGTGCGACGGCACCGGAGCGGCACCCGGCACCTCCAAGAAGACCTGCTCGAAGTGCGGCGGCACGGGAAGCATCCGGGTACAGCAGAGAACGCCCTTCGGCGTCATGCAGTCCACCCGCACCTGCCCCGACTGCGGCGGTACGGGCAAGATCATCGAAAAGCCCTGCCCCGACTGTAACGGCTCGGGACAGAACGTCAAGCGCAAAAGCCTCGAGGTATCGGTACCCGCCGGCATCGACGACGGACAGGAGATCGTTCTGAGAGGACAGGGCGATGCCGGAAAGAACGGCGGTCCCAACGGCGACCTTTACATCACCGTTTCGGTGAAGAAGCACGCCTTCTTCGAGCGGGACGGAGCCGACATATACTGCGACGTACCGGTGGACTATGCGGAAGCCGTCCTCGGTGCGACCATCAAAGTCCCCACCCTTGACGGCGACGTGGACTACGCCATCCCCGAAGGCACCCAGACCGGCACTATGTTCACCATGAACGGCAAGGGTATGCCCAAGGTCAACGGCAGGGGAGTGGGCAACCTTTACTTCCGTGTGGTCGTGGACGTACCGAAGAACCTGACGCCCAAGCAGAAGGAGCTCCTCCGTGCCTTTGCGGACACCTGCGGCGATACCAACAACCTGCAGAAGAAGAGCTTCGGCGAAAAGCTGAGAGACTGGCTGAAAAAATAAAAAAGCGGAAATCCGGAAAGCCTCCGGGAAAAAGTAAACAGAAGCGGAACAGTCCGATGCGGAAAGAAGAAACCGTGTCGGACTTTTTCTTTTCCTCCGCCTTTTGCATCTCCTCTTGCAAAATTCCCCGAAGTATGGTACAATGGTCAAAGATAAATCCCTATTTGGGGAACGGAATGAAACAAAAGGACGGTCAGAATATGTTCAGACGCAGATTTTCCGCAAATTTCCGTAAAAATCTAAAATTCGGTCGTGCTTCCATGACCTTTACAAAGGATTTTGTCACCGATAAGAACGGCGATCTGTATCCGGTCACCGAACGGTGCGGCTCTTTCTCCGAGCGGGTCGAAAACGGAAAATACTTTTTCCGCGCAGAGTCCGAAGGCGCTTTCTGTGAAAGACTTCTGGGAAGCCACTTCCCCTATGCCACCTACGAGATCTTCTGCGATGCTTCAAAGGGAAAAAGCGGCTTTTCCTTCTCCTTCGGGGACGGAAAGGCGCAGATCCTCTTTTCAAAGTCGGAAGGGAAACTCGATATTTTCTTCTATGAAAACGGCGAAAAGAAGGGCGAAGCCTGTACCGACTATGCGCCGGGGCTTCTCTATGCCTTTGTCACATCACGGGGAAAATTCTTCGACATATATATTATGAAGGAAAACTTCCTTTCCTTTGTCTGCACCTTTGAAGCGAAGAGCTTTTCCGACGTCTGCCGGGAGACAAAACTCGAAAACGCCATTGCCGCCCTGCACTGCGAGGGGGACGCCGAGGTGTGGTTTGCCAAAAGCAGTATCGACTGCGGCATTTCTCAGGCGGATATCCGTCCGATCCTGTATGAAAACGGCGAGGTGATGCTGGAGGACGGCAAGATCTATCTCACCGGCACGGTACGGAACGAAGCGGGGAGCTTTCAGGGCGTCTTTTCCTGGATCCCCGGAACGGCGGAGCTTGCCCTTTGCGGCGCCATATTCTACAATGCGGGGGACGGCGTTCTGTGTCCCGACGTGGCGGCGTCGGTCAAGTACGACAGAAATAGAAAAACGTGGCTCTTGTGGGTCTGCTCCTTCTCCCACGGACATATCCTCGGAAACGCCGAGCTTTCCGGCGACGTGCGCTTCGGCGTGAGTATCGTCGATATCGACCTTATGAAAAAGTCCGAGACCGATACCACCGATTTTCTCGGCGTGGAGGGGGACGAGGATCCCGACTTTTTATACGACGAAAAACGGGGCAAGTGGCTCATGACGGTCTGCCGCCTCTACGGAAGCGGCGAGGACAGAGGCTACCGCTATACTCTGTTCGAGTCGGAAAAGCCCCTTTCGGATTATCATTTTCTTGCCCGTGCCGAAAGCGGCTGTGAGACCGGCGGCACCCTCTTCAAGGCGGCAGACGGAGTCAAATTCATCTGCGGCAATTCCTTCACCGAAAGAGCGGACTACCGTGTGTACGATCTTCCCGCCTTCGGCAAACCGAAAAATCTGCGCTTTGACTACGACGACGGCGGCTTCCGGGGCTGGGGCACGCTCATAAAAGTCCCGAAGGGAACGAGGGAAGCTCTGTACCACATCACCTTCGACCGCCACAACGGCAGCGACAGCTATAAGTGGAGCTACGGCAACGTGTACTGCTTCGAGGCGGACGCCGAAACAAGGGCGGAATTCGGCATCGTGCGGTAACGCATACGTATATATAAGTGAAATAAACAGGAGAAAGGCAGGGGGACACGGTGGAGAAGATCCGCATCAAAGAGACGGTCATCGTCGAAGGAAAATACGACAAAATCAAGCTCGCAAGCGTCATCGACGCCCATATCATCCCCGTCGGCGGCTTTTCTCTTTTCAATAACGGCGAAAAGATGGCGCTGATTCGGAAGCTCTCCGAAAAAGGCGGCATCATCATCCTCACCGACAGCGACCCGGCGGGCTTCGTCATCCGCAATAAGCTGAAAGGAATGCTCCCGGAGGATGCCGACGTGAAGCATCTTTACGTCCCAGCCGAAAAGGGAAAAGAAAAGCGGAAAAAGGAAGAGTCGAAGGCGGGACTTCTCGGCGTGGAGGGCATCGAATCCGAAAGGCTCCGGAAGATTTTCTCGGCATACGCCGCAAAAGAAAGTGAAAACAAGAACGTAAACGACGACTATACCGCCATTACAAAGGCGCAGCTTTACGCCATGGGACTTTCCGGCGGTGAAGGAAGCCGGGAAAAACGGGACGCCCTCTGCAAGGTCTTCGACCTTCCCGCCGGCATGAGCGCCAATGCCTTCCTTGAAGCGCTGACGATCCTGCGCATCCGGAAAGAGGAACTGGAGAGCAAGTGCGGTCGCCTGCTTGCACACGATTCGGCAATATGCTGAAATATGGCACAAAAACTCTGTGGACAACCCTGTGGACAAGCACTATTATTTACAAAAGTACCAAAAGACCGAAAAAAAGTCGAAAAAAGGGTTGACAAACCGGAATCACGGTGCTATAATAGCGGAGCTGTCTTCGAGAGGGACGTGAAAGAGATAGAGCGAAGCGGGATCCGAAAGGAAGCCCGAAAAAACTTGAAAAAATTTCAAAAACCCCCTTGACAAACGCCGAGGCTTGTGATATAATGAACAGGCTGTCACGGCAACGGGCAGCGACTTGCACTTTGAAAATTGAACAACGAAAGACGAAAGAAACAAAGCATATTATACTCGAAAATTCCGCAGTTATTGTACAGATGACTGCAAGTTTCTAAACAGAAACCAAAGTAAAAGAGCAAAAGCTCAAACTACTG
>JAZRXH010000070.1:0-3201 GCA_045600125.1 Eubacteriales bacterium | reverse complement strand
TCTCCGAAGCCAAACGGATGCTCGCCTCCGGCGCCGGCGTCACCGACACCTGCTTCGAGTGCGGCTTCAACAGCTGCTCCCACTTCATCGCCGTCTTCCGGGAAGCCACCGGCACGACCCCCAATAAGTACCGCGCCGCCGGGAAGGACTCGGTTCTGTAAGTCTGCTGCAGGGGGCGGGGCTCCGCCCCTGCACCCCATCGCCGCCTAAGGGCGGGGCTCCGCCCCTGCACCCTTGCCGCCTAAGGGCGGGGCTCCGCCCCTGCACCCTTGCCGCCTAAGGGCGGGACTCCGCCCCCGCACCCCGCCGCCTAAGGGCGGGGCTCCGCCCCTGCACCCCGCCGCCTTTTGAAAAAGGCGGGCGAAAACTTTTGAATAGTCAAAGTCCGTACGGACTTTGACGGGGGATTATTTGAATAAAGGATTAGTGCCTGCTGTCCGCAGAGGTCAAACGCCGACCTCTGCGGGCGGGGAACCCCCGCAGGCAACTCGAGACCCCACTTCAGACAAAACCGGGGGCACAGATGCCCGAGTTTTATCCCGTTTGCCCGCCATATATTCGAGCGGTCAAACTCAGCAAGTTTTCAGCAAAAACAATTAGTTTACACTGTCCGCGGAGGTCAAACGCCGACCTCTGCGGACGGTGATAAATTACTTATTGAGGATCTCAAGATACTTTGCCGCTCTGACTTTTGCGGCGGCAAGGTCGGTATCCGAATAGTTTCCGCACTCGGAGGGGGAGGCGCCGGGAATATCGCCCTCAAAGTCCCGGATGAAGGCGAAGGTTTTCCGCATCAGCGTCTTCACGTAGTCGGCGCCGTCGTTTCCGGTCATGATGAGGTAGAAGCCGGTGCGGCAGCCCATGGGTCCCCAGTAGAGGATGCGGTACTTCAGCTCCGGGATGTTCCGAAGGAACGTCGCTCCGATATGCTCGATGGCGTGGATCTCCGACGTGGACATGACCGGCTCGAAGTTGGGGCGGGTGATGCGGATATCGTAGGTCGTCACGGGGTACAGCTCGTTTTCCCTGCAGCTTTCGTGTGGGACTACCTTGTCCCCTGCCTTGCCGAAGGCGTCGGAGGGGCTGATGCAGTCCTCCCGGCTCACGTATACACCCGGCAGAAGGGTCATGTGGTCGATGGTGAAGCTCTTTATTTTTTCCATTTTTTCCATTTTTTCCATTTCTTTTTTGCCTCTCTTTTATCGTTTCTTTTGGTTTTGCCTGTGTTTCCGGCACCGTTCTATTATACTCCGCAAAGGGTTCTTTTGTCAAGGAGGTTCCCCTGCTTCCCGGGAAAAAGCGGGAAACGCCGCACTTGACTACCTCTGGTTGTCAAATCGGCTGCCTATCGTATGTTGCCAAACGCCTTTCTTTCTGCTATAATGCAGATAAAGGGAGAAGCTCCCCCGCACCCGCCCTTTTCTCCCGTTTGGGAGTGCATCCCGGGCGGTGCGTAAGCAATCAAGACAAGAAAGGAACTTTCGCATTTTTGCGCAAAGGAAAGGTCAAAGCCATGGCAGAAGCGATCCGTTTCGGTGAGATCCTTTTTTCACTGCGAAGCAAAGACGGCATTTCTCAGGAGGCGCTGGCGGAAAAGCTGGGCGTTTCCAAGCAGGCGATCCAGAAGTGGGAATCGGGAAAGTGCCTGCCCGATATCAGTAATCTTGCAGCCATCTCGGAGTATTGGAACGTGTCCTTCGACTACCTTCTCAAGGGCGTCGATAACCGTTCGGTGGAACAGCTCCGCACCGACGTCCATCCTCTCCCCTCCTACGAAAAGATGCACGAATGGGAGAGCTACAGCAAGTCGCTTTATACCGATTACAGACAGTGCTGCGAGGAAGGCAAGGACATAAAGCCGTGGGAGGACGTGCTCTTCGCCATCGCCCGGCTTCCCGACGGAAAGCAGAAGGCGGCGCTCGCCGATACCATCTACCCCACCATCGAAGCCCTGCCGCAAAGAAGCGACTACCGCTATTTTGAGCCGGATGACTATGCCTCGGTGCTTGCCGCTTCAAAGCCGATCTCCTTCGACTACCCGAAGATCCCGAAGGATAAGATGCTCGACAAGCTCCTCGGCGCATGGTACGGAAGGATCTGCGGCTGTCTTCTCGGGAAGCCCATCGAGTGCATCAAGCGCAAAGAGCTTCACGCCGTCTTAAAAAAGACCGGCAACTTCCCGCTTACAAGATACATCACGGCAAGCGACGCCGCCAAAACAGACGATTTGGGTCTTGCGTTCCCGCTGAAGGAGCGAGTCTACGCCGACGGTCCTCTCGACGGGATGCCCGGCGACGACGACACCAACTACATCGTTCTGGCTATGCTTCTCATCAAGAAATACGGCAGAGATTTCACCGCTGCCGACGTGGCGCAGCACTGGATGGAATCCCAGTCGAAAAACGCCTACTGCACCGCCGAGCGGGTGGCGTTCCGCAACTTCGTGAACGGCTATTATCCCCCCGAATCGGCATTATACAAGAACCCCTACCGGGAATGGATCGGCGCACAGATCCGGGGCGATTTCTTCGGCTGGATCAATCCCGGCGACCCCAAGACCGCCTCGGAATACGCCTATCGGGACGCTTCGATTTCCCACGTGAAGAACGGCATTTACGGGGAAATGTGGGTATCCGCATTGCTTGCTGCCGTAGGCGGCGGAGCGGACATCGAAAGCGCCATCCGCATCGGCGCCTCCTATATTCCGGAGGGCTCCCGTCTGCACGAGGCGCTCACCGGCGTCCTTGCCTCCTACGAAAAGGGCATGACCGCCGAGGAATTCTTCCTTGATTTCCACAAGCGCTGGAACGACGAGGACGGCTTTGACTGGTGCCATACCGTCTCCAATGCGGAGATCGTGGCGGCGTCTCTCCTCTGGGGCGGCGGCGACTACGGAAAGACCATCTGCCTCGCCGTCGAGCAGGGCTTCGACACCGACTGCAACGGCGCTACCGCCGGTTCGGTCGTGGGTCTTGCAAACGGCTTCTCCTCCATCCCCCCGGTATGGACGTCCAAAATTTCCGGCACGCTGTACACCTCCATCTTCGGCTATCAGAAGGTTTCGGTGGAGGACATGGCAAAGGAAACCATGGAGATGCTTCCGAAAAAGGCGTAAAGCGGCTTTTGAGAAAAACGAAAACTTCTTTTGCGGATGAGCCGCAGGCGCAGAAGGAACAGAAGAATAAGAGAATGCCCCGGTGC
>JAZRXH010000069.1:0-1707 GCA_045600125.1 Eubacteriales bacterium | reverse complement strand
CTCGCCTATTTCCGATACCACCATCATGGCTTCGGCAGGCTCTCAGTCCAACCACCTCAACCACGTGGCGACCCAGCTTCCCTACGCTCTTACCGTTGCAGCCGTTTCCTTCGTGAACTACATCATCGCAGGTCTCCTTGCGAACGCTCTCGGAAACGCTACCGCATGGGTAATGCTCCCCGTAGGTATCGTCCTCATGGTCGTAACACTCTTTGTTATCAAGGCAGTGTCCGGCAAGAAGGCGGCATAAAGGACATAAAGATTTATCAATAAACTTTATTGGGGCTGTGCCGTACCTTGTATGGCACAGCCTTTTCCGAAGGTGATATGATATGGTCGATGAAACGATTCAAAACGCACTGAAGCAGCTCCGAAACATGATGTTTGAAGAATTCACAATTCCCGCAGCGAAGGCACTCATAATAATCTTCTCAATAGTTTTGGCACCTATGCTGGTAACACTGCTCATTCGAAAAATCAAATACGCCTCTTCCTCATACGCAAAATCCACCGGTTACTCTTTTCGCAGCGTAATAGGCGATTTGGGCAAAAAAGGCGAGTACCTTACTTATTCTAAGATTAATTCAAACCAAGCACAAAACCTCCATACAAAGGGGTTATTCAACTTATACGTTCCGAAAAAAGATGGAACCTTTTCTGAAATCGACGCCGTATACATCAGCAACAGTGGCATATTTGTCGTAGAAAGCAAGAATTACAGCGGATGGATATTCGGAAACGAAACCGACACAAACTGGGTTCAAACACTTCCGCAAGGCAATGGAGTCCCCGCCCAAAAGACACAGTTTTACAACCCGATCAAGCAAAACCAAACACATATATCCGTTCTTCGGGATATCATCGGAGATACCTATAGTATTTTTTCACTGATAGTGTTTTCGGAAAGGTGCACCCTGAAAAATATAAACTACTCTTCCAAAGACGTAAAGGTAATCAAGCGTGACTCCCTAAACAGTGCGATGCTTGAGCTGTCGGCAAAATCACAAAGGATTCATTCAGAGGCGGAAATAGAAGCGCTGTATAACAAGCTTTTGCCTTTTACTCATGTCTCAAAAGAAGTACAGGACGCTCATATAGAGCAAGTTTACGCCGCAAAAACCGCAGCGTCACATTCATCCGGCATTTACAAAAACTCCACCGTGCCCAATAGTGCAGAGCCTCTCCTCTGCCCCCTTTGCGGCAAAAAGCTTGTTATGCGAACTGCCAAAAAAGGCGCCAATGCCGGAAAACAATTCTACGGCTGTTCCGGTTACCCGAACTGCCGCTACATAAGAAACCTTTGATCCTCCTCGCCCGCATGACTTCTCGTCTGCGGGCTTTTTCTTTTTCAAAAAAGAATGCCGGTCTTTTTGCAAAAGTCGCTGCAAAGACCGGCACTTATGATTATTCGGCTCCATCACGCAAAGGGTACGATCTTCCCCGCCGCCTTGAGAATATTGAACAGAAGGAACAGCACAAAGCCGAGATTCAGAAACGCCCCTTTGTATTCTCCCTTCGCCGGGGCGTTTTCGGCGATATACTGCTTTATTTCGTTTCTGTTTTTATGGCAGATACAGACCGCCGCAATTCCGAGAAGGAGACACAGACCGTCGCCCGCAAGAACGCCTTTATCCGTTCCGAGAAGCGCACACAGAAGCATATCGACTCCCACAATGACAAAGTTATTCAGAACGTGGAGAACGCAAG
>JAZRXH010000068.1:0-8631 GCA_045600125.1 Eubacteriales bacterium | reverse complement strand
GAGACGTTCCTGCACACGGCGCAGAGTATCTTCGAGACAGAGATACAGCGCCGTTCCTTTTTCGGTCGGCAGATTCCAGACCGGTTCACCTTTGGCTACCCGCAGACACAGATCAAGCACGAGCCAGGACTTTCCGATCTTAGAAGCACCGCCGAGGATACACAGCCCCTGCGGAAGCAAAGTACTCACACAGAACTTTGCTTTCGGGAGCCGCATATCCATGAGTGTTTCGCCGTCTATGACGGCAAGCTTGTTTTCATTCATATGAAAACACCCCCATAATAAAAATGAGGAACATTTCTGTTCCTTCTGCTTGTATTGTGGAAGAAAATGTGGTAGAATAATAATAGTCCCATACAATATTATTTCTATTGCTGACAAATAACGAAAAGGTGTTTTTTATGTTTGAAAAACTGAGATACGAAATAGGCGACGGCGATCTGACGTTCAAAGGGTATCTGTTTTCTCTCGGAATGTTCAGTACCGAAATACTGAATATTACCCCGGAGCAGTATAAGAAGCTGAGGGCGATGTGCGACGAAGCCGACGCCTGTCTTGACGAATACGAAAAAAATAAGACGGAGGAGCTTTGGAATAAAGTGATTTCTCTCTACGGCGCTCTTTCCGATGAAATGGGAAATATCCGTATTCTGAAATTGCTTGACGAATTTCCGACCGTCCCCGCAGAGGCAAAAACGGATATACAGTACCGGACGCTTCTGATCCGTTTTCTCCGGAAATATTCATCCGTCCTTTCGGATATATCTTCTTTCAATACGACGGTACGGAGCTTTATAGACGGTTATCTGAGCGATCTGAAAAAGCTCGATCCCGAAAACTTCGCCGCCGCATTTGCGGATTTCATTCTGAACCTGAGGCGGGAAAAACTCATAGCGAATCCGGTATCCGGTACGGGATGGTATACGACCTCCGATACCGTTACCGTCAGCTTCCGTCCGGGTGCCGCGGAGGACGATTCGGGGAGATACGCGATCTATGAGATCTACGAAGCGGAGAACCTACAGACGCTTCTGAAGATGGATTTTTACCGAATGTTGAAAAAAGGATACATCATCCGCCGGTGCGAATACTGCAAACGGTATTTCCATCTGAAAAAGGCATACCATACGAAATACTGCGACCGTCCCGCGCCTGACAGACCGGACGTGACCTGCTTACAGATGGGTTACCACAAGCTCGGCATCAAGGAAATGAGCTCAGACAATCCCCACGCACAGGCGTTGAGACGCTGCTATCTCCGGATCGACAAGGATCGGTCCCGCGGGATCATTACCGCAGAAGAAAAGGGACGGCTTTACGACGCGGCGGTGGAACGGTTCTACGAGGCGACGAGAGAGCGGCAGGACTCTCTCTCATGGCTTGAAGAAGAACTTACCTCGGCAAAACTTTACGCCTCCTGCGGCGTAAAAAGAAAAACGGCCCCCCGAGGGAGACCGAAAAAGGAAAAAGATATTCAGTAACGTGAAAGGAGGAATACGCCGTGACGAACGAAGAACTGATGAGACGCTATACCGCCGGAGACGAATCCGCGCTGGACGAGCTTTACCGGAATAACGTCGGTCTGATCAAAAAGATCGCTTTTGATGCGGCGTACTCCTTCGGCTGCCTGACCTACGGCAGATATGAAAACGGAGGGCTGACCTCTTACGCGGAGGAGATCCTTTCCGACCTTGCGCAGGAAGGTGCGATGACGCTGTTCCGGAAAGTGAGAGAAAAGGACTACGACGAAACGAAAGCCGCCTTTACGACCTATATCTATCCTTTTCTGAAAGGGGATATGTACCGCTATCTCGAATCGAACCTCGGGACTCTTTCCGCTTCCGGGAGCGATATGCGAAAGATCCGGGAAGCGCAGAGGCTGTATAATGCAGAGAATACGGACGTTCCCGAAATCGCCGCACGGCTCGGCATCTCCGAATACGCCGTAAGACAGCATCTGAACTACAACACACATTTTTCTTCCGTTTACGATCTGAAATTCCCGGATGACGAAGATGAAACCTACACCGATCCGTTTGAGATCATAAACGCCGACGATTCGGTTCCCGTGGACAAGCAAGCACTGAACAGAATCTTTCTTTCCATCCTGAAAGAAGAATTCGATTCGCTCTCAAAAAAGGACCGGTATCTGCTCGGGCACACTTTCGGAGTATTCGGAATGGAGCCGCTGTCCCTTGACGAGATTGCCCTGCACGAGATGCTTACCGTCGACGGCGTGGAGAAGGCAAAGGACAAGGCATTTGACAGGCTGAAAGAAAAAGTGCTGAACAGCGATATCCCCGTCTGGAAGTGGGCGGTGAGGGTTATCCGGGAGGCGAAAAAACGTTTATATTAACCATTGTTCAATTATAGGCATAAAAACAGAGCGACTTTTCAATAAGCCGCTCTTATTTTTTACTCATTTGAAAGATTATTCGAACAGACGCAGAATGGACCGAATGCGAACATAATTCCAAGTTAATATTCACTCGTCTGATTTTTCAGACGAGGCAGACAATGAATTTCGGCTTTTCGGGTAAACTAACAATACTTATCCGGGAGGTACTAACGATGAAAGGAAAAGTAATAACAGGAGAAATCCTATCCGCATTTCACAAAAAACTGATTAAGGAGGAAAAGGCGGCGGCGACCGTGGAGAAATATCTGCGGGATGTAAAAGCGTTTGCGGAATATACAAGCGGCGGGGAGATCACAAAAGATAGCGTAATCGCCTACAAAGCGTATCTGACCGAAAACGGTTACGCTCCCCGCAGTATCAATTCCATGCTTGCGTCGCTCCACAAGCTCTTTAACTTTCTCGGCTGGCATGACTGTAAGGTGAAAACGTTCAAAATACAGCGGCAGGTTTTCTGTTCCGAAGACAAGGAACTGACTAAAGCGGAGTACACACGACTTTGCAGGGCGGCGGAGCGAAAGCACAATGAACGGCTTCTGCTCATTCTGCAAACGATCTGCGGCACGGGTATCCGCGTGAGTGAACTGCAATTCATCACCGTGGAGGCAGTACGAAAAGGCGAAGCGACCGTCTCCCTCAAAGGCAAGACACGCACCGTCTTTCTTGTAAAAGACCTGCAAAAGAAACTACTCCGCTACATATCCGGACAAAAGATAACGTCTGGCGCGGTTTTCGTCACCCGAACGGGCAAGCCGATGAGCCGCACGAATATATGGCGGGAAATGAAAAGCCTCTGCCTTGAAGCAGAGGTGAATCCCGAAAAGGTGTTCCCGCATAATCTGCGGCATCTTTTTGCCAGAGTGTTCTACGGCATCGAGAAGGATATTGCCAAGCTTGCGGACATTCTCGGGCACTCATCCATTGAGACAACACGCATTTATATCGTTTCCTCCGGCAGTGAGCACAGAAAGCTGATGGAAACGATGCGGCTGGTGATCTGAAAGCCAAAAATTCTCCGCCAAACAGCGGATGCAACGTAATTCTCATTATGTTGCATACCGACAATGCGCCCATAATAAATATACATAGTTATTGTAGCACAGAAAACACAGAAAATCAAGAGTTTTCCCTCAATAAGACCGAAATTCCATCGTTTTTTGCCTTCATTTAAGCAGAACAAAAAAGCCTTTCCCGATTCCTTTTTCAAAAAATCAGCAAAGGCTTCTTTTTCCGCGCCTGTTTTTAGCTGTCGGTTCGCCTATATGCTGTTCGACCGCCGCGAAACGCAACATAATGAGAAATATGTAACAAAAGGAAAAAGAAAGACGGGCGGTGATCGCATGAAAAGGATTACTATTCCGAATATTCGCGGGGAACCACTCTGCGTTCCGGGAAAGGAGGACTGCGCGTATTGAGAAGCTGCCCGATCCCGTGCGGACGGTGAAAACGAAGCCGGGAAGCTTCCGCAGCTAAGTTTTCGGCATTTTCCCTGAAAGCGGCTTGCTTTTGCCGCCATCAAAAAAGCGAACAATTACATTTAAGGAGAAAAACAAAATGAAATTGAAAAAACTTTTGTCAGTCATCCTTGCGGCAGTGATGCTGCTCGGATGCATGAGCATCACCGCGTTTGCGGATGCTGCACCTGACCTTTCCATGCTCACAACGGGCAAAAAGATTATTTTCGGCACAAAGGACGACACCGCCGTTGAATGGGTTATCGGCGGCGACGGCACAAACGGTATGTCCGTCCCCACAGGCTGCATCGCCCTTGTTACAAGCGACCTTGTTGCAAGCGGTGTTGCGTTCAGCAGCAATAACAGCGAAGTGTATGCAAACAGCAACCTTAAAACCGTTGTAGAGAATGCCGTAACTTTCACCGATGATGAACAGGCGGCAATTCAGGAAAGAACACTTGCAACTGATACATTTAAAGAATCAAAGCCCTTGTGCGACGGTGTAGCAGGCGATTCTGTTACCGCCAAGGTCTGGGCACCGACAACAAAGGACGCTGACGAACTTTATGATGCCGGTTTAAGCGCAGTGGGCTCCAACTACTGGCTGTGCTCGCCCGGTGATGGTAATAATGAGATTAAGGCCGCCATTGTCATCCCGAACGGCATCGTCGGCAAGTACGGCAACAATGTGTCCGACGGATTCGGCGTCCGTGCCGCTCTTTACCTTGACCTTTCAAAGGTTTACGGCGCAGAGGCGGTTACAGGTGCGGAAAACACCTACACTCTTGTTCTTACCGCTCCCGAAACCACCTTCCTCACCACCTTCACCCTGAACAAGGACTACAACGACAAGTACACCACCGACGCAAAGACCACCGCGGTCAGCGAGACCGTCACCTACACGATCACGCCCATTTCCACGGGCGACGACGTTCCCGCGTTTTCTGAAACCGCTGCCACACAGAGCCCGTTCACGTTCACGATCGACGTTACCGACGGTGTCGGCTCTGCCGACGTCACTCTGCCCGAAACAATCACCCAAGCGGGCGATTACTGGTACGAGATTAAGGAGACCGGCGGCAAGACCGCAGGCGTTACCTACGATACCGCTACCTATTATCTGCACCTGTTCACCGACTGCAAGAACGGTGAGTTCGGCGAGCTTTCCGCACAGATCCACAAGACCGCTCCCGATCTTACCAAAACCGATTATGATGATCAGTTCGTAAATGTGGAAACCGACAAGATCGACACCGTTTCCAACAGCTACGGCGAAGGCAAACTGAAGATCACGCAGGATACCACTGTTGACGGTGCAGACAACGATTTCGACGCATTTGAAGTGACCGTCACCTTCACGCTTCCCGAAGGCACCGAGATCACCGGCGAAATCACCTACGGCGAAGATCAGACGGTCGAGTTTGATGAAAACGGCGTCGGCACGGTTGTGATCACGCTCAAGGACAACGAAAGCGTTATCTTCGATCACATCCCGGACGGCACGACCTATGAAGTGACTCAGACCAATTCCAACACCGACTTCGGCTTCGGCGATCCCGACTACACCGTTGAAAACGGCGAGACCGACGAAGACGTCGTCGTGACCGACGCGACCTCCGGCAAGGAGACCAAGGTCACCGGTACCATCAGCGACGGCGAAGACGATATCACCATCGCAAACGAGATGATTACTCCCGTTGACGTCGGCGTCATCCTCGAAAGCGGCGCGTTCATCATTCTCGCACTCGGCGCGATCGCATTCGGCGTTTGGCTCATCGTTTCCAAGAGAAGAAAATCTCTTGACGCGGAATAAGCAGACAGGAGGAATATGATAATGAAAATGAAAAAATGTTTAGCAATTATCCTTGCGCTTGTTATGGCGCTCGGATGCATGAGCTTCACCGCTTTTGCGGCTGACCTCGAAGGCTTTGCCGGCGGTACCGGCACGGAGAGCGACCCATATCAGATCGCCACTTTGACCCAATTTGAGAACTTTGCTTCTATTGTCAACGGCGGAAACAACTGCGCAGGTATCTATTTTGTCCTGACAGCGGATATTGGTACCACGGATACACCCGTTACTACGATGATAGGTTCCTTTAGCGGCCACTTTGACGGTCAAAATCATACCGTGACGATGGATATTCATGGCACCGAATTATTTAACGGTTTATTTGGGGAGTGTATCTACGCTACGATTGCCAATGTTAACACTGCGGGCAGTGTGTCTGGTACATCCGCAACCGGTGGTCTATGCGGATTTGCTAACGGAGGTACTTTCAATAACTGCCATAACTTCGCCACAGTGTCGTGCGGAAATGACAGTTCAGGTGGTGTGTGCGGTATTTTATTCAGTACCATGACCAACTGTTCAAACTCCGGTGATGTGACCATCGAATGCGAGTCAGACTCGAAATACTATGGCGGCGTGTGTGGTAAGAATCTGGGTACTATGGCCAACTGCTATAACTCAGGTACAGTTTCTGTGACCGGTACGGAAGCCATATACCCCACAATCGGCGGCGTGTGCGGTTATAACGATAGTGTCATGGTCAACTGCTATAATAGCGGTGTGGTCTCCCACACCAAGGAACCTGATGCGGTCGTCGTGGGCGGCGTGTGCGGTGAGTGTTATTCGGACGGTACCATCACCAACTGCTATTATGACAACGAAAACAGGTCCGCTGAATCAGCGGTAGGCACCGACGATGGCGTTATTGCACTTACCACCGGTCTTACTACCGAGCAAATCAAAGGCGCGGCAAATGACGAAACATCTCTCGCATACAAGCTGAACAGCTACACGGACGAAGGCGGCAGCTATCCCGAAGGATGGTTTACGTGGATTATCGACGAAACTACCGGTTTGCCGATGCTTGCAATTCCCGAAGAACCCGAAGAAGACCCCTCCGGCGTTGACCTTTCCATGCTCACCACGGGCGCAAAGATCCGGTTCGGCACACAGGACGAAAGCCCCGTTGAATGGGTGATCGGCGGCGACGGTGAAACCGGTATGTCCGTTCCCACAGGCTGCATTGCCCTTGTTACAAGCGACCTTGTTGCAGGCGGTGTTATGTTCGACCCGAACGGTACATCTTATGCTTATGCAACCAGCAACCTCAGAACCGTTGTTGAAGGTGCCGTAACGTTCACCGATGATGAACAGGCGGCAATTCAGGAAAGAACACTTGCCGGCAATCAGACTTATGGCGAAGATTGCGACGGAGTAGCAGGCGAGTCGGTTACCGCCAAGGTCTGGGCACCGACAACAAAGGATGCTTACGAACTTATGGAGGCCGAGTTAAGCGCAGTGGGCTCCGACTACTGGCTGTGCTCGCCCGGTTTTCATGAGAATGAAGCCGCCTTTGTCGACGGCGACGGCGGCGTCTACAAGAACGGCGCCAGTGTGACCTACGATTACGGCGTCCGTGCCGGTCTTTACCTTGACCTTTCAAAGGTTTACGGCGCAACAGCAGTCGAAGGCGAAACCGATATATACACTCTTAATCTCACAGCTCCCAGCACCTTCCTCACCACCTTCACCCTGAACAAGGACTACAACGACAAGTACAGCACCGACGCAAAGACCACCGCGGTCAGCGAGACCGTCACCTACACGATCACGCCCATTTCCACGGGCGATGACGTTCCCGAATTTACAAGCAGCACGTTCACGATCGACGTTACCGACGGCGTCGGCGAAGCGGAAGTTGATCTTCCCGATCTTACGGACGTTTCCAAGGTCGGCGAATACTGGTACAAGATCGAGGAGACCGCAGGCACCACCGCCGGCGTTGACTATGACGATACTACCTATTATCTGCACCTTATCGTCAGCTATAAGGACGGCGAATTCGGCTTCAGCTCCGCCGCGATCCGCAGCAGCAACGAGGTCACTGCCGACGAAAATGGCGAATACCCGACGACCGGCAAGATCGACACCGTTTCCAACTCCTACGGCGAAGGCACTCTGACCGTTGCACAGGAAACGACCGTCAACGGCGAAGACAGCGACGAAGACGCCTTCGAAGTTACCGTCACCTTTACCGCTCCCACCGGCACCACCGTTATCGGCGACATCACCTACGGCGACGATCAGACTGTCACGTTTAATGAAAACGGCGTCGGCACTGTCGTGATCGATCTCAAGGGCGGCGAATCCGTCATCTTCGAGCACATCCCCGACGGCGTAACCTACACTGTTGAGCAGACCGGAAAGAACGAAGACAAGGGCTACACGCTTGACGAAGTTGCGTTCGACGTGACCGATGAGACCGGCGACAGCGTTTCTGATGCGAACGTCGCTTCCGGTACGATCGGCGACACCGCTGATACCGTAACGTTCACGAACTCCAAGACCGTTCCGATCGACGTCGGCGTCATTCTTGAGAACGGCGCGTTCATCGTCCTCGCTCTCGGCGCTCTGATCGCCGCTGCATGGCTCATCGTTTCCAAGAGAAGAAAGTCCGTTGACGCGGAATAATCGACTATGAATACGCTTGATGAAAAGTTCAACGAGATCAGAGAATGGCTCAGCTCCGTGAGCTTTAAGAAAGCGGGATTCGGCGGCGATGACGAGGCAGACGTCTGGAAGAAGATAGACGAGCTGAACTGCCTTTCCGAAAAGGCTCTCATCGCCGCATTGGCGGAAAAAAACTCCGGGGGTGTCGGAAATACCGGCACTCCCGGCACTTCCGAAGAGCCGGGTGAGCGCGATGAATGATAATGCGAAAGATTTCACACTCGCCCCGCTCTCGGAGC
>JAZRXH010000067.1:0-10337 GCA_045600125.1 Eubacteriales bacterium | reverse complement strand
CTGAAGTTCAACGTCCTCATTCTCATCCCGCTTCTCGTGTTCCTCTTCTCCTGGGGCTCGATGAAGCTCACCAAGAAGTTCACCTATCAGCCGAGCACCGGCGAGCAGGACAATGCCGCCAAGTCCTCCATGATGCTGATGGATATCACCTTCCCGCTCATGTCTGCATGGATCAGCTTCATGACCCCTGCCGGCATCGGTATCTACTGGATCATCCAGAACGTGCTCGGCGTTGCCCAGCAGTACGCTCTGAGCAAGATGTACCCGATCCCGGATATCTCACCCGAGGAGCTGAAGGCGGCAGAACGTGCCATCAGGAACAAGGGACAGCCGCAGGCAAAGAAGCCGGTTTACGCAGAGCCCTCCGCTCCTGCCGTATCGGCACAGCCGCAGAAGAAGAAGGCGCAAAAGAATACAAAGCCTACCGTTTACGCACACGGCAGAGCCCGCATCAAGGCGCACGGCACCGTACCGAGAGCCACGAGAAAGCCCGGTAAATAATAGAAGACGCCCTTTTTTTGAAATACTCTCAAAAAGTCAAAAGCAGAAAACGACAAACCAAAATTTATAATTATATAAAGAGGTACAAAACAATGGCTGAAATTATTGTCAGCGCCAAGAACGTTGAGCTCGCCGTTGAAAAAGGCGCAGCCGAGCTCGGAAAAACAGCAGAAGAAGTAAAGTACGAGGTTATCGAAGAAGGCAAGAAGGGACTTTTCGGCATCGGCGCCGTTGACGCCAAGGTCCGTGTATACGTCGAGGACGAAGAAGAAGCCGAGGAAGCAGAGGCTGCGGCAGATACAGAAGAAACCGAAGAATACAGCTTCTCCGAGGACGAGATCGGACTTCCCGAAAAGGCGGCTCTCGACATCCTTACCACCATCATCGAGGACATGGGCATCAACGCAAGCGCCAAGATCGTCAACATCGAATACGAAGACGTAGAGGGCAAGAGCGTACCCGAAAAGAACGTATACGTGGAGATCGTCGGCGATGACCTCGGCACCCTCATCGGCAGACACGGCGACGTCCTTGACGCTCTCCAGTATCTCGCCAACATCGCTGCCGGCAGAAAGGTCAAGGTAGGCGAGGAGAGGACCGAATACGTGAAGATCTGCCTCGACATCGAGAACTACCGTGCCAAGAGAGAGGAGACCCTCCGGGCTCTTGCCAGAAGAACGGCGGACAAGGCAGTCAGATATCACCGGAACATGACCCTCGAGCCCATGCTCGCTTATGAGAGAAAGGTCATCCACGCAGAGCTGCAGAACTACGAAGGCGTGTTCACCTATTCCGTCGGCTCGGACAGCGACCGTCGTGTGGTCGTAGCTCTCGGCACTCCCGAGAATCCCATAAGACCGCAGGTTTCTCATTCGAGAGTAAAGCCCTACGATCCCGAGCGCTTCGGAAAGAGCGATTACAACGAATAAGAGACCCGAAGCATTCGGAAACGGCAGACCTTATCCGGACGTCAACGCCTCCGAATGATGTTGAAGGATTCCGAATGTTTATGTCCGAATGTTTATGAATGATTCTGAAAGAAAGGACTGTTATTATGGATTTTAAGACAATTGCCCTTGCCGTCATTCTTGCGGTACAGACGCTGGTAGGCTGTGCACCGTCGCAGGAAACCACCGATACGGCAGAAACAACGATCATCGAAGAACAGCAGGAAGAAGCCATGACATATCTTTCGAATACTTATTACAAGCTGACACAGGAGAAAAAACTCAGCGTTGCATTCATCGGCGGCTCGGTGACTGACGGTTACGGCTCCACCGACCAGGGAACGAAGTCATGGGCATATCTTCTCACAAAGAGGCTGAAGGCAGACTATCCGGACGCAAAGATATCCTCCACCAAGCTCTCTATCGGCGGTACCGGTTCGTATCTCTCGAACTTCCGCTACGAGCGTGAGATCTTCCCCTCCAAGCCCGACCTTCTCTTTATCGAGTTTGCGGTGAACGACAAGTACGACGGCATGGGCTACGACAAGGTAGTACGTTCCGCCGAGTCGATCCTCCGTCAGGGCTACGCAAAGAACCCCAACCTCGACGTTATTTTCGTCGGCACCTATGACAGCGGCGACGGCACCTCCCTTTACACCGAGCTGAAAGGTCACAAGGAAGTAGCCGAGCATTACGGTCTTGTATTCATCAAGCTCTCCGACGAGATGGAAAAGCACATCAAGGAGACCGGCGGCAACAGAAGTATGTTCTTCACCGACGGCGTTCATCCCAACGACGCAGGCTACGCTTACTATGCGGAGATCATCTACAACCGGATAAACGAATGCTTTGCCGATAAGAAGGCTCCCGAAGCACTCACGGAAAAAGTTCTTCCTGAGACTCTCGCAGAGAATCCTATGGTCAACGCCAGGATGATCTACGCCAACGAGATCGACCTCAAGGATGCCGTAGGCTTCAAATACCAGAACAGCAACTTCTCCTGGCTCGGCAACCGTTATAACGGCAGAGTCCTCGGCTCCGGCGTCGGAAGCAAGCTGACCTTTGAGTTTGAAGGCACCGACTTCGGTATCTGCTACGGTATCGGAAGCACCATGGGCACCTTCAAGTGCACCATCGACGGCGAAAAGACCGTCACTATCGATGCCAATAAGTCCAGCGCCAACCCCAAGGGCAAGCCCATTGCGTGGAACCTCCCCTACGGAAAGCATACCGTTGAAATCGAAATCGTAGGCGGCGCTACCAATAACGAAATGGAGATCGGCGCCTTCCTCGTGAACTGATTTACTATTGCACTATGGCAGGGGGCTCCTCGCTTTGCGGGGGCTCCCTGCTCCTCTCTTGACAAATGACAAAGATTGTGCTATTATTGCGATGGTGCTATTGATATCTCGTAAGCTGTGCAATGGAGGTATTCTTATGAAAAAAACATTATCTTTTATTCTGGCACTTATTATGGTTTTCTCTGTCTTTTCTTTTTCGGTATCCGCAGAGGACGCCGCCCCGACCGGCTCCGGTGTGGATCTCTATGTCACCGTGAGGGACTTTCAGCCGGATGAGGTCCTTTTTGAGGGCGTCATCTCCGGTGGAGAAGGCTTCGTGGCAGACCGGCTCGGTACCGATAAAAAGCCCGTCTATAATCTTCCCCTCTGGCAGGATTATTTCGGCGAAAGCGTCACGCAGGACGATTTGCACGCGTTTTTCAACGACGTTCCCGGTACCAATATGACCACCCGTAAAAAGATCACCATGAACCCGGATCCGGAAGAGGAAGGATTCTGGGTCGTCGATTCCTCCTACGATGCGGAGGGCAACTATCTCGACGGCTATTTCCCCATCGACAACGAGCTCTTCGGCAACACCGAGGGCTATGACCACAACTATCATTTTTCCGTGGAGATCCATACACGGTTCAAATTCGTGGAGGACGCTTCTTTTGAGTTCTCCGGTGACGACGACGTGTGGGTATTCTTCAACGGCAGGCTCGTCATTGACCTCGGCGGCGTACACGGCGAGGAGTATGCCTACGTGAGCCTTCCCGAGATTGCCGAGGAGCTGGGACTCAAGATCGGCGATATCGTGGACTTTGATATGTTCTATATGGAACGCCATACCACCGGCTCGAATATGAAGATCCGTACCAATTTCGACTTCCTCAACCTGCAGGCTTCTGCCTGGGCGCAGGAAGAGCTTGCCCTCGCCGACAGCTACGGTCTGATCCCCGATGCGCTTCTCAGCTCCGACCTCACAAAGCCCATCACGAGAGCCGAGTTCGCCGCCGTTTCCGTCCGGGTATACGAAGCCCTTACCGGTACCCACGTGGAATTTGACGGCACAAATCCCTTCGCGGACTGTGCCGATCCCGAGGTGCTCAAGGCGTATTTCATCGGTTCGGTCACCGGTACAAGCTCCACGACCTTTGAGCCCGATGCCCTTCTCAACCGGGAGCAGGCGGCGACCATGCTCACAAGAGTGTTCAAGAAGGTGACCTTCGACGGCTGGACGGTAAAGCAGGACAGCGCCTTCACGGATGCCTTCCGTGCTCTCTTCACGATGCCCGAGCCCTTTGCAGACGACGATAAGATTTCCTCCTGGGCAAGGGACAGCGTATATTTCATGAACGCCAACGGTATCATCAAGGGCGTGGGCGGCGGCATGTTCGCTCCGCAGAATACTACCGATGCCGAGGTTGCCGTAGGCTATGCCAATGCCACAAGAGAGCAGGCGCTCATCATCGCCGCAAGAATGGTCAATACCCTCGGAAAATAAGCGGCAAAAAACCAGAATCAAGCTTTGATAACCGATAAATGAAAATATCCCGGCAGGAAAACTCCGCAAAGGAGCCCTGCCGGGTTTTCACTTTTTTGCAGCCGTTGCCTCTTGCGGCTTACGCTTTTTCCGTGGCAAAACGTGCAAGATTTGCTCCGGCATCCCGTCCGAGCGCTTCCTGCCCGAGAGCGCCGAGATGTCCCGCAACATTCGGATTCCGGTACTTTTTATCCCCGTAAAGAAGGTCGTTCACAAGCTCGGAGACGAGGATAAAATCATCGTCCTCAAAGACGGCTTCCCGCTGTGCCGAGCGGATGGCTTCGTCAAAGGAAAGGGCTATACTGTGGGGAATGACCAACCAGTTGGCAAGGGCCGCGAAGTGCCCCACGAGGATGATCCCGAATTTTTCCAGAGGAAGAGCCTCAAACAGCGCCTTTTTCAGAAGGAACAGCGACTTCTTGTATTCTTCCTTCGTGGTCTGTGCCAGCGAGTCGCTTTCGCCCTGATACCATACGGCGAAGAAGTGCCCGATATTCTCTTTTCCCACCTTTTCGAGTGCCGCTTCGGCTTTCGTGACGATCCCCGAAAAAGCCGCCGTGCCGGGAAGCCAGTCGGCGATGCAGGTGGAGCCCTTGGCGGCATGGACGGCAACGAAATTGCGCCCGGTCGCCTCGGTGTACGCCCTTGCAAAAGAGGGTACCATGTTCGTATGTCCCGCATCCGACGCTCCGAATATATGCGCCTTCAGCCAGTTTCGGGTGTAGTCCGGTGAATCATCCGTCTTTGACGCCGAAGGATACCCCGCCGTCATATCCGGACGGATATCCTCTCCCACGGGATTGCAAAGAGGCACGAGGCTGTCGGTAAGATACCGGTATTCGTAAGCACCGGGGACTTCCTTACATTCGGAAAGGATCTCGGTCTCTCCCTGCATATTGCTCTGCCCGAGAAAAAGAACGATGTCTGTTTTGCTGCTGTTATTATCTGTCACTGCGTTCCACCGCCTGTTCTGCTTTTGTTTATGAAAATCATTGTATCACAAAACGGCGAAAAATGCAAGAAGCACATGCTGCGTTTCACCGCTTTCCGCCGTTCCACGCCGTTATGAGAGCAAACGGCAGACTTTTATCTGCGAAGCGCTCAGAGTGGGGCGATATGCAAAAAGGCGGGAAATTTTCGGCTTTTTCGGTTTTCTCCGCTTTTTCAATGTGCCTTTTCTCTTTACTTTTTTCCAAAGCCGTGATATAATGACACAGACGGCGGTGCTTTTTCTCATTTTGATGCGATGACTCCATGAATGTGCCTTCTTTGTAATTTTGCACAAAAGTGAGAAAAGCGGTGTCCCGTGACACATCAGACGAAGGATGGAGTGAGTTCGGGTTCAATGAATAGAATAATGAGATTTTCCGAAGAATATACGCTTTCGGCGTCCGCAGTGGACGAGATTTCCGATAGAATCGTCTCGGTATGCGAATCGTTCCGGCTCGAAGCAAGAAATGTGAGCCGTTACCGTATTTCTTTTGAGGAATGTCTTCTGATATGGCTTGAAAAGCTCGGCGAGGGTGCCAAGGTGCGTCTTGAGCTGAACAGCCGCCTCGGAAGACCGTTCCTTCGCCTGACGGTGGAAGGCGAGATGTGCAATCCTTACGAGGAGAAAAGCGAGGACTTCGGCGTAGGCGGAAAGAGCATGCTCATGAACGTGGGGATCGTCCCCACCTATTCCTATGCAGGCAACCAGAACACACTGACCTTCAATATCCGGAAGGAATCCGGGCATCAGATCGTGGTGCTTCTCTGCATCATAGCGGCTGCCGTGGCGTTCGGCGTAGCGGGAAGACTGCTTATCCCCGAAAGGATACTCGGATTTATGGTCGAAGACCTGATCACTCCCATCGAGGATACTTTTTTCCGTGTGCTTTCCTGCATAGCGGGACCGATGATCTTTTTGTCTGTCGCATGGGGCGTTTACGGAATCGGCGATATTTATACCCTCGGCAGGGTGGGAAAACGGCTGATGCTGGATTTTCTCAGCGTCGTATTTCTGTTTTCAACGGCGGGAGCGCTTCTTTTTCCGTTTCTCGGACCGGCGCTGAACAACACGTCCACCCAGACCTCGCAGTTCGGCAGAGTGCTGGAGATGCTGCTGAATATCATCCCGTCGGATATATTCTCGCCGTTCCTGAATAACAACACGCTGCAGATTATATTTCTTGCCTTTATCATCGGGCTTGCGCTTATTTTCCTTGGCCAGCGCACCTCCTCGATTGCCAAGGCGATCGAACAGATCAACCACATCATCACCTTCCTTATGACCTTCGTGTCAAAGCTCGTTCCGTGCTTCGTCTTTGTCGTGATCCTGCAGATGATATGGTCGGACAGCTTCGGCGCTTTCGGCTCGGTATGGAAATTTGCGATCGTGTTCGTCTGTGCCTATCTTCTGGCGCATACGGCGTTTACGGCTTTTGTTGCGATCTCCCATAAGATAAATCCTCTTACGCTTCTGAAGGAATGTCTTCCTTCTTATCTTATCGCCTTCACCACCGCTTCCTCCTCTGCCACCTTTGAGTCGAATATGAGCATTTCGCAGAGAAAGCTCGGCATCTCGAACGCATTCGCCTCCTTCGGTATTCCCTTCGGCATGGTGATGTTCAAGCCCTCGACAGCGCTGTATTACATCCTTTTCTGCTTCTATCTTTCCAAAAACTATGAAAGCTCCGTGCAGGTGTCGATCAGCTGGATCCTCATTGCCGTACTGATAACGGCGGTCTCCGCCGTTGCCACGCCCCCGATCCCCGGCGGGGCTGCGGCGACCTATACGATCCTTTTCTCGCAGCTCGGTATCCCGGCGTCGGCACTGGGACTGGCGCTGGCTGTGGATATCGTTTTCGACTTCGTTCTGACCTCCGGCGATATGTACGCTCTTCTGATCGAGCTGTATCACGTTTCCTTCAAGGTCGGACTGCGAAACGACAAAGCCGGCACGCGGAAACAATAAGAGGCGGACGCTGACGGCAGAGCTTCCTTTCCTGCCGGATAAAACACTCTCCTCTTTCAAAACTTTGATTTTTCATATATCTTATGAAACACAAGGAGAATACGGACATGAATTACCGGATGAATGAAAATCTCCCCGCTCCCCGCACCACAAGGGTATATCTCCAGCCTCCGCTTGCCGAAAGAGTTATCCTTATGATGCCGAACTTTCGGGTGACAGACCACGAGCTGTCCGAGAAGAAGTACCACGTCGGGCAGAACGCCTCCGGCTTTCTCGTGCTCCACGGAAAGACGCTGCACGAGCCGGACTTCAGAAAGGTCACCTTTTCTCCCGTGGAGGGCGGTTATCCGCTGTACACGCTGAACGAGGGCGACGAGCGCACGACAAAGCTTTCCATGCAGGCGTTCTCCTCTTTTGACCGTGTTCCGGTGACCTATGCCCGCATCACCGTTACGAATAATAACAATTACCCGATCGAAGACGCCCTCGGTATCCTTCCCCGCTCGGCGGATAACGACAACAAGCTGGTGGGATACCATGATACCGGGTACAGCGTTTTCCGACCGGACTGGCGGAACTGGCTCGTATTCCTTTCCCGTCACGAGATCTGCGGCACACGGGCGAAGGACGAATTCTCCGAGCTGTATATCAAAAACGGCGACTGGCGCTGGGTGACCGGTGATGCACAGCCGCTCCACCATGAGCCCTTTGATTTTTTCCGCACCGATTTCCGTCTTGAGCCGGGAGAGTCGGTGCACTTCGACCTTTGCTTTGCCTGCAAGGAAGCGCCGGAGGACTTCGATTACGAAGACGAGCTCCGTGCTTTCCGAAAGCGGTGGGACAGTGAGCTTTCCGGCATCAAAAAAACACCGAACACGACCTCGCCCCGCCTGCAGTCCATGTTCCGCCATGCGGCGGCGCAGTGCCTGCAGATGCTGGCACGCTACGAGGGCAGCGATCTCATTACCGCCCGTCAGGGCGACATCGGACGCTATATCTGGCCCTGGGAGGCGGCGTTCTTCCTTACGGCGCTCGACCGAATCGGTCTGACACGCTATACCGGCGACGCTTACAGAGCCTTTATCAGAAACTGGATGCGCACCGAAGGCGAGGACGACGGCAAGATCATGAGCGAGCATCAGCAGTGGGGAAATCTCAACGGCGCCATGATCTGGGGCATTTCTCAGCATCTTCTGTATACGCAGGACAAGGCTGAATTTCTGACCTTCAAGGACGATCTCGAGCGGATGCTCGGCTGGATGGAACGGGAAAGAGAACGCTCGGTGGACGACGAAAACAGCCGCTACAAGCACATCTTCCCGGTGGGAAAGAGCTGTGACTGGGGACAGCTGGCGCAGAACTGGTGCTTCACCGACTCGCAGAACGTGATGGGGGAAGCCTGCATGGCTCGCCTTTACGAGTTTTTCAAGGACGAGAAGGCGGGTATGGTAAAAGCCTGCGCCGAAAGCTACCGGGATGCCGTGAAGGCGGTGATGGCGGATCTCTACCGGGGTCACGAAAACGACGAATGCTTCATGTTCCCCCACATGCCGGGCGTGCCCTTCAAGGAGACGCTGACCTACTGCTACTACACGGCGGGGGCTCCGTTCCTTCTTCTCACGGGATTCATCGACCCGAATTCCAAAGAGTTTGAACAGATGGAAGCCTATTTTGCCAAGCACGGACTCTTTGAAAATGCCTTTGCGGGACGGATGTCGAATATCGACGACGGCGACGTGGGACTCTACGGTGAAATGTACTATACCGTCTGCGGTGAGGTCATGTGGCTCGAAGCATGGCTGCGAAGAGGAGAAAAGGAAAAAGCCGACGAGGCATTCCATGCCCTTCTTCGCTACGGCGTGACAAGCGAGTTCGTCGTCTCGGAACGCTATACGCCTCTCGATGAATGGTATGCCCCCTGGCAGCCGAATGCCAGCGGTACCGGAAGACTCCTTCACGTCCTGCTCGACTATTATTACTGATATTTGTGGGGCTGCTCGCCCCACGCCCTCGCCGCCTTTTGAAAAAGGCGGGCGAAAACTTTCAAACCGTCAAAGTCCTATCGGACTTTGGCGGGAGATTTTCTGAATAAAAGAATTGCAGGGAGCCCCTGCAGGCAATTCGGGACTGCACCGCAGACAAAAGCGGGAACACAGATACCCGAATATTATCCCGTTTGACCGCCATATGTGCGAGCGGTCAAACTCATGGGTTTAGCGTAAATAATAAGTTTCTACTACTCCGATGAAGTCAAACGCCGACTTCATCGGAGTTTTGCTTTTTGGATGGTGCGCACTTATAAAGTGCGTGGTGAACAGAATCCGCAGAGGTCGTGGCTTGACCTCTGCGGACGGTTGAAGCTATTCATTTAGGCTGTCCCCTTGAGCTTTGCCGCTTTGATATATGTCGGCAAAGCGGGACAATGCCCGGGCATCTGCTCCCCCGATTTTTCCTGCGGTGCATTCCCGAGGTGGCAGCGGGGCCTCCCCGCACCCTGCTTAATAGTTGTTTGTGAAGTGATCGTCCAGAGTGAGCGATCTGCCGGTCAGAAGGTCGATGACGCAGGGGTCGAACTCATAGGTCGGAACGAGATAGAAGCAGCCGGTATCGGTCATTCCGACCTCGCCCCTGACGTAAGGATAGAGCTTTGTCAGCTCGAAAGAACCGTCGGCGACGGTGTAGTAACCGTCGTTCAGAACCGAGATCTGCGGGGCAGACGCACCGCTTCCTTCCATGTAGTTCGGGTAGTACATCGCCTTCACATAGAGCTTGCCGTCATAGAGTCCGTAAGCGGTGACCGCATTGAAATCCGGGAAGAGGGAAGCGAGGTTCACGACCTTGCCGGTCGCCTTTTCGATGTAAAGAACGTTTCCCGCATCGTTCGACCAGCGTGCCATGCCGAATGGGGAAGTGCTTCTTGTGCAAACATAAACGCCGTCTTTGCCGGAAAGAACGGCCCTGCAGCTGTACCTGTCGCTCCACTCGTTCACCCTTACAAAGCCGTTTCCCCAGTCACAGAAAAGATACTCGGTCATAGGTGTGTAAGGAGCCGGAATGTCGTAGTTGTAAACGTCCACTACAAGGACCTTGACTTCGTTTTCACCGCC
>JAZRXH010000066.1:0-11299 GCA_045600125.1 Eubacteriales bacterium | reverse complement strand
CAAAACTATATGCGGTCGGCGGGAATTATGCCGACCCATAGGACGGGAAAGCAGAGACCAAGTACCACACGCACGAACTGAGGTCAAAATTATCACTGAGGAAAGAAAACTCCCGTAGAGTACGGCAAAAATGTACATGGCGGAACCGTTCCTCGGGAGGAGTGAAGGGGAACCGCATAGGTTCCGCCTTCGGTGACCGTTTGCAGTCGACAAGATGCGAGGGGCAGGCACAGTCGGAAGATATTGACATAAAAAGTTTTCGAAGAAAACTTTAGCATGGAGCAAGCGCAAAAGAAGCGCTTGCGACAGGCCGGCGTCGGAGGGCAAAGCCCTATCCGACGGGCTCTTTTTCGCGACTTTTTCCAGCTCGTGGGAAAAAGTCAGCCCCCCGTTCGTGTGCAGTAGTCGATAGATAATTATCGGCTGCGTAGGCAGCGAAATGCAAGCAGTAAAAAGCGGTCAATTGCCTTATTCCCGGCGTGTGCCGAAAATAGTACGTATCGAAAAATGCTGCCCGCGGGGCAACATACAACGGAGGATTGTTTGACAGTGATACACGGAAATATCTTCGATATCCAAAAATTCTGCATCAACGACGGCCCCGGTATCCGCACCGGCGTGTTTTTCAAGGGGTGTCCTCTGCACTGCGTCTGGTGCCATAATCCCGAGTCCCAGAAGGCGGCGCCTCAGCTGATGTACAGCGCCGAAAAGTGCGTCCTCTGCGGAAGGTGCGAGGCGGCGTGTGATTCTTTCGTCCATGCCTTTTCCGAAAAGGGGCATACCCTTGACCGTGAAAAATGCATAGGCTGCGGCAAGTGCGCCGACGCCTGCCCCGCCGAAGCGCTCAGCCTTGCGGGAAAGTCCATGACGGCAGACGAGGTGCTCGAAAAGGTGCTGCGGGACGAGCCGTTCTATAAGACCTCCGGCGGCGGCATGACGGTGTCCGGCGGCGAGCCCTTCTTCCAGTTCGGTTTTCTTCTGGAGCTCCTTGTAAAGGCAAAGGAAAAGGGTCTGCACGTCTGCATCGAAACCAGCGGCTTTACGAGTGCGGAAAAGCTGTCGGAGGCGGCGAAATATACCGATATTTTCCTCTATGACTGGAAGTTGACAGACCCGGCGCTTCATCGGAAATACACCGGCGTCGGAAACGAAGGCATCCGGGAAAACCTCTCGCTTCTGTCAGAGCTCCAAAGCCCTGTGATCCTCCGCTGTCCCATCATCCCCGGCGTAAACGACACCGAGGAGCATTTCCGGGGGATCGCAAAGATTGCCGAAGAGCAGGACAATATCACCGAGGTCAATATCGAGCCCTATCATCCTCTCGGCATCGGCAAGGAATCACGGCTCGGCATGGAGCATCCGCTCCCCGACGTGCGGACGCCCGATGAAAAAGAAGCCGAAGAATGGATAAAACGCATAGCCTCCATGACGAAAAAGCCGGTTAAGAGAGCTTAACGATACGAAAACAGCCGCGGGACATCCTGCGGCTGTTTTGCGCCATTTTTGCATAAGGGAAAGCCTTATTGTTCCCACAGTACCTTTTGCTCTTTTCCGTTATCATAGACGATCTTACTGATTTTACGGAACTCGATACTGTTGGAGCACTTATCCGGCGTTTTCCTTTTGTTGTCAAAGACAGTCGTTTTCAGAGCGGAGATCACGAGAGTCTCGTCATTCTCCGGCTCCGGGGTGAGCATTTCACGCAGGAGATATTCGGAGCTGACACCGATGACCGTCACATAGCCGCAGCTTGAAGCAACCTCGTCGGATACGACCACGTCCGCCGAAAACTCCGGGAACCGGATCAAGCTGTAATCCGATGTGTCCTCTTCCCCGAAGGATATCCGGACGGAATCCGCATTTCCGGAAAGATCCTCCGGCATAAGCTCGGAAATGGGATATACCTTTGCCGATACCGAAATATCGTCCGGAGAGAGAGTTTTCAGCGGCGCCATGAACAGAAGAACGTAGGCGAGGCAGGCGAGGCCGCAGAAGGCAAGGGCAAGCACGACGCCTGTGACCGTTCTTGCGTTGATCTTCTTTTTTACCTTCCGAAGGCTTTTCGTCATCTGCTCGGCGGCGTCCCCGAAGGGCTTTCTTTTTGCGGATTCTTCGGCAGAGGAGCCGGCTTGAAGCTTTGCATAGGTTTCGCCGCAGGAAGGACAGACGGCGAGATGCTCCTTTATCGCCTCCTCGCTTTCCTTACTGGCTACGCCGTCGATATAGAGCGGCAAAAGATCTCGTATGATCTCACATTTCATATTCATGATAGTTCCTCCTTTATTTTGAGTCTTGCCCGATGATAGGTCACTCTCGCCCAGCTTTCGGTCTTTCCGAACAGCTCGCCGATCTGTGAAAACGGAAGCTCCCCGTAGGTCCTGAGCCAGAATACTTCCTTATACGGCTCGGGAAGTCCGTGCAGGATCCGGTGGATCGACCGGACTGTTTCTTTTTCTTCGTAGGATGCCTCCGGCGAAAGACCTGTGTCCACCGATTCTTCTTCGGGAAATTCCGCCTGCCGTTTCTGCTTTTTCAGACAGTCGGTATAAGTATTCTTCGCAATGCCGCAGAGCCACGTGCCGATACTGCACTCGCCCCGAAAGGAGCCGATGCTTTTCAGCGCCTTGAAAAACGCCTCCTGCGTGATCTCCTCCGCCGTGTCGGGACTCCGGCAAAGACACAGTACGTAGCCGTAGACCTTGGAAAAATACTCGGCGTAGATTTCATCAAATTCCCGCATCTTTTTCCCTCCTTCCGTACACTTAGACGGCGATTAAGCCTATTCGTTACGCATTGCAGCGAAAAAATATGAATTGCCGACGATTTCTTTGTAATTTTCCTCTTTTTCTCCGCTTTTTCGGCAGAATACGCCGAAAAGATACAAATAGATATTGAAGCGGGAAGAGAAAATATGGTACAATCCCCACGTAAGGTGCATTTTATCGCAGAATGCCCGAAGGAACGGGCGAAGAAAAAGGCGTAGGAAAGGGGCGTACAGACGGAATGACTTTTGAAGAAGTGAAAGAATGCCGGGACGTGATCCTGAAAAACCCTCTGTTTTCCGGCATGGACGACACAGAGCTTACCGAGTCTCTCCGGCTGCTGTCTGCTTTTGTCTCGACCTATCGCCGGGACGAACGGCTCCATGCGCCTTATACAAGACTCGAACGCTTCGGTCTCGTCCTTCGCGGCTCCCTGAAGGTCTGCTGTGACGATATCGACGGAGGCAGGATGCTCATGGCGGACGTACAGCCGGGCGTCACCTTCGGAGAATCGCTGTGCTTCCTCGGTATCGTTGATTCTCCCGCCTACATCTATGCTTCGGTGGATACCGCCGTTTTGTGGCTGAGCGATGCGGCTCTGCACACAGCGGGAGGAACGGGCGATGATCCCGGGACGGACCGGGCGGAAAAGACGGGAAATCCGGGGAACCCGGCTTTTCTTCCGGCTCTTCGGGAGCGCTTCACCTCGCTTCTCTGCCACCGTACCCTTTCGATGAACAGCCGGATCCAGACGCTCACGAAGCTCTCTCTCCGGGAAAAGCTGCTGTTTTTCCTCTCGCAGGCGGCACGGGAAGCTTTTACTCGCCGCTCCGGGGGCGGCAGAAGCCAAAGCGTTCTCTCCCGCCCTTTTGATATTTCCATGAGCCGGGACGACCTCGCTTCCTACATCGGCGCCAACCGCACGGCGGTGTCGAGGGAGCTGTCCAATATGAAAAAGGACGGGCTCATCGACTATGCGGGAAGCACCTTCCGTCTTCTCGGTCATGACAAAGAAGTCTTGTGAATTTTGTGCAAAACACCCGATTTTTCAAGAAATTTGTTGCAACCGCAACGGAAATAAACCCGTAATCGTGTTATAATACTCATAGCGGAAAACCGAATCCGAGATTTCAAAAATGCGAAAATGCGAAAGGAAACTGTTATGAGAACGAGAAACGGAAAAAAGACAGACTTTACGGATATATTCAAAAAAACGGCGGCGCTTCTTTTGTCGTCGCTTCTCCTCTTTGCCGCAGGCGGATGCGAAAAAGCACCCGGAGGTACGGACAATGCCGGAACGCCGGAGGACGGTGCGGCGGTCACCGAGCGTGTTACGGTGCGTCTCGGCGGACTCAAAGGCCCCACCTCTATGGGAATGGTGAAGCTTCTGGATGACGCTGAAAATGAGCTTTGCGAAAACAACTATGAATTTTCCATGGCAGCGTCTGCCGATGAGCTGACGCCGAGGTTCCTTCGGGGCGATCTTGACATCCTTGCCGTTCCCGCAAACCTCGGCGCCGTGCTGTATAACAATTCAAACGGCGAGGTTCTTGCGGCGGCGGTAAATACCCTTGGGGTCATTTATGTCACCGAAAAAGGCGGCGAAACCGTCAATACTCTTTCCGACCTGGCAGGAAGGACCGTCTATGCCACCGGAAAGGGATCTACTCCCGAATATGCTCTCGGTTATCTTCTTGACAGTGCGGGGCTTAAGATCGGAAAAGGCAAAGAGGACGTCAACGTGGAGTGGAAAAACGAGCCGTCGGAGGTCGTGGCGCAAATGGCGCTTGAGGATAATGCCGTGGCAATGCTCCCTCAGCCCTTCGTTACCGTAGCAGCGGGACAACTGGATCATTTCCGCATCGCCCTTGATCTTACCGAGATATGGGACCGGCTTGACACGGAAAGCCGTTTTATTACCGCAGCGCTCATTGTGAGGAAGACCTTTGCAAAGGAACATCCCGAAGCCCTGAAGACCTTCCTTGACGAATATGCCGAATCAAGTGATTATGTGAACCAAAACCCCGATGAAGCGGCGCCCCTTGTTGAAAAGTACGGCATCGTCAAGGCGGCGGTGGCGAAGAAAGCGATTCCGTATTGCAATATCGTCTGCATTACCGGTGACGAGATGAAGAACTCTCTTTCGGCGTATTTTGAGATCCTTTACGCTCAAAGCCATGACGCTGTGGGCGGAAAGCTTCCCGGCGATGATTTCTATCTGATTTACTGATCTGCCGGTCTGCTGATTGCTGAACGCCAAATCGGCACAGCAGCCTTCTCTGCGGCGCCTTTTCCGTGTATCGCCTTACGGAAGTCTGCAAGGGACGCCGCAAATTCCCGGAAAGGAAAACGGTAAAAAACCGTTTTATGAAACGACCTATGAAAAAGAACTCGATACGGCTGTACAGAGCGATAGCGGTGCTTTTTGCTCTTGTCTTGTGGCAGATCGCCGCCGTTAAGGTCGGCAAGGAAATGCTGCTTGCTTCTCCCGTAAGCGTTCTGTTCCGCTTCGGAACGGTATTTGCCGAGCCGGGATTTATATCCACGGTGCTGTTCTCCTATCTCAGGATCATGGCGGGGTTCTTTGCGGCGTTTTTCTTCGGAACCGTTCTCGGCGCACTTGCCGGACGGATCCCGCTTATCGAGCATTTTCTCTTTCCCTACGTCATCACGGTGAAGACCGTGCCGGTGGCATCGTTCATCATTCTCAGTCTTATATGGCTGAACTACAATACGCTGACGGTGCTCATTTCGTTTCTGATCGTGTTCCCCGTCTTTTACACCAACGTATTGACCGGTACAAGAAGCACGCCGCAGAAAATGAAGGAGCTTGCGCAGCTGTATAACGTTCCGTGGCACAGACAGCTTCTGTATATCTATATCCCGTCTGTAAAGCCCTATCTTCTCTCTGCGTGTGCAGCGGGCGTCGGTATGGCGTGGAAGGCAGGCGCAGCGGCGGAGGTCATCGGCATCATCGACGGCTCGATCGGGGAGAAGCTGTATTATGCGAAGGTATATTTTCAAAATGCCGATCTCCTGTGCTGGACTCTGATCATCATCCTTCTCAGCGTATTATCCGAGAAGCTTTTCGTCCTGCTTATGAAAGCGTTGTTCCGGGGGGTGGAAAAACTGTGAACGGGATCGAAGTCAAAAATCTTTCAAAGGCATTCGGGGAAAAGACGGCGCTCAGGGAGTTTTCCTGCGTTTTTGAAAAAGGAAAAACCACCTGTATCGTGGGTGCCTCGGGCAGCGGGAAAACCACACTTTTGCGGTTGATCGCCGGTATTCTTGAACCGGACTCCGGCGAGATCCTCGGTGTACCGGATAAAAAGTCCTTTGTATTTCAGGAGGACAGACTTTGCGAAGACTTCACGGCGGCGGGAAACATCCGCTTTGTCTGCGGGAAGAGTCTGCCGAAAGGCGAAATCTCGGCTCATCTTGCACAGCTTTCTCTTGAGGACGATAAACGGCCGGTGCGGGAATACAGCGGCGGCATGAAGCGCCGTGTGGCGATAGCGAGGGCGATCTGCTATGACGCCGACCTGATCCTTATGGACGAGCCCTTCAAGGGACTTGACGAGAATCTCAGAATATCCGTTATGGATTACGTGAAAAGGCATACCGTCGGCAAGACGGTGCTGATCGTTACACACGACCCCTCCGACCCCGATGCTCTCGGAGCGGCAGTCGTGAAAATCAAATAGTACATGGGCTGTTCGCCCCACACACCTGCCGCCTTTTGAAAAAGGCGGACGAAAGCTTTGAATAGTCAAAGTCCTTTCGGACCTTGACGGGATTTTTAGAATAAGGAATCATTTCCTACTGTCCGATGCGGCGAGAAAGCAGCGCCGCATCGGATGTTTCTTTTTGGGGACGGTGCATTTGATAAGTGAACATTTCTAAAAGCAAATCTCCGCAGAGGTCGGTGCTTGACCTCTGCGGACGGTGTAAAATTGCTATTCATGCTGAAAACTTGCTGAGTTTGACCGCTTGAATCCAAGACGGTCATGAAGCAAAAACGAACGTTGTCTACCGCTTTGAGGGAGGTGTTCTGAAGGTGTAGAAGGAGTTGTTTTGCGGCAAACTATACCTGTCAAATGCACAAAAAATACTGCCCGCCGTTCGTTCGGGAAGCAATGAGATGCGCCGCCGTTTCACATTATTTCATGTTGATGAAGCCGAGTCCCACGATGCAGATGACGATGCCCACGAGCTTATTCCATGTGATGGGCTCCCGATAGAGGAACGCCCCGACGAAAATAAGAATGACGGCGAGAATGGCGCTCTGCACAATGTAGCCCACGCTCACCGGCCAGCCGGCTTTGTAGGCGAAAATCCAGCCGACCTCCAGACCGACGACGACGAGTCCGAGGACGAAGGGCGCCCAGTTTATCATCGAAAGCTGTTTGATAAAGTTCTCACCGGGGCGGAGCAAAAAGTGGAGGATGGCAGCGAACGCCGCACCCACAAGATAGGTTACCGTGAGGGAAGCAAAGGGACTCATCTTCTCCGGTACTCCTTTTGCACAAACCTGATAGACGGTATTGGAAAAAATCACAAGTGCCAGTGGCCATATGTATCCGAACATAATTCATTCTCCGTTTCGTTCATTATTTTTTCGTTATTTTTTATTTTTTATTAAAAATGCCCGTAGAAAAAGAAAGAGAAATGCCTCTCCGGCTCTTCTTTCCTTTTGCCCGGGGGACTTCGCAATTATCGGTCACCGAACCCCATCTTGACGGTCAGGTCGCCGAGACTCTTGTCATACTGTGCCTTGGAAATGGCGCCGTGGGAGAGAAAGGTGTCGAGCAGCGCCTTTTGCCGCTCGTAAAGATAGCGATTGTCCTTTTTCGGCACGTCATTCTCCGATTGCAGCGTGCCGTCCCGATTCTGTGCCATGTCGTTTGTCCTCTTCTCTTTTTACTGCTTGCGCCGGTATTCCGGCGCTTTGGCAGTTTTTATTCCAGCGGTGCGAAAATATCGTCGGCTTCGGACTCGCCCGTATAAGCTCCGGTGGTTTTGTCCGCCGCATAGGCAGAGTCGCCGCCCTTTTCGGGAATTTCTTCCTTTTCTTTTGCTTCTTCGACTGCTTCTTCCGTTGCTTCTTCCACAGCTTCTTCCGCCGCTTCCTTTACGGTTTCGTTTTCTCCCTCTTCGGAAGCCTCCGTTTTTTCGTCTTCGGAAGTCTTTTCCTCTGCGGCTTCTTCCGCTTCGGGAGGCTTTTGTCCGGATTTCTGAGCTTCTTCTGTTTTTTCTTCGGTTTCTGCTTCTGTTTCTGTTTCTGTTTCCTTTTCGTCCTCTTCCTTCACCGGCTCGTTTTCATCCTTTTCGGATCCCGCCGTATTTTCGGCAGATTCGCTTTCGGAAACGGGAGCGTTTGTCTCGGTGTTTTTCTCCGGTTCCGGTGTGCAGGCTGTGAGAGAAAGAGCCAGAACAAGGGACAGGGCAAAAAGCACCGCACGGTTATTTTTCATAAGATCGTTCCTCCTTGAAAAACGGAATATGCGTTTTTCTTTTTTCACATTTTTTGATCGTCGGTCATTGATTATTGATCATTGCGGGCGGTCTCTTTATCACCGCTGTTATGCGCCGCTCTTTCTTTTGCCGCACGGCGGGCTCTCCATGCCATAAGCAGACCGAGCACGGCGGCAGTCCCGAAGAAGGTGATGAAGAAATGGGCGCAGCTGATGTTTTCCGCCGGGACAGGCTCGTTGTAAACATCGAACCAGAAGCCGCCGATATGGCAGATCATATCCGCAATGCAGTAATGCAGCAGCAGGATATACATGGAATTTTTCCCGACGAAGCAAAGTGCCTTCTCCAAAAACGGAAGCCTTTTCAGATAATGCAGCAGGAATATCAGCAGATAGGAAACGGCGAAGCCGCCCAGTGCCGTCACGGGAATGCTGAGGGCGCCGTAAGGTCCCCATTTACCGTATTGCAGAGCGTAGCTGCTCTCGCCGTAAAAGGCGAATTCCAGTGCAAAAATCAGTGCCGACGCCGCTGCCGTTATGTAAATGACCTTTTTCGGCTGGCGGTCGGGATCCAGAAAATCGATTCCCCGCAGCATACTGCCGATCAGCATAACGGCGGAAAAGCCGAATATATTGATGAGGATGAAGAAGAAGGACACGTCGGAATCATAGGTGTTCTCCAGCGTATGCTGGATATCGAAATGATTGCAGAGCATCGACACAGACATAAGAAGGGCTGCCGCTGCGATCTTTACCGAAACGTGCTTTTTGTCGGTCAGCTTTTTGACCGGAATGAATAAGCAGAATGCGACAAGCATTTCGGATATGAACCAGAAGGGGGTAAAAGCGTACCCCATGGGATGGGGAATCGCTTGCGCAAGCCGGATGTTCCAGTTGGAAAAGCCGAGAAAATTGGTCAGCGTTCCGTCCGCAAACCAGAGAAGCGACCTTTTTTCGATAAGGATGTACCAGATAAAATACAGCACGGTCGCCAGAAGCCCGTACCGCAGATACGGGATCATAAACTGCTTTGCCTTCTTCCGGATCTCCTGCCACACCGTGCCTTTGGCGGAATAAACGTAGCCGGAGCAAAGGAAAAAGAGGATCATGAACGTTTCGCAGCATCGGTTCATCGTATCGGCAAAAGGACTTTCCAGAAAGGCGATGCCGGTCAGCTCGCTGATATGCTTGAAGACCACGGCGATGATCGCAAGCCCCTTCATCATATCCAGCTCGGCGATGCGGCTCTTATTGCCGGCTGCGGGAAGAGAAACGGGAACCTTGTCTTTTTCGGTTTTCAGTGTGTCGGTCATGCTTTCTTCTCCACCTCGTTTTTTATTTCTGCCGTTCGGACGGTACCGGCATTCCATTCGGAAGCTGCTTTCCGTCAAAAAACAGCGGGGCATTCTGACGCCCCGCCGTTATGGGAGAGCAGGGGGAAAAGATCCGCCCCGAACGTTTGCTCAGACGCTCCCGTAAGGATCCTTCGGCAGAGCCGGAGCCTTGTTTATCGGTAACTGTTTTCCTCCGGCATGATCAGCGCACAGACAAAATAGACGATCAGACCGAGAAGCCCTATGCCGCACACAAGAGAGACGATGACATAAATGAGTCTTACAAGAGTTACGTCGATATCGAAGTATCTTGCAAAGCCCATGCATACGCCGCATATTTTTTTGCCGTCTGCGACCTTTGTGAGCCTTTTGTTCGGTCCGCCGCTTCCGTTCTGCCCGTACCCGCCGTTCGCATTGTTATTATACCCGCCGTTCGGAGCGGAGTTATTGTTTCGGTTGTACGGATCATTCATATTGCTGTTCATGGGAATTTCCTCGTTTCATAGGCAAAGGCGTCCTTTGACGCATTTTAATACAGCTTCGCTCCCGCCGGAATCGCTCTGTCTGCCATCAGAAGACGGAGCTTTTCCCCGCCCTCCTCGGTGTGGATGGCAGAGAGGAGCATACCGCAGGAGCCGATGCCCATCATCGGGCACGGCGTGAACGGATGCCGCTAAAAAATACGATCAGAATTTGAAAATCTTCTTGTATTTTTGGCGCTTTTCCTCCGTCCAGGTGCCCTTGCTTAATTCGGCTGTTCTGATTGCCTTGTACTTCTGGATCTTTGATTCCATGCAGGTGATCATAGTGACCGCACTCAATAAGCTGAAGCTGTTGATCACATCATAGTACTGTCCGCCGCTGATGATCTGCGCAAGTACCTCTGCAAACTGCAAAATAATAGCAATTATCAGCATAACCTGGCTGATCTTGATTACTTTCTGGCTGCCCTTGTGATCCACCTGCAAAAGAAGATGATTGATAAAAATGATCGTCAGGAATATCGTCATGAACACTTCAAGAAATACAACGCTGATGCTGCCTTTGCCGTAAGTTCCGGACACGATGATCCAATAGCTGTACATCAAAATGCCGAGGATAGCTCCCGAAAGGGCTTTCTGGCAAGAGGTCTCTCCTTTTTTATAGCAGATCAATAATATAGCAAGGAGAGCGGCAAGGATCACGTAATTTGAAGTCATCGGAGCGGAAGTGATAATACAGGTAACTGCAAGAACGGTGTAACCGACACCGCTGATTATCCCGCTGATGATCATCAGCGGTGATTTCGTAAAAAAGTCTTCAAACCATTTCATTTTTATGCCTCTTTATGTTTAAAAATATTTTTTGATTGACGCTTATATCACCGTTTGAGCGGTAATTCAGTACAGCTTCGCGCCCGCCGGAATCGCTCTGTCTACCATCAGAAGATGGAGCTTTTCCTCGCCCTCCTCGGTGTGGATGGCGGAGAGGAGCATGCCGCAGGACTCGATGCCCATCATAGGACGGGGCGGAAGATTGGTGATGGCGATGCAGGTCTTGCCGACCAGCTCTTCGGGCTCGTAGTATTCATGAATGCCGCTCAAAATGATTCTGTTTTCATGGGTGCCGTCATCCAGCGTGAACTTCAGGAGCTTCTTGGACTTCTTGACAGCTTCACAAGCCAGAACCTTGACTGCGCGGAAGTCGCTCTTGGAGAAGGTGTCGAAATCAACGAAATCGGCAAACAGCG
>JAZRXH010000065.1:0-37420 GCA_045600125.1 Eubacteriales bacterium | reverse complement strand
GCTCGTCGAGATCGTGAGGGCGAAAAAGCCGGAAAGCACGAGCGTCCCGGAAGCACAAGCGTCCGAAGTGCCGGATGCTCCAAACAGCCCCGACGAACAATGAAAGGAACCCGGAAGCCGGGCAATTCTGAAAGGAGGCACGTCCCCCCATGAAAGCACTCAAAACCGTTTTACTGATCCTGCTCAACGTTCTTCCCGTATTTTTGACTCTTCTTCTCTATCCGGGAGGGATCATCCTCTGTTTTGCGTTTATTCCCCTGCAGTTTTTGGCGGTGACGGCGAATTACAGATTTTCAAAGAAGCCGCAGACACTGCTCCTCTATGACGCCGTTCTTCTTTTATCAACTATCGTCTCCAATCTTCTGCTGACCCGTCTGTACTGCACCCGTGTCAGTGCGGACGCAGAGACTTTGGCGGTCGGTAACGTGTGCCTTACCGTCGGGGTCGTTTTCGTTCTTGTTCTGTCGATCCTTTCGGTGGTCATAAAGTTCCTTTCGCAAAAGAAAAAGACGGAATAACGGAATATACGAATACACACAGAAAATACCACTGAGACCGGAAATCAGTGGTATTTCTTTATATTCTTTCTTTTATCGCCGAAAAGCAGGTGTAATAGACTAAAGTCCGCCCTTTACCCCGACCGCCGATCGCACGCCGGTACCGGAAACACCAAAAGAGTTTCGGCAATGATACTTACGGCTGCGTCGTACTTATCGATATGCGAATTTGCACTGCATTTGCGAAAATATGCACAGAATTGCGAGATTTCGGACAGATATTGACGAAAGGGAAAACCCAAAGTATAATGAGAACAGTCAAAGCAGGCGTATGTGCTCTGCGCTTTGGAAAAGCTTTGCGGAAAGGAATGGTTGGATGGCATATTACTATCCGCATTATTACCTGAATACGGAACGAAAGCCCTATGAAACGCTGCCGATCAACACGACCGAGCAGCTTCTCTGCGGCAAAAACGGGGAGAAACGGGTTTTCGAGCTGCATAATCACGAGTCACTGGAGCTGAATGCCGTTGTCCGGGGGAATTTCAATATCACCCTCGACGGCACCAAATACACGCTGAAGCCGGGGGAGGTCCTTCTTGCGAACCCATACAGCCTTCATTCCGGGGAATGGGAAGAGGACTGCTCCGACGGGAAATATATCACCCTCATCGTGCCGCTTTCCAAATTTCTTATCTGGAAGGATTCGCCGCTTACCGGAACGCTCCTTGCCGTGAAGGACGGAAAAGCTTCGTTCGACTGCTTTTTTGCTGCCGGCAATCCGGTGTATTCCTGCGTATTGGACCTCCACAAGTTATATCACGAAAAATCCGCTGCCAACGACGCACGGTGCCTCGGACAGCTTTTCGACCTTTTGGGACTCCTTACGGAATCCCATTTTCATCCGGAGCCGGTTCGTGCGTCCAACCGGCTCGATGCGGCTTTCCTGCGATCCGTCTGCACCTATATCAGCGAGCACTATGCGGAGGACATCAGCACGCAGAAGGCGGCCGCCGCCTTTTTCATGGACACGTCCCATTTCTGTCGGAAGTTTCAAAGGCACTTCGGGGTCGGCTTTTCAAAGCATCTGTGCAGGTTCCGGGTCCTGCAGGCAGCGCAGTTCTGCCGGGGATCGGGAATGTCCATGAGCGATGTCGCAAGGAAGGTCGGCTTCAACAACTACGGCTATTTTTCCCGTTCCTTCAAGCAGTACATCGGCGAGTCGCCGGCGTACTATTTCAGTAAATGGGAGAACCCCGGGAAGAAAGAGTGATATTTATGAGTATAAAGCAAATCGAAGCGGCGATCCGTTTTACCGACGCCTATCGGAAGTACGCCGGCTGTCATCCGGCGATCCGGGAGGTCATGTGCATCGCCGAGCTGTACCCGTGCCTGCTCCCGCCGATGAGCCGGGAGGACACCTTTGCCGGAGCGCTCGGCGAGCATGTCCAGAGCTCGCTTCTGCCGCTGAATTTCAGCCCGCAGTTCGGTGCGCAGATCGGGTACACCATGAACCCTCCTCTGCTCCGCCGCCTTGCCGACGAGCATCCCGCCTACCGGGAAAAGATCGAAGAGCTGATCGCCTTCTGGAAAACGGAGTCCACCTTCGTAAAGATCCGGAACGAAGCACCGAAGGACGTGCGGGACTATCTGTTTCCCTACGGCGTGGGCCTTGACAGCGACGGCTATCACCGGAAGTCCGACCGGAAAAGACCGCTCGGAAGCGGCTTCATTTCCGGTTCCTTTGACACCCGTGCTGCGGGTCTGATGCCGGATTTTGACAAGCTCATGCGCCTCGGTCTTCCGGGATTGTATGCGGAGATCGGCGACGCCGAAAAGCGGAATCCGGACGGCAAGGATTTTTACACGGCCGCAAAGAAAGCGGTCGATATCGTCCGGGACTGCTGTCTTGCCTACCGGGAGCAGGCTCTTGCCCTCGGGCTTTCCGAGAGCGCCGACATTCTTGAAAACATAACAAAGCGTGCCCCCGTCACCCTGCGGGAGGGCATCCAGCTTCTTTTGATCTTTACGACGATCCTGCACACCGAGAATTACGGCAGGCTGGATATTACGTTCGGAAGACTGCTCCGGGACGATTTTGAATCGCACCGGCTCGACGAAGAAGGGGCTGTTCTTCTGCTGTGCGAATTCTGGAAGGTATTCGAGAAATGGGGCAGCAACTATGACAGCCGTGTCATAGTCGGAGGCGTCGGACGTCCCGACGAGGAAGCGGCAGACCGTTTTTCCCTTCTTGCCATGGAAGCCACCCGCCGGCGCCATGCGGTGGTGCCGGTACTGACGCTGCGGTGGAGCAAAACACAAGCCCCGGCGCTTCTTGACAGGGCGCTGGAGCTGATCGGCGAAGGGTGTATCTATCCGACGCTGTATAACGACGATGCGTATATTCCCGGCGTGATGCGGGGAATGCACGTGCCGAAAGAGCATGCCGTCCGGTATGTGCCCCTCGGGTGCGGGGAACTGACCCTGGATCACACGAGCGTCGGCTCACCCAATTCCACCTTCCGTTTTGTCAAGGCGCTGGAGGCGACGCTGCACAACGGCTGTGACGGCGTGACCGGGAACCGGATCGGCGTCGACACGGGGAGTCTTTCGGATTTCGACACCTACGAGAAGCTGGAGCAGGCATTTTTCCGGCAGATCCGTGCGGCGATGGAGCAGGAAGCACGGGTTCATGCGTGGAATCGGAAAATCACGGCAAGAGAGACCGCCTACGTCCACGCAAGCCTTCTGACGGACGGCTGTATCGAACGAGGGAGAGGGCTGCATGACGGAGGAGCCCGATATTTTGGCGCCAACTCCGAGGGCTTCGGGCAAACGAACGCCGTCAACAGCCTCGCCGTCATCAAAAGGCTCGTCTACGAGAAAAAAAGGTTTACCCTCCGGGAGATCGTGGACATCCTCGATAAAAACTACGAGGGGCACGAAAAAGAGCGTCGGCTCTTTCTGCAGGTGCCGAAGTACGGCAACAACGACCCTTTGCCGGATGAGATAAAAAGGCGGTTCGACGAGTTCGTAAACCGCACGGCGGACGAGATCGGACGGAAAAACGGATTTGACTATTATACCGTCGCCAGCGTCAATCCCGGCGGCATCACGATCGGTCCCCGTGTGGCGGCGAGCGCAGACGGCAGACACTGCGGCGAACCCATGACGCTGGGAAATTCCCCGCATCCCGGCACCGACAAAAGCGGGCTGACGGCGATGCTGATCTCTGCGGCGTGCGTCGATGCGGCAAACGGCGGCGTGGTGACGAACATGAACCTTTCCCGGGATACCCTTATCCGTCACAGAGAAAAGGTCAAAGCGGCGTTCCTCGCTTACTTCGGCATGGGCGGTCTGCAGCTGAACGTCAACTGCTTCTCAAAGGGCGACCTTGAAAAGGCACTGCTTCATCCCGAGAACTATTCCGGTCTGATCGTCCGTGTCAGCGGATATTCTGCGAGATTCATCGATCTCGACCCGGTCACCCAGCGGCATCTGCTCGAGCGGACGCTTTACTGAGCCGTGCCGGAATAAAAATCCGAAACAAAAATCCAAAACAAAAACGGAGAGAAAAGGTCATGCATAAAATACTGCTCGATACGGATATCGGATGCGACATGGACGATATGCTGGCGCTCGGTTATCTTTTGGCACGGGATGACGTTGAGCTGCTGGGGATCACCACGGTGACCGGGGAGCCGGAGATCCGCGCCGCACTGGCGGACATGATGTGCCGCCTTGCCGGGAAAAAAGTCCCGGTTTTCGTCGGAGCCGAAAAGGGGCGCATGGGGGAGTTCCGTCAGAAGAACGTGATCCGGAAAGAGAAAGCGCTTCTGGAGGACTTTCCGCACGGCGAAGCCTTCGGATGTGACGCCGTCGGTTTCTTACATAAAACCGTTACGGAAAACCCGCACGAGGTCGTCTTGTGTGCAATCGGTCCTTTGACCAACCTTGCGGAACTGTTTCTCGCATACCCGGAAACGCCGTCTTTGCTGAAACGGCTCGTCATCATGGGCGGACGGTTCGGAGACGTCGATAACGGGAGATGGGGAGTGCAGGAATGGAATATCCTGAACGATCCGGCGTCGGCGGATATCGTATTCTCTGCTCCCGTTCCCGACGTTCTTCTGTTCGGGGTGGAGCAGACCTGTCGTGTTTTCCGCACCGATACCGAAGCGCTTGCCGATTCTGTTTCCGCCTGTCCGTGGCTTCTGCCGTATTCAAGAGCGATCCGGACGGGAAAGGAAGCGTGGTACCATGACGCCGTCGCCGTGTCCGCCCTGTTCCATACAGACGGGATGCGCTTCGTCCGCGGGAAGGCGCACGTTTCCGGATGCGGAGACACGGAATTCACCCCTGACAAAGCCGGAAATCATGCGCTTATGACGGTCATGGACGTTACGGAATTCTTTTCTCATTTCGATTCGGTCATAGGTATTTCCTAATAAAAACATAAGAGACGGGCAGGGAGAAAAGCCGACCGGCAATATCTCACGCCGCTATTTTGTGACAAACACCCGTCCTCATCTTTTTTCGGGCAAGCGAGCAAAACCACCGTACTTCTCTCCTCCCCATTCCGGAAAGAGAAAAAAGCGGAACGTGTTTTGTACGCCCGGCACACTTTGAAGAATGCAGAATTCCCGGACACCTCGTTTATACAAGGCTTCCGGGAAAATCCGTTTTGTGTTATTCCGCAAGGACGATCAGCCGTCTTTGCTTATTCAGCCTTATCGGCGACCGCTTCCGAAGCTTCTTCCGTGATCTCTTCCGAACATTCTGCCGCCGTTTCCTCTTCGGCTTCCTCCGCTGCCGCTACCGCTTCCTCTTCGGCGTTCTCCGAAGGAGCATCCTCGGCACTGTCGGCGGCTTTTTTTCCGACCTTGCGGAACGCCATGCCGATCTCGGCGTACTCGTCGGCGAGCTCGATGAGCTTCCCGATGACGGTTTCCTTGCCCTCTGCCAAAACGGCGCTGTGCGCCTCAAAAGCGGCATTCAGCTTGGCTTCGTAATCTGCCAGCGCACATTCGGCGCAAGCGCCCTCGGTGCCGACGGCAATCTCATATTCCGCCATGATCTGTCCCAGCTCTTCCTCATACCGGCTGTAGCTGAGATTGATCTCCTCAACGAAGGCTTTGATCTGCGTGCGGGACGCCTTGGAATAGCGCTCGAAGAGCTTTCTTGCCTCTTTGCCGAAGCCCTTGAGACCCGCTTCCACGGCATTCTTTCTTTCCCGGTAAATATTCTTCACCTCGGCAAGAGCGTCCGCCTCGGCTTTGGCTTCGGCTTCCTCGATGTCGAGATAAATCTTTCCGAGCTGTTCCTGCGTTTCTTCGCTGACGCCGAAGCGCTCGCAGAAGTTCTTGAAGATGCTCTTCTCAAGGAGCTTGCGGAACTTCTTTTCGGAGAGCGCCTGACGGTCGTTCTTGAGAGCGATGCCGACAGCCGTATCGGAGGGCTTCAGCTTTTGACCGCTTTCCTCTTCCTCGTTCTCACGGAGCTCCGTCTCGGAAGCGAGAAGCTCACGGTAAGCCTTCAGCTTTTCCATTTCGTCCTCGCCGAGAACGGGCCACCGGGGATTCATGTTTTCCAGTTCGCCAAGGACGATGCGGGAAATGATCAGTCTTGCGTACCACTTATGATCGGCGGGAACCACGTACCACGGAGCGTTCCTGCGTGCCGTTTTGTTGATGCACTTCTCGTAGGCGTCCATGTAGTCATCCCAATATGCCCGCTCGTCGATGTCGCTGGAGGAGAACTTCCAGTTTTTCTTCGGGGTGTCGATACGGGAGATGAAGCGCCTTGCCTGCTCGTCCTTGGAGACGTTCAGGAAAATCTTGACGACACGGATGCTGTTTTCCCACAGATACTTCTCAAAGCTGCGGATCTGCTCGTAGCGCTTGTCGATGATGGTATCCATGTCGATGCGGTCGGCGTATTTGTTCTTCTCGTAGATCTTGTGGATCTTCTGCACCAGCACGTCCTCGTAATAGCTGCGGTTGAAGATGCTGATCGAGCCCTTGGCGGGAATCGCACTCCAGAAACGCCACAGATAGTCGTGACGGTTCTCTTCGGCGCTGGGCACCTTGAAGCCGTGCTCCGAAACGCCCTGCGGGCTGAGGCAGGAAAGGACGGCACGGACGGCACCGTCTTTTCCGGCGGCGTCCATGGCCTGGAAGACGAAAATGATGCCCTCCTTCTGCTCGGCAAACAGCTTCTGCTGATATTCGTTGATCTTTTCGAGGTTTTCGGTAAATTCCGCTATGGCCTCATGCCGTTCGGAAAATTCGCCCTTGTCGGCGCAGTCAAAGTTTTTGATGGAAAATTTCTTTGTGCCGTCGTATCTGTAATTTTTCATGATGGACCCCCCTCAATGATTTTTCTGTTTTTCAAAATTTCAAAAATTCCAAAGTAAAAGAATACACGGACACCCGTCCCGAATCCTGCCGCCGGGGCGTATCCGGATAGCCTATGTTAAACAGTATACAGTAAAAATGCGGATTTTTCAAGACATTTTTGCAAATTTTGTATGGGTATCTCTGCTTTTTTTGCAGGAAAGAGCCAAAAGGGCGCAGCATAAGGCTGCACCCGGGATATCGTACACGGTATTGAGATGTCAGCCGTCCTTTGTCCCTTCGCTTACTCCTCCCCGATATAACGGAGAAAATTCCGGCAGAAATAATGCTCCTGAAAATCCGGGTCACCGAAGCCCAGCTCACCGAGGATCCTACGGTCGCGCTCCAGCCATTCCTTCGTGTGCTCGATATTATAGCGGTCGGAGTGGCAGTCAGTGCCGAACATCAGGTTATAGCGGTACTCGTAGTCGCCGCCGAGCATCAGCTCCAGCGCATACCTCCGGCGGTTCCGGGGCGTGCCGGGAACCGTATCGACGAACATCTCGCAGGAAGTCTCCGGCTTTACCCTTTTGGCATTGGCAAGCTTTCCGTAAACGGCGACGTTCTCCTCGCACCACGGCCACGAAATATGGGCAAGCGTAAATCGAAGCTGCGGCACTCTCAGAAGGCCTTCAAACTCCAGCGGGCGGTTATAGCGCGCGGAATCCCCGTCGTCCCACAGAATGCCGGAATGAAAGGTCACGGGCTTATGCAGCTCGGCGGCCTTCCGACACACGGCAAGGCAGCGCTCGTCGTGCGGGAAGAAGCTTTTGCAAATGATCTTGAAGCCACGGACGCCCTGCGCCGCAGCGTCTTCAAGTTGCTCGACGGCATCCTCGTCAAGCGGATTTACGTAAAAGAACGGGAAGAGCCATTTCTCATCCCCGCATAATTCAAGCACCTGCTCAAGGCGCTGACGGTATGTCATGTGGGTATACTCGGTCGGGTTCAGCGAAAAGATCGCACCGCCGTCAACCCCTGCGGCGTGCATATCCGCAAGCAGTTTTTTGCGGTTTTCCTGCGGCGAGCCCGTAAAGAGCTCAATATGCGCATGGATATGGGAATCAATGACCATTATTTTTTCCTCCTGCTGCCAATTCTCTTCTCTTAAAAATCTTTTATCAGCACGACCTGATGCTTCTTCAAGACAAAATCATCGGCGGCGTAATACGCAGTAAGTACAAAACGGCTCCAGGGTAAGCGGATTGAACAGCCCGATGTACAGCGATACGTCGATCCGTGCGTCGTAGAAGCAGCCTATTTTCGTCTTCTTGTTTTGCTGTGAGATCATCAAAGAATTTTCATACAGCATCTAACCGCATAGTACAGCGCCCAGTCCTGATCGTTTGCAAAATCGTCGTATTGATGTCCGTATGTGATCTGCGGACGCATATATGGATTCGTATCGACGCCGTCAGGCACCCATTGCGTGATTTTATACGGATACAAATAAGAGCATGACGCAAAGCCGTCGGGAGCAAAGACACAGAGATTGCCCGTCAGATTGTTGAGAATCGTCCGGCGCAGCGCATCCGTTCTTCTTTCCGGATCGGCTTCGGTATACCGGCAGAGCATGGTTCCGGACAGAATGCTCCAGTACTGCGGGAACACATCGCCGTAGGAACGGAGCTTGCCGAACCAGTAGTTGTCCCAGTACCGCACGGGAATGCCGTTCAGACGGTAATCCGGCTGATCCCCGAAAAAGGCGGCGGCTTCGGGAAGACGCTCCTGTGCCGCATCGAGATAACGTCGGTCTCCGGTGAGCATATATGCCTGCGAAAGATAATTGATTTTTCCGTCCGGATGTTCATTGCAGACAGAGCATTCCGACATTTTCGTATTGATCCCGGTTCCGACGATCCTGTCCGCATGGCCGATGAAAAGGGAAGTCAGCTTCTGCGCTTCTGCGTCAAGACATTCCTTTCCGAGTGCGCGGATGATATCGTAAGCCTCGATGCACTGCGCTTCAAATTCCATGCCGCCGTGTTCATAATAGGCAAACAGTGCTCTTGCTGCGTACAGAAGGCAGGCCGTTTCTCCGGTCAGCCGATACCATTCAAGATAATAGACAGATACCCACGGGTAATCGAACGGTCTGTCGATGCTCCCGTTCTTTCCCTCGCTATCGTAGACGCATCCTGTTTCGGTGTCGAACATTTCCCGTTCGACAAACGCGCGGTGCAGACGCAGCGACTCCATCAGCGCTTCATCGTAATGCTTCTGCAGCGCAAGTGCCGTGATGACGCCCATGCCGATGCGTTCCCGGCAGGCGTTGTGATCGCGGAAGACCGCGTCGAAATACTGTTTGTCCGACGCGCGGTCATAGATCAGATACGCCCCGTACAGTCGGCTGCCGGGTTCCCTGTACTGCTGCTTTTCCGCAATGAAATGCGCACGCTTTTCAAGAATGGTGTCAAGCGGCTCAAGGATGTTCAGCCGCAGGAAGGTCTCACGCCCTCCCGAACGGATCACATACCGCTTTTCGCCGCAGCGGTCCGCGCGGCAGGTAAAACGGACGCCATCGTCAAACACCTTATACGGAACGATTTCCCCATCGCAGACAATGGAGATATCCGCGTCCCGATCATGACAGAGAACGCGGCATTCCGTTTTCTCTCCCAAAAACAGGGAATAGCGGTCTGCCTCAGGCAGGATTGCTCCGTCCTGTTTCAGAAGGAGCTGTCCGGGCGATTCCTCCGTAAAGCGGAAGACAAAGGTCAGATGCATGGCAGCCCCCGGATGCAGGACCGTTTCTGCCGGATGAAGCACGAACGCACCGCGGAAGTCCGCACCGATCCGGACGCGCGACAGATCGTAATCAATGCTGTAATCATCAACGGAACCCGATGTCAGAATGCCGACAAGATGGATAGGATCGCCTGCTGCTGTTAAGGAATCCATATAGCATACGCTGCCGCCGCACCACAGGTGTGTGATGCACGCGGTGTGATAGACCTCCGGCGTCCGCCGGAACAGACAGTTGAGCGGATAATGGATGCCGATCTTCTCCGGTCCCATGAAAAATTCGTGTTCTCCGTCATTGGAAAACATATAGTCCTCCGTGTATACGCCGTCTGTGACGGATTTTGTTACGGTCAGACGGATGCTGCTGTCCTGCTCGCTGACATAGTCCGCCGAAAAAAGCCCGTCTGCATCGGTGCTTGTTCCCGTCAGTCGGAAATGCTCCGGCCTTCCCCAATCCGAATCCGGCAGCACCCAGTTCATGCCGTAGGGATCGCCCTCCCGGATCAACGATGTTGTACAGCCCGTTTCCGGATCGAACGATGCGAGGAGCTTCTCTTTATTTATCCCGGCAGTATCGGATGAAGTCATATACGGTTTTCTCCTTCCTTTTTGGCGTAAAAGCCTTTGATACTTACCTTATTATATCACAGCAAAAATGAAAAATGTTGATTATATTCACCTAAAAAATGGCGGATTTCACCGGAAAATGGTTTGTGATACTTGTCATAAGAGATATTTTGTGTTATACTGTCTGTACGGGAAAACAGGAGGCGGTAAAATGGGAATCATCTATCAACAGAAATCCGTATTGCCGGATATCCGTTCGCTTCAGATCGAAGCGGCGTACAACAGACAGGAAGAAGAGGAGCCTTCGCGAAGGATCAGCGCACACATTCACCCGGAATGTGAGATCTATGTCAATGTGTCCTGCAATGTGTCGTTTCTCGTGGAGAACACGCTGTACGCCGTTCCGCACGGCGGGATCGTTCTGACACGTCCGTATGAGAATCATCACTGTATTTATCATGACAATGAAACGCACGAGCATTACTGGATCTTGTTTTCCTCTAACGGAAACGAAGACCTTCTCCCGATGTTTTTTCAGCGCGAGATCGGCACGAATAATCTCTATATCCTCCCCGAACCTCTGCATACACAATTCATCGGTCTGTGTGAGACATTGTGCCGGGAACAAGAGACGCCTCTGAACCGTTATCTGACGTTCTTCCGGATACTGGAATTGTTATTGCAGGCAGAAACGGAAAAACCGCAGTCCTCGGAATTTGCTCTGCCGGAAAAGGTGCAGCAAACGGTTACTTATATGAAAGACCATCTGAATCAACCGATCACCATGACGGAGGCAGCGGAACAGAGTCATATCAGTGTCAACACCATGGAACGGTATTTTCACGAATGTCTGAACTGCGGTCCCATGGAATACTTAAAGCAGCTGCGTATGACACATGCCGCGTCCTGTCTCCGGATGGGGAAAAGCGTGTCGGAGGCTTGCTTTGAGAGCGGATGTGAGTATTCGCACTTTATCCGCAGCTTCAAAAAGACCTTTGGCATGACACCGCTGCAATACAAAAAAAGCGAAATGATCAAACGGTTAGAACTGCATCCAATGAAAAAGTAGATTCATTACCAAAAAATACACATTCCTTCCGCAAGATATTGCTTATTGAAAGCTGACTTGCCCGTGGTGGGCGTACCAATATCAAGACCGATTCCGAACTTCGAAATCGGTCTTTTCTTTTTCTCTGATATCAAATTGTTACGTTTTTCCGAACAATACTAAGGCGTGCATATCCGCAAGCAGTTTTTTGCGGTTTTCCGGATCGCCGACAGTCTCGTCGTATTCCCATCCGCAGGCGTCACATACGCACTTCATAATCGTAATCCTTTATTTTTATTCTTTTATCGGCTCAAAATCGGCAGCTCCGTGCTTGCAGAGCGGGCAGATGAAATCTTCGGGAAGCTCATCGCCCTCGTAAACGTATCCGCACACCTTACATACATAACCCTTTTTGCCTTCGGTCCGGGGACCCGGCTTGACGCTGTTCTGGTAGTAGGTGTAGGTCATCGTCTCCTTGTCGGATATCACACGGGCTTCGGTCACGGAGCAGATGAATATACCGTGCGTATCAAGGTCAACATACTGCTCGACCTTTAAGGACATAAACGAGTTGATGTATTTCGGCAAAAAGGCAAGTCCGTTATCCGAACGAAGCGGCGCGCAGTCGGAGAACTTGTCGACGGTTCTGCCGCTCCTGAAGCCGAACGTCTCAAATACGGAAAACGGAGCTTCAACCGACAGACAGTTGACGTTCATGATACCCGTCTGCTTGATGATGTGATGCGAATAATTCTGCTTGTTGATGCAGACGGCGATGCGGTTCGGTGTATTGGTGACCTGAGAAACGGTATTTACGATAAGACCGTTGTCTTTTTTACCGTCGTTGGAGGTAACCACGTAAAGTCCGCAGCCGATGTTGAAAAGCGCCGAAAGGTCGTTCTTGTTGGCGGTCTCACCGTTCTGCGCCACGTATTCCTTTGTCAGTTCTTCGGCAAGAGCGTCGAGCTGTGCCTTGCTGTCATCGTTCAGTGCAGACAGAATTCTGACGGTCGTATCGGTATAAGTAATATCCTTGCAAGGCTCCAGCATCGCCTTCATCGTCTTTGCCGCCAGCGGCGCCCATGAGCCGTTTTCAATAAGACCGACGGTCCTGTTCTTATACCCCCGCTCGGTCAGATGGTTGATGAATTCCTTCATGAACGGGAAAATGTCCGCATTGTAGGTCGTTGTCGCAAGGACGAGTTTTCCGTATCGGAAGGCGTCTTCCACCGCTTCTGCCATATCGACACGTGCAAGATCGTTGACGACCACCTTCGGACAGCCGTTCGTTTTCAGCTTTTCGGCAAGAAGCTCCGCCGCTTTTTTCGTATTGCCGTATACGGAGGTATAAGCGATCACAATGCCTTCACTTTCGACGCTGTAGGAAGACCACGTATTGTAAAGGCTCAGATAATAACCGAGATTTTCGGAAAGAACCGGACCGTGCAGAGGGCAGATCGTCTGAATATCCAAAGCAGCTGCCTTTTTCAGCAGCGCCTGCACCTGCGCACCGTATTTTCCGACAATGCCGAAGTAATACCGTCTTGCTTCGCACGCCCAGTCCTCCTCTGCATCCAGTGCCCCGAACTTTCCGAAGCCGTCGGCGGAGAACAGAACCTTATCCACGCTGTCATAGGTAACGATGACCTCCGGCCAGTGTACCATCGGCGCCGTTACAAACGTCAGTATGTGCTTTCCGAGAGTCAGTGTATCGCCTTCGCCGACAACGATCCGGCGGTCTTCAAAATCCGTTCCGAAGAAGTTTTTCATCATGGTGAACGCCTTTTGGGAGGAAACGACCGTCGCTTCCGGGTAGGTATTCATAAAGGAAACGATGTTGGCGGAGTGGTCGGGCTCCATGTGCTGAACGATCAGGTAATCCGGCTTTCTATTGCCGAGCGTTTTCTCCAGATTGTCGAGCCACTCGTGCGTAAAGCGGCGATCCACCGTATCCATAACGGCGATTTTTTCATCGAGAATGACATAAGAGTTATATGCCATTCCGTTCGGAACGACGTACTGACCTTCAAATAAATCCACTTGACGGTCATTCACACCTACATATCCGATGTCATTGGTAATCTGCATTTCATGTCCTCCTGTTTATAGCTGAGACAGCATTTTTTGGGCGTCTTCCGCTGCTTTGACTTTATCGTTTGCAAAAATGACGGTTCCGTTTTCGTCGATCAGGTAAGTTGTACGGACAACGCCCATCGACGTTTTTCCGCACATTTTCTTCTCTTTCCATACGTCGTATGCTTCAATGACCGTGCGGTCCGCATCCGAGAGAAGCGTAAATTTCAAATCATGATTTGCTTCGAACTTTTTGTGAGAAGCCACCGAGTCCTTGCTGATCCCGACCACGGCGACGTTTTTCTTTTCAAACTCGGCTATTCTTTCGGAATACGAGACCGCCTGCTTTGAACAACCGGAGGTGTTATCCTTCGGATAGAAGTAAAGTAATACTTTCTTTCCGCCGTATTCGGAGATCGAGTGTAATTTTCCGTTTTGGTCGGGTAGTGTAAAGTCCGGCGCTTTTGTTCCTGTCTCTAACATGATGGGATTCCTTTCTGTTTTTTGTTCGTCTTTTTGTTCGCCGTTTTTATTCGCCCACGGCAATCAGGATATTCATATTGCGGATGTTGCCGTCCGATATTCCGTCGTTGACGGAATAGGCGTGTTTTTCAAGATCGCCGCAAATGGCACTTGTCAGATCCCTTTCCTGAAGCCGGGTGATCGTTTCGGATGCGATTTCTTCAATGACGTCGGCCTTTTGCCCGGCAACCGTCTCATCCCGGTTGTCGCCAAACAGCAAAAAGGACAGCTTTTCCGAAAGCTCTTCCGTCCCGATAAGTCCCCGGAGCGCCCGGAAGCTCCATTTGTAATACGGCATATATCTGTCCTGAAGCAGGAAATTCGCTTTCATGGCGGCACGTACAAATTCCATGCAGGCAAGCTGCGCCGCCTCCGGTTCGCCGTGCTTCATACAGCGCACAAAGTTATACTGCCCGGACTGCGCCATGATCAGAAGATTGCCCGCAAGTCGTTTCAGCCTGATATCATCCGGCATAAAAAGCAGTTCTTCCCGGATCCTTGAAAACTCACCGTAGTGATCAAAGAACACTTCTCCGTTGACCGCCTCAGCCAGTGCATGATCCGGAAGCCTCAGCCACTGCATGGTGGTCAGTTCTCCGTTTGCAGAGCCGATCGCTTTCTCATAGAACTCGCCGGTCCTTATGACGCCGTTCCGGCTCCCTCCGGCAGGAGAGATCTGCAGGCGTTTGATCCCGGCGTATTCCTTCGGGAGTCTGGCATAGGCACGTTCCAGCTGAAAAGCACGCCGGCGGTCTATGACGTCCTCTCCGGGGAGGAAAATGCAGAAGCCCGGCTCAAAATCGTGGTCACGGGATACTTCATCGTCAAACCCGTAATGCTCCGAACCGCTTCCCACAAAGCCTGCGGCAAGGAGCGGCAGGATATCGGCAAACTCGGCTTCCAGCATGGGCTTTCCGAATTCCTCATAGTATCCTCTTGCTGTTTCAAGACCGTTCATGGATTTCCCTCGCTCTCCGATCCAGCTCCTGCTCTGTCAGAAAGTAACCGTAGTAGCCGAACACGGGAGCGCATTTTTCACATACAAAAGCGTAGTACCCGTCTCTCGGCAGACTTTCCGTATCCAGCAGCTTCTCCGCTTCCAGCAGCAGCTTTTCAATTTCTTTTGCACCGTCCTCAGACCCCGATTCGGCGCAGACGAGATCGGCAAGATTGAGGCAGGTGACGGCGACCTCAAGCGCACCGTTTTCCTGCTTTTCCATAATCCCGATGGCTTTATGATAAAGCTCCTCCGCCTTGCGGAATTCCCCGAGATCGGCAAGCGCCAAAGCCATATTGTTATACAGCCCGCCGAGTTTTCCGTCGCCTGCATCAAGCAGGGATTCATATACGGTTTTTGCCTTGTGATAGAGAGGCAGTGCCTCCTTTGCTTTTCCGAAAGCCTTATATCCCGTTGCGGCATTGATAAGCGTCGTACCGTATGTTACCGACTGCTCCATATCCATGGAATCCGCCAGCGAAAGCGCCTCGGAGACAGCACACAGGCATTCCGCTTCTTTGCCGCTCTTTCTGTAAAGCCCGATCTGCTCATTCAGCAAAGTGAGCTTTCCCCGCCTGTCGTGACACGCTTCCGCTTCGGTAAGCCAATACCGCAAATGCCGTTCCGCCGCATCATAGTCATTTTTATTGAGATAGGAGTCCAGCTTCTCGATTATCCGACCTACGGGGACCGGCGTAATTTCCGGATGCATATTCAAAAGGCACTGAGGCTCTTCATAATCTTTTTTCGATAAAGTTTCGCTCATGGCAGCAGTAAACCCTCAATCCTTCACTAATAATAATCATTATCATTATTATAACCTTTATTATCCGTTTTGTCAAGAGGAAACGGCAATCCTTTCAAATCAAAAATCTTCTCAAATATCCTCCCATGCCGATTTCCTTGCCGGGCTGCCGTCGCCGATAAAAAGATAAATCCGGTAAAAGAGAAGTGCGGCGGATCCTTCCGACGCACTCCAATGGGATGAGCAATCACTTATTGAAATATCTCTTGAGCAGTCCTGCGAATGCCTTGCCGTGACGGGCTTCGTCTCTCGCCATTTCATGTACGGTGTCGTGGATCGCATCAAGGTTCTGCGCCTTTGCCATCTTGGCAAGCTCGAACTTGCCTGCCGTTGCACCGTTCTCGGCGGCTACTCTCATTTCGAGGTTCTTCTGTGTGCTGTCCGTAAGAACTTCGCCGAGAAGCTCCGCAAACTTTGCGGCATGCTCCGCTTCCTCAAAAGCGGCCTTTTCCCAATACAGAGCGATTTCGGGATATCCCTCTCTTGCGGCTACACGGGACATGGCAAGGTACATGCCGACCTCACTGCATTCGCCGTTGAAATTTGCGCGCAGACCCTCTTTGATCTCTTCGGGAGCGTCCTTTGCAGCGCCGACAACATGCTCGGCAGCCCAGGTCATTTCATCCTCTTTCACTTCGACGAACTTTTCGCCGGGAGCCTTGCAAAGCGGGCATTTTTCGGGGCGGGTCTCGCTTTCTACGATTTCACCACAGATGGTGCACTTCCATTTTTTCATGACATATCCTCCATAAAATAAATTATAATATAAACACGGAGACCGTACGGTTCCGGTGTTTGCGGATTGGACACCCTGCATATTGACGGGCTTATCCGAAAGCCTTTCATATGCCGATATATCAAAGCGCTGTGCGGGAAAACTCAGAGCTTTTTTCTTCCCGCACGCATCGCAGCTTCTCCGATGGGAGAGCGTTCTCTTGCGATTTTCATCTTTAACGATAATAATTATCATTAGTATACACGATGGAATTCGATTTGTCAAGAGGAAACGGCAAATTTGTCAAATAATCTTGTTGAATCTTGTTGAAGAAATTTTTTTCAAAAACTTCTTGACTCTCCCGTAGGCGGAAGGTGTATACTAAAAAAAGATTAAAGAGGTGATGATAATGCTTAAAATAGGTGAATTTTCAAAACTTGCAAAGGTATCGGTTAAAACGCTCCGGTATTATGATGAACTGGGAATGTTTTCACCGTCCTTTGTTGACCCGTATACCGCCTACAGATATTATGACGAAGAAAAGTTAAGCGACATAAATCTGATACTTTCATATAAATCGGCAGGACTTTCAAACAGCGAAATAAAACTTTTAACAGCAAGCAGTGCAAACAAAAAAACAGTTTTTGAGCATAGACGAAATGAACTGATAAACGAAAGGGATGAACTGAATAAAAAAATTGCGGAGATTGAAAGATTATTAATTAATGACAGCTTTAATATTACTGCCGAAATTAAGTCTATTCCATCCTGCACCGTCTTTTCGTCCAAAGGATATGTTGTCTCTCCCGAATCCATACCGGCATTTATAAAAAAATCTCATAACGATTTTTCAAAAGAATTTATCGACATAGTTTTTCCGAAAGAAGATTACTGTGCTGTTATCTATCCTTCATCTTCATACCGTGAAAAAAATATTTATATAGAATATGTTCAGTCTGTCACAAAAAAAGGCAGCGATACAAAGGCTTTTTCATTCCGCAGTCTGGAAGAGATAACAGCCGTCTGTATTATGCATAAAGGCGGCTATGAATCGCTTCGTGACTCTTATTATCTTGCTGTTTCGTATGCAAAGAAAAACGGATATTCTATTTCGGGCGATGCCAGAGAGCGATATTTGAAAGGTGCATGGAACGGACTCCAAAAACAAGACTGGCAAACCGAAATACAGATACCGGTAAGCAAAAAAGAAGGGATATGAGCAATGAAAAATGCTGCTTTACTCATATTGTCGATATTTTTAGGTTCGGCAAAAAGTGCGGTCTATAATGACCACGCAAAAAAAATAAACCCCGACATGGGCGGAATCTTTGCATTTAACGCTGTCTCATCTGCCGTTGCACTTCTTGTCATTTTATTTTTCGGCGGCAGAATGTATTTCTCACTGTTTACACTTTTTTGTGCATTTTTATATGCAGCAATTGTATTAACACTTCAGACATTGTCTGTATGTGCAATGAAGTCTGGCCCTATGTCCTTAACCTCGGCGCTTGTGATGTACGGTATGATAATCCCGGCACTTGCCGGTCCTGTTTTTTGGCATGAAAAGCTCGGTGCTTTTCAGATTCCCGGAATAATACTTATCTTTGTATCTTTTTTTCTTTTGAAGAAAAAAGACAACGAAAAAAACTCAATCAGCGGAAAATGGCTTGTTATGGCAACGTGCTGCTTCTTTTTTTCGGGTCTTGCAGGTCTTATGGAAAAGATGCATCAGATGTCGGAATTCAGTGCGGAAAAAACAGGATTTCTATTTATCGCTTATGCCATGATGTTTTTATTCTCGCTTGGAATTGCTTTCATAAAACGGAGCAATAAACAAAAAATCACCATTCTTCCTGCTTTTATCCACGGAGCGACATCAGGAGTTATTATGGGCTTTTATTGCCGCATCAACCTCACTCTTGCCGGCTCACTTAACAGCCTTTTATATTATCCCATATCAAATGCCGGCGGACTTTTGCTCACCTTTGCAATATCTGTCTTGCTCTTTAAGGAGACATTTACAAAGAAGCAGATTACAGGCTTTATAATAGGGCTTGCCGCAATAATTCTATTAAGTATTTAGGAGAAAAGATATGAAAAACGATACAGAATACATTCAGTCACTTTTAGACAAAAAAGGCGATGTGTATATTTCGGAAGGGATTTATACAATCGAAAAACCACTCATTATACATAGCGACACTTATCTTAAGCTGTCGAAAAAAACTGTGCTTCGCCTTGCAGAGCATGCAAATTGCTCAATTTTAGATAATGACGGACTTTATTCGCACGAAACAAATAAAAACATCACCATTGACGGCGGAATATGGGACGGAAATCATGAGCATCAGGAACGCAAAAAGATTCCGGGCGAATGTATGCCGGGAGATATTAACGAAGATCAACCGTGTGACGAAAAGCTGTATATTCAAAATATTTATATTGTACTCATGATGCGGTTTGTACATACAAATAATCTTTGCATAAAAAACGTAACCTTTAAGAATCCTACATCATTTGCAGTTCACATTGCAGACGCAATTCATTTTACGGTTGAAAATGTTTTCTTAGACTACAATCTTTCACATAAGAATATGGACGGGGTACATATTCAAGGACCTGCCCGATTTGGAAAAATAACTAATATAAGAGGCAATGCAAATGATGACCATGTTGCTCTTTGTGCCGACGGAACTGTCAGGAGTGAAATTACAAGGGGAAATATTGAGGATATTGACATAGACGGTATATACTGCTCAAATGGATACACGGGAGTCCGGCTTCTGTCAAGAGGGAATGCAGTAAGAAATATTACAATCAAAAATATTCATGGTCAATTCCGTTACTATGCTGTTTCTTTTACACATCACTACCGCCTGCGTGATGACAGACCGATACTTCTTGAAAATATACACATTTCAGACCTTTTTGTTTCAAAGCCTATCGGAGAGATTTTTCCGACAGAACATGAAATCGGGGCAAAAAATAATCCACTCATCTGGTTTGAATCTGATATTTTTGCAAGAAATATCACAATAGAAAACATACACCGTTCAAATGACGGAACAACTGCCCCGACAATAAAAATAAGTCCGCGGGCAAATATAGAAAGGCTCATTCTTGATAATATCATTCATGAATCGCCAAATGCCAAAGCATTCCTGAATGAAGGAAATATTAAAGAAATTTCTCTGTAAATTCGTCACTTTATTTTTTCGCAGGTACTTGCCAAAACCGGAAAAACGGTGTACAATATCATTGAGTACAACAATACATGCGAAAGGGATCAATATGGTATACGATGGCAGAATCTTAGTGGGCAGAGGAGCGCTCGGCGCAGACGGGAGTGTCGGTGCGTCCTGCTCCATCCTTCCGAACATGGCGAACCGTCACGGTCTCATTGCAGGCGCCACCGGCACCGGCAAGACGATCACGCTCAAGGTCATGGCGGAATCCTTCTCCGACCTCGGCGTCCCGGTCTTTTTAGCCGACGTCAAGGGCGACCTTGCCGGCTGTGTGAAGCGCGGCGACATAAACGAAAGCATCACGTCCCGTCTTGCAGGCATCGGCGTCGATGCGGCGGATTTTCCGGCGAAAGCGTATCCCGTCCGGTTCTGGGACGTTTACGGTGAGGGCGGTCATCCCGTCCGCACGACGGTCAGTGATATGGGGGCAACGATGCTGGCACGTCTTTTGGGTCTTACCGAGGTGCAGACCGGCGTGCTGTCCATCGTCTTCCGTGTTGCGGACGACAAGGGCTGGCTTCTGATCGACCTCAAGGATCTGCGGGCGATGGTGACCTACGTCACCGAACACGCATCGGAATTGCTCAACGAATACGGAAACGTTTCGAAGCAGTCGGCGGGCGCGATTCAGCGGGCGCTCCTACAGCTTGAGGACGCAGGCGGAACGCTCTTCTTCGGCGAGCCGGACATTCAACTCTCCGACTGGATGCAGACAGACTCTTCGGGACGCGGATACATCAACATCTTCCACTGCGCAAGGCTCTTCCGGTCACCGCTTCTCTACTCGACCTTCATGCTGTGGCTGCTCGCCGAGTTGTTTGAGGAGCTGCCGGAGGTCGGAGACCTCGACAAGCCGAAGCTGGTCTTCTTCTTTGACGAAGCGCATCTTCTGTTCGAGGGCGCACCGAAGGCACTGGTCGAAAAGGTGGAGCAGGTCGTCAAGCTGATCCGCTCGAAGGGCGTCGGCATATACTTTATCACACAGCAGCCGTCCGACGTGCCGGACAAGGTACTGGCACAGCTCGGCAACCGTGTACAGCATGCGCTCCGCGCCTATACGCCTGCCGAGCAGAAGGCTGTTCGTGCCGCGGCGCAGACCTTCCGGGTCAACCCGGCGTTCGACACCGAGGAGGCTATCACCGCCCTCGGCACCGGCGAAGCGCTCATCAGCTTCCTCGATGAAAAGGGGCGTCCGAACATCGTCGAAAAGGCGACGGTCCTGCCGCCGCAGTCTGGCATGGGTGCGATCGACGACGACCGAAGAGCGGCGGAGATCCATGCGGACGATCTTTTCGGCAAGTACGAAACGGCGGTCGATAACGAGTCGGCATACGAAATTCTGAATGCCGAAAAGGAAAAAGAAGAAGCCGAGGCCGTAAAGGAAAAGGAAGAAGCGGAGAAGGCGAAAGCGGAAGAAAAGGCTGCAAGGGAAGCGGAAAAGAAAAAGAAGACGGCGAAGAAGAAAACCTCGTCTGCCGTCTCCAAGGTGACGAACTCCGCCATGAACTGCATCGGGCGTGAATTCGGCAAAGCGGTCAGCCGCGGCATTCTCGGCACGCTCAAAAAACTGCTCTGACATAAATAACACGGTTCGCCGTCCTCCCGGTTTCTTGCCCGGACGGCGGACCGTGTTTTGTTTTCTTCATATGCAGAAGCTCCTTGCCTTCCCATTCCACGGCATGAAACGGATATTATGAATGATTCCCGTGCGGATCGCCGGGCGTCTCGTCCGGCTTCGCCCTGATGCGGAAGCTCGACGGCGGATAGCCGGTGGCATGGCGGATGGCACGGGAAAACTGACTGACGTTTTTGAAGCCGGTTTTTTCGGCGGTCTCACCGACGGAAAGGTCTGCGGACTGTAAAAGCCGTATCGCTTTTTCGATGCGGCACCCGACGAGATAGCGGTGCAGCGGCTGTCCCGTGTGAAGAAGGAACAGGCGGCTGACGTAATTCGGATGATAGTGGAACTGTTCGCCGACGAGACGGTTGGTCAGCGGCTCGGCGCAATGATCCGCCACGTAAGCCATCATCTGCGCCATCCGGCTTTCGGGAGCGGACTGACGAAGAAGGCTGAAAACACGCAGCAGAACCAGCGTGAAGTGTGCGTTCATCTGCGGACGGAAATAGATGCCCTTCTTCGCATAAAGCCCGGTCATTTCGGAAAGAGGCGCTTCCAGTCCCGCCATGCGCAGACGGACATGCCCCGACAGCTGCGGAAGGTCGGTGAAGGTCACCTGCTGATGCGGCTCGGCGCCGGGCGAGGTCAGAACGGGCAGGGCGTGTTCCGGCGAAGAATCGGTGGCAAGGTAGTCAAAATTGACCAGATAGTAGTCGCCTTCCGTTCCGATGAGGCGGTATGGGCAGAGCGGCGGGAGCAGGAAAAGGTCGCCCGCCTCGGCCTCGTAGGAAACGCCGTCGACCTGAAGGCGGCTTCTGCCCGCCGTGAACCAGAACATCCGGCAGTCGAGCGCCCAGACCGTCACGTTCTTCATTCCGTCCTGCCCGTGGCGGAAGCCGGCGAACCGTACAAAGGGAGCAAGTTGGGTCGATGAAAGGGTGTGTTCCATGATATCCCCCGAATCTTTGTTTTTGTCAACATCATCTTTACTTTTGCTATGGATTATACCACAGGTTCCTGCTATAATCAAGATGATAAAGTGAGTTTTATCCGCTTTTACAAAACTTTTATAGTACATTATTACAAAACAATACAGACGCTTTGAATTAAATAATCAGAAAAGACGTGAGGAAAACGACATGGCAGAGTATTTGAAACTGCAAAACGACAGTCTGACGGCGCACATCACACCGCTTGGCGCACAGATCGTCAGCCTGAAAAGGAACACGGACGGAGAAGAATATATATGGCAGAACGGCGACGGCTCATGGCCAAGATCCGGACCGGTGCTGTTCCCGATCTGCGGAAGACTTTTCGAATCGAAATATACGCTTGACGGGAAAACCTATGAGATGCCTCAGCACGGCTTTGTGCCGACCTCTGCGCTCGAGGTCCTGCAGCACACCGATGACACGCTCGTGCTCGCCCGTGTTTCGGACGAAGAAACGAAGAAGTGCTATCCCTTCGACTGCACGCTGAAGGTGACGTTCAGACTGGACGGTGCGTCGATGCACGTTGTCTACGAGGTGGAGAACCGCTCGGATAAGAAGATGCCCTTCTCGGTGGGTGCCCACGAGGGCTACGCCTGCGAGGGCGGCGTCGAGGAATACGAGCTTGTTTTCGACGGCGATGCGTCGCTGGAGCGTTCGATGCTCGACGGCGGCTTCGTGACCGGAAAGACCGAGACCGTGCCGCTTGAAAACGGGCGCATGGCGCTGTCCTATGCGGAATTTGACCGCGGGACCTACATTTTCCGCCGTCTTTCCTCCCGTTCGGTGACGCTGACGCATCACGGCATGCCGAGGCTCCGTGTGGATTTCACCGGTTTTCCGACCCTCGCTCTTTGGACGCTGTCCCGCCGTGCGTATCTCTGCATCGAGCCGTGGTACGGAATGTCCGAAAAAGCCGGAAAAGTCGGCGACCTTTATGAAAAAGACGGCATTCTGACCATCGGACCCGGAAAGACCTTCCGTGCCGAGCATCGCATCGACATTCTGTGATCGAAATACCGACGAAAGGATCTTTAACCATGACAAGGAATCAGAAGGTCAGAAAAATCGACCTCCACGTGCACTGCGTTCCCGAGCATGACATTCCGAAGCTGTCCGGGCACTTTTATCCGACCCCCGACGAGGTGCGCAGGATCTACGACAGCATCAACGTCGAAAAGGGCGTCCTGCTGCCGCCCGGCACCTCCCCCGAATTCACGACCGAGCGTCTGTCTCCCCGGGAGGCACGGGCTATGGTACGCGATCATAACGACACCATCGGCTGGTGGTTCTGCGGCATCGACCCCCGCTTCGGCGGCAATAATCCCGATACCGATTTTTCGCACTACCTCCTTTACTATAAGGCGCAGGGGGCGCGCGGCGTCAGCGAGCAGGTCGCGAATCTGCCGCTTGATGACCCCCGCATGATGAATCTGCTCCGCCATTGCGGCGAATGTGATATGCCCGTCACGCTTCACTTCGGCGCAGTCGGGGAATACGGCATTCTTGACGAAATCGGTCTTGTGAGGCTCGAACGGGTGCTCGCCGCCATTCCGAAGGTGAAGATCATCGGTCACTCCGCACGCTTCTGGGCGGAGCTGGATGAAAAGGTCGACGAAGCGACCCGCAACGACTGCCATTACGGAAAGGTGACCACCGGCGGCCGTGTCGTGGCGCTGATGCGGAAGTACCCGAATCTGTGGTGTGATCTTTCCTGCTCCGCCGGGACCGCCGCCATGGAACGCGACCCGGATTTCACCGTTCGCTTCCTTACCGAGTTCTCTGACCGGGTGCTGTTTGCGACCGACATTTACGACCCGGAGAACCTCGGCATGAAGCAGTTCGATCTGTCGCTCTTCCTCGACGAGCTGATGGAGAGCGGGAAGCTCGACTGGGACGTTTACTACAGGGTCAGCCGCGGCAATGCGCTGCGCCTTCTGGGAGAGGAGCCGGAGCTGTGATGTGCAAAAGCGGTACGGTGTGTGATACGCAAAGCACGGACGTTCTCATCGTCGGTGCGGGGATCGCCGGTCTCACGGCGGCGCTTGCGGCGTCGGAAGCCGGTGCTTCGGTACGTCTGATCGCCAAATCGGAGGTTTGTGCCTCCGATCACCTGCTCGGCTTCAATGCGCCGGTGGGAGAAGGCGACAGCGAACAGCTTTTCTTTGACGACACGATGCGGGGCGGCGGATACCGCAACGACCCGGCGCTCGTGCATCTTCTGACCGAAGGCTCGTGCGAAACGGTAAAGATCCTCGAAGACATGGGGCTTTCCTTTGACCGGGAAGGGGAAAAATACGACCTTCTGAAACCGCTGGGCTGTACGGTGCCGAGGCTCGTTCACATCGGCAACTCGACCGGAAAGACGGCGGGTGCAGCCTTCCGCCGCCTGCTTTCGCTCCGGGGGATCGAGCCGGAATACGGTGTGTCGCTTGCCGAGGTGACCGTTTCGGACGAAGAAAAGCCGCACGTTACCGGTGCGGTACTGTTTGACCGTAAAAGCGGAAATATCGTGAAGATGGGTGCCCGTGCCGTTGTGCTGGCATCGGGAGGGATCCACCTGATGACCGACAGCACCTACGATCTGTCGATGACCGGCGACGGCGTGGCGGCGGCGTACCGTGCGGGTGCGGCGCTCTGCGACATGGGGCAGTATCAGTTTGAGCCTTGCCGGTGTATCTATCCGAAAAAGCTCGGCATTTCAACGACGCTGCTCGCATCGGGCGGAAAGCTGACCAATCGGAACGGCGAACGGTTTTTACTCGGAAACTGCAAATCCGAGGCAGACGTTCCGAAGGATGCGCTGGCGCTCGCCATCGCCAAGGAGATATGCGAAGGACGGGGCAGTGAGCACGGCGGCGTTTATCTTGACCTGACCGGAATCCCCGCCGACGTTCTGATGGGGAAGCACGTCATGTACTGGAACCGTTTCAAGAATGCCGGGATCGATCTGTCACGGGAGATCGTCGAGGTCGGACCTGCCGCGCACTCGTTTATGGGCGGCGTGAAGATCGACGCATCCTGCCGCTCGACAGTCCCGGGACTTCTTGCGGCGGGCGAAACGGCAGGCGGCGTCCACGGCGCCAACCGGGTCGGAGGCAACGCAGGCAGCGAGGTCTTCGTCTTCGGACGCACGGCAGGCCGCTCGGCAGCGGAGGACGCAGGGCACTTTGACGGGAAGAGTTTGCCGGACAGACCGCTCCCGACGTTTATTGACGGCACGGGAAAAGAGGATAAAGACGCCTATGAAGCCGTGAAAGCCGAGATCATGGCGGTCATGTCGGCGCATATGGGACCGCTCCGGGAAAAAGCCGACTGCCTTGCGGCGGCGGAAAAGCTGGACGGGATCGGAACACGGCTTGACAAAATGCTGCCGTCCGATTTTGAGGCTCGTCTTTCGGCGGCGGAAGCCGTCAGCCTTTTGACGGTCTGCCGTTGCACCGCCGCAGACGGCGTGGGCGATGACCGAATTATAGATAACGTTTGAGGAAAAGACTATGATAGTGAGGGAAAAAGTTTGAAAAAAGGAAACTTTTTTCAAAACATGCGTTTGTGCCTTTCAGGAGCATAAATCCGACTCCCGAATTTTCTTCGCAGTGCAAAGAAAACCGGCACAAATGCGGTTTCACAGAAAGGAATGACCAAAACTATGATAGATACCAAAATTCTGAGAAAAGGAAAACTGGCAGAGAAGATCGACGAGGCAAACCGTGAGGTCGTTTCCCGCTTTGAGAACGCCGATCCGTGGTTCGAACGGCTCGTCCCGGCGAAGGAAGCCGTTCCGGAATTGGAGGACGGTGTAATCCTGCACGCCGGACCTGCCATTTCATGGGAGGATATGTGCGAGACCGAACGGCAGGGCGGCATAAACGGCGCTCTGTTCGAGGGATATGCAAAGGACGAAGCCGAGGCGAGACGGCTGTTTGAGACCGGTTCGCTCCGCTTTGAGGCGGGCAACGATCATCATGTGATCTGTTCCGGCACCGGCATCACGACGCCTTCGATGTGCCTTATCGAGGTAACCGACCGAAACACCGGCAAAAAAGGCTGGTGCGCTCCCTTCGAGTGGAAGAACCGCGGCGGCCTTGGCGGCTGGGGCGTCTTCAATGAGGACATCCGTGCCCATCTTGTCCGCATGAGAGAATTCATCGCCCCCGCATTCAACCGTGCGCTGGCATCGGCAGACGGAGGCGGTCTTTCGATGAAGCCGATTTTCGCCTCCGGCATTGCGATGGGAGACGAGCTTCATTCCCGACAGGAAGCGGTGGGACTGTACGGAACGCTCGCACTGCTGAAGCTCTTTGACAAAGCCGGACTTTCGGTCAAGGAACGGCAGACCCTGACCGCCTTTCTCACCGAGACCGTCCGCTTCTTCCATCCGGTGGGGATGGCTTCGGCAATGTCGCTTCTTTCCGGTGTGCGAGGCGTACCGTATTCGACGGTGCTGACCGGCTTTGCCGGGAACGGCGTGACCTTCGGCGTAAAGCTCGCCGGGACGGCGGAAGCCTGGTTCACCGCACCCTCACCGATCATTTCGGGCGAGGTGAAGGACACCTCCGACGTGCTGCCCTGGATCGGTGACAGCTGTGCCATGGAATGTGCGGGCTTCGGGGGTCTTGCCGCCGCCGCATCGCCGACGGTATTGCAGACGCTCGGGAAAACGCTCGACGACGGCATTCGGCAGACCGCCGAGATGGGGCGCATCACGCTCCTTAAAAACGAAAACTATCCGATCCCGGCGATGAACTGGGCGGGTGCGCCGCAGGCGGTCGATCTCCGGCTCGTACTGGAGACCGGCATCACGCCGGTCATGCACGGCGGCATGATGTCACGTTCGGGCAAGAGGCTCGGCGGCGGCACGGCGTGCGTTCCGACAGAATGCTTTGAGAAGGCATATGAAGAATTCGTCCGTCTTTACCCGGCGGAGAAGGAGAAGGGGAAGGAGAAGGAGAAGGAAAATGTTTGAAAGAAGCAAATGGGATTTCGGTGTAGGCAGCGTCAAGCGGGACGGGATCCTCTACGGCATGGGCTACACGAAGCGTGAAATCGCAAAGCCGTACATTGCAATCGTCAACTCGTGGAACGAATACAATCCGGGACACGTCCATCTGCGGGAGATCGCACAGCGTGTGAAGGACGGCGTGCGGGAGGGCGGCGGTCTGCCGTTCGAGGTCGCTACGACCGGCATCTGCGACGGCATGGTGCTGAAGGACCCCCGTTACATCGAGCTCCCGAGCCGCAATCTGATTGCCGACGAGGTAGAGCTGAACGTCGAAGCCAATATGTTCGACGGCATGGTACTGCTCGGGACCTGCGATTCGATCGTGCCCGGTCAGCTGATGGCGGCGGCGAGACTGAACATCCCGACCGTGATCGTGACCGGCGGTTATATGCCTCTCTGCTACTTCAAGGGTCGCAAGATCGGTCTGACCGAGGTCTCGACGAGCGTCGGCAAGGTCATGCAGAAGAAGATGGACCGTGCCGAATTTGACGATATGGTCGCCTGCGCACACGCCGGGCAGGGCGCCTGCGGCTCGATGACGACGGCGAACAGTATGTGCTGTATCGCCGAGGCGATGGGCATGACAATCCCGGGCAATGCTTCGGTGAACGCTGCCGACAAGCGGCTCGGCGCCATGGCGTTCGAGGCGGGCATCCGGGTGATGGAGATGGTGAAGGCGGGTGTGACCGCACGGGACATCATCACCGAAAAAGCGATTGAGAATGCGATCATCACCGACTGTGCGATTGCCGGCTCGACGAATCTTTTGCTGCACATCCCGGCGATCGCCCACGAAGCGGGACTGGACCGCGATTGGTGGGGCTTCTTCGACGAAATGTCACATAAGGTTCCGCTCATCACGGCAATCGCACCGAACGGAAAATATTTCTTCAACGATCTCGACCGTGCAGGAGGCATGAGAGCGCTGCTTGACACGCTGATGCCGCTTCTCCACGGCGACTGCATGACGATCACGGGAAAAACGCTTGCCGAAAACTGTGCGGGCGCACCGGTCTACGATCGGGACGTCATTCGTCCGCTTGACAATCCGGTGATGAACGACGGCGGTCTGACCGTTCTCAAGGGCAACCTCGCCCCGGACGGCGCCATTCTGAAAACCGCCGCCGTACCGGAGAGCATGCTGTTCTTCGAGGGACCGGCGAAGGTCTTCTCGGAGGTGGACGATGCGCTGGCATCTCTCCGTGCGGGAAAGATCCGGGCGGGCGACGTGGCGGTCGTGCGCTATCTCGGACCGAAGGGACGCTTCGGCACCACGGCGTTCGCCTTCCAGAAGGAGCTGGCGGGCATGGATATTGCCGACAAGGTAGCGATCCTGACCGACGGGCGTTTTTCGGGCGGTACAAGCGGTCTGAGCATCGGCTACGTCGCACCGGAAGCCGCCATCCGCGGACCGCTTGCGGCAGTCAACGAGGGCGACCGCATCCGCATCGACGTGAAGGCGAAGCGGGTCGATCTTTTGGTATCGGACAAAGAGATCGCCGACCGTCTTTCAAAGGTGGACTGGGTATTGCAGGATGAAAAATTCAAGCCGTTTTTGCGGCTGTTCGCCCGCAACGTCACGTCGACCGCCAAGGGTGCGACCTGGCAGTAAGAGGAAGTACGGCAAAACCGTTCAGCCGTATTGATCACATAAAGCAAAGATTTGAAAAAACTTCTTTGGGGACGCATTTGTGCCTGTATGCGGCATAGATCCGACTTTGCACTTTCGTTGTACTGCAAAGGAAAACGGCACCGGTGAGTCTTTTCGGAAAGGAATGATCGTAATTATGAGAAAAATCGAGAAAAAAGCCGTGCTGATCACCGGTGCGGCACGGAACACCGGACTTGCGTGCGCCGAGAAATTTCTGTCGGAGGGCTATGCCGTTGCCATCACGAGCCGCAAACCGGACGCAGCGGACGAAGCGGCGCAAAGCCTTCGTGAAAAATACCCCGGTGCGGACGTGCTGGGTCTTGCCATGGAGACCGAGCGGGTCGAGGACATCCGCACGGCGTTCGCCAAGGTGAAGGAGACATGGGGACGGCTGGATTCGCTGATCTGCAACGCCGCCGACCCCGGCTACAACCAGAGCATCCTGACGACCACGCCCGAACAGTACGATCACGTGATGAACTCCAACGCACGGGGCTACTTCTTCTGTGCGCAGGAGGCAGCAAAGATCATGCTGGAGCAGGGCAAGGGAAGCATCGTCCTCATCGGCTCGATCCACTCGAAGCGGGCGCTTGGCGGACGCATCTGCTACGCCTCGTCGAAGGGCGCCATCGACGTGATGAACCGCAACATCTGCTATGAGCTGGGCAAATTCGGCATTCGCTGCAACATCATCGTCGCAGGCGCCGTCTATAACGACCGCTGGGAACGTTACACCGAAGCCGATTACGAAGCTATGCGCGGACGCTGGCCGCTGGGTGCCGAATCTCTTCCCGCCGACATTGCGAATGCGGCATTCTTCCTCTGCTCGGATGAAGCGCGCACAATCAGCGGCGCAGAGCTTGCGGTGGATTCGGGCGTTGGCATCGTGATGAACGCCTACAACAAAAACTGGGACGTCACACGGGACAACCGGCAGGATCTCGTAAAATAAACGAAAAGCCAAAAAAGAGCTGTGCAAAGCCGCAGCTCCGAACAGAATCAGACTGCAGACAAAGCTCCGAAAGGGGCTTTGTTTTTTTGAAAAAATGAAGAAAATGAAGAAAATGTAAATAATATCAAAAAGCCCTTGACATTAGTTAGGTACCGTACTATAATAGCAGTCAGTTAGGTACCTAACTATTTTTATGACTGTACTGTGTCATGTGAAAGGAGTACAAAAATGGAAGAAACAAAAGAAAGAAGAAGCGATGTAACAAGAAGCGTTCTCAAGCTGATGCGCGCCATGCGCCGGCGTCCGATGCACGAGCTGGAATTCCCGCCCGCCGTCGGACGGATGCTGATGACCCTGCGTGATCATGACGGTGCCGCTCCCTCCGAGCTGTGTGAAATCATGGACGTGCGCCCCTCCTCCATGTCGGAGCTTTTGGGTCGCATGGAGGAAAACGCCCTGATCACCCGTGTGAGCAACGAGACGGACAGCCGTGCCACGAAGGTTTTCCTCAGCGAGGGCGGTAAAGCCGCCGTCGGGCGCATCGAAACGCGCTTCTACGAGGATAATGCGAAGCTCGCCGCCTGCTTTACCGTAGAGGAGACTGCCGAATTCTGCGCCCTCTGCGACAAGCTGAGCGCACACCTTGAGTCTGACGTTTTCGGTGAGGATCGTCCGCACGGTCATTGCGGTCCCCACGGGCATCACGGCGGACCGCACGGTCCCCATGGAAAGCCGATGATGCCAAAAGAAAACTGACCGCTGCCAAAAGCGGCATATAAGCCCGTCGGTTTTTGAATGAACACCCCCGGAAGTCTTATAAGGAAAGGCTTCCGGGGGTGTTGCTTTATTATTATTTCCACATGCTCCCTTAGCTTGATTCGTCTGACTTTTGAAGCCTTTGCTGTTCTCACGAATCTATTTTGCACCCGCACAGAGCCAATAACAAAGCTGACTCCGACAAGACATCGAAGTCAGCTTGTTTTTAATTCTTTGCTTTTTATGACGTGGGGAATCTCACACGCTGCCCGTATGCTCCGGAGAAAACCGGGAAACGGTTCGATTCCCCGCGTGATGGATGGGAAACGCTTGCGTCATCGACGTGTAATATCAATACGTCGGGATGGTGAGTGTGCCGCTGAACGGATCGGGATGCGAAGCGCCGCAGCTTGTCGATGCATAATACGACAGTGAGCTTGTCGTAGGCGACAGTCCCGTAATGGTAATCGTTGCCGTCTTGGTTACAGACTCGGTCACGCTGCCTCTGCCGGACGACCACTTCGAGCTGCTTGCAATCAGCTGGTCACCGGTACCTACACCGCCTATGGACATATTGAAGTACTGGTTATATCCGAAGAAGGCGCTGATAATTCTGTTCGTCCAGGTAATGGTCGCCGTCACGGAATTAGACGTTCTGTTCGAGAAGGCAACACTTACAGTAAACTTGATACCGTTCTTATTGTTGTAGTTCCACCACCATCCGTCATTAACAAGCGTCTGCGTTCCGACGCTGTTGGGAGTGTAGATGAAGGTGATGGTCTTGGCAGAAGTGGAATCCCACTTTACACTCTGGGACGAAGGCGTTGCATAACCGGTGAAGCCGGGTGCGGTGATCGTGTTGGTCGTACCGAATGCCTTGGTCACCGTCGTGCTGCCGAGGCTCGTGCCGTTGCTCGACTTGTAGACTACGTTATAGGTGTAGTTGTTGGCGGTAGCCGTAGCATAGATATTGGACGAGGTGATGTTGGAGGTGCCGACGGTTATGCTCGTGCTGCCCTTGTTCGAGATGGAGTAACCGGCATTGGCTGTATACGTGATGCTGAGCACGTCGCCGTAGTAAACCTTGGTACCGCTCGTGATGGCTCCGGTCGCTGCACCGGCATTGGGCGAGGACGTTCTGCTTACGCTGATGCTGCAGTTGGTTCCTGCGTTCCAGGAAGCCGTGTAGCTGTTGACGGTCCACTGAGCGTACAGAGTATGATTAGAAGCAGTAGTCATATTCGAGCTCGAAGTAATACTCGTTCCACCGGTCGACGAAGTATACCAGCCCTTGAATGTAAATCCTGTGCGTGTCGTTGTCGGCAAAGTTCCGTAAGCGGTGTTATATGTCACGCTCTTGCTACTGGATGTAGGATTGGAACCGCCGTTAGCATTGAACGTCACTGTATACGGATTGGCGTCCCAATGAGCGTATACGGTCATGTCAGCAGTTTGGTTAACGGAAGTAGTATTCTTGATTTGAGTTCCTCCACTTGCAGATGTAAACCATCCGAGGAATGAGTATCCGGTTCTTGCGGGGGTCGGAAGAGTTCCATACGTAGAACCGTTAAGGACTGCAAGCTGCGAACTTGAAACGGAACCGCCGTTGGCATTAAAGAGAAGCAGGTAAGAATACGGTGCCCATTTTGCATACAAAGTTATGTCGTTTGACGGCATCATCGGCTTTGTACTTCCTGTCTTCCAGAACAGCGTAGTACAAGAAGAATTCGTATACCAACCATCAAATGCATATCCGGGTCGAGAAATAGTTATGTCATTAAACAGAACTGATTCCTCCATATACTTGGCACTGGTAATCGTGCTTCCGTCTACAACCGATTTTACCGAACCACTGTTAGGAACATAGGTTACGGTAAATGTTCTGTTTGCTACTTGGATGGCTTTGGTAATGGTCTTGTCAATCACAAAACTACCGTTCTTAGTATGACCGATATCCACACGGATCGTGAAAGTCGCACCAAGCGCAGCATCCGAGTTGATTGTGTAATGATGGTCGCTTGTTGCCGTAGCAAGGTTTCCAAAGGGAATCGTCGTTCCGGAAGTGCCCACAGCGCTGTAGCTGTAACGGATCTCGGTGTAAACAGGAAGAACGTCGGATCCAAAACCGTATTCTGCGGAAGGCACACAGTTCACGTCATAGGTGAACGACGATCCTCTTACGAGGTAATTGTCAGCGCCCGTCGCATTGACGTTGATGTGCTCGTTGCCGCTTGCACGGAGTACGGAAACGTCAAAGGTAAAGGACCGTGCTGCGGGAGCCTGTCCGGGATATACGTCGATTGAAGCGGTGATCGTGAGCTTTTCGTCGTCGATGTCGGTATAGTCCTTTACGGAGAGCTTATTGTTGACGATTTCGTAATTCTTCGAGTTGCTGAGAGCCCATTCGATGTCAAAACCGTTGACAGAGGAAGCAAGAACGGGGTTGTTATCGCTGATCGCATTGTTTGCGGCGACGGTAATGGCACGGCTGTATTCGGGAAGCGTGCCGAGGATGATGCCGCCCTCCACGCCGGCTCTCGGCTCGTAAAGTGCCGTATCGCCGTAGAGATAGCTGTCAACGCCGTTGTTGTAAAGCGCATAAAGGCTGAGAAGATTATTCTTTTGGAATATTCTGTCCTCAACGCCGCCTACGGCATAGAATGTTTCAAGGTTGGGAAGACGGAGAACTTCGTCGATATCCGCCTGAACGCCGGTAAGATCAAGGGTCTTGACGCCGGAGAATCTCGAAAGGTTGAACCAGCCGTCAAAGTCGCTGTTTTCACCGACAAGATTGGTGATGCCGGTATTTTCAAGATTCAGATACTCAAGGCTCGGCATGTCGGGGAGCTTGTCAATAGCTTCAACGTTTACGCCCTCCAGCGAAAGCTCCTTCAGGTTATTTCCGTCAAAGCCGTCGAAGGAGTCGGCGAAGTCGCAGTCGGCGGAAGCGTCGACGTACAGATATTCGAGAGTGCCCTTGCTTCTCGTCGAAATATAGTCGCCGAGGTCAAAGTCTTCACAGACATTGTTTGCAAGGTCAACGTAAACGAGGTTTCTGAACTTATACAGCCAGGAAGCGTCGTCAATGCCGCTGTTTTCCATGGAAATGTAGCGCAGTCCCGTCATGAGGGTGAAGAGTCTGCCTGCATTGATGTTCTCGTCCAGATTGTCGGCATAGAAGACCTTGAGGTTGGTCAGCTCGTAAAGGCTCTCGAAGGGCTGAGGAACCGCACCTACGATGATAAGGTTATCAAAGTCAAGGTTTGCACCGCAGCGGTCGTAGAAGGCGGCGATCTCATCTCCCGCATAGCCGAAACCGTTATTGCTGATGTCAAGGAACTGCAGACTGCTCTTGACCGAGAGGAGAGAAGCGACGTTATCGATATACTCGGTGACGTACATGTTTCCGGCGTCGGTCACTTCGTAAATCGTAGGATAATACGAAGGAATGTTACAGCCTGCGGCGTCGAGACGCACGAGGTTCGGCATGTACTTCACGAAATCGAGGGTCCTCAGATCCTTACCGGAAAGCGTCAGCGAACGAAGCTCGGTAAGGCCGGAGAGGTAGGAATTCAGCGAAGACTCGTAAACGCTGCTGTTGCCGGAGAGGAGGAGCCTTGTCAGCTTATTCAGATTGCGGATAAAGCTGAAGGAATCGATCTCGTTGTTTTCGGCGTACAGCTCGACCAGAGTCTCACCCTTGTCGGCAAGGAAGGCAAGGGACTGAACGTTGTTGTTATTGATGTTGAGTACGAGAAGCTTATCCAGTGCCGAAAGATCCGAGAGGTCTTCGATGCTGTTGTCGTTCAGGTACAGGATCTCAAGATTTGTCAGGTACTTGAGGTAGGAAATATTGACTTCCTTCGAGCCGGTGTATACGTTGCGGAGGTTGTTGTGGCTGAGGTACAGGCTCTGAAGTCCGGTAAGATAGCGAAGGTCTCTCACGTCCTCGATGTGGTTGCCCTGCAGATGGAGCTCGAGAAGCGTGCGGATATCCTTGAAGCAGGACACCGTGGTCAGCTCGTTGTTGCCGAGCGAGAGATACTTCAGTGCTTTGAAGTTGCTGAATGCGGCGAAATCATCGTCGTTGAGGTGGTTGTTGTCCAGAATGAGGAAGCGGAGCATCGGTGCGCGGTTACGGATCGCCGTAGTGATAACGGTATCGATGACTTCTCCGTTTTCATCATAGATCTTGTTTTCCTCATCAACGACTTCGCAGAGAGCGGAGATGTCGGTGAGCTGGTTATCGTTGAGATAGAGCTCCTCCATCTGACCGTATCGGTTGTCCTTGGAAAGAACGGAATCAAGGCTTGTCAGCTCGTTATGCGCAAGGTCAAGCATCTTGAGGTTGATCATCTTGTCCAGCACGGGAGTGCCGCCCACCGTCATGGAGGAGATGCCGCAGTTGTTGGCGATGAGAGCCTCGAGCTTGGAAAGCGTTGCGATCTGGTTAAGGCTGGATTCTTCCACGTGGAGTCCGGAGATGTTGAGGACTCTCAGGTTCGTACAGTAGGTGATTGCCGAGAGGTCTTTGATCTCGGGATAGCCGCTGAGGTCGAGATATACGAACTTCACGTTCTTGAGGGCGTCGGTGGTAAGGTTGCCGTTCACGCCGGTAGCCGCCTTGAGAGCGTCGTAAAGAGCGGGGTCGATGTTGGTGCCGGGAACGAGAAGAGCGTTATCGGTCACCACGTCCACGGTATAGGCAAGCGTGAAGGTATCGGTTTCTCCGCCGATGGTGTAGGTCACCTCTACGTTGATCGGAAGAGGCGTGCCGTTGACCACGTTGTTGATCGAAACGGTATTGTTTTCGATGGTGGCAACGTCGTGGTTCATGGAGATCCAGCGGATCACGGTATTGTACTTGTCGTCATCGTCCCAGAAATGTTCACCGTCGGTAACGGAAAGACCGGTGTTGGCGGCAATCTGCTTGATGATGTAGTTGCGGATCTCTTCGGCGCTGACCGTCGAAAGAACGATGTCGTCAAAGTACATGCATCCGTCGTTTTCGAGAGGCTTTCCGTCGAAGGTAGCGACTGCAATGAGGCTCACGTTCTGAAGATCGTTTGCTCTCGAGAGCTGAACGACTCTGTTCTCGGTGCCGTCCGGATTTATCTGTGTCCAGGTAAGACGGACCTCGAACTTGCTGGAGGAATTGATATCGCTGTTTGTAATCTTCGAGGGAAGTACCATATTATAGTCGATATTTCCCGCAAGCACGCCGGCAAGGTAAGCACGAATCTCTTCAAGGCTCGGGCAGAGATATTCACCCTCCACAGAGTAATCGAAGGCGATGTAGTCCTGTGCTTCGATCATGCCGTCCTGATACGAAATGATGGTCGCCGTCAGCGTAAGCGTCGAATCGTATGCCGGTTTATTGAAGACTCCGGTGGTGGCGTTGAGCACCGAACTGTCGGAGGAGCTCCAATAGATGTCGGCGGTATAGCCGTCCTGATAGGTGAGCTTATTCACAAGGTTGAGATTACCCGTAAGGGTAGGCTGTGAATAGTAAACGCTCGTAAGACGTTCCTTGTAGAAGGTAACTGCCGCAGAGGGGTCCTTCTTGTAAACGGCATATACCGAAAGTCCTTCGGTGAGTTCTGTAAAGTCGGTACCCTCGGCAACGTCGGGATCGGTGGACCATACGCCGCCGTAGTAGCCGCTGTATGCGGGAAGCGGAGGGATGGTGGCGAGGTTTTCGCCGTAAAGTGCCGACTTCGTGCGGTACAGGTTTCCGTCCTTGTCAAAGAAGCTTACGATCACACGGTTTCCGAGCTGAAGCGTCTTGTCGGCAAGGTACTGCTGGATGCGGACGGCGTCCTTGAGAGAAACCGTTTCATCGTAGTATGCGTCGGCAACCAGCATCTGATAGTCGGAAAGAGTACGCATTTCGGCAAGGTACTGACGGAGATAAGTAACGTCGGCAATGGATACGTTGCCGCTGGTGTTCACGTCACCGAAGCCGTAGATCTCGAGAGGGGCAAATTCCACCTCAACGGGAAGGGCAAACAGATCGTCGTCGATCATGGTGTGGGCTTCGATCTGATAATCGGTGTCGAGAGAAAGGAAGTCGTAGGAATCGGGACCGGCGTTTCCGTTCACGGTAAAGGTCAGGTCAACGAATTCCATTCTCTTTGTAAGGTTGGCGCTTGTTCTCGTGTAGCTGATGTGGACCGCTCCGTCCTTGGGAGTGATCTCGATATCGCCGACGAGCGTTTCCGACGCCTCGGCGCTGACAAGAGTAACAAGTTCGGCGTCGTACTTCAGCTGGAACTCGAAGTCGATCACGCCGGAATTTTCATCCACGTAAAGGGTGGTGGTCACGTCGCCTCCGGGCAGAGCCTCGAAGGGAGTGGTTTTCAGCACCGCCGGAGCATACTCATCGGCGCCCGCTGTCATGCAGAGCATGAGCACAAGGCAGGCGACCATGGCAGCCGTTATGATTTTACTTATCAAAGTTTTCATATCCTGTGTTCACCTCTTTCTCAGTTTTCGGGATAAATGCGGTTCTTGTAGGCAGCGACAAGGCTGTCCGGGGTGAAGAACTGGCTCCAGAAGCCGTCCCAGGTCACAGGCTCGCCGGTTCCCCAATGCTCGTAGTACGCCGTGTTGTTCTGCATCCACGCACGGCAGGTGCCCTGAATGGTGTTGAGCAGACAGTAGCTGCTGTCGCCGAAGATCCATTCGCCATCGACAAGATACTCGATCTGAAAACGCATGGGCATCTTGACGGTGTACTCAACAATTTTCCAAGGGAGGGGTGCTCCTCTGTCGTTAAAATAACCCGCCTCATAGGTCTTTGTCACCGTTGTGCTGTTGTTGGTGGAAAGGGCGATGGAGGAG
>JAZRXH010000064.1:0-21833 GCA_045600125.1 Eubacteriales bacterium | reverse complement strand
TCCGGCTCGTTCCAGATTTCCCAGTATTCGATGCCCATGCGGAAGCCGTCCGCCCAGCCCTCGTTGTAGTGGGAGATGATGTGGGAGCAGATCTTTGCCCATTTCACATAGTCCTTCGGCGGATGGATGTACCGCTTGATGGGCTGATGCTCGATGGTGGAGCCGAGACGGTAGAAGGGCTTCGCCCCGCAGGCGATAATAGCCTTCAGATATTCGTCGGTGAAAACGAAGTTGTACGACTTCGGATCCTCTGCGTCGGCGTCGAAGTTCGGAAAGATGCAGTGGATGTCCACGTATTCCCCGGCACCGAGAGGATACTCTATGTCGTGGGTGCGGCAGAAGGGGATGTGCGCCCTCCTGAAATACTCGGTCGCATCAAAGGTGAAATTCATCGTCACCGGACCGCCGCCGACACCGTGCATCGGTCTTATGGCACCCACCGTGCTGTTGCAGTTTACTTTTACGTTTTTCATTTTGATTCCCTTCCATAATTATACTGGAAATCTATCGTGTACTCTTTATTCCGCCGGGATCTGCTCATCGGTTCCTTCGGGTTCATCGGTTCCTTCCGCTTCGCCCGGCTCTTCCGGCTCTTCCGGGACTTCGGCAAGCGCTGCTTCTTCCCCGGCGATAAGACTTGCGAAAGTGATCTCTCCGCCTACGATGTCCGCATCCAGAGCGCCCACCGCTTCGCCGCCTCTCGAAAGATCCCGGAGAACGTACAGCACCTTCGCTGCCTTGTTTCCGGTGTCAAAATTCAGACTTGCCCCGTGTGCGGTCCCTTCGCTTCCGAGTCCGAGAAACGCCTTTTCCTCGTATCCCGTGCCGTTCCATATGTAACCGAAGACCTCGACGGCATACCCAAGCGGCGCCGACGACGAAAGGGAAACTTCCACCTTCCCATCCTCCGTCACCGCTGTATTTCGTGCGATATTCCTTAGAATTTCTTCGCCCGCATTCTTATAGAGCGCAGTCTTTCCGTAGTAATCCTCATAGAGAGCGCCCTCGGGAATGACGCTTGCCGCACTCCGGAAGTCCTCCCCGTGCCGAAGCTCCGGATAGGTGACCACCGCCATCAGCTTTGCCATTTCACTGCGGCGAAGATTATCCGACGGATTGAAATTTCCCTTGTCGTCCCCGTTGAAAAGGCCGTTGTAATACCCCATCAGCACGTAGGGCACATATTCCTCGGCTATCTCGGAGTAGTCCGCAATGCCCCCGGCATACTTTTCGATGGCTTCGTCGTCATACATGCCGCCCCGGATGAATTCGTGACCGTAGATGCTCCGCTCCGGGTAGTCGCACCCGGCTTCGATGCAGGAGTAATTGTCATCCAGCACCGTCATCCTCGCCAGCATCTTGGCAAACTGCGAGCGGGTGATGGGGGATTCGAGAACGTCCCGGGATTCCATCCGGAATATCCCGTCAAGCCCTTTCGAGAGCCCGTATTCGCCGTCCTCCACGACTCCTGTGTCAAGAAGGATCCCCACATAGGGACGGAACCACAGTGAGCCGAGTTCTCCCTCGTATTCCCATTCCTTTTCGTATTCTTCGCAAAGACCGTCAAGCCCCAGAGCCCGCACGACCAACGCCGCACTCTCGGAAACCTTCAGATTCCCGTCCGGAACGAATTCGGTGCTCGTCATTCCCTTGATGATGCCGTCCGCCACGAGCCGGTCAACGTAAGAGTAGTACCACTCGTCCTTCGGGACGTCGCAGAACTTCTCCGCTCCCGGCGCCTCTCCCGCGGCATCGGCATAGAGCAGAGCCGCATAGGGGGCTTTCGCAAGGCGCTCCGGCACGTTCGGGATGTCGAAGCCGTAGGTCGATGACCCGTTTGCCAGCGACGCAACAAAAGCGGCTGCTATCGACAGCGTGCATATTCGTTTTCTGAATTTTCCATGGCTCATTGACGATCCTCCGTAAAGCCGCAGTCGGCAGACGGTTATATTTTTCTTCCGCTTTTACTTCTTGTATTTCTTTTACTTCTTTTGCTTTTTTGCTTCTTTTTCATGCTTTGCGGGAAAGCTTATGCCGCTTTGTCCCCGGTATTCCCCGCATCACCTGCGCCTGTCTCATCGGACCTGTCCGTCTTGTGCACGGCAAGCTCGTGGCTCGGACCGCTCTCGGTCTTTTCCTCGGTCTTGCCGGTATTTCCGAGAATATCGTCGATGCCGATCTCCACATCTTCGTGTCCGTCATCCGGCGCATCCGAACCGGTGTCCGGCGGTGTTGTACCGGTCGACGGCGTTTCACCGCCATCAACGGGCACATCGACGCTGACCGGAGGCTCTTCACGGTTCCCATCGGAACCTTCCGAACCGCCTTCCGGATCTTCAAAGGATGGTTCGACCTCTACGGGAGCCGTGTGGAAGGTACAGTATGCGTTCGGAGGTACGACGCCCGCATTCCGTGCAAAGCCGTAGTTGCCGTACGCAAAGAGATTGTCAAAGATGCTCACCGTGGAAACGGTGGGATACGGATACGGGTCGGGAAGCTCCATCATGGTGTATCTCGCATCCGAGATCGTCACACCGTAGGAGAATATTCTCTCATTTCCCACCTTTACAAAGGATCTCGTGGAGCATACCTCGTCGGGACAGTATTCCGAAGCGATGCATCCGGTGGAGGTGTCCCACTTCATGGGAACGTGACAGTCGCAGGTCTCTTTCGGCTCGGTACCCGGCTTGTAGTACGCCGTTTCGATCCGCGAACCCCGCACGTCCGAGCGGCAGTAAACGCCGGGCGCCATGCCGGAGTCCTTGCAGTAGCTTGCCGTCACAAGTCCCGAATAGTCGAACTTGCGAAGATTTCCGGATTCCTGCTCGAATACCCGCTCGTGGATCTTGTTCATGACCTTGTCCCAGCCTGCCAGTGCCTGATTGGCGCCGAACTTTGCAAGGGAACGGTTCTGGTCGTAACCGAACCAGGTCGCACCGAGATAGTAAGGGGTATAGCCTACGAAATAAACGTCGTAATTCTTGTTGGTGGTACCGGTCTTGCCCGCTACCTCGATCTTGTGCCGCAGCGTCACGCCGGTACCGGTACCGGTATTCACAACGCCGGTCAGGAGCTTTGTCATGATCTGCGCCGTGGATTTGTCCACCGCTACCACCGAGTCACCGGTGCGGGGTCTCGAAAGGATCTCGTTGCCCCGGCTGTCCACGACTCTCGTGTAGAAACGGGGTTCTACGTGGATACCGTCGTTGGCGAGCATGGAATAAGCGCCTGCGACCTCCAGAGGGCTGATACCGTAGGTAAGACCGCCGAGTGCCAGAGGCGAGTCCGCAAGGTCTGACTCCACAAGGGTCGTGATGCCGCACTTCTCGGTGAGGAACTTATAGGAATAGTCATAGGAGAGCTCCTGCAGGATCTTGACCGCCGCCGTGTTCTTGGACACCGCAATGGCTCTCGAGATGGTGCACTTGCCGTCGTATACCGCCGGAGAGTTCTTCGGCCAGTATCTTCCCATGGAGCCCTTGAACTCCACGGGCGTGTCGTCTATCACACTTCCCATGGTGATGAGTCCCATGTCCAGCGCCGGAGCGTAGACCGATATGGGCTTTATGGAGGAGCCGATCTGACGGGTGCTCTTGGTAGCCCGGTTCAGCGTCAGATTTCCCGTTTTTTCTCCTCTGCCTCCGATGATGCCGAGCACGTCGCCGGTGTGAGGCTCCATAACCACCATGGCGGACTGAGGCTGTACACCGTCGTCCACCTTCACGAAGGTGGAAGGATCCGCATAGACCTCCTCCATGGCGTTCTGAATGAAAGGATCCACCGTGGCGTAGATCTCAAGACCGCCGGAGAGGATCATCTGATTGGCAAGCTCTTTCGTGTAGCCCTCCTCCACAAGGTCCGCCACCACCTGCTGACGGAGCGCTTCGGTGAAGTAGGAATAGATCACATTCGAGGGCTCGTTGATCTTGATGTTCAGTACGAGCTCGGTGTTCAGCGCCTCCTGGAATTCCTCGTCGGAAATGAGCTCCTGGTTGTGCATCTCGTCCAGTACCGTGTCACGGCGCTGCTTGTTGAATTCCGGATTCCGCTTCGGGTCGTACTTGGTCGGCGACTTCGGGATGGCGGCAAGCGCTGCGCATTCCACGAGGGTCAGATCCTTTACTTCCTTGCTGAAATAGTAATCCGCCGCCGCCGAGACGCCGTAACAGCCGTGGGAAAGGGGAATGGTGTTGAGGTACATCTCGATGATCTCGCTCTTGGTGTGCTTTTTCGTAAGACTGATGGCACGGGAGATCTCGGTCACCTTTCTCTGGATGGTGCTGTCCCGCTCGCCGGTGATGTTCTTGATGAGCTGCTGGGTGATGGTGGAACCGCCGTAGCTCTTGTTGCCGCCCACGAACATGAGGGTCGCACCGAGAGTACGCTTGATGTCAATGCCGTTGTTGGTGTAGAAACGCTTGTCCTCGATGGCAATGAAGGCGTTCTTCAGATTATCCGGCATGTCGTTCACGCTTGCCCAGAAACGGTTCTCGGTACCGTGGATACGCTGATCCTCCATCTCGTGGTAGCCCACCAGCTGCGTGCGGCCGATGTCCGAGTATTCGGGATAGTATATCTTCGTGGTCATATCGAGAGAATACTGCAGGTCCTTTATGTCGTAGTCATCGTCTATCAGATAATCCCGACAGTAGATGGCAAACCTTGCACAGACGATGATGCCCGTAATGACGCCGATGAGCAGCAGCGTCAGAAGGACGCTCAGAAGCGACCCGAATATGCTTCCGAGAACGCCGAAAAAGCCCTTCTTCTTCTTGTTTTTTCTTGTAGCTTTTGCACTCATGTCCATATCTCCGTTTCATAAATGCGGCAAACGACCGTAAAGCCTCACGTCCGAATGACCGATGATACCGAATCTTGTCTTTATAGTATTCCTCTGTTTTCCGTTTTTGCCCTTCCTTTTCCGGGGAAAAAGGCATAAAACGAGAAAAGCGGGGAAGAATAGGGTCGGAATGAAAGAATAACGAAATGACTGTGAAAAAATGTGAAAGAAAGGGAAGACCGAATGAAAATGCCGATCCGCCGTTTCCTTGTGAGATTTGCCGAATGCACCCTTGCGACCGTCGCCATGGCAGGACTCTTTTTTCTCGGCACCGTTCTTATCCCCGATGCCGTGACCTACGGCAGCGTGAAAAGCGCCGATGCCGAAAGCCTCCGGGACGCTCCCGAAGAGATTGAAGAGATCGCAGAAGGATCCGGAAGATCCGGAAAATCCGGAAAATCCGAAAAGAAAACTCCCGTCGGAAAAGAAACCGTGGTATCCTCCGAAGACAGCGCACCCGCCGAAAACCCCGAAAGCACCTTCCGTGTCATCAAAAGCCACAACGGAAGGATCGGCGTTTACCGCACCGACGGCACGGTGGAATCCGAGCTCGACCTTGCCGCTTACAGCCTCACCGACTACGACCGTGAGCTGCTCCGCACCGGCATTGTCGTGGAGGGAAGGGAAGAGCTGTCCGAGCTTCTGGAAAGCCTCCGGAGTTAGAAAGAAGCGTCATGCTTCCGGGGAAAGCCCCGTCACGAGTCAGCCCGCATCCGGAAGCGGTCGGTCAGACCTTACTGAACAGCTTTGCGTATTTCGAGGGGGTCATGCCCGTTTTATTCTTGAAGGTGCGTATGAAATGGCTCTCGTTGAAAAAGCCGCACTTCACACTGGTCTCGAGAACGCTCCGCCCGGAGATCAGCATATGCTTTGCATTGATCAGCCGCACCGTCACAATGTACTTGTGCAGCGTCACCGAGGTCATGTCCTTGAAATCGGAATTCAGCTTTGCACTGCTTACGTAGAACTTGTCCGCAAGGAAGGTGGCGGTCAGCGGCTCGCCGTAATTGTCGGCAATGTACTGAATCACGTTCTCAATGTAGGAAATGTTCTCGTTCCGTTCGAGAGTCCGGTCGGTACCCACGTAATCGATGAGCTTGTTGATAAGAGCGGCGAGAAGAAGCTGCTGCCTTTCGTTGTTCTCGTTTTCCCCGAAAATGAGGTTCATATACACCATCAGCTCCTCGGTGTCCTTCCCGCAGAGCTCGGTGACGCTGAAGTTCTTCCCGAACAGCTCCCGGATCTTCAGCATCTCGGCAGGGAACTTTGAGAGGAACTCGTCGTCGAAATACATGTTGTACCGGGTGTACCTCGTGCCCTTTTCGGCGATGACCGCATGAAAAGTATTGGGTCTATGTAGAATTATACACGGTTTATCTGTCTTAATGGTGTCCCCGGTGTTAATTATTGTAAGATTTCCGCCGAAAACGAAAGACATTTCGTAGTGGGTGTGGAAATGGAAGGCAGCCGGATGCATCCCGTCCGCACTTCTGTAGTCAAAGGTCACACTGTTCGGAACGTCCTGAAAAATATTCTGCATCGAGAAAAGTCACCTCATTTACTTTCCATGCCGTCCTTTGCGGCATTTTTACGGCATTTTTCTGCCCGGAACAAAAACGTTTTGCGCCTCTGTCCTTTTCCGGGAGCACCGAATGTGAAGAAAAGTCTTTTATCCCGAAAAAAAGGCTCCCGAAAGAACCGTTTTTTATGTTTCGGACCGACTCTGCGAGTATTATACACCGAACTATCAAAAAAAGCAATTATTTTTTGCATTTTTTGAAAAAATAGCATATTTTTTTACAAATTCTCCCGTTTTTGCAAAAAACTGTCTTAAAAAAGCAAATTTAATAAGCACTGTGAAAAGGCATACTGATAAAACACGCTGATAATAATCAGACCGCAAAATACAAATCGGAGTGAAGGAACGGTCCCTCACTCCGAAATTCTTTATCATATGGATCTTTGCGCCGGGGACGGCTCCGATTGCAATGCCTCACACGGTCTTCCCGTCATCGGCGTTTTCCGCCTCCAGCAGCTCCCGGACCATCCGCATGATGGCGTTCATATCCGAAAGATCGGCTTTCCCGTCGCCGTTTGCGTCCACAGCCTCCAGCTCGATCTCTCCGTCACCCGCAAAGAAGCACAGAAGCTCCAGAACGTTCTGTGCGGTCGGCTCCTCCTCCCCGCACATCGGCGGGAATACCGAGACCTCCGTGCGGTCACAGTCGGTACAGCGGCGGATCTCAAAGCCCTGTGTCACATAGGTGGGCTGCACCGACTCGACCACCATCATACGGTGGATGTTGTCGGTGTTGTATACGAAGCTCGAGCTGTACCGGTAACGTCCCGAATCGTTCGCATCGGACGAACGGAAATAGACGTAGCCGGCATTCCGTGCATTCAGAATACTGAAGAGACATCCGTTCTCATCCCTTGCCGCCAGGCGGAAAACAGCGCCCTTTTCGTCAAGATCCGAGATCGAAATGTATTTCAGCATCTGCTTGTGCCTTCCGTCGGTGGTCACCACGTAAATGTTCGCAAAGTCGTTGTAGACGAGAAGCCCGTTCACGAGAGCGAGCCCCGAGAAGGACATGTCGTAGTAGTGTCCCTCCGAATCCATGTACCATTCCTCGGAGACCTTGTCCAGTATGACGGGAGACTGCGCTTCAATATCGCTTTTTTCCACCTTCAGAAGCTCACGGCCGCCCTTGTAGAAAAAGTAGAAATACGTGTCGTCAAATACGACCGGCGCTTCGGTGTAGTACCAGAAAGCGTTATCATAGAGAGAAGAATCGCAGTAGCCCTTATCAAATCCGTAGTGGTTCATGCCGCCTGCCGTGTACCGCACGGAAAGCTCTTTGTCGCTCACAAGGAAGAAGAGATGCTCGGATTTTCCGGGAATATCCGGACTGCTGCTGCCCTCGACCGACATCGGATCGTCCCACGTTACGTCCACATGGTACCACTTGCCGCCGATGCGCACCCGGTTCCACTCGTGGCACAGATCTGCGCTTACAACGTATTCGGACTCTATCCCCACGCTTTCGAGAATGTACTTGTAGGTGACCGCATACGCCTGACATACGCCGCTTCCGGTGGACAGCAGAGAATACATATCGTATTTCGTGTAGGTGCGGTCGTAATTGAAATTCAGCGCCATGGTGTCGTGGATGAGAAGAGCCTTTTCAAAATCGCTCATCTCCGGCGTGATGTTGGAGGTCAGAAGCTTCACCGCATTGCGGCAGAAGCCGAGAGCCTCGTTCGCCTCGGATTTTGTCATGGTGTAGCTCGGGCAGTAGATCGCTTCCCAGCCGACGAGCGGGAGAAGACGGTTGTACTTGATGATGCTCTCGTCCACGTCGATGCCGTAGAAGAAGAACAGCTCGGGGTCATCGTATGCCCGCATGCTGATCTCGCTGAACACGGTGTTTACTTCGTTTAAGTCCGTGACGATAAAATCCTCCGCCGTGAAGCGGATCTGGGAAGCGTGCGCCAGAAGCGCCGCCCTGAATTTTGCATACAGCTTGTCATAGTCCGCAAAGATGTGGGAAAGCTCCGCATATTCCGCACTGTGGGCACGCAGCAAAAGCTTTTCACGCTCGTCCGGAACGGTGATCTTGAGCTTCATGAAACCGTTGAAGTAACGGTTGTCGTGAGAGGGAGCGGGATTGACCGGTCCGGGGATGACCTCGGTTCCGGGAGGCGGTCCCATCAGACGCACCCGCTCGGCAACGCCGGAAAATCCGGCATAGCTCATTACGTCATCGACGCCGGGCTCCGGTCCTTCTTCATCGGGAATGTTGAGCATCTCCCTTGAAAAGCGCTCGGAGGAATGCAGTGCGATCTCCGGCACCTTGGAATAGGCGGGCGTTCCGTTTTCGTTCCCGTTCCCGTTTCCGCTTTCGGTTTTGTGCTTCGGGTCGGCAAGAGTGACCGTGACGCAAAGCGCAGCAGTGAGTACGGCGAGCGCCGCAGACAGGATTCGTTTCAGCATGATTCTTCTTTCTTTTTTTCTTTTTCCCTTTGTCGGAAAACAGTGCTTATATTATTGTCTGTGTTTGTCGGCGGACGTTCCGCCGTTTTATTCCGTAATATGCTTCGGCAGGGCAGGAGCGGAGATTTACTCCCCCCGTAAGGACTGCACCGCCCGAACGCTTATTTGCACTCGGCTATGTCTGTGTCGGTGCCGGTGTCAGTATCTGTGTCTGTGTCTATGTCTGTGCCCATGTCGGTGTCTATGTCAGTTTCGGTTTCGGTGTCGGGTTCAACGTCGGGTTCAGTCTCGGGTTCAGTCTCGGGTTCAATGTCGGCGGCGATGCCCCGCAGAATGAGATTCAGATCGGCAAGCGTCGTTTCCCCGCTCTTGTCCTCGTCGGCGAAAGCAGCGTCGAAGGTCTCGTCCTTTACGCCCGCAAGGTACTTCAGAAGCGCCGTCACATCGGAAATATCGGGAACTTCTTTTCCGCAGAGCGGCAGGATGTCCTCGCACCCCGCATAGACGCATTCATCGCAAAAAAACGTCTTTTTGCCGTATCGGAGATAACCGGGAGCGGATATTGATTCGGTCAGCGTGTGAAGCCCGGAGGGAAGGATCCCGAAGGACAGTGTCAGAACGTTCTCTCCCGGATTGTTCGCATCCGTGGAACGAAAATAGCTGATGCGCGTTTCCTCACGGATGCCCGGAACGATCCCGTAGCGGTACCCGTCCGCCTCGGCAGCAAGACGGAATATCGCACCGTATTCCGAAAGCTCCGACTCTGCGTTTGCAAGAAGAGCCGTCCGGTGGAAGCCCTCCGGCGTGCAGACGGTTATCTGGTCATAATCCGAGTATACGAGAAGCCCGTTCACCATGGCAAGACCGGGGAAGGAAAGCGGATAGTAGCTGCTGTTCGGCGTGACGAACCACTTTTCGGAAACCGAAACGACCGGGACAGAGGACGCCATATCCGGATCGTCCTTTGCCGTTTTGTAAAGAACGCTTGTAAGCCCCGAATCGCTTTTTCCGAAGCAGTAGAAATGTTCCTCATCGAACACCACGGGAACATCCGCAGAACACCAGCACGCCGTATCGAAACGGTCGGAGGTGCAGTAGCCTGTCTCAAAGCCGACGTGTACGGTTCCGCCGGAGGAGGCTCTGGTCAGGAAAACGTCGTCGCTTCCGAGGAAGAAGCCGTGCTTGACAAGTCCCGGGATCTCGGAGCCCTCTGCGGCGCTGCTCGCCGTCGGGTCGTCCCATGTTGCGTCGGAATGATACCACTCACCGTCGATGCGGACACGCAGCCATTCATGATTGATGGCGGGGCTCTTCACGTATTCCGATTCGATCCCCACAAGACCGAGCAGGTGCTTGTACAGCATGGCGTACGCCTGACAAACGCCCTCGCCGGTGGAAATAAGGGAATACATGTCAAATTTCTCATAAGTAAGATCGTAGCTGTAGTTCAGCGCGATGTTGTCGTGAATGAGAAGCACCTTTTCAAGCTCGCTCATGTCCTCCCGCACGTTTGCAAGAAGGGAAGCGGCGGCAAGACGGCACTCTTCAAGCGCTTCTTCGATCTCCCCGGCGTCCATGGAGTAGTTCACGTAGTAATAGGCTTCCCAGCTGTCAAAGCCCCGGGCGCTGATGCGGCTTCCCCCGGTGGAGCCCTCGAAGAAGAACATTTCCGGGTCATCGTATCCCATCCGTGACAGGGCGTTGAATACCTCGCCAACCTGAGAATAATCCGTGATCGTGAAGTCATCCTGCGTAAACAGCACGTATTCGCTGTGCTGCATGGCGGCGCTTTTCAGCTTGGCATAAAGAACGTCGTAGTCGGCAAGAAGCTCGGAAAGCTCCGCTTCGCCGTCCGGATAAGAGAAGGAAAGGGAGTTTTCCCTTCTGAGTGCCTCGACCGAGCCCGAAAAGACGTCAAGCCATACCGGCTCTTCGTTCCGGGACTCCTCTCCGGCAGAAGCGCCGTTGAAACCGATGGAAGAAAAAGAAAAAGCAAGGAGGATCGAAAGACCCATAGCGGCTGCTGCAAAGCGTTTAATTCTCATGTTCCGAAAAACCTTTCCTGTATGCTCCCCGAATGCTGTATTCAAGTGCCCGCTGCGATAACAATACAAATTAGCAATACAAATAATGAAGTGAAAGATGAAACAGAAGCGTCGGGCACCGGGAAATATCGTCAGCCTGCAAACGGCAGGGCGCAAATGACCGCAGTTACACTTCTACATCACAAGTATACACAATGCAGCCCCTTACGTCAAGAGCGCACCGGGATATTCGGCACTCTTCCGGCTTTTTCTACATTTTGCATAATTAACTGCGAACCATTCCCAATAGGACACCGTAAAACGGCGGTTTTACACAATGCTTTGTGGAAAATGACCAAACGCTTTGGCGGCTCGTTTTTTACTTGACAAATAGCCGACAAATATGTATAATAACTACGTACCGGAAAGGATGCGAAAAACCGGCACAATTCACCAAAATCCGCATGAATTCAAAAACACAAGAACGGAAATATGAAAGGAATGGTCACAAATGAAAATGACGAAACGCATCGCTTCGTTCCTTCTCAGCCTTATCATGCTTGCGTCGGCAGGCGCCTTCTGCGCCTCGGCAGAGGAAGAGACCGCCGCTCTTTCGGCGATCCCCGAGATCTGCACAGACGGCGACCTCATCGACTACGTGCAGCTGACAAGAGGCATCAACCTCTCCGGATGGGAGAGCCGCTTCTCGTCCACCAGCTACATCGCCAAGGAGTCCACCTATACCAATATCGCCTCCAAGGGCTTCGACCATGTTCGTATCCCGATCGACTTCCGCAACCTCTATTCCGCTTCCACCGGAAAGCTGGACGAGACCAAGATGAAGTCGGTGGATACCGCCATCGACTACGCCGTAAGCAAGGGACTTTCGGTCCTTCTCGACTTCCACGGCTGGTATAACATCAATATTTCCGATGCGACGCAGAAGTCCACCTTCGTGGGCATCTGGACGGCTCTGTCCGAGCGCTACGCCGGAAAGTCCGAACGACTCATGTTCGAGCTCATCAACGAGCCCCACGATACCGAGGGCGGCAACCTGACCGCCTCGAACCTCAACAGCCTCCAGTCCGAGGTCATCGGCATCATCCGTCAGAAGAACCCCAACCGTATCATCGTGGCGGCGAGCGCCGAGTGGAACGGCTCCTGGACGCTGAAGGACCTCGTTCTTCCCGCCAATGACCGCAACATCATCGTTGCCGTACACTGCTACGCTCCCCTCGACTTCACCCATCAGGGCGCAACGTGGAGCGACCCCACCAACACAAAGCAGGTAAGACTCACCGACGCCATGCTCGGCGACTTCGACGGTCAGATGAACACCGCCTTCACATGGGCGAAGAACAATAACCGCAAGATCATCCTCAACGAGTTCGGCGTATACCTCAGCGTGGCAGACCACGGCGACGTCACCAAATACCTTACCCACGCCGTGAACGCCTGCACCGCCAATAAGGTGCCTTATACCTACTGGGAATATAACTCCGGCTTCGGCGCCTACTCCGGCACTTCGTGGAAGTCCTACGTCATAGACGGTCTCTTCCCCTCCGGCACGCCCGAAAAGGTCAGGATCACCCTCGACGGCAGAGACGGCAGCACTCCCGCCGCTGTCGAATATAACTTCGGCGACACCATCGAGTTTCCCACCCTCACCATGACCGGACGTACCTTCCTCGGCTGGGGCAATACCCCCAACGCCACCGTCACCACCACCGACACCAAGGCAGGCGCCGCAAGGACCTACTACGCTCTGTGGAAGTATGACGACGTGACCGTCTGGGACGACGCCGTCTTCGTTTCCGGCACCTACGGCGACGACTCCAACCCCGGCACCTCCGCCGCCTTCCCCTTCAAGACCCTCGCCAAGGCACAGCAGTACGCCGCCTCCCACGAGAAGGTGGATACCGTCTACTTCGTCGGTGCCTACGGCGACCTTGATGCCACCGACTTCGAGCACTGGACCTCGCAGATGTCCGCCGAGCAGAAAGCGGCGTTCGCCACCACTCTCACCTTCGGTATCCCCGAAAAGACCCTCAAGTACAGAGGCTACAACAAGGACTCCAAGGCGACCGTCACCGCAAAGTCCATGTACCTCACCGGCAACGTGGACATCGACGACCTCGTTCTCCGCTTCCTCCGTGACGACTGCCGTATCCAGTTCCGGAGCTTTGCGGCGACCTTCGGCAGGGACGTCGAGCTTGTCAACGGCGGCTTTGCCCAGTACCATTATGCCGCTCCGAAGACCGTTTCGAGCGAAAGCGAATGGAACTTCGGCGAGATCAATATCAACGGCGGCACCTACTCCGGCAATACCGACTTCGGCATGGGAAGCCAGAGCGGCACCCCAGTCATCAATGCCAACGTGACCTATAATATCGGCGAAAATGCCTCTATAACCGTAAGTCCCTTCGGACTTGCCCACGGCAACGAATCCAAGGCGGGCGAGCTTTCTGTCAACGGTATCTACCGTGTCAACGTGAACGGCGGCTATATCAAGTACCTCTCCATGGGACGTACCGACAGGATCTTCTCCTATAACGGACTCCGCTACTTCACGGTGAACGGCGGTACCATCGAGAGCGGCGTAGCCCTCACCGCCACGGCGGCTCCCGCAGGAAAGCTCCAGGACGGCGTGACCGTCCTCGAGGTGAACGACGGTATCTTCACAAAGAAAGAAGTCGTCTTCGTGGAGGACTGTGCGGCAGACAGAGTCGTCATCTTCAATAACGGCATGAAGGAAGGCTTCAGGCTTTCCGACCCGAACGCCTACTATATCGCCTCCGAAAAGGGCGGTAAGGTCAGTGCCAATACCACGCTTCCCACGTGGAACAACTCCGACTGTGAATTCGTGGGCATCGACATCACCACCGATAAGAAGTATATCTTCGTCGGAAACGACTGCTACGACAGGAACGGCTTCGTCGGGAGTTTTGCCGGTATGAAGGATATTGCCGAGCTTTCCGAAAATACCGAATACACCATCACGATCCCCGCCGCAAAGCTTGCAAAAGGCACTGCCAATATCACCAATATCCGCTACGCCGACGCCGTTCCGGCCGCCGTTACCTTCTCCTATGACGGAAAGAACGAAACGTACCTCGCCGCTGTCGGCACCGTGATCACCAAGTTCCCCTCCGCCGCCGTTCCCGAAGGCAAAATCCTCGCCGGCTGGAAGGCACAGAATGCGGACGATTCCACTGCAGCAGGCAGCTATACCGTAGCGGGTGACGTGACCCTCGTTCCCGTCTTCGCTTCGAGCGTAGTGAAGCATAAGGTCACCTTCACAAATTACGACGATTCCGTCCTTTCCTCCGGCGAGTACGCCGAGGGCGCCGCCGTCACTCTTCCCGCCGCTCCCGATTCTCCCGATGAGACCTACGCCTTTGACGGCTGGTATATCGGCGCCGAAAAGCTCACTTCTGCCGTCACCGTCGGCAAGACGGATATCACCGTGAAGGCAGTCTTCAGAAAAATCGGCTATAAGCTGACCGTCTATGAGTACGACCTCACCGAGGAGGACGGCAAGATCCTTCCCGACGGCTCCGCCAAGGTATTCGCTTCGACGGTGCTCCCCGCCGGAACGCCTCTCTCCGCCTTTGAGGTGGCAGGGGACAGAGCCGATAAGTTCATAGGCTGTCTGCTTCCCGACGGCACTTTTTGCAAGAGCGCCGAGGAATTCGCCGCCACCGGCATGAAGATGCCGGAAGAGGATGTAAGCTTCATCATCGTCTTCGCCGCCGAAGGAAAATCCGCCGTTCTGGTGGATATTGACGCAGGGGAAGACGTGAAAATCCCCGAGGGTGCGCTTTCGGTCATCCTCCGCACCTCCGACGGCAGAGGCAGCGAGCCGCAGAGCTATATGGGCAATTCCCTCATCTTCATCGTGAACGAGAACGAAAAGGAAGTATACTTTGAGCTTCTCGGCAGCGGCTTTGCCGAAAACGGCTGCCTTGAAGCCGACTTCACCGGGAATACCTCCGTTAAGCTCACCTACGTTGCCGGCGACATTCCCGGCTCCGGCTCCGCTCTTTCGGGCGACGGCGTCATCGACACCGCCGACTTCGTCCGTGTCCTCCACGCCATGGAGGCGCTCGGTGCCGACAAGGACGCCGACGTTTCCGACGCCGACCTGAACTTTGACGGCATCGTCACCGTGGCGGACCTCGCCATCGTCAAGGCAAACCTCGGTCTTTCTGCCGCCGTGCAGAAGCCGAGTCTCCGATGAGGGATAGACCGATAAAGCATGAAAGCGTAATCGGAAAATAAAATGAATCGACCTGCCGCAGAGCGTTCCCTCCGAAGAAGGCTCTGCGGCACTTCTTTTTCACCGTTGCCGCCTCTTTTTGCCCCCCGGTATTCCCTTGCATAAAAAACGGGGGCTGCTTTTGTCATTATTTACAAAATTAAGAGAAGATAGAGAAAATCTATTGACAAACCGGGAAAAATAATGTATAATGCTAAACGCAATAGGTGTATGCGGGGATAGGTATGCGCATACGCCAAGTAAATAACACGAGGAGAAAGACTATGAAAGCAAAGAAAATCCTTGCGTGCCTTCTCGGTACGCTGCTTCTCACCCAGAGCATCGGCGTCATCGGCGCTTCTGCAAAGGCTGAGGAATCCGCAGTGCTCAGCGCAGACGAACCCGTTCTCGTGAGCGCCGCCTCCAACTTCAACCCCGTCAACGGCGGTTATTCCTTCAATACCGCTGAAGGCAAATGGATCCGGACCTGCTCCGGTAATGTTGTCAAGAATCAGGTGAAAGACGGTATTACGGCTACAAAGTCCACCGTCACCGTTGAGCAGTACGACATTGAAGGCACGTTGAAGATCAGTGCCGCTCAGGCAAAGGATTATACCCTTGACAGCGGCGAGACCGTGACCTTCACCGAAGGCGAAACCGTTCCCGCCTATACAAGATGTGTGCCTACCTCCACCTTCGCTTTCGATAACTACAACCTCGGCAAGAAGGTTTCGTGCGCTGAATTCGATACCGTAAGAATTCTTCTCTATTATGAAGATTACGAAAATCTCGTAAAGCCCGAGATTTCCCTCTGTGCCGATCTTCCCAAGTACTACAATCAGGTCGTTGCATCCGTCAATATGCCTAAGACCGGACGCTGGGAATACTTCTACTTCCCGCTTTCCGAAAAGGCAAGCCCCACAATGACCGCTGAAGCTGCTCTGGCAAACCAGATCCACACCCGTGCGTTTGGCTCCAAGGCCAGCACCAATTACCCGGATGCAGTGGCATACATTTCCGAGCTCGCTCTCATGAAGGCTCCTGCATACGTAAAGTTCGCTCCCGTTACCGTTGCCATTGAAGGCACGGACTTCGTAGGACTTTCCGACGACATGGAATACTCCGCTGACGGTGTGAACTGGACTCCCGTTACCGGAACCACCATGCCCATCACCGGCAAGTACGCATTCCGTTATGCGGCAGACGAAGGCGCAACCGACGGCTCCGACGGTCTCCTTCTCGCCAGCGCTCCCACCGAGTACCTCGGCTATGCCAGCAATCCTCAGACCGTTATCTTCTACGATGCGGAAGGCAAGAAGTTTGCAGAAGATACGTTTGAAAAGGGCGAGACCGTAAAGCTCGACACCGTTCCCGCCGCTCCCTTCGGTATGCAGTTTGCAGGCTGGTCCCTCACGAAGGGTGCTGCCGAAGCAACTGCCATCGTTATCAACGAAGTTTCCGATACCGCTCTGAATGTTTACCCCGTATTCGTTGAAAAGCAGCTCCGCACCGTCTATGTGGACGGCACCGCTGCTTCCGCAGGCACCGGCGATACTCCCGATTCTCCTCTGACCACCGTCAAGGCAGCATGGGATATCCTCGCTGAAGAAGGCGGCTTCATCTGCCTTGTCGGCGACACCGTTTTCGACAGCAGCCTCTCGATCAAGGAAGGCATCATCACCATCAAGGGTCTCACCGGCGACGAAAAGCTCCTTTGCCGCGGCGTTACCTTCAACCGTAATGCAGCCGCTTCTTCCAGAAACGGCGCCATCATTCTCGATAACCTCGTTCTCAGCCAGCCTACCTACAAGGCAGACGGCACCTCCTCCAACCAGTGGAGCTTCGTAAACCTCGAAGGTATCGGTCTCACCGTTACCGACACCGTTAAGGGCGACCTCGAAAGCGCTTACCTTGTACCGATCCGCGGCGGCGGTGAAAGCGGCGCTCTCACCTACGGTAAGAAGATCGTCATCGCAGGCGGCGCCTTCAACGGCTTCCACCTCTGCTCCAAGACCGAAGCGACCTACGACGTAGACTTCGAGTACTACGGCGGTATCATCAACAGCCTCAACCTCGGTAATGACTCCGGTGCAGGCGTCGGCGTTCTCAACAACGTCAAGGTTTACCTCGACAAGTCTGTCGTAAACGATAAGGGCGCAAACGTCGGCACGGCAGCCGTAAGCCAGATCTCCGAAATCAAGGGCACCTTTGAATACCTCGCAAACAACGGCTGTGTGACCAAGGTCAACATTCCCGCTGCCGTCAACGTGACCGGTAAGCTTTACATCCTCTACTCCGGCGAAGGCGGTACCGCTGCATTCACCGATGTTCCCGGTAAGTACACCTTCAAGACCGAGTGCGCATACCTCACCGCTGACGGTGTCGTATACGATATGTCCACAGGCTCCGCTGCCGAGCTCTTCGGCACCGAAAAGGAAATCACCCTCGACCTCGGCGAAGGAACCCATACCGTTACCTACGGTGATACCGGCGTTACCAAGCACTACATCTTCAAGAACGGCGACGACATTCTCTTTGAAGGCGACTTCGCAAAGGGCGAAGAAGTCGTATACGGCGGCGAAACCATTCCCGAAGGCGAAGAAGGCATGATTTTCGTAGGCTGGAATGAAGACAAGGATGCAACCGAAGGCGCTACCTACTACGCTGAAAAGGATGCCGACGTAGTCGTTACCCTCTATGCGATCTTCAAGGCTCCCACCCTCAAGGTGACCTTCATTAACACAGACGGCACAGACCTCGAGACCGTTGAAGTAGCCTTCGGCGAATCTCCCGTTCTTACCGTTGCCGCTCCCACAAAGACCGGCTACATCTTCAAGGGCTGGGCTCTTGAGCCCGACGCTGCCGAAACGATCGAATTCGTATTCGACGATCTCGGCATGGTAGACGATGTTATCCTTTATCCCGTATTCGAGGAAGATCCCAGCGTCGTAATGGAAGCTGAGTACTCCTTCGAAGGCAAGTACAATCCCGAAACCGAGCTCTACACACTCTCCGTATTCATCTCCGGCGGTAAGTTCTCCGCAGGCTCCTACGCTCTCGGTCTCTCCGACAAGGCAGTCGAAGTCATGAGTGTAGAAAGCATTGAATTTGCCGATGGCGTAAGCGAGCTCACCAATTCTCCCATCGCCGAGTACAAGAGCGATGATCTCCTCGCCTTCACATGGGCAGCAGAACAAGCTCCTTACTACGTAGACGCAGAAGGCAAGAAGGTAAAGATCTGCACCGTCACCTTCAACCTCGCATCCGACGACAGAAACGCCATCAACGATTTCGCTTCCGTCTTCGACTTTGACACCGCTCTTCCCGAGGCAGTAGACGGCTGCTACAACGACGGTTACCTCGCCGCTTACTCCGTAGAGGGCGACTGGCACAATGTTGAATACTGTGTTGTAAAGATCGGCTCCTTCACCCATAACGAAGTGACCGGCGAAAACGTAAGCATTCAGATCCGTGTTATTGCCACCGCAAAGGAAGGCGCTACCGCAGAAGGCAGCTGTGCCGTATTCGGTTACAAGCGTCACGGCGTAGACGATGAATACACCTTCATTGCTATGGAAGAAGCAGGCTACGAAGACGACGTTATCGACTTTGTTTCCGCACCGATCTTCAAGCCCAATTGTGTATATGAATTTATCGTTGCAAAGAACGGCTACGTTAAGTGCGAAGGCATCTTCGAAACCGACGACGTTACCACAGAGCTTGACGAGATCGAACTCATCGCCGGCGATATCAAGGAAAGCTTCGATGCTTCCTACGGCGACGGCTTCATCGACCTCAGCGACGCCGTTCGTGTGATCAGAGGCTTTGACCCCGAAGCAACCCCCGAATACATTGCAGCCGTTGATGTCAACGAAGACAGTCTCATCACCGTGGCTGACCTCAGCTTCATCAAGGCAAACTTCGGTATGTCCTCCTTCGACTACAACATATACAAAGAATAACAGAGCAGCCATTCGGCTGAAATGAAAGTTTAAGGTCCGACCGTGCGCCGATTTTCGGTGCACGGTCTTTCCTTTTATCTTTTACCTTTATTCATCTTCATCCGAAACCAACGATTTTAACAGAAAATTCTCAATACCCGCTTGAAAAAGTTTTAGGATATGGTATACTGAACAGGAAAAATCCTTCCATACCTTCGGCACGGAAGGATAGGGAAGAGAATAATCAAAGAAAGGGGCGCTTTTCACTAAAACAGAAAAGTGCAAAAGGTGAACGGTATGAATAAGGGAGCCGTGGTGCTTGCCATTCTTGCCATTCTTGCAGGCTTTGGCTTCGGCACAAATAAAATCAGGGACAACGAAACGGAACCGGGAGGAGAAAAAGTGACGCAGGCAGTGACCGTCGGTGAAAAGACCGACTTTACCGAAGAGATCCTTTTTGAAAAAGAACTGAGCAACGGAGTCTACGCAAAAGCCTCTTACGTCTGTGCCCACGGCGAAAAGCTCTTTACCGTTATGGCTGTTCCGAAAAAGGAAGGAAAGTTCCCCGTGGTGGTCATGCGAAACCCCTATGACGGAAAAATGGATGTGACGAACACGAAGAACCTTGAAAAACTCGCCGTCAGCGATCAGGCGCTGTACTACGTCAAAAACGGCTTCGGTCTCGTCTATCAGCAGTGCAGAGGCACCGGCAGCAGCACCGGCTATTTCTCTCCCATGATGAACGAGCGTGCCGACGGTCTCGCTCTTCTCGACTATATCCGCGATCAGAGCTTCTATTCCGGCTCGATCTACCTGCAGGGTGCAAGCTACCTCGGCATCGTCCATACCGTTCTTGCCCCCTATGCCGACGATATCAAGGGCGTGCTCCTCGACGTTACCGAGTGCAATTTCTATAACTCCGCCTACCGGAACGGCTTCTTCAAGCAGAAAGCCGCCGGAGAATGGTACGTCCAGATGCACGGTCCGAGTGCCCCCAAGAACAATTACAGCGAAAACAGCTACAAGGTACTGCCCTTCAAAAACTTTGCCGAAGAGGTATTCGGCGAGAAGGATCCGTACGTTGACATACTCCTTGCTTCGACAAGCCCGGACGCTCTCTTGTGGCAACCGGGTACAGTGGGACTTACCGATTCCTACGCCTGCGTAAAATCCGGCACGCCCGTCCTGCTCGTTTCCCGCTTCTATGACCTCTTTGCCCCGGGTACCCTCCGGATGTGGCGGGAAATGGACGGGAAAACAAAGAGCAAAAGCTCCTTCGTCATCAGCCCCTATACCCACGGCGGCACGCCCGACGGACAGCCGGTCGAGTTCCCGAATGCCGAAATTCCCAAAGCCTTCCCGAACTATGACATCCGCTGGTTCCGCTCCATCGAATACGGCGAAGAATCCCCCTTCGAGGCGGGCAAGGTCACCTATTATACCCTCTTTGAGAATAAGTGGAAGACCGACGACTTTGCAAAGAACGAAAAGCCCGTCACCGTAAAGCTCGGGACCGGCAGTGCGACCTATACCTATGACCCGCAGGATCCCACGCCATTCAACGCCGCCCTCGACCACGGCTTCGACGGCACCGCATGGCAGAATAAGCCCTTCACCCGGGACGATATCCTCACCTTCTACACCGACGAATTTACCGAAGATACGCTTTTGCAGGGCAGCATGGACGGTAAGCTCACCGTTTCCTCCGACTGCGAGGACACCTGCTTCTACGTCCGCCTCAGCCTTGTGAAAGCACAGGGCGACTACGGTCTGCGGGACGACATACAGCAGATCTCGAATTTCAACGCCGATTATCACCCGGGCGAAAAGCTTGAAATACCGCTCTGTTTCAGCGACCATTCCTTCCAGGTGAAGAAGGGTGAAAAACTGAGAATAGACATCGCCTCTGCCTGCTTCCCGCACTACTTCCGTCATACCAATACAAAAGGGCTTTTCAGCGAGCAGACCGAAACAAAGATCGCCCATAATACCGTCTACCTCGACGAATCCTATATCACCTACTATACAAAGTAAGTCCTTTAGGCACAGGAGAAAAGAAAATGAGCAGAGAAAAAGTGTTTTCCGACGGCAGATTCTACAAATCGTTCATGATGAAGACACCGGACGGCGCCGAGCTGTTCACGCAGATCACCCTGCCGCATAAGGACGGAAAATTCCCCGCCGTCGTGTCAAGGTGTCCCTACGTGGACTCTCTGGAAGCCCTTACCGAGGACGAGCTTCTTGACCGTGCCGAAAACGAGAACAGGGACTATTGCGGTGCCGGCTTTGCCGTGGTGTATCAGCATTGCCGGGGCAGGGGACTCAGTACCGGCGACTGCATCCCCTATATCAACGAGAGAGCCGACGGACTTTTGCTTCTCGACCTTATCCGCTGTGAGAGCTTCTATAACGGTTCGCTCTACCTTGTGGGCGGCAGCTACCTCTCCTCGGTACACTTCTGCGTCGCTCCCTTTGCAAAAGATATAAAAGGAGCCGTCCTGAATATTCAGGACAGCGAGCGGTATAACGTCATTTACCGCAACGGCTTTTTCAAGAGCGGACTCCACGGCTCGTGGTACGTGGGAATGTATAAGCACAAATCCCATATGAAAAAGAATTTTTCCGACAATTCCTTCGACCTGCTCCCTCTTTCCGACTTTTCAAAAACCGTCTTTGGCGAAGCCTCCGCCGACCTTGACGAAGCACTTCGCCACCCGAATGCAGACGACCCTTTCTGGAACACCCATCTCGGCGGCGTCGAAACAAGACACGCTCT
>JAZRXH010000063.1:0-3113 GCA_045600125.1 Eubacteriales bacterium | reverse complement strand
TTCGGGACAAGCGTCAGCGCCAGGATCAGAAGAGCAAGGACAAGGGCGGCGCCGATGAGGAAGCTTCGTTTCTTTTTTCCGTTCATTCGGCAGTCTTCCCTTCTCCTTTGGCATACGCCGCATAGAGCTTCAGCGCCTTTTGAGCGTATTCGCCCCGGTACTCAAGGTTGTCGTCAAAGGACTCGTCATAGGGGAATCGGAAGTACACGTTCACCCATGTTTCATAGGGGGCGTCTTCATCGAGGGTATCGTCCTCGGAAAGACGGATGAGCGCTTTGATGCATTCCTTGTCGGTGACTCTCGAGCCGTTCAGTACTTCTCTCGTTTCGGCGGTCGGATAAACGTCGTAGTCGTATTCGACGGCGATCTCCTTGGGGTACAGATCCCCTTCGTAGACGCTGAATTCGGCATAGCTTCCGTCGGGAAGCTCGGCGGATTCGTCAAAGAGGTCGCCGTAACCGAGCTCAAGCAGCACCTCTTTCGTGTACGGCATATTCCGGTCGATATAAACCGTTGCGGAACGGGAGTTCTGATTCTTTGCGACCGCTTCGGGTACGGGGCTTCCGTCGTCGGTATAGACGGCATTTTTCCGATAAAACTGAACGTACAGATTGGAAAGAGCGGTATCCCGGTCGTTTCTGAAGAAGAGTCCCTGCTTTCGGAAGTCGCCCTCGGCAAGATCCGTCTGCAGTGCCGCAAAGACCTTTTCCAGTTCCTTCTCGGCGATCGTCGCCTTTTTCCCGTAAATGCCCGTGACTTCGATATAAGTGGGAACGACGTCGCTGCAAAGTATCGTCGTATCGGTCGCCCGGACTTTTCGGATGTCGGCAACGGGCTTGAAGATCTCCGCATCGGTATCCCGGTAAATGATGTACTCTCTTTTCACGAGCCTTCCGTTTTTCAGCATATAGTAGATGACCATTGTCCTTCCCGCCTCATTGCCTTGCCAGCGGTCGTCACGGAGTCCGGTAAGAGCACGGTGGAGCTCGGTGATCTTGGCGATATCGGTAGTATCGGTGACGTGGTATTCGCTGTAATCGGACCGATAATATCTTCTTTCGACATCGGTAGTAAAACGACTGCTGTTACTGTCAAGATAATCCGGGTCATCCACGACCCAGCCGTCAAAGTCATTATCGAAGAAAGGATAGTAAGTATAACAGTCATCGACTACGGCGTATTCGATATCGGCGAGCTTCGGTACGTAGCGTTCAAAGCCGAAAAGGTCGAAGGCAAAGATCGCCGCCGTAATGGCTGAAACGCAGACAAAGGCAATAGCGGCACCGACGGCACCCTTGAGGGTGAACTTTTTCCGGATGGGGAAATTCAGAAGCAGCAGTGCCGCAAGTCCCATAAGGAGGAAGGCAACGATGCCGTCGCCGAAGATGAAGTAGGCACAGATGCCGACGAAGAGTCCGCCGAAGAAGAGCGTGGGTGCGCGGAGGACGGGAAAGACGATGAGGTCTCCGGCGTTTTCAAGGTCACGCTTATTCAGAAGGAAGAGACCGAGAAGGATAAAGACGGCGATAAAGGCAAGATACAGAAGCACTTTGGCGGGGGCGTCCAGTATATCCCGCACCGAAATGTAGAACCAGTTGGTGACGAAAAGGTCGCTATAGCTCGAACAGTAGCCGCGGAGACATCTATCCATCAGCTCCCGGATGAAGCCCTCGATAAGGAGGGGGGTGACAAACGCCGCTATGACGCAGCACCCGCCGCCGATGATATTGCCGGAGAAGAGAGCGGCGCACACAGAGCCTGTGAACATGACGGCGGTATACAGAAGAAGAAACGCCAGCATCACAAGCGCCGCATCCCACCGGACGCCGAGCGCAAAAGCATAGACGGTGAAGAGGACATTCGGAACGGCGAGGAGGAGGAAGCCGCAGAGAAGATTCGAAAAATAGACCTCTCTCCGCTTGACCGGCATACTGTGGGTGAAGCCGGTGGAGGATACGCCGTAGGTATGTGCCATGACGAAGCAGCCGAGGAAGGCGGACGCCATGAGGGTAAGGATGATCGGGATCTCGATGGTACCGTCATCGACTATATACCTTGTGAAATACTCCATAAGGGAAAGGCTCGTACCCCCGGCGTGAACGCCCTCGTTCATGCGGGCGATGCGGAAGTCTGAAAGCGAAAGCGAGCCGACCAGTCCGAGAAGCAGGGTATGGACGATGGGCATCCAGAAGAAGCGGCGGAGAAAATTCAGAAACAGAGTACGGCGGGTGCCGTATTTTACGTTAAACGAGGTTTTCAAACTCATATCCCATACCTCCGAGTTCATAGATGAAGATTTCTTCCAGTGTGAGCGGCAGAATGTCAAAGACGACGGGTCGATACGGCTCTACGGCACGGCAGAGCTCCTCTTCGCTTCCACGGACGATGAGTCTTTCGACGCTTCCGAAGGTTTCCCGTTTGAGGATGGGGAGGCTTTCGGAGAGCTCGACCGGCATTCCGTCCGAAAAGGCGAGCTGCAGCTTATGGACGCTGCCCTTTACGTCGTCGAGCGCCTTTTCGAGGACGATTTTTCCGTTATGGAGGATGCCCACGTGGTCGCAGACGTCCTCCAGCTCCCGCAGGTTATGGCTGGACACGAGGACGGTCATTCTTCTTTCGCAGACCTCCTCGAGGATGACCGACCAGAAGTTGCGGCGCATAACGGGGTCGAGACCGTCCACGGGTTCGTCGAGGATAAGGACGTCGGGGCAGGTGCAGACGGCGCAGATGAGAGCGACCTGCTTCTGCATACCCTTGGAGAGGCGGCGGCAGCGGCGGGAGTCGTCCATGCGGAACATTTCCTTCATGCGTTCGTATTTTTCGGTACTGAAATTCTTATACATACCGGCGTAATACTCGGCGGTCTGCTTTACCGAGAAGGTGGGGAAAAAGAAGAGGTCGTCGCTGACGTAGGCAAAACGCTTCTTGACAGCGGGGTTCTCAAAGACGGGAGCGCCGTCGATGAGGAGCTTTCCGGAGTCGGCTTTCATGATACCGGCGAGGGTCTTGATAAAGGTGGTCTTCCCTGCCCCGTTGGGTCCTACAAGGCCGTACACCGAGCCTTCGGGAACGGTCAGGCAGAGATCGTCCAGCGCCTTATACTCTCCGTAATA
>JAZRXH010000062.1:0-13053 GCA_045600125.1 Eubacteriales bacterium | reverse complement strand
AGGAAACAGAATGATCTTCATAAGGATCGCAAACAGAAGGAGGGTGATCACGTAGTTGGGGCATATCGCATTGATCCATCGGAACGGATAGGCGATGATGCTGCCGAGAAAGTCCATCATTTTTTCAGGACACCTTCCTTTTTCTTATATTTCCACCGCATTTTGCGGGGATGACGATTGTTCGCCGGGTCTTTACGGTACCCGGTCGATGCCGCCCTTGCAGAAAGGATGACACCGGAGGAGACGGCGCACGGCAAGATACGTGCCCTTGAAAAAGCCGTACTTCGTATACGCCTCGATGGCATACTGGGAGCAGGTGGGCACGAAACGGCAGGTGGGCCGTATCTTCATGGGAGATATATACTTCCGGTATAGGCGAAGGAGAAATATCATGACATTTTTCATTTTCAGCCGCCGACCTTATTTTCAGTTTTAGTATTTTGGGAATTGCCGCCGTTTGTATTCTTCGGCGCTTCGCCGCTTTTATTCTTCCCGTTCGAGCCGTTCGAGAGAACACGGTTGTTTTTTCCGTTTCCGTTCGGCTTTGTGCCGGGCTTCGTTCCGGGCTTTGCGGGTCTTCGGAAAGCGCCGCTGTCCTCCCTTTTCCGAAGCTCCATACCCTTATAGGCTCCGAGCTTTGTAAAGCAGGCGTCCAGTTCTTTTTCCAGCATATAGGAGCGGACTTTCTTTGAAAAGGCGGCGCCCCGGGGAGATATCACGACGAAAAGTCCGTCGGAAAGGCGGTCGTACAGCGGGTACATTCCCGCCCGGACGATGCGCTTGACCCGGTTGCGCTTGGCGCTCTTGCCGAGCTTTGCATTGACGGCGATGCCGGTCTGCGTCTTATGGGGTACGCCGTCCGGTGCTTTTCTCGTATTCTTCAAAACGTACACGGCGAGGTGCTTTTCGGCACAGGTCGCGCCTCTTGTAAAGGCTTTGGTGAAAAGATGATTTTCGCAAAGCGGATGCAGTCTTCGATTCATGACAAAGCCCCCTTCCGGAAAATTCACGCCGTGCAGTTTCGGTTTTTCGCATTTATTCCATGAACGCATGAATAAATCTTTTCAAAAAAGAAGAAGGGCGAACACCGAACTCGCCCTCCTCTCTCAAGAGCCGTGGAGCCACGGCTTAAATCCGTTAAGTCACCGATTGCCGTCGGCAAGACAACGAAACAAAAAAACGCTTAATAGGTGAGTCTTGCTCTGCCCTTCGCACGTCTTCTCTTCAATACTTTTCTGCCGTTGGCAGTCTTCATACGCTTTCTGAAACCGTGCTCAACTTTTCTCTGACGCTTCTTAGGCTGATAGGTTCTGATCATATTAAAGCACACTCCTTCCGCTTTGATAAATTGCCGATATGCGGTTATTATAATATAAACTGTTCGGTTTGTCAAGAGATTCCGCAAAAAAACTCTTGAAGTTTTCGGAAAATTAACTTTTTCCGATGTCCGAAATGTGTGAACCGGTTCTTCCGCCGCCTCGCCGAAGGCAAAAAATACTCCGCCGGGGTCGTACTTTTCCCCGGCGGAGCGCAGATGCCGTTTTATTCTTCGTCGGAATCGAGCTTTTTCAGCTCCTCGAGGTCGGACAGATCGAAGTCGTCGTCCTCGTCCTCGGTGGGGACTTCTTCCCAGTCGATATCAAGGTTTTCGTCTTTTTCGGGATCGTAGTCGAAGTCGTCGTCTTCCTTCCTGTCGAGGTACTTCTTCACGAAGACGGCAGCGGCTACGGCTGCGGCGATGGCTACCGTGATGGCGCCGATGATGGCAAGCGTATTTTTCATGGGTTCTCTCCTTTCGAGGCACATCGGCACGTGTTTTTTCGTACCGTTCTGCTCCGGACGTTCATTCGAGTGTGTTATCGTACTATCATTGTACCATATTTTGCGCCCGACTTGTGAGCGGCATATGAATTTTTTGTAATATTCTGTTAATTACTCGGCAAGGGAGCGCTGTCTTACGGGAGATTTCCGAAAACGAGCGGCTGTATCTGCTCGCCGTTTTTTGCCATGGCGAGCGCCTCGGATACCCTGTCAAAATCGCAGACGAGGGAGCACGCCTTCTTCTGCGGATCGTCCTGCCCGAAGGGAACGAAATACACGTGCTTACGCTGGAGCATCCGTCCGAGGCTCGGGGCATTGATCGACAGTGCGTCGTTGGAAGCAAGAGCGATGACAAGAGGCTTGCCGTTCCGGAGATGCGCCTTTGCCGCCATCGTCACCGGCGTGTCACAGATGCCGTACGCCATCTTGGCAAGGGTGTTCCCCGTGCAGGGGCAGAGGACGAGAGCGTCAAGCCGAATCCTCGGTCCGATGGGTTCGGTCTCCGGAATCGTGTGCAGGACCTTCCTTTGGCAAATTTCCTCTGTGCGATAGATAAAATCTTTCGCCCTTCCGAATCTTGTGTCGGTGTTGTATACCGTTTCCGACATGATCGGAAGGATCTCCTCCCCGCTCCGGGACAGCGTTTCAAGAACTTTCATCGCCCGTTCCATGTTGCAGAACGAGCCGCAGAGGGCAAAACCTATCATAGCCGATCCTTCCCTTCCAAAGCAGTATCTTCGTGCTTTATGTTTTTCCGTGTCCCTTTCTCTTCAAGGTAAGCAAGGAGCTCCTCTGCCATATGCTCCCCGGCGCTTTCCGGGCAGTACCTTGCCGGAAGAAAGGAGCCGTCTGTGACATGGATGCCCCGCTTTTCCGCCTCGGTTCCGTCCATGCCGTAAGGAGCCGAGGCAAGCTCGATATACTGCACCTTCGGTGAGAAGCTTTCCAGAACTCCGGCGTCAAAGATCCTTGCCGGTACGGTGTTGAAAACAAAATCCATCCCGCCCAATGCCGAAGGCAGTGACGCCATATCGCACGTCATAAAGCCGGAAAGCGCCGCTTTGGTGCGTGCCTCGGCTCTTCTCGCACAGACCGTCACGTCACAAAGAAGTCCCCGAAGGCGTAGAGCCAGCGCCTCGGCGATCCTGCCGCAGCCGGTGATGAGTGCCTTCGAGCCGCCCAGCATCTTTTTCCCGTTCTGCATGGCAAGGAAGACCGCCCCCTCTGCCGTAGCGGCGGCGCTGTTCAGCAGAAAAGTCTCGGAGCCCGCAAGGTCGGTAACGGCAAGCCCCTGCGCCGAAGCGGCGCTCTGTACCTCGGCACTCACCTTTCCGCCGAATACGGGAACCCCTTTGGGAATCTTTTCAAAGACCTCCGAAAGATGAAGCTCTTCGGCTGTGCCGTAAAGCCTTTTCCCGTCCTTCGATACAGGGAACGGGAGAATCACCGCCGAGGCGGAATACAGGCACTCCGAAAGCCCGGTACACCTTGTGGCACCCGACGTGTCGGGGAGTTTTCCGAAGCCGTACAGCACCGGCTCGTAGCCGTGTCGGTACAGAGCCTCGGCACAGCCGCCGGCACGGTCGTCCCCGCCGACAAACGCTATTTTTCCTTTATGCAATGGTGGTTCGCCCTCTTTCAAAAACGATCGGTATTCAGATATTTTGCCATACTTCCATTCTGCTGTTTTGCTGTCCCGCCGCATACTTCGGCGTGCAAACCAAGGCGTCCGTCCTTCTTTTCCTCTTTGGAGGTATAGGAAGCATACCGGCAAAAACGCTTTTTTCAGAAAAGAAGAGTAAGCGCCTTCCTTCGGCAGTATATGTCCGGGGGCGTTTTTCGGATAAAGCGGCAAAGAGCATTCTAAAAGGGAAAAATACGGCAAAAGCCCCGGAAAAGAGGAAAAATACCGTCCGGGAAGGCTTCTTTCGCTGTTTTCTTACAGCAAAGAAAAAAAGCGAACCGGCTGTGGGTTATGTTCTAAAGGGCAGTTTGTAATCGGCTGAAAAAAACACCTGCCGAAAGAGATTCACGCTCCTTATCGGCAGGTGTTTTGTATTGTATCTTGGAAAGCACGGAATTAATATAAAAATACCGAACGGTGAAATATTCGCCTTACGGCAAATGTGAAATCCGAGACTTTTGCCTCGGGTGAAATCGAAGCCTGCGGCTTCGGTGAGATGAAATAAATCCCCCGCATGCGCCGCAGCGCATTTCACCCGTCGCAGACGGATTTCACTGCGAAGCAATTTCACAAATCCCGAAAGGGATTTATTTCGTTGCGGAGTGTCCTTTCGGACACTCCGCATGGTTCGGTACGCTTTTACGGTATTTATTCTATACTCTTCCCGTCAGTCCTCAACGGTCACCGACTTCATTCTCTGCACCTTCATGGGCTTATCTCTGAAATCGGTATCTGCGGAAGCGATCTCATCGAGAACGTCGAAGCCCTCGGTGAGCTTGCCGAAGGCGGCATACTGTCCGTCGAGATGGGGAGCGTCCTTGTGCATGATGAAGAACTGGGAGCCGGCGGAGTTGGGATCCATGGCACGAGCCATCGAGATCACGCCCCGGGTGTGCTTCAGGTCGTTCTTTATGCCGTTTGCGGAAAACTCACCCTTGATGGTATAGCCGGGACCGCCCATGCCGGTGCCGTCGGGGCATCCGCCCTGGATCATGAAGCCCGCTATGACTCTGTGGAAGATCAGTCCGTCGTAGAAGCCCTTGTCGGCAAGGGACTTGAAGTTCTCGCAGGTCTTCGGCGCATTTTCGGGATAGAGCTCCAGCACCATTTTCTTTCCGTTTTCCATTGTGATCGTTGCTTTCATTTCGATATTCCTTTCCGTATTTTCTCGGTGTTCCTTTTCGGCATGGCCGTGTCTGTACCTTTGCGGAAGACTTTTTTCGGCTCGGCTATTTCGTATGGCGGCAGGAAATTCCGCTTCTTCCGAGTTCATTATACTGCTTTCTGCCGAATAATATGCCGTGATGGTGATTTTACACCTTATTTTTTAGTAAATTTTGACCGGAGTGTAATTTTTTCTCCCGTGCAAACCGCCTTGATGACGTAAAGCGTATCGGTCTGCCAGTCGGAAATAAAGTGGGGATCGGTGAGCTTTATCGGCTCGAAGGAAAGACTGTCACAGCCGCAGAACTCCGCCACGACGCTTCCGAGATCCGCCGTATTGCCCGTAAGAGACGGGCAGACGCAGGTGAAAAAGCGGAATTCCGCCGAGCCTTTTTCCGTGAGAAGAAGCGCATCGCTTACCTCGGCGCTGTTTTCGTCCTTTATGCCGCAGGAGCGCACGAAACTTTTGAGAACGCCCTTCTTATCGTCGTAGGCGGGAGTGATATCCACCGTCACGCACTTGTTCTTTTCGTCCGCGTCGAAGGAGGCGGCACGGAATTCGGGACCGTCGTGCTGTATTTCGCCGCAGATAATCGGCAGGTTATGATATTCCGAGCCCATGGCGAAGAGAGTATAGCGCTTAGAGGAGAAGGTATCCTTCGTATAGGTACCCACGCCTGCGTCGATGATGACCGGCTGACCGTCGGCGTACAGAATGAAGTTGCCCACGTCGTTGTGGTTGTGGCTTTCGGCGTTGTTTCCGCCCTTCACGCCGAGGTAAAGTCCCTTTTCGGGATCCTCCGAGGTACGGAAAAACACGTTCTGCAGGTCGGGAAGGCAGGTAAAAGTCTCCGCCCGGTATTCGCTTTCTGCCTTGGGTACCGGGAAATAGTTTTTGAACCCTCTGTACGGAAGCGCCGTACCGGACCGGGAAATCTCTTGCGGCACGGGAAGATTCTTATTCAGCGCACCGAAAGCGTGCAGTTTTTCAAGGTCGCAGCGGATCCCCATTCTCCGTACCGTAGCGCCGTAGCCGCACCTCGGGTGGGCATCGGCGCAGTTGAAGCAGTAATCGCCGCAGATATTCGCCTTACGGCGGTAATCCATCATGGCACGGACAAGGGGATTATCAAAGAGGGAAACTCTGCCGTCGGTCATATCGTAGATTGTTTCAAGGCAGTCAAAGAGAGAAGCGCCCGCCACGTCCCAATAGCCGGGTCCCTCCGAGCAGCCGCCGTCCTCGCCGTAGGTGTCGGCAAAGACCTCAAGACTTTTGCAGGCTTCGGAAAGAACGTACCTCCGTTCGTCGGTATTCTCGGAAAGAACGGCGCTGACAAGGAGCACGTTGCTCGTGATCCACGGGCACCAGTTGTTGACGTTCTTGGTTTTGTATCCCCTCCACCAGAAATCATTGTATTTAATGTAGGGGTCGAGGATGCGCCGGCGAAGCTCATAACGCATCCTTTGAGTAATGAGCTTCGGCACTTCCTTTTCCAGTTCGTTTCCGAGGAAGTACAGCACCAGCGCCACATCGCCTCCGGTACCGGCGGAAAACAGGTCGATGTAGGAGATCTCATCCTTTACATCCGGAATATCCGCATTGGCGTCATGATCTGCAAAGGAACGGTTGTGCGCATGGATGACCCAGGTGGATTCCTCGAGGATCGCCCAGAGAACGTCGCAGAGCTTTCGCATAAAGCGTCCTTTTCTCTCGACCATTTCGGCGCTGCAAAGTCCGAGCAGCAGTCCCCGCCTTGCAAAATAGGGAGTTTCAAAGGTTATTCTGTCCCCGGTTTCGGAGAACAGTCTGTAGTAGGAAAGAGGAAGGAGCGGGATCTCGGTCTGAAGACATTTCTCGCCCATGGCGAGGATCGCCTTCCCGATCTCGGTATCGGGTGTGGGGAAAGTATCAAGATTGATATCCCGGTAAAGTCGGAAGCTGTCATAGGTGCCGCAGAGAGCGGCTGTTTTTTCGGCGTCAAAAATTCTCATGATGATCTGTTATCTCCTTATACTCTCAAAATCACGGTGATCCGAAAGGGGAAAAAGCGATATCGGAGAAGAATTCTCACGGCATCTTCGTTACCGACAATATAGCATAATGCGCTTTTTTTGTCAAGGGCGAGTGAAAGAAACGGATACTTTCACGGGAAAGAGCGTAAATAATTGCTATTTTTGAAGTCTTTTATAAAGCATGAAAAAATAAAAAACGGGAAAACCGCACGCCGTGCCGTCTTCCCGCAAAGACCTACCATGGGGGATTCGAACCCTCGACCAACGGAATCGGAATCCGGTACTCTATCCAGCTGAGCTAATGGTAGATATCTTTTACCCGTATATCATACCACTTTATAGGCGAAATGTCAAGAGCAAAAACGAAATAAAGTGCACAATTCCAACGCAAAAATCGACAAAACTCCGCACCGGGGCGCTTTTTCGACTTTTCATAGACAAAAGCGGGAAAAAAGCGGGAAAAAATATGTAAAGTGCCCCTTCTTCGGTATTGCAGTTTCCTCTTTCCGGTGGTATAATAGCAAAAAGACTGAGACAAAAAACACACAAAAAAGAAAGGACGATCGTAAAAATGGAAAAATACGCATGGAAGGGAAAAATAAAGGAAGGCTGTCTTGACGAGTACGTGCGGCGGCACAATGAGATATGGGAAGAGATGAAGGAGGTACTGAGAAGCGCCGGGATCCGGAATTACACCATATGGAACGCAGGGGACGAGCTGTTCGGCTACTACGAATGCGACAGCATCGAATACGCCTCGGCGTGTCAGGCGGGCAGTGCCGTTGTCAAAAAGTGGGATGAATACATGGCGGACATCCTCATCATGGAAAAGGACCCGGTGACGGGAGCCCAGCCTCTTCTCCGGAAGGTCTTTGAGTTCAACTGACCTCAAAAAGTGACCCGGAATGCCCCTCTTGCGGGCTGCAGACAGAATAAAAGGCAAAAAAGACCGACGGAGCTTTCCGCCGGTCTTCGCTTTATTCGTTTGGCTTATCCTGTTCCGCAGGCGGAACGGGAACGGTATCAGAAGAACATTTCAGCCACAAGACCCTCGATGTCGATCTTGGTCGCATTGGCGCCGAGAGCGGAGAAGGAATAGGTGTTGCCGTCTGCATCGTTATGTGCGATGATAACTACGCAGGGCTTTCCGCTGACTGTGCCGAAGTTCACGGAACCCTTGAAGCCTGCCTCGTTGAAATCCTCGCTGTACTGAACCTCGGAGAGATAGACGCCGCTGATGTCTTCCGCAGCCGCTGCCTTCTTGACACGGGTGTTGCACTCGGCGCCGTCAAGAGTGAAGGAAAGCTGACCGATGGTATCGGAAATGATGCTGTACGCTGCACCATTTGCTTTGGCGGGAGTCTTGATCTGTACGCCGAACTTCGTCCCGATCTCTTCCATGGAGGAAGCCTTGACGGGGTTAGCGATACCGACCATACCGGTCGCACCGCCGTCACTCTCGCCTTCAGCGCTCTGGTCGATAAATTCAAAGGTGGAAAGGAGAGCCGTCTCGTAGTCGAACTTCGAGAGGTCTGCACCTGCAGCGGTGAAGGAATAGGAAAGTCCGGGAAGCGGATCGAACATAATTACGGCTACGCAGTCGCTGTCTTCGCCGTCATAAACCTTGACGGAACCGGTCACACGGTCAGCGGCGAAGTCCTGGCTGGCGCTCCACTCATAGAACATTCCGGAAACATCGGTGAGCTCGGCACTGGGAAGGATCCTTGCCGTGCAGGCAGCGCCGCCGAAATCATAATTCACCTGAGCGGTGGTGCCGCCGATGATCGAATAACGCACGTTCTGTGCTCCTTCGGGAGCGCCGAGGAAGAGTCCGAGAGTATTCCTGAGGCTCTCGGCATCGGTCTCAACGATGGGGTTGGACATGGAAGCGAAGCTGAAGAGGTCAACGGTGGTAACGAGCGCCTTTGCGGCTTCGGCTCTGGTTGCGGCTTCGGCGGGACGTACACGTCCGTCGGCGTCGCCCTCGATGGCGCCGGAGGCGAGGCAGAAGTGCATGCCGGGAGCGGCGTATTCGGCTACGGTGAAGATGTCCTCGTAGCTGAGGGTGTTGGTGTCCGCCGTTACGGAAGCGATATCGAATTCCCTGTATTCGCAGTATCTGTAAAGGATGGTCGCAAGCTGTTCACGGGTGATGTTTTCGTTCGGCTCGAAGGTCGTCTTGGTCGTGCCGTGGACGATGCTCTTGCCCTGTGCCCATACGACTGCCTTTTCGTACCAGGAGTCTCTCTCCACGTCGGTGAAGACGAGGTCGTTCATGAAGGCGGGTTCGCCCTCGGCACGGTAGAGGATGGTCACGAGCATAGCTCTCGAAAGGGGTTCGTCGGGCTCAAACTTACCGCCGCCGACGCCGTTCATGTAGCCTCTTTCATAGGCTGCCTTGATGCCGTCGTAATAGCGGTGATCGGCGGGAACGTCCGAGTAGCTCATGGGCTCAGCCGCAAAAGCGCAGAAAGCGAAGGAAGAAACGGCTGTGAGGGATGCGAGCGCAAGGCTCAGAAGTCTTTTTTTCATTTCTTTGGTTCCTTTCATTTTGTTTTGTTGTTTTGATTTTTTGATATTGCGTTTTTCGTTTTTCCGGGTTTCTCTGCGGCATTCATCGGTACAAGTATAAATCTGCAGAAAACCCCTGTTTCTTATGATAGTACCATAAAAGAATGGCATAATCAAGTATAATAAATAAACATAAATTGAATTATCTTACAGTTTTCAAAATAAGTAAATGCGGAAAAGCGTGCAAATCCGTCACAGAAGTGACCGGGAAATCCCCCAGCCGGAAAACTCAGGCAAGGAAAAAGTCGAGGAATTTGTTCCAGTCCTCCCGGCTGAAATAGTGGACGCCGGTCCTTTCGTGGTAGCCGATATCGCCTTTGTGGAAAACGTCGCCGGGAGCGGGGGCTCTGTCCTCCGAAACAAAGCCCGTCTTGCCGTATGCCCTCCACATTTCGGAGGCGGCATGGCAGCAGAGGTGCTCGGAGGCGGGATCTGCCCAGGTGTCCTCCTCGGCGCTTGCCACGTAGACCTTTCTCGGAGCGATCGCACCCATAAGGAAGTGCTGTTCAAAGGGCAGCTTCTTCTCTTTTCCGGCGTACGCCGCATAGCGGGGGCAGAACCAGAACGGGAAGCGCATCGTGATGACCTCTACCGTCTCGCCCACCTTTCCGCGGGTGATCGCCGCCCCGGAGCAGCCGGAGCAGTTGGAATAAGCGTGGGTAAATCTCGTATCGAAGGCGCCTGCCACAAGAGCGGTCTTCCCGAGACGGGAGTGTCCGCAGACGGCGATGTGCGAGAAATCGAATTTGTCCCCGTGGTTTTCGAGCACGTAGTCGAGTACACGGGAAGCACAGTACGCCCACATTGTGAGCTTTCCGCAATCGGCGCCGTCTTTTCGTTCTCCTTCTTTGAAAAGAATGCCCGCAAAGCCGTTCGAGAAGTCGCCGTCGTCGCTCGTTACGTCCTTATAGCAGAAGGACGCAAGCGCCGTGCCCCGGTCGATGATCTCCTCGGCGGGGATGTACTCGTCGGGAAAATCCGGGCGGAAATTCGGCATGACGACTAATGGGAGCTTCTTTTCGGCGTTATCCTTTCTGTTCGGTACGGAAAGGATGAACGGGAAGGAAAATTCCTTTCCCGAAAGAAGGAAGTGCAGTCTTATGCCGAACTTCTGCCCTTTTCCCGCAAAGTCGCGCTTCTGCGGAAGTCTTTCGATCTCTCCCCAAAGCTTTTCGGGAGGGGGCGGCATCATGCCGTATTCTTCTTTCTGCAGAATCTCGAGGAGCTCTTCCCGTCTTTTGCCCAGCTTTTCGGGAGTGACCGGGCTTTTGTCGTTCATACGCATCAGCTCGGGGAGCCTTCTGCGTTTCAGTTCTTCTTCAAAATACATGGCTGTTTCTCCTTATTTTGGGGTGCGATGCTTTTTCCAATGCTCATTTTACATAGTATTTCTTGTCGATGATTCCCTTGTCGGACAGCACCTTGAGGATCCGCTTCAGGTTCTTTTCCGCCGTGGCAAGGTCGCAGTTGATGATGATGTCCGCCGTGTTTTCGTAGTAGGGCTTGCGGTATTTGTAAAGGTCAAGGAGCGTTTCGCCCTTGCCGAAGGCAATGCCCCGGGTTCTGATGTTGCGGATGCGGCGGCTCACCGATATGTAGGGAAGATAGAGGTACACGACCACGCCGTTCTTTTTCAGATGGTCCATGCTCTCCTTCCGCAAAACGGCACTGCCGCCGGTGGCGATGACGGTGTTCCCCTCTCTTTCAAGGGTGAGGATGGCGTCCCGCTCGATATCGAGGAAGGCTTCTTTGCCGTCCTCCTCGACGATTTTATGAAGGAGTCTTCCGGTCTTTGACTGGATGATCAGGTCGGTGTCGACAAATTCCGCACCGAGCGTTTTGGCAAGGAGAACGCCGAGGGTGCTCTTTCCGCTTCCCGGCATTCCCGTTAAGATGATGTTTTTCATAGTTTGCTTTTTTAATCTTTGCTTTCCCGAGTTTCTGTTATATGTCGATTTTTACTGCTTCAGCGTATTCTCCGCACTTGTCAGGGTGTTTGCGAGGAGCATGGTGATGGTCATGGGTCCGACGCCGCCGGGCACGGGGGTGATGTAGGATGCCTTCGGCTCGCATTCGGCGAACACGGCGTCACCCGAGAGCTTGCCTTCGGCGTTGCGGTTCATGCCCACGTCGATGACGACGGCACCGTCCTTGATCATATTGCCGCAAAGGAAATCCGCCTTGCCGACGGCGGAAACGACGATATCGGCGTTCCGGGTAAAGGAGGCAAGGTCGGCTGTCCTCGAGTGACAGACGGTAACGGTGGCATTGGCGGCAAGGAGCAGAAGAGCCATGGGCTTTCCCACGATGTTGCTTCTGCCGATGACCACGGCGTTTTTGCCGCAGACGTCGATATCATATTCCCGAAGAAGCTCCATGATGCCCGCCGGGGTGCAGGGAAGGAAGCCCTTCTCCCCTCTCGTGATCTTGCCGACGCTCACGTTCTTGAAGGCGTCCACGTCCTTTTCCTCGCAGATCATCTCCACGAGCTTTTTCTCGTTGAACTTTTTCGGCAGAGGCGACTGGACGAGGATGCCGTGGATCTTGGGATCGGCGTTGAGGCGTTCGATGAGAGAAGCGATCTCGCTTTCCTCCACGTCCGCCGAAAGGGCGTATTCTTCGGAATAAAAGCCCACTTCCTCGCAGGCTTTTTTCTTGTTCCGGACGTAAATCTTCGACGCCGGGTCGTCCCCCACGATGATCACCGCAAGGCCGGGCGTTACGCCTTTCTCTTTGAGAAGCGCTGTTTTTTCCTTGATCGCAGTCCGCTTTTTGGCGCTGACCGCTTTGCCGTCAATAAGGATTGACATGGTGTTTCCTCCTGTTTTTTCGTATATGTGTTTCTGTGTTATTCGGTTTTATCGGGCGTTCCGCTTCTGTTTTCGGGCTCGGCTTCCGTCTCGGGCTCGGCTTCCTTTTCTTCGTCCTCTGCGGGAGCAGAAGTGCCCCCGTTATCCGCAGGAGCTTCCATAGAGAACTGCGGCACGTAATCTTCCTCCTCCTTGCTCTTCTTTTTCAGAAGGATGGGAATAAGAATGAGAAGAACTGCCGACACGACAAAGGTCACGAGGGCGAGAAGCTGGGAAATGCGCACGTTTGTGCCGGGAATGAGCAGGCTGTCGGCACGGAGTCCCTCCACGAAGAACCGTCCGAAGCCGTACCATGCGGTATAGCCGAGGATGATCTCGCCCTTGTACTTCTTTTTGCGGTAAAGGAGGGTCAGAAGGATAAAGCCTAAAAAGTTCCACAGCGACTCGTATAAGAAGGTGGGATGTACCGTGAGCCATGCGCCGCTGGAAGCGGGAGAGACTACCGTCATGCGAAGGGGATAATTCTCGGCAAAGCCGGGGGTCGGGATAACCTTCCCGAGAAGCTCGAAGCGGTCGAGATGACCGAATGCTTCGCCGTTGCAGAAATTGCCCCACCGTCCGATGAACTGCCCGATGAGAAGGGAGGGCGCTACGGCGTCCGCCATGGAGATAAAGCTCTGCTTCTTGACACGGCTGACGACAAAGACGGCAATGGCGCCGCCGATGATCGAGCCGTAGACGGCGATGCCGCCGTTCCAGATGGCAATCACGTCATAGAGAGAACGGTAGCTGCCGGTATCGAGGGTAGTGAGGACGTAATACAGTCTTGCGCCGACGATGGCGAAGGGAACGCCCCATAAAGCGTAGTCCATGACGTCGTCCTCGGATATGCCCTCTTTTTTGGCGTTCCGCACGGTGTTCAGCACGGCGAGGATGATGCCGATGCAGATAAGAAGTCCGTACCAGCGCACGCCGAAATTCTCGGTGAAG
>JAZRXH010000061.1:0-84089 GCA_045600125.1 Eubacteriales bacterium | reverse complement strand
CGAACTTGATGTCATAGAGGTCGAGGCCCTTGGCCTTCAGGTCGTCGGCCACTATTTTCGTGATTTTCTGCGTCTGAGTCTTGATTGCGTCATACTGCTCGGATGTCATCACTCCGAGAGCCACGAGAGCATCCTTGGTGACAAGGGGATCTCCCTTTTCGTCATTCTTGAACGTAGTCTCCACATAGGCGGGGAGGTCCGCTCCCTCCTCAACGTATTCACCGTAACGGCGGAAGAAACTGCCGACAGCCTTATAACGGCATATCACTTCAAGTCCGTGGCCGAACACCTTCGCCCTGAGCACCTCCATAGTGGTATTCTTGAGATCGGCACTCACATAGTGGGTCCTGATGCCGGCGGCATTGATTTTCTCGAAGAAATAGACGGACATACGCAGGTTGACGTCACCCACGCCCTCGATTGTCAGTCCGACAGCATTTTCACCGGGATCGCACACACCGTCCTTGCCGGTGCAGTCATCCTTGAACTTGAGGAGGTAGTTTCCGTTTTCAAGAGCAAATACGTCCTTTGTCTTACCGGAATAAACAAGCTTGTTTGCCATGGTTTTGTTCTCCTTTTATAAATTATGAAATTTTAACGGGAATCAAAGTCTTTCGGCGATGCCTGCGTCCTTCTCAAGGACCTTGGCAGCGTCGGAAGCACGCTTGGCGTCGAGCTTTGCAGAGAGCTCAGCGTCTTCTACGGCAATGATCTGCGCCGCAAGCAGGGCGGCATTTCCGCCGCCGTTCACGGCAACGGCGGCAACCGGGATGCCGGTCGGCATCTGCACGGTGGAAAGAAGGGCGTCCATACCGCCGAATGCGGCGGAGGAGCAAGGAATACCGATGACCGGCAGCGTGGTGTTGGCGGCGATGGCGCCTGCCAGATGTGCAGCCATACCGGCAGCGGCTATGATGACGCCGAAACCGTTCTTTCTGGCGTTCAGCGCAAAATCACGGGCTTCGACCGGTGTACGGTGAGCGGAATAAACATGGACTTCAAAAGGAATGTCAAGGGATTTCAGCATATCCGTCGCCTTCTGGATGATCGGAAGGTCGCTGTCGCTGCCCATGACGATACCGACTTTTTTCATGATGCAAGTTCCTTTCTGTATTGATCTGATTTGACCGGATATTCCGGCTTATTCCGTCCGTTCGGAAATATGCGGAAGCCGAAAAAGCAAAATGGGCGCACTCAGCTTATGCCAAGTGCGCCCAGACGGTCGGCAATTCGGAGGCAAAGCTCCCTGCGATCCGCCGCTCCTCCGTGGTGCTCCACGATGTTCCGTCAGTCACGGCAGACCCTCAAAATCCGTCTTTATTTTATCATTTTATTCGGCTTCTGTCAAGTGCCAAATCATCAAAATATGCCTTTTTTACGTTTTGTTCAAAAATGGAATATTCTGTCTATATTTCTTGTAGAACCCGACAAAACAGAAGGATTCCATGCGTTTATCTCAAAGAAAACGCCGCAAAGCAGGCGATGTATATTATGCAAGCAGACTTGCATATTATACGCAATAGTCGAAAAAGTAATCGGGTTTTTCACAAAGTGATTATGCTAATTAACCAATATTGTCGTAAAACAAACGACAAAAATGAGCAGATTTCCGATTTTTTCAAAAACTATTGCATTTCATCTACACATATGTTATAATCCGTCTTACATAAATAATTCTGTTTTTTGGAGGAAACAAAAATGAAAAAAATCATTGCATTCGCACTTTCCGCAGTGCTCGCTCTCAGCGCCGCTGCCCTCACTTCCTGCGAAAAGGGTTCCGACAAGCTCGTCGTTTACACCAACGCAGAATTTGCTCCCTTTGAGTACGTATCCGACAATCATGTCGTTGGCGTAGACATCGACATCTGCACCAAGATCGCCGAAAAGATGGGCAAGGAGCTCGAGATCGTCAACACCGACTTTGACTCCATCATCGCCGCTATCGAAGCAGGCAAGGGCGACCTCGGCGCTTCCGGCTTCACCGTGACCGCAGAGAGACTCGAGCAGGTTAACTTCACCGACTGCTACTTCACCACCGTTCAGTACATCATTCTCCCCAAGGGCAGCGACATCAAGGGTGTTAACGACCTTGCCGGCAAGAACGTAGCCGTTCAGATCGGCACCACCGGCGACCTCCTTATCTCCGGCATGGTTGACGACGGCACGCTCGCAGGCACTTCCATCGTTCGTCTTCAGAACGCCAACGAAGGCGGTCTCGGTCTCGGCTCCAAGTATGATGCAGTCGTTATCGACGAGCTCACCGCCAAGAACATCGCAGCCGTTAACGGCTTCGACACCGTAGAAGTTGAGCAGGACGAGCCCGAAGAATACGGTATCGCCATCAACAAGAAGCAGACCAAACTCCTCGAGGTCGCCAACGAGGTCATCGCCGAGATGATCGCCGACGGTTCCCTCGGTGAATCCCTCGCATACCACAACGACAACGCAGCCGTTGAAGCTGAATAATTTTCGCTGCATTCCCTTCCCTGCCGGACAACCGGCAGGGAATTTTCTTTTGCATTGTACTATATCGGAAATAACGATCGGAAATAACGATCGGAAATAACGGACGGTATTGCTGACCGTTTTGAATTCTCGCATCCTGCGGGGAAAAATATTAACATTTTGTAAAAGCAAAAAATAATTGCAAAATGCTCTTGACAAATAAGTCCGGTTATGGTACAATACCCGGGACAAGGAAGTTGAGCATTCGCTCACACCCGGCGCTTACGGCGCAAGGTCCAATATGTTCGGACGTATGAATCTCGGTTTGTGCGTTCTGTCGTATTGTGCGGGCTTCTTTGCCTGCATTTTTTGTTTTATACGGCATTTGCCGTGTAGATATATTTCAGAATTTATCTGGGGGTGTTCCACATAGCAGCTAACTCAAAAGAACTTTTCATCAATGAGCAGATAAGAGCAAAGGAAGTTCGTGTGATTGACGCTGAAGGCAATCAGCTCGGTATTCTCGCCACAAGAAAAGCGCAGGATATGGCGTACGAAAAAGGACTCGATCTTGTTGAGATCTCTCCCAACAGCGCTCCTCCCGTATGCCGCATCATGGACTACGGCAAATTCCGCTTCGACAAGGAAAAGAAAGAAAAGGAAGCCAAGAAGAAACAGCAGACCGTTGAGCTCAAGGAGGTCCAGCTTTCCTGCCGGATTGACACACACGACTTTGAAACGAAGCTCAATCATACGCTGAAGTTTATCGCTCAGGGAAACAAGGTCAAGGTATCGGTGAAGTTCAAGGGCCGTGAAATGGCTCATACCGAAATCGGCGTTGAGGTCATGAGAAAGTTCGCTGAGGCTTGTATGGAATCGGCAATCATCGAGAAGCAGCCGGTGCTTGACGGCAGACAGCTTCTGATGTTCCTTGCTCCGAAGCCCGCCGCAAAGGCAGCCACAAGGAAGAAGGAACAGCCCGCTCCCGCCGAAGCAAAGCCCGAAAACGGCGGCGAGGCAAAATAAATCCGTATAACATTTCTTATGTTATCAATAAAACATTACTTGAAAGGAAGCATTCAAAATGGGAAAGCAGAAGACACACAGCGCAACAGCCAAGCGTTGCACCATAACCAAGGGCGGCAAGGTTAAGTATAACCACATCAACAGACGTCACAAGCTCGGCAAAAAGACATCCAAGAGAAAGCGTCAGCTCAGACTTGATGCATACATGAGCGAATCCTTTGCACCCATCGTAAAGAAGCTCATGCCCTACGCATAAGCCCGAACCTATTTATTATTACAAATTAACGGAGGTAACATAAAATGGCAAGAGTAAAAGGCGCTCTCATGACGAGAAAGAGACGTAACAGAGTTCTGAAGGCCGCAAAAGGCTACTGGGGAGCGAAATCCAAGCATTTCAAGATGGCAAAGCAAGCCGTTCTTAAGAGCGGTAACTATGCTTTCGCCGGCAGAAAGCTCAAGAAGAGAGACTTCAGAAGACTTTGGATTGCCAGAATTTCCGCTGCATGCAAGGTAAACGATATCAACTATTCGAGATTCATGAACGGACTTAAGAAGGCTGACATCCAGCTCAACAGAAAGATGCTCTCCGAGATCGCCATCGCCGACAAGGAAGCATTCGCTGACCTCGTTGAAAAGGCAAAGGCTGCTCTTTGATTTTCGTTTTATCCGGGACTGTTCAATTCGTTGTTCAGTCCCGCTTATTTTTTTGCTCTGAGCCGATTTTTCGGTTTTCAAAATCTCCGCCGAACCTCATAAACCTTCAAATGAAGCAAAAAAGCAAAAAATTTACAATCATGTCTTGCAATATCGGTACTTATTTGTTATAATAAAGTGTTGATTTATGTATATGGAGGAATCGGCGCTGTTTGCGGACAAGAAGCCGCTTTTCTGCGTATTTCCTCCCTTACAGATTCAAAGGAGATATGTATGAAACTCAAAAGAACTGCCGCGGTGCTTCTCATTGCCGCTCTCTCCTTCTCTGCCCTCCTGACTTCCCTTACCTCCTGCGATAAGAGCAATATCATCGTTGACGTCGGCGATCTCAGCGATGAGACCGACACCTCTGCGAACGAGCAGGAAGCTGCGGAAGAGGTATCCGCCGATGGTGCCGAAGAAACAGCCGGGCTTGCCGAAATAGAACCCGTTCCCGAAGAGCCGGTGATTCCGGAGGAACCGAAATTTCTCGATCCTTTGACGGGACTTGAAACCACCGAGGAGCTTTCCCGTCAGCGTCCGGCGGCGGTCATGCTGAACAATATAAAACCCGCTCTTCCGCAGGTCGGCATTTCCAGGTTCGACGTTCTCTATGAGATCACCGTCGAGGGCGCCATCACAAGACTGATGGGACTTGCCACCGACTGGGCAAATCTCCCGGTGATCGGTTCGGTGCGTTCCTCGAGAGACTACTTTATTGATGTTTCCGATGCCCACAATGCGCTGTACGTCCATGCGGGCGGCAGCACCTACGCTTACAACGAAATGTATGCACGAGGCACCGAGCATGTGGACGGCACCAACGGTACCTACGCCTCCACCAGAGCCTTTTACCGCGACGCCGAAAGAATGAAGACCATGGCGATCGAGCATACCCTTGTCACCACCGGTGAAAATCTCGCCGCCGCCATCGAGGGCAACGGCTTTTCCACCGCCTATAAAGACGGCTTCGTTTGTCCCTTCACGTTTGCTTCGGAGAAATTCGCTCTCGAAGGCGAAGAAGCAAAGTACATATACATTCCCTTCTCCTACTATGCGCAGAGCTACCTCGACTTTGATGAGGAAACCGGGCTCTATTCCAAGGGACAGTACCTCAACACCGGCTCAAGCCTTGACAAGCACGATTCTCCTCACATTGACGGCACGACGGGAGAACAGCTGAAATTCGACAACATTATCATCATGCGTGCGCCTCATTCCGCCATTGCGGGAGACGACAAGGGACGCATCAGCGTGAACTTCACCGGTTCCGGAAGCGGCTATTACGTATCCGGCGGAAAATATATCGGGATCACCTGGAAGAAGGCATCGAGAACCTCGACCTACTCTCTGTATCTTGCAGACGGCACCACGCCCCTTGTCATGAACCCCGGAAAGACCTACGCCGCCATCGTACCCACGAATGCGGACGTTGTGTTGAAGTGATTCCGATTTCTTATCGTTTCACGATTCCGCTTCTGCTTCAAAAGCATTATGCAGGACGGATTGAAAACTATAAATTATCTCTGATTTTCTCCGCAGATTGCATCCTTTATCTCTCGTTTCTGCGGAAAGAAAGGAACGGTCGTTATGTATCTTTACAAGTTTGCGGCGGCACGGGTCATCCACAAGGTGTGCGACGCCGTGAGCGTCGAGGAGCTTGCCGGCATGATGGAATATCCCCCGGATCCGAAAATGGGCGATATTGCGATCCCCTGCTTCAAGCTCTCGAAAATTCTCCGGAAGAGCCCGGTGATGATCGCCGACTCCTTCAAGGAGGCTATTCTTGCGGACGAAGCCTCGTCGCTCTTCGATAAGGTGGAGAGCGTATCCGGTTACCTCAATCTGAAGGTATCCGACGCCGCCCTTCTCGAAAACCTTGCCGAAATGCTGAACAAGGGAGAAAAATACGGGCAGAGCGAGGACGGCAAGGGAAAGACCGTCGTCATCGACTACTCCTCCCCCAACATTGCAAAGCCCTTCCACATCGGGCATCTGCGCTCGACGGTCATCGGGCAGTCCATCAAGAATATATACCGGTTTGCCGGATACGAATGCGTGGGCGTGAACCACCTCGGCGACTGGGGCACCCAGTTCGGAAAGCTCATTACCGCCTACAAGCTGTGGGGCAGCAAGGAAGAAATCGAGAAGAAGGGCATCAAGGGACTGAACGAGATTTACGTGAAGTTCCATAAAGAGGTCGAAGTTCACCCCGAGCTGGAGGACGAGGCAAGAGCCAACTTTGCCAAGATGGAGCAGGGCGACAAGGAAGCTTTGGATCTCTGGAAGTGGTTCGTTGAAATCTCCATTGAGGAATTCAAGAAGACCTATGAGCTCATCGGTGCGGACTTCGAGTCGTGGCGGGGCGAAAGCTTCTATTTTGACAAGACCGACGCCGTTGTCGAGGAGCTGAAGGAAAAGCAGCTTCTGAAATTCGACGACGGAGCTTATATCGTACCTCTTGAGGAATACGATATGCCGCCCTGCCTCATTCTGAAGGGCGACGGCTCCACCATCTATGCCACCCGTGATATTGCGGCGGCTCTTTTCCGGAAGAAGACCTACGATTTCGACAAGTGTATCTACGTGACCAGCGCCGGACAGAGCCTGCATTTCGCTCAGTTCTTCAAGGTGCTCGGCATGATGGGCTACGAATGGAGCAAGGATCTTGTACACGTTCCCTTCGGCACCGTCAGCTTCGGCGGTGAAAAGATCGCCACCCGCTCCGGCAACATGATCCTTCTTGAGGACATCTTCGCAAGAGCCATTGAAAAGACGCTTTCCATCATCAACGAAAAGAACCCCGGTCTCGAAAATAAAGAAGAAGTCGCCAAAGCCGTGGGCGTCGGCGCCGTCATCTTCAACGATCTTTCCAATAACCGTATCCGCGACGTGGACTTCAACTGGGAGGAAGCGCTCAGCTTTGAAGGAAACACCGGTCCTTACGTGCAGTACACCTACGCAAGATGTGCGGGTATCCTCGACAAGGCGGGCTGTGACGTAGACGTAAAACGCCTTTCGCTCACCGATGAAACCGAGGCGTCCCTTATCAAGACGCTGGATCTGTACCCGGAAAAGCTGAAGCTGGCAAGGAACGATCTTGAGCCCTCGATCGTTTCGAGATATCTTCTCGAGGTCTGCTCCGCCTTTAACCGGTTCTATCAGAACTGTCCCGTTCTGAAGGTTGAGGACGCAAAGGTAAAGAATACAAGACTTGCCCTCGTTTCCGCCGCTGCGTCGGTACTGAAGAGCGGTCTTACTCTCATCGGTCTGAAAACGCCGAAGAATATTTAATTTCGTATATTTTATTAAAGGAGATATAGTTATGTCAGGACATTCTAAGTGGAAGAATATTATGCACAAGAAGGAGAAAACAGACTCCGCCCGTGCCAAGGTGTTTACCAAAATCGGTAAGGAAATGGCGATTGCCGTCAGAGAAGGCGGCGCCGATCCCGTTTCAAACTCCAAGCTGAAGGATCTTATCGCCAAGGCAAAAGCCAACAACGTCCCCAACGACAACATCGACCGTATCATCAAGAAGGCTGCCGGTGACGACAATGCGGCTAAGTACGAGGTGATCCTCTACGAGGGCTACGGTCCCAGCGGCGTTGCCGTTATCGTAGAATGCACCACCGACAACCGCAACAGAACCGCCGGTGACGTCCGCCACTTCTTCGACAAGTTCGGCGGCAACCTCGGTCAGATGGGCTGCGTTTCCTACCTCTTCTCCGACAAGGGTCTTATCGTCATCGACGGTGAGGACATAGACGAGGACAAGCTGATGGACGATGCTCTCGAAGCAGGTGCAGAGGATATTCAAGGCAACGACGGTACCTTTGAAGTATATACCGCTCCCTCGGATTTCTCTGCCGTGACCGACGCTCTTTCCGCAAAAGGCTATTCCTTCCTTTCCGCCGATCAGACAAAGATCCCCGCAAACTACGTGGACGTGACTGATGAGGACGGACTCAAGAACATCACAAGACTCCTTGAGGCTCTCGACGACAACGACGACGTCACCAACGTATGGCACAACTGGAACGAACCCGAAACCGAAGACGAAGACTGATTGAATACTGAATACACCTCGATATTACACGGAAGGATCTGATCACTATGAAGCTCGAAAAGCTCACTTTCAATACAAGCGATAATGCGGCGTACACAAGACCCGTGTTCTGCATCGTCATGGACGGTATCGGTCTTGCCCCCGACACGGCTGCCAACGCCGTAAAGAACGCCCGCACCCCTACTCTCGATATGCTGATGTCCAAATATCCTACCCTCAAGCTCAAGGCGCACGGCACGGCGGTGGGACTTCCCTCCGACGACGACATGGGCAACTCCGAGGTCGGTCATAACGCACTCGGCGCCGGACAGATCTTTGCGCAGGGCTCGAAGCTCGTCACCAATTCCATCGAAAGCGGCAAGATGTTTGAATCGGCTGCATGGAAGGACGTTACAAAGGGCAAGACCATGCACTTCCTCGGTCTTTTCTCGGACGGTAACGTACACTCCCACATCGACCACCTGAAAGCCATGATCGAAAGAGCCAAGAAGGACGGCGTGAAGAAGGTACGCATCCACATCCTCATCGACGGACGTGACGTCGGCGAGACCTCGGCGCTGGAGTATATCCTTCCCTTTGAGGAATTCCTCGCAAAGCTGAACGACGCCTCCTTCGATGCAAAGATCGCTTCCGGCGGCGGAAGAATGTACATCACCATGGACCGCTACGAAGCAAACTGGGCTATGGTTGAAAAAGGCTGGCACACCCACGTTCTCGGTGAGGGCAGACAGTTCGCCTCCGCTGAGGAAGCCGTCAAGACCTACAGAGCGGAAGCGCCCGTCATCGACCAGGATCTTCCTCCCTTCGTCATCGCCGAAAACGGCAAGCCCGTCGGCAGGATCGAAGACGGCGACAGCGTTGTCTTCTTCAACTTCCGCGGCGACAGAGCCATCGAGATCTCCAAGGCATTCGACGACAAGAATTTCGATAAGTTCGACAGAGTAGTATATCCCGACGTGATCTATGCCGGCATGCTGGAATACGACGGCGACCTTCACATCCCGTCAAGATACCTCGTGGCTCCGCCCGAGATTACCGGCACCATGGGCGAATATCTCGCAAACACCGGCGTTACACAGTACGCACTTTCCGAAACGCAGAAGTTCGGTCACGTGACCTATTTCTGGAACGGCAACAAGAGCGGTAAGTTCGACGAAAAGACCGAGCTTTACGAGGAGGTTCCCTCCGACGTCATCCCCTTCGAGCAGAGAGCGTGGATGAAGTGCGCCGAGATCACCGACAGACTCATCGAGGTTGCCGAGGAAGGCAAGTTCCGCTTCATGCGCTGCAACTTCCCCAACGGCGACATGGTAGGTCATACCGGCAACTATCAGGCAACCATCGTTTCGGTGGAATCCCTTGACCTCTGTCTTGCAAGGCTCCTTGCCGAGATCGACAAGGTAGGCGGCGTTGCCATCATCACCGCCGACCACGGCAATGCGGATGAAATGTACGAGCTGGACAAGAAGACCAAGGAGCCGAAGGTCGGAAAAGACGGTTCCTACAAGGCAAAGACCAGCCACACCCTCAATCCCGTGCCCTGCATCATCTACGACAACAAATTTGCTTCGCTCTACGAAGTCAAAAAGGACGGCGCATACGGTCTTTCCAACGTAGCGGCTACTCTCGTGAACCTGATGGGCTACAAGGCTCCCGATTTCTGGGACGAGAGCATGATCAGCGTTAAGTAATATGGCAAACGACGTAAAAGGTCATAATATCAGTACAAAAGGCGGACGCAGTGCCGCCTTTTATACTCTCGGCTGCCGTGTCAACCAGTACGAAACGCAAAGCATCGAGGACGATTTCCGGAAGAACGGTTTTGCAATCAAGTCGTTCGATGAGGAATGCGACGTGTACGTCATCAACACCTGCACCGTCACAGCGGAAAGCGACCGGAAGTCAAGGCAGATTGTAAGAAGAACTGCCCTTGTCAAAAAGCCCGGCTCTCTTGTGATCGTCTGCGGCTGTTATTCTCAGGGGAATCCGGCGGCAGTGTCTAAAATTGAAGGCGTCGACGCCGTGTTCGGCAATGCCGGAAAATCAAAAATCTGTGCCTATGCGATGTCCCGGCTGAACGAAGAAAATGCATCCCGTAAATGCGAAATACTGGCAAACAATATAAGCAAAGAAGAAAAGTACGAGCCCATGTCCGTTGAGCGCTCGGACAGAACGAGGGCTTTCGTAAAAATCGTAGACGGCTGTGAGAACCGTTGCACATACTGCATCATTCCCGCCGTTCGGGGAAAAGTCCGTTCGAGAAACCGGGAAGAGATCCTCTGCGAGGTAAGACGCCTTGCCGAAAAAGGTTACAAAGAGGTCGTCCTTACCGGCATCGAGACCGCCGCCTACGGAAAGGACTTCGGAAAAGAAAAAGCAGAGTTCTCCCCTCTCGCCGCCCTTCTTGAAGACGTGAACGGCGTTCCCGGCATCGAACGCATCCGTCTCGGCTCCATGGAACCGACCGTCTTTACAGAAGATTTTGTAAAGCGGATTTCCCGCCTACCGAAGGTCTGCCCGCACTTTCATCTCTCGCTCCAGAGCGGCTCGGACGAAGTGCTGCGGAATATGAAGCGTAAATACAACACACAAAAATTCCTCTCGGTTTTGCAGATCATCCGCCAGTACTTCAGGGATGCGGAGCTGACCACCGATATCATCGTGGGCTTCCCCGGCGAAACCGAAGAACTGTTCGCCGAGACAAGCGCCTTTGTGGAAAAAGCGGGCTTCGCTTATGCGCATATCTTTCCCTATTCCGACCGAAGCGGGACGCCTGCCTCCAAAATGGCGGGAAAGCTCCTGAAGTCGGAAAAGAAGGAGCGGGTAACAAGACTCGAAAGCGTGATGCTGTCGGTGCGCAGATCGGTACTTGAAAAGTACGTCGGACGGGAAATGCCGGTGCTCCTTGAAACGGAGGAAAACGGCACCATCGACGGCTACACGGAAAATTATATCCGTGTCGTTCTCCCAATCGTCGAAGGAAAGACGGTTTCCGGCGAAATATTGAACGTAAAGATCGTCGGCATCGGAGAGAATGCGCAGGCTCTTCTCGGGAAAATGGCAGAATAAAGAAATCGGGAATACCGAAAAATACGGTATTCCCTTCTTTTTACCTTTTATACCTATTATATCAGTTTTCCGTTTTTGCCTTTTTGCGTTACGTTCCTGCTCCGTAGTCCTCCACATACCCCTGCAGATCCGTTCCCGAGATATCGCCGTTCAGATTGAATTCGGTATAAGCCTCCGGCACCTTCCCGACGATGACGGTCTCCGAAAGAACGACCTCGCTTTTGACATCCGAATCCCGGTAGTGAAACGGAAAAATGATCCGGGCGTTTGCGGCAACGTCGAAGGAGATCCGGTACAGCGACTGGTTGATGCCGACCTCGGAAAGCCCCCCGCTCATCTTCGTTCGCACATCGGTGCTCGGGAAAATGCGGACCGGTATTCCCTTGCCTTTTCCGTAAAAGAGATGTCCGCCGAGGATGTTGCCCACGGGGATATAGACGGTAAATCCCTCGTCCGCCATCAGCAAGTCCGCAAGGCTTTTGTCGATCCTTGCCTTGAGGAGAGTGACCGCCGTCATATCGGCACTTACCGATGCGACTCTTCCCTCGCTGTCCGTGACGGTATGCGTAAGTCCGGAAAAAATACCGCCCCCTTCTGCCTCCTCGAGCGACGCAAGGACGGCTCCGTTCACGATGGAATCCATGTAATTGGAAGCGTAGTCCGAAGCGTACAGCTCCATCTCGTAGGAAAAGGACCTGTCAAAGAGAGCGTACAGAACCGTTACCGACGCTGCGGCAAAGCAGATAAGAATACTGAAGAGGCGAAAAAGCCGTTTCCAAAACGGTCGTTTCATTTTCTCTGATTTAATCTTCTTTTTTCGTTCCGAACCGGGCACAAAAACACCTCCCGCCACAGTATATGCAGCGGGAGGTCCTTTTTCACATTTCATTAGTCAAAATAGCACGCCGGGATGTATCTTGCCGCCGCCTTATCGCACATGAGGATAAAATCCGGATGTTCTCTAAGGATCGAACTCGGACACATAGCGGAAAGGTCGCTTTCAAACATGAGTCCCACCGCTTTTGCCATATGCTCACCGGAGGCAATCGCCACAATGCGGCGGGAGGTAAGGATCTTATAAGGCGAAACCGTCACGCAGGGAGAGTCGAGAAAATCCCTGGTATTGATGTACGGCGAGCGGGTATCAAAGTTGCAGGGCGGCACGTTCATGCAGACGCCGCCGTTGGGAAGAAGCTCGGTAAAGATCAGATCAAAGGGTTTTACTGCATCCTTATTCAGAGCCTCGGCGCTCTTTTCGGTCAGGAGCTCCGAATCCGAGAAGCGAAGATTTTCGGGACGGAAGGTAGTGAGCCGGTCGGTAAAATTATAGGTGATGCGCTTGCGGCGGCTGATGGCGCTCGTTCCCTGCTCACCGAGAAACTCCCACGAGAAATAGACCTTGACGTTTTTCCAGTTCACGTCCTCGGTGACAAGCTCACGAAGCATTTCGGCGTTGATCTTATCGGCGCCGAGGCAAAGACGGAACTCGGCGCTCTCACCTTCGTTTGCCGCCTTGCGGATCGACTCGGCAGCCGTCTCGGCGACAGCGCCTTTCAGCGTTTCCTCGGTTTCATAGACTTTTACTCGCATGGTCGTTTCCTTTCAGAAATGTTCGGAATGTTCGGAATAGTCGGAATGTTCGGAATAGTCGGAAATGATCCTTTTGATAAAATATGCGGAAATCGGGCGTTTTCCACTGTATTCCGGCATATACTGTCCTATCCATATCTTCTGAAAATGAGCAAGAAGGCTCAAAAGCATGATTGCATGAAAGGAGTGTCAAAAGGTTGACGATATCCTACAGGGAGCTTAAAAGCAAGCAGGTGATCGGTAGCTCGGGAGGCGCCCTTCTCGGAAGTATCACCGATCTTGAAATCTGCACGGAGGACAGCCGCATTGCTTCGGTCTCGGTTCAGAGAAGAACCGGACTTTTCGGCAAAAGCGAGACCTATGTCATCCCGTGGGAAAAGATCGAAAAGATCGGCAGCGACGTGATCCTTGTCGGGACCCCGGGTGAAGTCTGCGGCTGTGACACGGGCTGCAGCGAACCGAAGCCCGGCTTCCGGCGCTTTTTCTCGAAGTAGCCGCGCCCTCTCAGACAAGCGTTGCCGCCATGACCGCCTTGATGGTGTGCATCCTGTTTTCGGCTTCGTCAAAGACGACGGAGGCTTTCGATTCAAAGACCTCATCGGTCACTTCCATGGAATCTCTGCCGAACTTCTCGCCCATTTCCCTGCCGATCTTCGTCTTCAGATCGTGGTATGCCGGCAGGCAGTGCATGAAGACGGCGTTCTCTCCGGCGTTGTCCATGAGAGTCTTGGTAATCTGATAGGGCGAGAGCTTTTCGATACGCTCCTGCCATACCTCCACGGGCTCGCCCATGGATACCCAAATATCGGTATAAAGGACGTCGGCGCCCTTTGTGGCTTCCATGGGGTCCTCGACAAAACGGAGGGTCGCACCGGTCTTTTCGGCGATGCTCTCACACTCGGCGATCAGCTCTTTTGCGGGGAAGAATTCCTTCGGAGCGCAGGCGGTGAAGTTCAGACCGAGCTTTGCACAGCCGACCATAAGGGAGTTGCCCATATTGAAGCGGGCGTCGCCCATATAGACAAAATTGATGCCCTTGAGGCGTCCGAAATGCTCTCTTATGGTGAGCATGTCGGCGAGGATCTGGGTGGGATGGAACTCGTCGGTAAGTCCGTTCCAGACCGGAACGCCGGCGTACTTTGCCAGCTCCTCCACGATGCTCTGACCGTAGCCCCGGTACTCGATGCCGTCGAACATGCGGCCGAGGACTCTTGCGGTATCGGCGATGCTTTCCTTCTTGCCGATCTGCGAGCCGGAGGGATCGAGATAGGTGCTTCCCATGCCGAGGTCACGGGCGGCGACCTCGAAGGCACAGCGGGTTCTGGTGCTTGTTTTTTCAAAAATCAGTGCAACGTTCTTTCCTTCGCAGAGTCTGTGGGGGATCCCCGCCTTCTTCTTTGCCTTCAGGTCTTCGGCAAGGTCGATAAGACCGAGGATCTCCTCGCTCGTAAAGTCGAGGAGCTTCAGAAAATTGCGTCCTTTGAGATTGATCATGGTCGTAATCCTTTTCTGTTTGAATTTTGTGTTCGGATGATATTCCATCCGGGAAAAGCCGTAACCCACAACAGCGAGAATCCGGTCGCCCAAATCCCCGCTGCTGCCGATTATTCATGCTTTATGCTTTTTTGAAAAAGCCCCGACATCAGTCAAGGAAGTTAGCCTTGATGTATTCGTAGCTGTCCGTGATAGCCTTGAAGGGATCGTTGTCTCTCCAGTTGGTATCCTGCTCAACGACGAAGCTCTTTACGCCGGTCTTTTCAGCGAGCGGAATGATGTCCTTGAAGTTGATGTTGCCGTTGCCGATGGAGGTGATGTAAGGAACGTTGCCCTTTTCGCCGCCGCAGGCGCCCATATCCTTGAGGTGAAGGATGTCGATACGGCCGGCAAGTCTTTCGATGGTGGCTCTTACGTCAGCGCCGCCGTGCTGTACCCAGTATGTATCGAGAACGAAGGAGCAGGTCTTGGGATCAAGACCCTCTACGAGGTAATCGAACATGGTCTTGCCGTCGAACTTCTTGAACTCGAAGCTGTGGTTATGATAGGTGAACTTGAAGCCGCGGGAATAGAGCTTGGCAGCTGCTTCGTTTGCCTGATCGATGAACTGCAGGAGGTTTTCCTTGTTCTCTCTTGCAAAGCCGGGCATACCGCCGATACCTACGTTGGTGGTGCCGAGGATCTCGTGGACCTTCATGGTCTCGTCGGTTTCGTTTATGATCTTGTCCCAGCTGTAATGGGTGCCGACGATCTCGATGCCTGCGTCGTGAGCGGCGCCGGCGTACTGTTCGGGCGTAAGACCGTAGTCACCGGCTGTCTGACCCTGGGTATAGCCGATCTCAGCCATTCTCTTGAAGGAAGCCTTTGCCATTTCCGGGAACTTGAAATAATCACGGATGGTGTAGATCTGAAGACCGATTTTTTTCATGATGATATCTCCTTTATTTATATTGCCTTTCGGCATATTGGACTGAATCGGATTGAATTGATAAAAAGTGCGGCTCTTAGATACACGGGTCAGTTGACGCCGTACAGAAGCTCGTCGTAGGTGGGAATGCTCCAGTACTTCTCGCCGACCATGGTCTCCATCTTATCACCGATTGCACGGAGGGCGTTCATGGAAGGCACTACCTTCTCGCAGAGGAAGTCGGCGTTCTTCTGAGCGTCCTTGATTTCCGATGCGGCAAGAACGAGGCTTTCCAGCTCCTCGATACCCTTTTCAAAGGAATCGGACAGCTCGCAGAGCGCCTGTACGTTCTTCTTGGCGGCATTGTCGCTTATACCGATATCGGCTTTGGCGCGGATGCCCTTCGCCACGTCTCCGGTATAGGCAAAGACCGAAGGAAGGATCTCCTTCTTCGCCATTTCCAGCATGGTGAGCGCTTCGATATTGATGACCTTCGAGTAATTCTCAAGAAGGATCTCGGTCCTCGAAAGGATCTCGCCCTCGGTGAAGATGCGGTGCCTTGTGAAGAGCTCGATATTCTTTTTATCCTTGAAGCGGCAGACAGCCTCGGGCGTGGTGCGCAGGTTGAGAAGACCTCTCTTTTCGGCTTCGGCTACCCATTCGTCGGTGTAGTTGTTGCCGTTGAAGATGATGCGCTTATGGTCACGGATGACTTCCTTCATGAGAGCGTGGAGCTCGGCATCGAAGTCCTTCGCCTTTTCAAGACGTGCAGTGAACTGGGAAAGAACGTCCGCCACAATGGTATTGAGAACGGTATTCGGGTCAGCTACCGAGAAGGAGGAGCCGACCATGCGGAACTCGAACTTGTTGCCGGTGAAGGCAAGAGGAGAAGTCCTGTTCCGGTCGGAGGTATCCTTCTGGAAGTCCGGAAGGACGTGTACGCCGGTCGCCATGGTCTCCTTGCGCATCTCGGCGGCTTCTCCGTCGTGCTCGATGGCTTCGAGGATAGACAGATAGTCATTGCCGACAAAGAGCGAAATGATGGCGGGAGGCGCTTCGTTGCCGCCGAGACGGCGGTCGTTTCCGGCGCTGGCGGCGGTGATCCGGAGAAGATCCTGATGCTCGTCCACCGCTTTGATGAAGGCGCAGAGGAAGGTGAGGAACCGTTTGTTTTCCGCAGGGTTCCTGCCGGGATCGAAAAGGTTTTCGCCGCTGCCCGTGGAAAGCGCCCAGTTGTTGTGCTTACCGCTTCCGTTCACGCCCGCAAAGGGCTTTTCGTGGAGAAGGCAGACCAGCTTATGCTTTCTCGCCACGCGCTTCATGATCTCCATGGTGAGCTGGTTGTGGTCGGTGGCGATATTGGCGGTGGTAAAGACGGGAGCGAGCTCATGCTGTGCGGGAGCCGCCTCGTTGTGCTCGGTCTTGGCGAAGATGCCGAGCTTCCACAGTTCTTTATTCAGATCCTCCATGTACGCCATGACTCTGGGCTTGATGGTGCCGAAGTAATGGTCGCCCAGCTCCTGCCCTTTCGGCGCCATGGCACCGAAGAGGGTGCGGCCTGTGAAGATGAGGTCTTTGCGCTTATTGAACAATTCTTCGTCCACAAGGAAGTATTCCTGCTCGGGTCCGACGGTGGCGTTGACTCTCTTCACGTCTCTTGCGCCGAAGAGCCGAAGGAGCTTTACCGCCTCGTTGCTGACAAGCTCCATGGAACGGAGAAGAGGGGTCTTCTTGTCCAGCACCTCGCCGCCGTAGGAACAGAAAACGGTGGGGATGCAGAGCGAGTCGTCCTTGATGAAAGCATAGGACGTGGGGTCCCATGCGGTATAGCCTCTCGCCTCGAAGGTGGCTCGGAGACCGCCCGACGGGAAAGAGGAAGCGTCCGGCTCGCCCTTGATCAGCTCCTTGCCGGAAAACTCCATAATGACGGTGCCGTCCTTCTGCGGAGAAAGAAAGCTGTCGTGCTTCTCGGCGGTGATGCCGGTCATGGGCTGGAACCAATGGGTATAGTGGGTGGCTCCCATTTCGATCGCCCAGTCCTTCATGGCGTTGGCGACCACGTTTGCCACGTTGATATCAAGATCCTTGCCGTCCTCGATGGTTTTTTTCAGCGACTTGTAGATCTCCTTCGGCAGTTTTGCCTTCATGACCTCGTCGCCGAAAACCTTTTCACCGAAATTGGCGGGAATATCGAAAATTTCACTGCTCATGGCTGTACCTCGACTTTCGGGTGAAATTTTTGTCAATTATATTATATTATTATAACTTTCTTTCTCTGTCTTGTCAAGTGTTTTTTCTCTCTTTAAGCAAAACTCTGGGTCAGACTGCGCTCTTTTCGACAAAATATGCAAGTGTTGCCGAAAAATTGCAAAATTCCTCTTGCAATATCGTCAGGAACGTGGTATGATTAGAATGGTTGTTTTTATAAAAGACAAACGGAAAAAATAAGCAGAGGATGTGTTGCTCTTGAAAAAAGTCCTGTCCGTACTTACCGCCTTTATCGTGCTTCTTTCCTGCACGGTATTCACCCTTCCCGCCCTTGCGGTGACGAGCTATGACGTCACGGCAGATTATACCGGAAACGTAAAGATCGGCAGCGCCAGCTGTGCCGCCAACAACGGCATCGTGGATCATTACCCCTATGCAACGGCGGAAAAAGTGACGATTGACGGCATCAGTGCCCTGAAGGTGACTCCCGACCCCACCTATAATCAGTCAAAGGTCATCGCTCTCGACCAGTATTCTTACGGTGCTCTGGGCATTGATCTTACGAGTCTGAAATACATCCAGCTTTACGTAAAATACACGGGCACGACCCAGCTCGGAAAAGCGAAGCTGAACTTCATGCAGCAGTACAAAAAGGATCTTGTCCGGAACTGCCCCTGCGAATCCATCGAAACGATGACGACCGGCTGGCAGTGGCTCACCTTCAATGTGGCGGACGCTCTGTACGGCAGCATCAATTCGGGCGGCATCCTCTCCCAGTTCCATTATTACGTATACGGTGAGATCCCCGTTCAGCAGCTGAAAGCCGCCGACGTGATGTACGTTGCCAAGATCCGGTTCGTTTCCCAGTCCAGTGCAGGCTCCAGCGGTATCAGCCGACGGTATCCCGTCTATTTCTCCAAGGGCAGAGCCGACGTGGAAGGCACCGAGCTCGATCCGGTATACGTGACCCCCGGCTCCTCCGTGACCCTTCCGCAGTGTCCCTACACACGTGAGAATTACACCTTCCGGGGCTGGGTGAACGGCGCCGATCTGCAGCTCTATCAGCCCGGCGACAGAGTGACGATCAACGAACGGAATCTCAATCCTTCTCTCACCACGGCACGGACTTATTTCATAGCCGACTGGACGTATACCGCTCCGGATTCCCTCGATCCCGAACGGCTGACGGTTGATTTCGGCAGCAATTACAACGCTCTTCTCGGCAATAAGGACTACGCCACCGTCACGAAGAATTTCAAATTCAAGGGCAGAAACACCCTGAAGGTCGCCATCGACAACACCAAGAACTATCCTCTGAACCTCGACAGCTGGGAGCTTACCAAGATCCCGTTCGACATCGATAAATACAAATATGCGACCGTGACCTATTACTACGAGTCGACAGATCCCATCTCGGCAACACCGAGGATCCGACTTCTTCCCAGCGGCGGTGCTCTCACCGGCGAATACTACGTTAACTCTGCGACTCCCCTTGAATCCAATAAGTGGAGCGTTATGTGCTTTAACCTTACGGGCGCCGATGCAAAGAAAGCCGCAGGCGTATCGCCGCATATCATCAAGCAGATCCACTGGCAGTTATCCGGCGACAAAAAGAACGTGACCGAATTCGGGGACGGCGATGTCATTTACCTTGACAAGATCACCCTCTATAAGGAAACGCCTTACAGAACGCCGAAGGTACAAATCTCCCTGTTCGAGGGCTTGGAGGACGGGAATTTCCATCCCGGTTCGCCTCTCAAGAGATCGGAGGCGGCGGAGCTCTTCGTCAATGTCATGGGAAACAAGCTCTCCCTCTCCTTCTCCTCTGTCACTCCCTGCACGCAGACTGACGTGCCTTCTTCGGCTTCCTGCAAGAAGGCTGTAGACGTACTCGAATACTACCATATCATCCCCGGCGGCACCGCCTTCCGTCCGGGCGACAGCATTACACGGCACGAATTCACCGAATGGATCGTCCGCACACTGATCGTCCTCGGCGGTAGGAACGTCGTGCCGACCGAGCTTGCCTTCAGCGCCGACAATTCCCTCCTGACAAGAGCGCAGGCGGCGTACTTTATCAACCGTCTCCTTCTCGACGACGACAGCGCCGTCCTCAGCACCGACGTCATTCCTTTCCCGGATGTGACCAAGGACACCTGGTTCTACTCTGACATCGTGAAGCTCTGCTCCGAAAGACTCTCATATACCGATGCATCCGGCGAAGAAATCTGGGTATTCCCCTTCTACGGTGAATCCAACTTCGACATCACGGCGGGAGACGCTTACGTGGCGCTTCTTGACGGACAGGAGGAGCAGCGGATTGAAGAGATCCGCAGTACCGGTTCGGCCTGCGCTCCTCTGAAGGATGGCAGGACCTTCTACGTGACCTCTGACTCCGCATACGGAAGAACCTCCAACGACGGTCTTTCGGAAAGCAGTGCAAGACTGATCTCCTCGCTTTCCGGCGTATCGGGTCTCGGAGCAAGGAAGGGCGACGTTGTCCTCTTCCGAAGAGGCGACATATTCCGCGGATCGTTTTCCACCGTCTCCGGCGTTACCTACTCGGCTTACGGTGAAGGCGAAAAGCCGAAGTTCTACCGTTCGGAAAAGAATTATACCGGCGCATCCAACTGGACGCTCGACTACACCAACAGTTCGACCGGCGCAAAGATCTGGAAGTATAACTCTGCGGTGACGAACGACGTCGGCTGCATCGTCTGCAACGACGGCGAGGTCGTAGGTCTTAAGGAGATCCCCGATTATACGGGCGGCAAGTACTATGTAAGAGGCTCGGGTGCCGCCACTGAATTTGATTATAAGGTTCAGCTCAACAGCAACCACGAGTTCTTCCACAAGATTTCGGACGGCTCGGCGACGGGCTCCGGTTACGTTTACTTCCGCTGTGACGAAGGAAATCCCGGTCAGCTCTTTGCCGATATCGAATTCAACCAGCGGGGCAACTGCATCGGCGGACAGAGCAACGTGACCATCGACAATATCTGCATCAAGTACTTCGGCTCGCACGGTATCGGCGCCGGTTCCGTCACAAACCTCACCGTCACCAACTGTGAGATCGGCTGGGGCGGCGGCTCTATCCAGCATTATACCAACGGTGTCGTGACAAGATTCGGCAACGGTGTGGAGATTTACGGCGGTCTTGTCAACTACACCATCGACAACTGCCGAGTGTACCAGATCTACGATGCGGGCATCACCCATCAGATCTCCTCCTCTTCCTCCGGCAACTACTACATGGAGAACGTGCGTTACACAAACAACGTGCTCACCGACTGCACCTATAACATCGAGTACTTCATGTCCTCCCCCACAAGCGGTACCTATGAAAGACTGATGAAGGACGTTCTCTTTGAAAACAACATCATCCGCCGTTCCGGCTACGGCTGGGGCGTGCAGCGTCCCGACCAGGCTCCCTCCGGCATCAAGGGCTGGACGCACAACAACACGGCGATCAATTTCACCGTCCGCAACAATATCATCGACCGGTGTTACAACATTTCCGGAAATACGGCGCCCATCATGCAGCTCGGTGCAAGCTATGAGGGCTGTACGGCATATCTTGAAGGCAACACCTTCGTGCAGGTACCGGGACGCACCTTCGCTTTCATCGGACAGACGAGCTATACCCACGATGAAAACCTTTCCTATACCCTTGCAAAGCTCGGCGGAAAGGACAACGTGTACTACTTTGCTTCGAACTGACAAGGCGACACTACAATGCTTCAAAGAGGGCGGCTTCGGCTGTCCTCTTTTTTTTGCAGGTATTTGCCGTCCTGCCTTGAAAAATGTGCTTTTTTTCAAAGAAGGACGGAAAAAGCGCCGTTATTCACAATTATTCCATAATTTCCCGTTCAAAAGATTTTGTTTTATGTGGAATCCGTGTCAAAAATCAAACATTCGGTGATAATTTTATTCATTGTCCACAACTCGGAAAAGGCGGAATTGTGCAGAAAAGCAAATAGAAAAAATATCAAAATTTGAATTGAAATACAGCTTTCGGCGTGCTATAATGTTATCATACCATAGAAAGGCGGTAAACACTATGAAACTGAAAAAAGCTCTGTTATGTCTGCTTTGCGCAGCCATGACCGTTTCGGCGCTCACTTTGTGCGTTTCGGCGGAGGGTCCCGAGCTCGGAGACGGATATATCCGTTTTGATTTCTCCGAGATCACCGGCGGCATCGTAAACAACGTGCCCAGCGCCAAGTTTGAAAAGAACGTGGAATTTGAAGGCAAAAAGGCGGTCAGATTCACCCCCACGCCGGATACGGCAAGCGGAAGCGTTCTGACCCTCGACTGCTACAGCCTTGCCAAGTTCAGCGACAAGGTCGAATTCCCGAGATACAAATACGTGGGTATCGAATACTATTACGACAGCGATAACCCCACCTTCTCCGGAAAGCCCGTATTCAAGCTTCTTCCCGGCTCCACCAAGGTCGTGGCATCGACCGAGATCGAAGCCTACTCGAAGATCAAAACCGGCACGTGGGATACCATGTATTTCTCCCTTGCGGCTGTGCCGGCACTTGAAACGGAAACCCCGTACTTCAATCAGGTGCATTTCCGTCCCTTCGGCGCAACGAGCCCTCAGGAGCTGACGGCAAACGACGTGCTGTACGTTTCTTCCTATACCTTCTATGAAGAAAACCCCGTAAAGGATATGAAGTCCACCGCTTTATTCAAGAAGGGCAATCCCGACGCCAAGGGAACCGATCCCGAGGTAGAGTTTACGGACGGCTCCAAGGTAAAGCTCCCCGAGAATCCCTTTGAATATGCAAACGGCGAATTCCTCGGCTGGAAGTACAGCCTTGACTCGAAGCTGTATCAGCCCGGCGACGAGCTTGTCCTGAACGGCAATGTGACCTTTGACGCACAGTGGAACAAGCTTGCCGGCGCTGTCGACGATTTCATTTCTCTGGACTTTACCGAGTATGAAAACGGCGTCGTGAACCACGTTGTCACCGCATATGTCGAGCATATGGACGTAGACGGCAGGAACGTCGTCCGTGTCGTTCCCGACCCCTCCAGAACAGATCAGGGCAAGAGAGTGACCATCGACGGTTGGAGCTACAAGGGCGCCGGCGTGGATCTCGGCTTCTACAACTGGTTTGCGGTAGAGTACAAGTACGACTCGCCGGATCCCGTTGACACGCCCATGAGCCTTGCCATCATGACCAACGGCAACGTCATCACAAAGTCCATTGAAGCGACCTCCACCGAAAACCTCGTTTCCGGCACGTGGGCGATCGCACTCTTTGATTTCTCCGGACTTTCCGAGATCCTCAATCCCGAAAGCGGCGACCACATCATGCGGCAGCTGCACGTCCGTCCCTACCATAACACGCCTCTCGATACCCTTTCGACGGATGACGTCATGTACATCAGCCGTGTTATGTTCTTCCAGGAAAGACCCAACTTTGAAACCCACGACTCCTACATGAAGGGTTACAACGACGGACGCTTCCAGCCCGACGCCACCATGTCGAGAGCCGAGGCGTGCACCGTCATCGCCCGTCTCCTCGAAGCCGAGGAAAACATCGCCGGCGCCTGCGATTTCACCGACGTTGCCGCCGATGCGTGGTATGCAAAGTACATCGGCTTCTGCCGTGAAAAGGGACTTCTCGCTTCCTATCCGGCGGGCAATTTCAATCCCGATACTCCCATCACAAGAGCCGAATTCGCTGAGCTCACCTATCTCACCGGTCTTGCCAAGGCAGGAACCGAAACGGTGACCTTTACCGATGTGGACGCTTCGCATCCGAAGTACGCTTCCATCATGGCGGCTGCTTCCGCAAAGCTCATCAAGGGTTATCCCGACGGCTCCTTCAAGCCGGACGCCACCATCTCCAGAGCCGAGGTGGTAACGGTCGTCAACCGGGCAAGAGGCAGAAGCATGACCGCCGACAAGCTCGCCGACGGCATCAACGTTCTCTTCCTCGACGTTGACTTCACCCACTGGGCATACGCCGACATTGCCGAAGCCTCCGTGCCTCACGTAGAATGGAACGGCAGCTGGGTATATGCTTCAAAGGATCCCGCAAAGGCTCTTGCCGAAAAGGTAGACATCACCGTTCTCTTCGACACTGCCACCGGCAACGCCAAGGTCGCAGAGCTTGACGCTCTGGAGGCTGCACGGATCGCCGAGATCCGCAGTACCGCATCGGAGCTTTCCGCCGTCAAGGGAAAGAAGGTTTACGTTTCCGCCGCCGGCGATGACGCAAACGACGGACTTTCCGAGACTTCTCCCGTAAAGACCGTAAAGAAAGCAAATTCCCTCGCTGCCTCCGGCGATGCCGTTCTCCTGAAGCGAGGCGATCTCTTCCGTGAAAAATTCACGGCTAAGGCGGGCGTCACCTACTCCGCTTACGGCACCGGTGACAAGCCGAAGGTATACGGCTCTCCCGAGAACGGCGCCGATCCCGAAAAGTGGATCCTCGTTCTGTCCGACGCCGCAAGCGGCAAGAAGATCTGGGAATACTACCGCACCGACCTTACCGACGTGGGCACCATCGTATTCAATGAAGGCGAAGGCTACGCCGTTAAGGAATATCCTACCTGCAAAAACGAAGCCTTCATCGTGAGAGGTACCGTTGATACTCCCTTTGAGTGGGAAACCGAGCTCGACAACAACTTTGAGTTCTTCCATGAAGCAAACTCCAAGATGAACGGCAACGTTATCGACGCTGCCACTGCAAAGGGTCCCCTCTATCTCCGCTGCGACAACGGCAACCCCGGCGAAGTATTTGACAGCATCGAGTTCAATGAACACGGCCATATCATCAGCGTCGGCACCAACAACAACGTTACCATCGACAACCTCTGCCTTATGTACACCGGTTCGCACGGCATCAGTGCCGGAACGGTATCGAATCTCGTTGTTACCAACTGTGAGATCGGCTGGATCGGCGGTACGGTTCAGGGGTACTATGCCGACGCCAACAAGAACGGCGTTGTGACCCGTTTCGGCAACGGCGTGGAGATCTACGGCGGCTGTGACAACTACGTCATCGACAACTGCTACATTTATCAGTGCTACGACGCCGGTGTTACGCATCAGGCAGGCGCAGCTTCTCCTGCAAAGACCATGAACAACATCCGCTACTCGAAGAACGTCATCACCGACTGTGTATACAGCATCGAATACTTCTTCGGCGATGCCAGCGAGGGTATGCGTCAGACCGGTAAGAACATCGTCTACGAGGACAACCTCCTCCGCCGTGCAGGCTTCGGCTTCGGTTCCTCCAGACCCAACGGCTACTCGCAGCGTCACATTCGTACCGCAAGCACCAGTGCCAACGCCTTCACCGATTTCGTGATCCGCAACAACATCTTCGACCGAAGCGTTTACGATCTGCTCTTTATCTCCAGCGGCTTTGAAGCATGTCTTCCCCGGATGGAGGGCAACACCTACATTCAGGGCATCGGCAATCCTCTGTTCAGCTACGGTGTGGCGGCAGGCAAGCCCGTAAGCTGCGACGTTTCCTCCAAGGCTTCCGTCAATACCAAGCTCGGGGACGCCACTGCGCAGGTATACTTCGTGAATGAATTCCCCTACTGGAGCTACGACTTCGAAGCAAAGACGATCCCCGGCACCTACATAGTCAATCCCGACGATATGAAGAAGATCGTCGATCTCAGTGAACTCGAAGCGCTCGAAGAGGCAAACGCCATCCCCGCAGGCGAAACCGACGAGATCTTTGATCCCATCATCCTCAAGACCGCAAAGCTCGAAAAGGGCGGCAAGTTCTACAGCTCCGGCAGAGCGTCGATGAACATCACCGACGAGATGGTCGATGAAAAGACCGGCATTGTTTACTCGCATGTCGAAGTAGCCGACGCCTCCAACTACATTCTGTACGACTGCTACGGCATAAAGCCCGAGATCCCCGTGGAAAAGACGGTATATGTAAAACTCCTTCTCCGCACAAACTACGCCGCAAAGCCCAACATCACGCTTCTTTCTCTGAAGGACGACTTTGACGAAAGCATGCCCGGAAATATCGTCGCCGACTCCTCCGTAAAGCTCAAGGCAAACGGCGAATGGGAAGAGATCATCATCCCCGTATACAACAACATTGACGACTGCAAGGCCGCTTCTCAGATGTACATCAACTTCTGGGGCAGCGGTGCGACCGGAACCAACACCTATGCCGCAAAGAGCGATGCATGGGCAGACGTTGCCGGCTATGCCGTCTTCCCGAACAAGGCCTCGGCACAGGCATTTGACTTTACCGAGTCGGTAAGAAGCGACAAGAGCTCCGTCACCGGTGCGATCATCGACAAGGGCGCTGCCGCTGCAGCAGCCGAATCGGTATCCGCTCCCCTGCTTGTAAAGACGGCAAAGGATTCCGCCAAGGGCAAATTCTACAGCTCCGCAAGGGCTTCCATGACCGTGACCGACAGCGTGACTGACGAAGCGACCGGCATCGTTCATTCTCACTTCGATATCACGCCCGAGACCAATGCCGTCATCTTCGACTGTGCCGGCCTTCCCCGCTTCGATCTCGGAAGCACGCTTTATGCAAAGGTCCTGATCCGTTCCAACTATCCGACTCCCGTCGGCATCACCGTATACAGCATCCAGGATGCAAACGGTGAAAAGGTCTCGGCAGGTCTCAACGCCAACTCCACCTACTCGGTGAATGACAAGGGCGAATGGGAAGAGGTCCTGATCGCCGTACCGGTAACGGACAGCAGCATGGCGACCGGCGCTCAGATCTACGTATGGCCCTTCGGTCAGAATGCAAAGGGCTCCGATGTCAGCGCCAAGAAGGGCGACGCATGGGCAGACGTTGCCGGCTTTGCCCTCTTTGAGAACAAGGCTTCCGCAAAGGCATATAACCTTACCGGGGACTGCAAGTAAAGGTATCCTTCCGGTCATAAAGCCTTATCCCGGCTGAAAATCAGCCATTGAGCCGACGCCGCTGCAGAAAAACTCTGCGGCGGCGTTGTATTTTGCGTTTTTCAGTCGAAATTCAGTCGAAATTTGTGCAGAAATCGCTTATAATTTCAAAAAAAGTATTGACAAAAGCGTCGGAATATTGTATAATAATAAAAACTTTTACGGGAGGCGATATCATGATGAAGCTCGGCAGTCAGTTCAATACAGCTTCGCAGAGAGATGCAAAGTGTTTTGCACCTTCTGAAAATTGCGCCCGTAATAACGGTAATATTGCAGACTTCTCGGACGTTGCAGCAGCAGCGTCTGTTTTGTTTTATGCGGTCATTTCGATTCTCGTCGTGGGCATTATTCTCGGTCTAATCGTCGTGGGCGTCGTGATTCCCGTCATTATAATAAGCCTCGCAGTCATTATTACCTATACCAAAAACAAAGCAAAACCGATTTACGTTCACTCGGAAGACTGAACCCGAAAAAATCTGCAGAGTCGGCGGTTTTGCTTATACAGAGCGAAGCCGCTTTTTATTTGAAAGGAGTCCATTATGCGAAAGATACGCATTTGCGATATGACACTCGGAGCTGCCAAAGAGCTTCTGCCCGAGGCGCCGAGTTATATTTCCAAGATCAAAACGGCAAAGCTTCTCGACACGCTGAACCTGGACGTTATCGAGGCGGCGCCGATCCTCGACGGAAAGGTGGACGTGCTCTTTCTGCACAACATTTCTTCCATCATCGAAAACAGCGTCCTCTCTTGTCCCGCCGGACTTACCGAGAGCTCGGTGGAGGAAGCCTACAACGCCGTCAAGGGAGCAAAGAAGCCCCGTCTTTCGATCCGCATCCCCGTTTCCACGGTACAGATGGAGTATCTTTGCCGGATGAAGGGTGCCAAGGTCCTTGATCTTATTGCAAAGCTCTGCGCCAAGGCATCTTCCCTCTGTAAGGACGTGGAGGTCGTTCTTCTTGACAGCACGAGAGCGGAAAAGGACTTCCTTATCAGCGCCGTCAAGTGCAGTACCGAAAACGGTGCCACCGTCGTTTGTCTCGGCGACAACGCCGGGGATATGCTTCCGGAGGAATTCGGTGAATACATCAGCGAAATGAAGAACAGCGGCGCTTTCGACGGCGCTCTTCTGTCGGTACAGTGCAGCGGCGAGAACGATATGGCGGCGGCGTATGCGGCGGCAGCCATCCGCAGCGGCGCCGAGGAGATCAAGGTCTCTGCCTTTGAAGGCTATTCGGCGACCCTCCTCTCGACGGCAAAGCTGCTCCGGCATCATGCCGACAAGATCGGCGTGGAATCGGCTCTCGACATCACGAAGGCGGAAAAGGCGTGCGGCAAGATCGGCAGCTATTATTCCGCAAAAGCCGATGCGGCGACCCCCTACACGGCAAGCACCGGCTCGGCACTCGGCGAAGAAGAGCTTCTCGACTCGGATACGAGCCTTGAGGCATTCGCAAGAAAGGTATCGCAGATGGGCTACGCCCTCTCCGGCGACGATCTCCAGAACGTATACGCCGAGTTCCGCATCATGAGCGAGAAGAAGTCGGTCAGCACCAAGGAGTTGGATACCATCATCGCCACCACCGCCATGGAGGTACCCGCCACCTATAAGCTGGTGAATTACGTCATCAACAGCGGCGACATCATCACGCCGACGGCGAATATCGAAATGCTTTACAAGGGAAAGCCCGTCCGGGGACTCAGCATCGGAGACGGTCCCATCGACGCCGCCTTCCTTGCCATTGAAAACGTGGTCGGACACAAATACGAGCTGGACGACTTCCGCATTCAGGCGATCACCGGCGGTTATGACGCCATGGGTCACTGCCTTGTGAAGCTCCGATCCGACGGCATCCTTTACTCCGGAAGCGGCTCGTCCACCGACATCATCGGAGCCTGCATCAAGGCTTACCTCAATGCTCTGAACAAGATCTGCTATGAGGAGGGCAACGCATGAACATCTCCTTTTCCACCAACAAGTGGGAAAAGTATTCCGTAGAGGATTACATAGGCTTTGCAAAGGATTACCGGTTCGACGGCTTCGAGCTGCACGACATTTCGGCGGTTCCCGAATCAAGACAGAACGTCTTATACCGCCGGATCTGTGAGGAAAAGCTGAAGATCCCCTGCATCGACCTGATGGGCGATATTTCGGACGATTCCGATAATACCTATGCCGAATTCGAAAAGGTACTCGCCGCCGCCAAAAGACTCCACGTACCGTTCATCCGGCTGAAATCCACCGAGGACGGCAAGGCGTTCATTTCCCGTGTCCTTCCCGAAGCGGAGGAAAACGGGAAGGTGCTCCTCATCGAGACGGTCGGTAAATACGCCGACACCGAAGAGCTCCACCGTCTGTTCTGCTCCTTTTCCAGCGACAGCCTCGGTGCTCTGTGGGACTTTCACTACACCTACCGTGTCATGCACGAGAGCCCGGAAACGACCGTAACGAACCTCGGCGCCAACATTCTGCACATCCACCTGAAGGATTCCGAGGACAGCGGCAGTTATTGCCTCATCGGCGAGGGTTCGCTTCCAGTCGACAATCTCATCCGCGCTCTGCGCAGCGTGAATTACAGCGGCTATATCTCGATGGAATGGGATCCGGCATGGGTGCCGGAGCTGGGAAGTCCGGAGATCGTGTTCCCTCACTTCTCCAACTTCATGACGAGATACGATACCCTCTCGAAGGCGAAGCCCGTGCTTTACCGCAACAAGAAGGGCGACGGAAGATTCATCTGGAAAAAGGATACCCTCATCGAGAAGACCTTCTCCGAGGTCCTCGACAAGATGGTGGAGAACTTCCCCGACCAGTACGCCTTCAAATACACGACGCTGGACTATACGAGAACCTATAAAGAGTTCCGTGAGGACGTTGACGAGTTTGCAAGATCTCTTATTGCTCTCGGTGTGAGAGCCGGTTCCCATGTGGCGGTCTGGGCATCAAACGTGCCGCAGTGGTACATCGCCTTTTGGGCGACGGTAAAGCTGGGCGCCGTTCTCGTAACGGTCAACACGGCGTATAAGATCCATGAAATCGAATATCTGCTCCGTCAGTCCGATACAAGGATCCTCATCATGACCGAGGGAGCCAAGGACACGAGCTATGCGGACATCATCCACGAGCTTTGTCCCGAAAACGACGGAAAGCCGTCCGCCTCCCCGCTCCGCTCCGAAAGACTTCCCTTCCTTCGCTACGTCATCACCGTCGGCTATAAGCGGGACGGATGGCTGACGTGGGAAAAGGCGCTGGAGATGGGAAAAACGGTCAGCCCCGAAGAGGTCCGCATCATGGCGAGCGCCGTCGATGTGAACAGCGTCTGCAATATGCAGTACACCTCCGGTACCACCGGCTTCCCAAAAGGAGTTATGCTCACGCACTACAACGTGGTGAACAACGGAAAGTGCATCGGCGACCGCATGGATCTTTCCACGGCGGACAGAATGATGATCCAGGTGCCCATGTTCCACTGCTTCGGCATGGTGCTCGCCATGACGGCGACCATGACCCACGGCGGAACGCTCCTGCCGCTCCCCTACTTCTCACCGAAGAGCGCTCTTGCCTGCATCGACAAGGAGAGGATCACCGCATTCCACGGAGTGCCCACCATGTTCATTGCGCTTCTCGAGCATCCCGACTTTGAAAAGACCGACTTCTCGCATCTGCGGACGGGTATCATGGCGGGTTCGCCCTGCCCCGAGCCGGTGATGAACGAGGTCGTGAACAAGATGAACATGACCGACATCACCATCGTTTACGGGCAGACCGAAGCGTCCCCCGGCTGTACCATGAGCTCCACCGACGACCCGATTTCGGTGCGTGTTTCCACCGTCGGACGTGCGCTTCCCGAAATCGAGTGCAAGATCATAGACCCCGAAACGGGAGCAGACCTTCCCGACAATACGCCCGGTGAATTCGTGGCAAGAGGCTACAACGTCATGAAGGGCTATTACAAAATGCCGGAGGCGACCGCCAAAGCCATCGACAGCGACGGCTGGCTCCATACCGGTGATATTGCCCTCCGTACTCCCGAAGGCAACTACCGCATCACCGGACGGCTCAAGGACATGATCATCCGGGGCGGCGAGAACATCTATCCGAAAGAGATCGAAGAGTTCATATACACTCATCCCGCCGTCAGCGACGTGCAGGTCATCGGTATCCCGGACGAGCAGTACGGCGAAGAGATCATGGCTTGCATCATCCTGAAAGAGGGTGAAAAGATCACGGTGGATGAGATGAAGCAGTACATTCTCGATCACATGGCAAGGCACAAGTGCCCGAAGTACATCCGCTTCGTCGACTCCTTCCCCACCAACGCCGCCGGCAAGATCCTCAAGTACAAGATGCGTGAGGAAGCGGTGGAAGCGCTCGGCATCAAGAAAATAGAAGGCATCGTTACTCAAAGCTGAAAGGCTAAGAATATAAAAACAAAACAAATCATAGAAAGGAAAATCACCATGGAAATCAAAATCACCAAGACAACAGCCCCCAAGACTAAGGTAACCGAGAACCTCGGCTTCGGCACATACTTCTCCGACCATATGTTCATTATGGATTACTCCAAGAACATCGGTTGGCACGACGCACGGATCGTTCCCTTCGGAAGGATCGAGCTCCATCCCGCAGCGACCGTATTCCACTACGGCGCAGAGATTTTCGAGGGCCTCAAGGCTTACCGGTGCGCCGACGGTTCCATCCAGCTCTTCAGACCCATCGAGAACGTCAGAAGAATGAACAACTCCGCCGAAAGACTTCAGCTTCCGCAGATTCCCGAGGAGGATATGCTCCAGGCTATCACCGAGTTTGTAAAGTTTGAAAAGGACTGGGTACCCTACGGCGCAGGCGAATCCCTCTACATCCGTCCCTTCCTCTTCGGCAACGACGAGCACCTCGGCGTACACAGCATCAACAACGCTACCTTCATGATCATCGCTTCCCCCAGCGGCAGCTACTACAAGGAAGGCATCAACCCCGTTAAGATTATGATCGAAAAGGACGACGTAAGAGCCGTCAGAGGCGGTACCGGCTACGCTAAGTGCGGCGGTAACTATGCGGCTGCCAACAGAGCCGGCGCAAAGGCAGAGGAAAAGGGCTATACCCAGGTTCTCTGGCTTGACGGCGTTGAAAGAAAGTACATCGAAGAAGTCGGCGCCATGAACGTTATGTTCAAGATCGCCGGCGAGATCGTAACCCCCGCCCTCACCGGTTCCATCCTTCCCGGTATCACCAGAAAGTCCTGCATCGAGCTCCTCAAGAGCAAGGGCTACAAGGTTTCCGAAAGACTCCTCTCGGTTGACGAGTTGACCAAGGCTATGGAGGAGGGTACTCTCGAAGAGGCTTGGGGCTGCGGTACTGCCGCTGTCGTTTCTCCCATCGGCAAGCTCGCATACGACGGCAAGGAATACGTTGTCAACAACAACGAGATCGGCGAGGTGACCCAGATGCTCTATGATATTCTCACCGGTATCCAGTGGGGCAAGAAGGAAGATACGTTCGGATGGACCTTAAAGCTTTGAAAGATCTGAAAAGGATAACGGTATTCGCAGGACACTATGGCAGCGGAAAGACCAACATTGCCGTAAACTACGCTCTTGCCATGAGAAAGCTCGGCAAGGATCACGTTACAATAGCCGACCTGGATATCGTAAATCCCTATTTCCGCACCAAGGACGCAGCAGCCGTCCTTGAAGAGAACAGCATCCGCATGATCTCCTCCCCTTATGCGAATACCAACGTGGACACCCCCGCTCTTCCCCCGGAGGCTTACGCCATCGTACACGACAGGACGATCAACGCCGTGATCGACGTAGGCGGCGACGACCGGGGAGCGCTGGCACTGGGACGGTATACGCCGTATATCCTCGAGGAAAACAACTACGAAATGCTGTTCGTCATCAACAGACACCGGTATCTTACCCACACCCCGAAGGACGCCGTCGAGGTGATGAAAGAAATCGAGGACGCCGCCGGTATGCGTTTCACCGGCATCGTCAACAACTCGAATCTCGGCGACGAAACAAATGCGGAATGCGTTCTTGCGGGACTTCCGTATGCAGAAGAGGTTTCTCTTCTTACGGGGCTTCCCATCCGGTTCCACGGTGTGCGGCACGATCTGTGCGAGTCTGTTTGTGACAGAATCGAAAACATCCTTCCTCTGAAGCTCTACGTAAGACAGACATTCAAATCCAATTAAGAAAGGACGATACAGCAATGGCAAAACTCACGTTCAACGAAGAAATGTGCAAGGGCTGCGGTCTTTGCGTTACAGCCTGCCCGAAGAAGCTCGTGGCTCTGAAGGACACTCTCAACGCCAAGGGCTACCATCCCGCAGGCATCACCGATCCGGAAAAATGCGTCGGCTGCGCTTTCTGTGCCACCATGTGCCCCGACTGCATCATTACCGTCGAAAGATAACGACGGACTCAAAACGATAAAGAAAGGAATGTTCATAAAATGAGCGAAAAGGTACTTATGAAGGGTAATGAAGCCATGGCGGAAGCTGCCATTATGGCGGGCTGTCACCACTACTTCGGATACCCCATCACCCCTCAGACAGAGGTTGCAGCGTATATGTCCAAGAGACTTCCCAAGGTGGAGGGCGGCGTGTTCCTGCAGGCGGAAAGTGAGATCGCTGCGATCAACATGGTCATCGGCGTTTCCTCCACCGGTAAGCGTGTCATGACCTCCTCCTCCTCCCCCGGAATCTCCCTCAAGAGCGAAGGTCTCTCCTATCTTGCAGGCTGCGATCTTCCCGCCCTCGTTGTCAACGTGCAGAGAGGCGGTCCCGGACTCGGCGGTATCCAGCCCTCTCAGTCCGACTACTTCCAGGCGACCCGCGGCGGCGGTCACGGCGACTATCATATGATCGTCCTTGCTCCCGCATCGGTGGGTGAAATGGTCAGCCTCACCTTCAAGGGCTTCGATCTTGCCGACAAGTACAGAATGACCACCATGCTCCTCGCAGACGGCACCATGGGTCAGATGATGGAGCCTGTCAGCCTCGATATGGGCGAAGTCAAGAAGTACGACAAGCCCTGGGCTCTTACCGGCACCAAGGGCGAAAGAAAGCCCAACATCGTAAACTCCCTCTTCTTAAAGCCGGACGAGCTGGAAGTATTCAACATTGAAAGATACAAGAAGTACGCCCTCGTGGAAGAAAACGAGGTCATGTACGAGGAATACAGGATGGAAGACGCCGAGATCTGCATCGTAGCCTTCGGCGTAGCCGCAAGAGTTTCGCAGAACGCCATTGACGAAGCCCGCGCCAAGGGTATCAAGGTCGGCATGATCCGTCCCATCACTCTCTGGCCGTTCCCGAAGAAGGCTCTCCTTGCCGCTGCCGACAAGGTCAAGGCATTCGTTTCGGTGGAGCTCAATATGGGTCAGATGATCGAAGACGTTGAGCTCTCCATCCGCTGCAGGAAGCCCGTTCTCCTTTGCTCGAGAACCGGCGGCATGATCCCCACCGTCGAGAACATCCTTGCGAAGATCGACGAAGCGAACAAGATTGGAGGTTAATCTCATGGTAGTATTTGAAAAGCCCAAGGCTCTTACCGATGCACCCTTCCATTATTGCCCCGGATGCACCCACGGTATCATTCACAGACTCGTTGCCGAAGTCATCGACGAGCTCGGCATCGGCGGCAGAACCATCGGTGTCGCATCGGTAGGCTGCTCGGTATTCTCTTATAATTATTTCAACTGCGATATGGTTCAGGCGGCTCACGGACGTGCTCCGGCGGTTGCCACCGGCGTAAAGAGATCCGATCCCAATAACATCGTCTTCACCTATCAGGGCGACGGCGACCTCGCTGCCATCGGTACCGCCGAAACGGTACACTCCGCAGGCAGAGGCGAAAACATCACCGTGATCTTCGTCAACAACGCCATTTACGGTATGACCGGCGGTCAGATGGCTCCTACCTCCCTCCCCGGCATGGTAACACAGACCTCTCCCTACGGTCGTGACGTGACCAAGGTCGGCTACCCGATCAAGGTCTGCGAGATGCTCTCCAACGTGGACGGTGCGACTTACCTCGAAAGAGTTGCCGTAAACAACGTCAAGAACATCAAGCACGCCAAGGCTGCCATCAAGAAGGCGTTCCTGAACCAGATCGAAGGCAAGGGCTTCTCTCTCATCGAAGTTCTTTCCACCTGCCCGACCAACTGGGGCAAGGCTCCCGACAAGGCTCTCGAATGGCTGGAAGAAAATATGATCCCTTATTATCCTCTCGGAGTATATAAGGACAAGTACGCAAAGGAGGAAGAGAAAAATGACTAATCAGATCCTTATAGCCGGCTTCGGCGGTCAGGGAATCCTCTTTGCGGGTAAGTTCCTTGCAAACGGCGGTCTTAATCTTGACAAGGAGGTAACGTGGCTTCCTTCCTACGGTCCCGAAATGAGAGGCGGTACGGCAAACTGCAGCATCATCCTCAGCGACGGCAACATCGGCTCTCCCATCGTGGATAAGCCCGACATCCTCATCGCCATGAACACCCCCTCCCTCGAGAAGTACGAAAACGACACCAAGGCAGGCGGCGCCATTTACGTGGACAGCTCCCTCATCGACAAGAAGGTTGAAAGAAAAGACGTTAAGGTCATCTACATCCCCGCAACCAAGCTCGCATCGGACAACAAGCTCACAGGCCTTGCCAACATGATCATCATGGGCGCACTTCTCAAGAACAGCGGCGTTCTCCCCTACGATGCCGTGGAAGGCGCTATGAAGAAGGTCGTTTCCGCCAAGAAGCAGGATCTCTTCGACCTCAATATGAAGGCCGTTGAGCTCGGCTACAACTACGAGGCATGATCGCATAATCTATTTTCATATCCGGAGGATACACCATGAACGAACAGATAAAAGACATCGGTATAAGACTTCGCTCTCTCCGTGAGGACATGGACATCACTGCCGAAGAAATGTGCGCAAAGCTGAACGTAGATGAAGATACCTACGAGGCCTATGAAAACGGCGAAATGGATTTCTCCTTCAGTTTCATTTACAACGCAGCGGAGATCCTCGGCGTCGACGTCCTTGACCTGATCAGCGGCAGCGCTCCGACTCTGAACCTTTGCTGCATGGTCAAAAAGGGAAAGGGCTATTCCATCAAGAGCGAAGACGAATACGACTACAAGCATCTTGCATATACCTTCCGTAACAAGAAGGCTGAGCCTTTCCTCGTTACCATTGTCCCCGATAACAAGCCCCCCGTGATGCACGGTCATGAAGGTCAGGAATTCAACTACGTCCTTTCCGGAAAGATGATGCTTTATATCGGCGATATTTCTTATGAGCTTTCCAAGGGTGACAGTGTGTACTTCGATTCAAGCGTTCCTCATGCAGAGGTCGCCATGGGAGATAAAGAGGTTCAGTTTCTTGCCGTCGTCATAAAGTAATGAGAAATACTTTTTGACAATATACCTCTTGCGAAAGGAATAAGAAAGAAATGGCTATTTATGAAAAATTCGTAGGCGCATCGAGAGATGATTTTATCTCGCTGAAGGATGTTCAGAGAAACTACAACCTCACCTACAACGATAATTTCAACTTTGCCTACGATGTTCTGGATGTACTCGGAAATACGCAGCCCGAAAAGCTCGCCATGGTTTATGTAAATGACGAGGGCGAGGAAAAGAAGTTCACCTTCCGCGACATGATGCTGAACTCCAACAAGGCTGCCAATTATCTGAAATACCTGGGAATCAAGAAGGGTGACAGAGTCCTTCTCGTTATGAGAAGAAGTTACTACTTCTGGTTCTGCCTGATGGGACTTCACAAGATCGGCGCCATTGCGGTGCAGGCGACCGATATGCTGAAAACCAAGGACTATCTCTACCGCTGCAACGCCGGAAAGCTGAAGGCAGCCATCATCACCGGACACGGCAACTGTACCGAGGAATTCGATGGCTGCAAGGATCAGTATGAGACTATCGAGCTGAAGCTCGTTCTCGGTCACAAAAAGATCGAAGGCTGGCTCGACTTTGAAGAGGGCTTTGCCATGGCAAGCGACAAGTGGCAGAGACCTACCGGTAAGAACGCCACCAAGGTGGACGACACCATGCTGATGGCTTTCTCCTCCGGTACGACCGGCTATCCGAAGATCATCTCGCATAACTTCAAATATCCGCTGGGGCACATCATGACCGGTGTGTTCTGGCACAGAGTTGTGGACGGGGGTCTGCATTTCACCGTTGCCGACACCGGATGGGCAAAGGCTCTTTGGGGCAAGTGCTACGGTCAGTGGTTCGGTGAAAGCGCCATTATGGTCTATGACTTTGAGAGATTCAACGCCAAGAACGTTCTCTCAATCATGGAGAAATACAAGGTGACCACCTTCTGTGTTCCTCCCACGATGTACAGAATGCTTCTGGAAGAGGACGTTGCTTCCTATGACCTCTCCTCCCTCACCCACTGCTGCAGTGCCGGGGAAGCGCTGAATCCCGAAATCTTCAACAACTGGAAAAAGGCAACGGGACATATGATCTACGAGGGCTTCGGCCAGACCGAAACACCTCTCGTCATCGCCGAGCTTTACCCGTGGACGGATCCCGTTCCCGGTGCTCTCGGCTTTGCCGTTCCCGGCTTCGACGTGTACATTCTCGACAGCGACAACAACCAGTGTCAGAGAGGTACCACCGGCGAGATCAGCATCCGTGTCCTCAGCACCACCAGAAAGAGCTGCGGTCTTATCGACACCTATAATTTCAGCAAAGAGGACACCGCTAACGCCATGTACGGCGGCTACTATCACACCGGTGACACCGCCTACCGTGACGAGCAGGGCATCTTCCGCTATGTGGGAAGAAACGATGACGTGATCAAGTCCTCCGGTTACCGTATCGGACCGTTTGAAATCGAAAGCGTTCTTCTCGAGCACGATGCTGTCCGTGAGGTCGCCGTTACCGGCGTACCGGATCCCATGAGAGGCTTTGTCGTAAAAGCCGCCATCGTCCTCAACGATGGCTACGAGGGTACCGAAGAGCTGACAAAAGAACTTCAGAACTACGTAAAGAAGAACACGGCGCCCTACAAGTACCCGAGAATCGTCGAATACGTGGACGACCTTCCCAAGACCTTCAACGGCAAGATCAAGAGAAGCGCCATCCGTGAAATGGATGCGATCAAGTACGGCACGGCGACGAAGAAGTAAACAGAAAAGCAAAACGAATCGGACGTATCCGGAAATCCCGGATACGCCCGTTTTCTTATGTCTTATGAAATTTGCCTTCCGTGCTGAAAGCGATATCGGCACGAAAGAACGGAAAAGAACGAACAAAAGCAGAATCATTCAAGCTCGAAGGCGCCGGTGTAGAGCTGATAATACTTGCCCTTCTCGGCAATCAGCTTTTCGTGGCTGCCGCGTTCGATGATGACGCCGTGGTCAAGCACCATGATCACGTCGGAGTTGCGGACGGTGGAGAGTCTGTGGGCGATGACGAAGACCGTTCTGCCCTTCATCAGACCGTCCATGCCCTTTTGAACGATGGCTTCGGTTCGGGTATCAATGGAGGAGGTCGCCTCGTCCAGGATCATGACCGGAGGATCGGCAACGGCGGCTCTGGCGATGGAAAGAAGCTGTCTTTGTCCCTGGGACAGATTGGAGCCGTCTCCGCTGAGCATGGTGTTGTAGCCCTCGGGAAGTCTTGTGATGAAGTCGTGGGCATTGGCGAGCTTGGCGGCGGCGATGCATTCCTCGTCGGTAGCGTCGAGTCTGCCGTAGCGGATGTTATCCATGACGGTACCGGTGAAGAGGTTTACGTCCTGCAGTACCACACCGAGAGAGCGGCGGAGATCCGCCTTCTTGATCTTATTGATGTTGATACCGTCGTAGCGGATCTTACCGTCGGCGATATCATAGAAGCGGTTGATGAGGTTCGTGATGGTGGTCTTTCCGGCACCCGTCGCACCCACGAAGGCTACCTTCTGACCGGGCTCGGCAAAAAGGGTGATGTTGTGAAGCACCGTCTTCTCCGGCACGTAGGCAAAGTCCACGTCCTCCATGCGCACGTCGCCGCAGAGCTTCGTGTAGGTCACGCTGCCGTCGGCGCTGTGAGGATGCTTCCAAGCCCATACGCCGGTTCTTTCGGTGCATTCGGTGATATTGCCGTCAGCGTCTTCTTTGGCATTAACAAGGGTAACGTAGCCGTCGTCCACCTCGGGCTCTTCGTCGATGAGCTCAAAGATTCTCGACGCACCGGCAAGTGCCATGACGATGGAGTTGGTCTGCTGGGAAACCTGCGCCACGTTCGAGGTAAACTGCTTTGCCATACCGAGGAAGGTGGCAACGACGGCAAGGGTGAGGGTCGTATCGCCCGTGAAGAGCGTGGCAAGAGATACGTTCGGTACCTTCATCGTATAAAGAGCACCACCGATAAAGGCGAGGAGCACATACAGAATATTGCCGATATTACCCATGATCGGCATGAGGGTATTGGCAAACTTATGGGCGGTCGTGGCGTCGGTGCAAAGCTCGTCGTTGATCTTATCAAAGTCGGCGCCTGCCGCTTCCTCGTGGCAGAAGACCTTGATGACCTTCTGACCGTTCATCATTTCCTCGACACAGCCCTCGACCTTACCCGTTGACTTCTGCTGGCGCATGAAGTACTTTGCGGAGTTACCGCCGACAAACTTGGTAACGAAGAACATTCCCACACAGCCCACAAGGACGACGAGGGTCAGCCACAGACTGAAGGAAAGCATGATGAACAGAAGCACCGTGACCATCAGTCCCGACTGGAAGATATGCGGCAGAGAGCCGGAAATGAGCTGACGGATGGTGTCGATGTCGTTGGTATAGTAGGACATGACGTCGCCGTGGGTATGGGTATCGAAATACTTGATCGGCAGGTTCTGCATCCCGTTGAACATCTTCTTACGAAGGTCGTTGAGGAAGCCCTGCGTGACGACGGCGAGGATCCGGTTATACAGGAAGGTAGACAGAAGACCGACGGCGTACACAACGATCATGATCAGCACGGCCTTTATCAGCGAGGGGAAATACTCGGAATAAACGGCGAGCCATTCCGCCTTGCCGGAGCCCTGCGGAAGCGCGGCGAGCTTCGCTTGTGCATTTTCGATCCACGTAGTAATGGTCTTGATGTAGATGGACGGCATAACGCCGGTAAGGCTCGTAACGATGATGCAGGCTATGATGAAAATGAGCTCCTTCTTATGATAGGAGAAGAGGAGTTTGATAAGCCGTGCAAAGGTGCCTTTTTTTGCCCTTTTGCTCACGTCCCGTGTGCTTTTTGCTCTGACCTTATTGCTCATCTTCATCACCTGCCTTATTCTGGGAAGTGTATACTTCTCTGTAGATCTCGTTGCTTGCAAGAAGCTCCTTGTGGCTGCCGATGCCGTTGATCCTTCCGTTTTCCATCACGATGATCAGATCGGCGTCCTGCACGGAGGAAATACGCTGAGCGATGATGATCTTGGTGGTTCCGGGAATCTCTTCACGGAAGGCACGGCGGATCAGAGCGTCGGTCTTGGTATCGACGGCGCTGGTGGAGTCGTCGAGGATAAGGATCTTCGGCTTTTTCAGAAGGGCTCTGGCAATACAAAGCCTCTGCTTCTGACCGCCGGATACGTTGGAGCCGCCCTGCTCGATGTATGTATCGTACTTTTCCGGGAAGGTCTGTATGAACTCATCCGCCTGCGCAAGCTTGCAGATACGCACGAGCTCTTCATCCGAGGCATTCGGATCGCCCCAGCGAAGGTTCTCTTTGATGGTGCCGGAGAACAGCACGTTCTTCTGGAGCACAACCGACACGTTGTCACGGAGCACCTCAAGGTCGTATTCCCGGACGTCCTTCCCTGCTACCTTTACGCTTCCCTCGGTGACGTCGTAAAGCCTCGAAATAAGATTGACAAGAGACGTCTTGGAGGAACCGGTGCCGCCGATGATGCCGACGGTCTGACCCGACTTGATACTGAGATTGATGCCGCTGAGAACGAAATTCTCGGCGTCCCTGGAATATTTGAAACTGACGTTCTCAAAGGAGATATCGCCGTTTTCAACGGTCATAATGGGTTTCTCGCCGTTCTTCAGAGCGGGCTCCTCCTTCAGGACCTCAACGATACGGTTGCCGGATTCGATGGAAAGGGTGATGGTCACGAAAATCATGGAAACCATCATGAGGCTCATGAGGATCTGCATCGAGTAGGTGATCATACCGGTAAGGGTACCTACATCCGCAAGGGTGCTGTTGGAGAGCACCACGAGTCTTGCCACGAGGAAGGAAATAAGAATGTTGCAGGCATTGACACAGAGCTGCATGGAGGGCGCATTGAGGGCGAGGATCTTCTCGGCGCCGGTGAAGTCACGGCAAACGTTATCCGAAGCCTTTGCGAACTTCTGCTTTTCGTAGTCCTCCCGCACGAAGGTCTTGACGACACGCATGCCCCGGACGTTTTCCTGCACCGATTCGTTCAGAGCGTCATACTTCTTGAAGATGCGCTTGAAGATCGGCATAGCCTTGAAAATGATGCCGAAGAGAGCGAAGGCAAGAAGCGGGATGATACCGGCAAAGATCCAGGATAGGCTGCCGCCGAGCTTAATGGACATCACGAAGGCGAAAATCAGCATAAAAGGACAGCGGACGGCGGTCCGGATGATCATCATGTACGCCATCTGCACGTTGTTCACGTCGGTGGTAAGTCTTGTAACAAGGCTGGACGTGGAGAACTTATCAATATTCTCGAAGGAGAAGGTCTGTACCTTATAGAACAGATCGTGCCGCAGGTTCTTTGCAAAGCCGGCGGAAGCCACGGCGCAGTTCAGTCCGGACAGTGCGCCCATGGACAGCGACACCACCGCCATAACGAACAGCAGAATACCGTACTTTGCGATAACACGAAGCTCGGTACCGGCATTGAGAAGGTCGATCAGCTTTGCGGTGAGGTACGGAATGATGCATTCCACCACGACCTCCAGCGACACGAAAAACGGGGTGAGTATCGACGCTTTTTTGTACTCACGCACCGATTTTAACAGCGTTTTGAACATGAATCATCTTCCTTTCCGAATTAAAGCAAAAAGAAGCCAAAGGATTTATAAATACTATATCAATACACATTCTGATATGATATCACAATATACGGAGAATGTCTGTAACTTTATTTGAAAATAGCATTAACATTCTATTGACTGTTTAATGCATAAACGAGATTGGCAACTTAACAAGGAAAGCTGTCAAAATGCGCTATGATTTATGCAGAATGGACATATTATAGAAAAATTGAATTTTTGAAGAAAAAATACTTGACAAACAGAATCCTCTGTGCTATAATATTCATGTTCCGTTGAGGAGCGGCTCCGATTATTGGGGAATTGTGTAACGGCAGCACGACAGACTCTGACTCTGTTTGTTGGGGTTCGAATCCCTATTCCCCAGCCATGAAAAACCTCTTTTGTCAAACGACAAAAGAGGTTTTTTCAACGAAATTTGCCCTTCGGGCAAGTGAAATAGCTTCGCTGTGAAATATTTGCTTTGCAAATGTGAAATGTTCGCTCAGAGCGAACGTGGGAAAATTACATTTCACATTCGGGCATCGACCGAATATTCCACAATGGTGTCAGCCATTATTTCACATTTGCGCAAAGCGCAAATATATCACTTTAGGATTGTATATGAAAATCCTGCTTGTCAAGGTATGAGACAAAGCACCTGTTGATGAAGAGTACCGGCTCTCCTTCAGCAGGTGCTTCTTTTTTCAATAATTGACTGTCCTTGGAATACAGTCAATTTGCAGGTGCTTTTATTATTTGATTCACCGTTCCACGCCCGAATGACGTTCAGCCCGCAGATCTGCTTTGTTGTTTTATGCCTGCTGTGTCAAGCTGTAATATGTTCCGTAGATAGTACTGCTGTCCGCGCCGTTCCTCTCTCCGACGGAGAACACGTTGACGCCCGGCTTTTGTGCCAGCCTCAGCAGTGCCTTCGCCGCCTCGGATTCGGTGTCGTAGTAAACGGCGCTGTCGTAATAGCCCCCGACATAGACCGTGGAGCCCATCACCGGCAGCCCCGTCACGTCATCGATCTCGGCGGCGACCCAGTCGAACCCCTCGAGGTCTTCCCCGGTGTAGGTGATCACCGACACGTTCCGGTGCAGGAATACGCCCCGGCGGGAATAGCCGTAGGTCGGCTCCTGCCTCTCCTCGTCCCACTCCATCCACGTGTCATTCGCTTCGATCGACAGAACGTCCGCATAGTCATCGTTCACTCTGCGAAGCTCGCTTGCCGTCACCGGCACAGCGTCCCGGCTCGAGTACTGCTCACGGAACCTGAACGCCGACATGTCCACGCCGATCGTCTGCGGCGCACGGTACGGCTCGAATTCGGTTCTTGCATTTCCGACTTCGACCATCAAATCGGCAAACCTTTCCGTAAACCCCGTTATAGTTCTTCCGTCTCTGTATATGATCAGCGTACAGTCCTTTACAACATCCAACCGTTTTCTCGGACGCTCCGAACCGGAAGAAAGCGTCGTTAAATACCGGAAACCGTTATATGTGCAGTTCGATATGCACGTCTTGATATCATCGTACCGCCATTTCATAGCACCGTTATCGGATACGCCGAAATATATATATTCCGGGAACGTGCCGGTCGTTTCGGAGCTGTAAGACATATAGTAGCTTTTTCCTGCTTTCAGCGGCACGGCATAAACAAGATAGTTCCCCCAGCCGTATTGCTGACCGTTCACCTTCACGCCGCTGAACAGATTCTTACCGCTGTTCACGATCTCAAACTCCCCGCCGAAGTCGTGGAAGGTGTGGGTTTCCCCGTCAAGCATAGAGTTTCCCTCGATGCCGAGGGAAGGCAGAAGTGCGTTGTACTCCGATGAAAAAATGCTTTCACCGTTTGAAAAAGCCGCCTCATCATACCCGGCATATTCTGTGGTACCGCAATAAGCAGCCGCCGGCTCTTTATCGTCATAGAACAGCTTGCAAGGGCTGTTTTCATTGTATATCGGCATATTTCTTTCCCCCTTTCAATGTGAACTTCCCGACGCTATGCGCAAAAACAGGCGCTTTGAGAAGCTCTTTCGTCATTTTTCCTCTTTTGCTGTCGATCATGTTTTCCTCTTTTCCTCCTCTTTTTCACAAATAACTTTCTGCCGACCGTTCTTTCGGCACTGCTTTGCTCTTTCCGTTCCGGAACCGTCCTCCCTTCATAAAAAGTATTATAATAAAGCCGCAAAGCGAGGTGCGGAACGAATTTCCCCTTCTTCTGCACCCCGTTCGTACAGCAGGTAAAATAAGCCTGCCGATGCTGCTCTTTATCGGGTATACTTTTCAACTTTTCTTTGAATTACGGAGATCCTCACTACTGTATATTTTACCACAAAAGTGCTTTTTTGTAAATAGACAATGGGCAATCTGTCTCTTTGAAATCTGCTGAAAATCAAATCAAAAACAGAAATAACGGCTGTCCCGAAAGCCTTCGCAATCTGCGAAGCGGGACAGCCGTTTCCTGCTGTTTATTTGTTTTTATTCGGACTATTTCCGGTGCATAAGCATCAATACTGAGCCTGCGCTGCCTTGGCGTTGACGAGGATGCAGACCGCTTCGGCTCTTGTCATGCCGTCGTAAACACGGATCTTCGAGCCGCTGCCGCTGACGATACCGAGCGCTTTGGCAATGGCAGTGTAGCCGAGATCCTCTTTCTTTATCTCGTCGTTATCCACGAAATCGGTGCGGTAGATGTCGGGAAGCTCCGCTACCTTCTGATAGCCGAGGCTCTTTACCACGTAACGGATCGCACCGATCCTCATAAGCTCGCCTTCGGTGTATCCGGCATCCAGTGCGGAATACATACCGAGACCTTCGGCAAGGCGCTTGAAATCATCGGCACTGACCTTCTTTTCGGGCTCGAACTTGCCGCCCTCAAAGCCCACGCCGATGTCCGACAGCTTGCTGATGATGCCTTCTGCCCAGTGACCGGCAATGTCGTCATAGGTGTATTCGGTGTTTACCTTTACATATTCCGTGCCGTCGTAGTTCAGCTGTTTTCCGGTGAAGGGAGAAACGAACTGGGTGTCCTGCGCATAGCAGGAATAAACGAGTCTTGCGCCGGACTTCTTGTCGTACATGAGGGAGGAATCCACGTATTCGTAAACGTCGCCGATCTCCTCACCGGTCACGCCGAAATAGTCGTAGGCAAAGAGCTTCAGCTCTTCCTCGTCACCGGCAGCAAGAAGAGCATTCAGCTTTTCTCTGTCGATGTCGGCAGCGTATTTCTTGATTATGAGCTCGATATCGCCGCCGCCCTCTGCGGTCGAGGTAAGAGAAGCGACAAATGCAGCCGCCACGCTCTGCTTCGAGCCTTCGGTAAGAGGCTTGTAGATGTAAGTGATGTTCCGTTCGTAGTTCAGTCCGTAGCCGTCGAAGGAAAGGAGGCATTCCAGCGCCTTTTCGGGGGTCATGGCGCCCTTCGGGGACTCGAATTCGATGTTGGTGTACCAGTTCGTGCTGAAGTGTGCGATTTTACCGGAAACGCCGTCCACGGTGACGCTGATCGTGTTCTGATTATACTTGATCCCCTCATTGACACGGACATAATTGTAGCCGAAAGCACCGTAGCTGTACTCCTCCCTGCCGTTCTCGAGGAGCTTTCTGTCGATGATATTCGCATCGTAGGAGCTTTCGTATACGGTATTCTCAAACTTTCCGGGAACGGTATTCTTCAGGAAGGTCTCGCCGATGACACGGCAGGCTTCCTTGTCGTACTGTACCTTCGGAAGTTCAAGCTTGTTCTCGGTATAATACCAATAATCGTTGAGGTTGCTGTCGTAACTGATGAGTTCACCGGTATCGGCATTCACCGTCGCATAGGCATAGGCATTGGAATAGTACTTTCCGTCAAAGACGGGGTTCGAGAAGCTGATGTTCCACACATAGCTGCCGTTGTCGTTCTGATAAGCGGCGGACTTGAGGAAGTTTCTGTTCTTGGTAAGGTCAGCGGAAACGCCGGTGAGGCTCTTGTCGAAATAAAGCGCTTCGTTCTCGGTAACGGCTTTGATCGCCTGCTCCTTGGAAATCAGAGCGTCAAGCTCGGCAACACCGGCAAGCTCTTCCTCGGTGAGAGAATAATCCGCCACGGCGGATTCCTCTGCGGCAGCGTCGGCGTACATCATCTTGGCTTTACCGTTTTCCATAGCGCCCGATGCCCTTGCCACCTGCCACTCGGATTTTGTGTCGTAGATTTCTCCGGTCTCGGCGTCAACGGCAAGGTATGAAACGGCAGGCTTGTATACAAGAACTGCCTTGATGGTCCTCGTGTCGGTATCCTTATCGTAGTCGACCTTCGTTATGTAAACAAGCTCCATCTTCTGACGGGATCCGAGGAGTTCTGCCGCCTTCTCGGGCGTGATGATCTGTGCCGGTCTCTTCACGTCGATATCGTAGTCGTAGTTCACGTTCATCGACTCGACCTTGCCGGTATTGAAGTCGACGGTGATATTCACGCTGTTATCGTTGAAAAGTCTTCCGTCGATGGCTCTTGTGAAGGTATAGTTGAAGCCGTTGGAATAAGAGCCTGCGGCGGGAGAAGCGGTAAGCACGAGGTCATCCGCTGCGGGAAGCGTCTTCTTCATGAAAGCCTTGGCGGTCTCGCAGAGCTCGGTCCTCGTGAATGCGGGAAGAAGCCCGTACTTGGTATCGGGATCGCTCAGATAATAATAGGTGATGTGACCGTCCTTATCACTGCGTACGTTGACTCTGCCGCCCTTCTCCCTGCTTCTCCAGGTGAAGTTCCAGCTTTCGTCGCTGTATGTGCTCTTGGCGTTGTAATTCCACGTGAACTCGGTGTAGTCCTCCGGGACGTCCAGACGGGGCTTTACGATCTTGATCATCCGCTCGAGCTCCTCGGTGGTAGGCTCGTTCACGGCGGACGCACAAAGAGCAAATCCGGTCACTGCAAGGCAGGCGGACAGCATAGCGGACAGCATTCTTTTCAGTGTTCTCATAATTCTTTCCTTCCTTTCACAAAGCGCCATACGGCATACAGCGCAGTTTTGCTCGCCGATTACCGATTATTTGACGCATTTTTGTCTTCTTGTCTTAATAGACGGAAAATACTGCAAATAAGTTCCGACTCTTTGCAAAAAAAAATCATATTTTCCGCATGACACGCACGATAAACGAAATATCGGTCGTAAGTGTTTCCACGCCCCGCAATCTTTCGGCGTCCTCCGGGGAGGTTTTCCAGAAGTAGGGAGTCATGTGGAAAAGGCTTATCACGTCTTCGCCGCAAACGGTGATCCGGTCTTTCACCCGAAGCGTTTCGCAGAGCCCGAAGCCGTCGGGAGCGCCGCTTGCCTCTTCGTTGGGGATCACGCTGTCATAGATCTTCGCTTTAAGCCCTTCAAGATGCTCTTCGCCGGGGGAAGCGACGATCATGACGCCGTCTTTTTTCAGCACTCTTGCGGCTTCCTTTGCCGGGATCGGTGCAAAGACGGAAAGAAGGCAGTCGAACGAGCTGTCGAAATACGGCATCTCGAAAATCCCCGCCACGGCGTAGCGGATCCTGACCTCCTCGGGAAGCGGCTTCTCACACCGTGCGCCGAGCAAAATCGCTTCCTTTGCAAGGTCGATGCCGCAAAGGGAAAAGCCTGTGACATCCTTTTGCCGGTAAAGAGCCCGGATACTTCGCAGGTAATAGCCCTCGCCGCAGCCGGCGTCGAGTACCGAGCGCACGTCCTTTTCAAGGCAGACCGAAGCGATCTTCCGTGCAAGACAGCCATAGTAATTACGGGAGTGGAATTCGTGCCTTGCGCGGCACATTTCCCGGTCGTCTCCCCCGCCGCTCTGCTTTGAGGAGGCGAGATTCACGTACCCCTGCTTTGCAATATCGTAGGTATGGTGCAAGGCACACACATAGGAAGAGCCGCAGGCGGAAAGCTCTCCCCCGCACACGGGACATTTATACGGGTTCATTCTGTTCTCCGATAATTCATCTAAGATATAATAATTGTAACATAAAACGGGAAGGAATACAAGACATCCGTGCAAAAAAGAAAAAGATTTTTGGAAATAAACCTGCAAATCCGGTTGCATTTCCGGCAGAAACGTGGTAAAATAGCAGTGAAAATGTAAGCAAAGAACCGAAGAGATCGGAGGTAGATTTTTCGATGAATGCGGAAAACGCAAAGACACGGATCGACGAGCTGCGGGCGCTTATCAAATACCACAGAGACAGATACTATAACGACGACGCCCCGGAAATCTCGGATTTTGATTTTGACGAGCTGATGCGGGAGCTGATCGCTCTGGAAAAGGAATTCCCCGAGCTCGACTCCGCCGACTCCCCGTCAAAGTCGGTAGGCGGAAAGCCCAGCGAGAAATTTGAAAAGGTTTCCCATCGGGTCCCGCTGCAGAGCCTCAACGACGTGTTCTCCTACGGCGAGCTGGAGGACTACATCGTCAGGACGAAAAGGGCGCTGGGCGATACAAGCGATGAAACGGAATTCGTGGTGGAATACAAGATCGACGGTCTGTCGGTATCTCTCGAATACGAAAACGGTATCTTCGTAAGAGGCGCCACACGCGGAGACGGCAGCGTCGGCGAAAATATCACCGAAAACCTCCGAACCATCAAGGACATTCCGAAAAAGCTAAGAGAGCCCGTCCCCTATCTCTGTGTGCGGGGCGAGGTCTATATGCCGAAGGATGTCTTTGCCAGAATCAACGACGAACGGGAAATGGCGGGACTTCCTCTCATGGCAAATCCCCGGAATGCGGCGGCGGGATCTCTCCGGCAGCTGGATCCGAACGTGACAAGGAGCCGTGAGCTTTCGATCTTCGTTTTCAACATTCAGTACGGCGACGGTCTTCCCGACCTTACCTCTCACCGGAAGAGTCTTGAATACCTGAAAAGTCAGGGCTTCAAGGTCTCCCCGTCCATCAACACCTTCACAAAATTTGAAGACATAAAGAAGGAGGTCGCCTTCTTCAACGAGAACCGTCAGAACCTTTCCTTCGATATTGACGGAGCCGTCATAAAGGTGGACAGCTTCGAGAAGCGGACGGCTCTCGGCGAGACCTCCAACGCTCCGAAATGGGCGGCGGCGTTCAAGTATCCTCCGGAGGAAAAGGAAACGAAGCTCCTCAGCATTGAGATCAACGTAGGGCGTACCGGCGTTCTGACTCCCTATGCCGTTCTCGAAAAGGTGCATCTTGCTGGAACGAGCGTATCCAAGGCGACCCTCCATAACGAGGATTTCATAAAAGAGCGGGACATCATGATCGGCGACACGGTAGTCGTCCGCAAGGCGGGAGACATCATTCCGGAGATCCTTCGTGCCGTGCCGGAAAAGCGGGACGGTTCGGAGACCGAGTTCAGAATGCCGGACGTCTGCCCGGTGTGCGGCTCCCCCGTCGTTCGGGAGGAGGGCGAAGCGGCGTACCGCTGTACCGACGGAAGCTGTCCGGCGCAGCTGTCGAGAAGACTCATCCACTTCGTTTCGAGAGACGCCATGAACGTGGACGGCTGCGGCGAGGCGCAGATCAATCAGCTTATTGACAGCGGTATCTTAAAGAGCGCCTGCGATCTGTACCGCATTTCGAGAGAGCAGCTTCTGGAACTGGACAGAGTGGGCGAAAAGAGTGCGGACAATCTTCTTCGTGCCATCGAAAATTCCAAGACGGCAGGGCTTGCGAGAGTCCTCTTCGCTCTCGGTATCCGGCACATCGGAAGGACCACGGCGGAGACCCTTGCCGCACGCTTCGGGAGCATCGACGCACTGATGCACGCTTCGGTCGCAGAGCTTTGCGAGGTGGAGGATCTCGGCAAGGTTTGTGCCGAAAGCATCGCCGCTTATTTCAGAAATCCCGACAACGTAAGGAATGTGGAGGAGCTGAAGGCGGCGGGCGTCGTCACCGAGGCAGTGACCAGCGTGAAAGGAAGCTCCCTTGAGGGTCTGACCTTCGTCATCACCGGCACGCTTCCCGGCATGAAGCGGGACGAGGCATCCGAGCTGATTGCCTCCTACGGCGGAAAAGTATCCTCTTCGGTATCGAAGAATACCTCCTACCTTCTTGCGGGTGCAGACGGCGGCTCGAAGCTCGACAAGGCGCAGAAGCTGGGCGTCGAGATCATTTCTCTTGAAAGATTACGGGAACTCATCGGCGAATAAGCAAATATCGGAATATAAGAATGCTCACTGTCCTTTTTCGGCAGTGAGCATTTTTCGATGCGGTGATTTATCGCAGAGTTTCCGCAAAGAGGTCGCTGACGCCTCGGCGGATGGTCTGGTTCGGCGAGTTCATCAGGTGCTGTGCATAGAAGAGCGTATAATTCAGCTTTCTGTTGACCGCAAGGTAGGCTCCTGCGGCGCCGCCCCAGCCGAAGTCGGTTCTGATATAGTCGGCACCCTCTTGGAGCGGGCACCTTACGCCGAGTCCGTAATCGTAGCCGCCCTGATTATAGGTCGCCATCTGAGAGGGCGTAAGTCTTCCGGTCGCCATAAGGTCGATCGTTTCCTTGGCAAGGATCACGTCACCGACACGGAGGGCTTCGAGGAATTTGATATAGTCATCGACCGTGGAGATACATCCCGCACCGCCGGAGGCATACTCCGAGCCAATCTTGAAGGTCTGGATGTTCTTTCCGCAGTTCTCCGCCTTGCCGGTCCCGTTGTTGAAGCGGTAGTGGCAGGCGATCGTATCCAGCTCGTTTTCGGGAAGCATAAAGGTGGAATGCTTCATGCCCAGCTTATCAAAGATATTCTTCTTTACGTAGTCCTCGAACTTTTCTCCCGACAGCACCTCCACCAGCGCCGCCAGAACGTCGTGGCAGAGGCTGTACTGCCACTTTTCGCCCGGCTGAAAAGAAAGCGGGTCTTTGGCAAGATAGCGCATCGCCTCTCTTGTGGGGCATTTGCCGTATGTCTCGGTGCGGCAGCGCTTCATGTTCTCGGTACCGAGGTCATAAGTAAATCCCGCCGTCATGGTGAAGAGGTTGTCGACGGTTATGTAATGATCCGCCTTTACGATTTCATCGCCGACCCGCACGGTCATGTTTTCAAACTCCGGCATATACTCGCAGAGCTTATCCGATAGCTTGAAAAGTCCTTTTTCATAAAGCTGCAGAGCGGCACTGCAGGTGATCGGCTTTGAGCAGGAATAGATGTTATATCTTTCGTTTCCCTTTATCGGGATCTTATTTTCAAGGTCGGAATAGCCTCCGGAATAGCGGAAGCACTCGCTGCCGTCCTTATAGATGAGCAGGTCGAAGCCCGGCACGCCCATATTCAGGAAAGAGTCGGCGTACATTTTCAGTTTTTCGTACATGATTTATCGTCCTTTCGGTTATCTTTCGATTTGTCAGGTACAATTATAATCGCAAAAGCCGTGCGTGTCAATAGGCAGAGGCAAAAAAGCGGAAGCACCGACGATGCCTCCGCCAAAAACATGTTTATTCCCCGTAGCTTCTGAGAAATGCCGCCGGGTCGATATTCTTCCCGTCCTTCGTGATTGAGAGATGGAGATGATAAACGTCGGCGCACTCACAGCCGGCGCTGTTGCCGATGCCACCGATGACCTCTCCCGTTTCCACGCTCTTACCGACGCAGAGCCCGTTCGGCACCGCCTCAGACAGGTTGGAATACACCGACCGTATGCCGTCCTTGTGGTCGATGACGACGGTATAACCCATAAAGTCGTCATAGTACATACTCTCGACAACGCCCCCGTATATGGCTCTGACCGGGCTTCCGGGATCGCCCGTGATGTCGATGCCGTCATGGGTGCGGTAGTCCCCCATGGTGGGAGAATAGAGCAGTTCGTTATCGGAATACTGCCGTTCGATATACCCGTCGGCGGGCTTGCAGTAGAAGCCGTAATAGGTCTCCTCCGGCTCGGTGGGATACTCCACGCCCTCCGGCTCGCCGCTTGCGGACAACGGCTCTTCTTCGGTCTCCGGATACACTCCGATTACGCCGGACGGCTCGGATGTGACGGAAAGAGAATCGTCGGGCTCGGATGTCGAAGTGTCCGAATAATGCGGGACCGCCGTCCCCTGCTTCGGCATCGGCTCGGCTTTTTCATGATCGTCAGCGGCGGAAGACTTTTCGTCTTTTTCAGCACCGGACAAATCACTTCCGGCGTCGCCGTTCTTTCCGTGTACCTCGGCGCTGATCCCCGATGCGTTATCCGAAACGGTCGTTTCCTTTTCAAAATACGGCGAGTCGAAGGGATCGGTTTTTGCCTGCTCTTTTTGAAGAATTGAGGTCTCCGGGAGCTTCAGACCGTTATCCGTTTTGTCCTTGTCCTGTATACCATAGCCGCTGCCGCCGAGAATGCCGTTGACTCCGCTGAGAGTGACCGTAACAACGGCGGCTGCAAGGGCTATGTATATGCCCCCGCTTACAAGCTGCTTCTTGAATCTGTTTTTGTCGAATTGCATAAAGAACACCTCCGGCATCTATTTTCACCGGAAATGCTGAAATTATACGAAATTACCAAAGGAAAAACAAAGTAAATATAGACTTAATCGCCGCACCTTATATAGCGCCTCATAATGCAGAGAAAGCGGTCTACCTCCTTCGGGGTATTGGAGAAGCCGAGGCTCACCCGCACCGCACCGTCCTTTTCCGTTCCGAGTGCCGTATGGGCAAGCGGCGCGCAGTGAAGACCGCTTCTCGTGCAGACGCCCTTTGAGTCGAGAAAGGACGACACCTCCGCAGCACCTTTCCCTATGACGTTAAAAAGGACGACCGGCGTTTTGTTACGGTATATGCCGTAGACCTCGGCACCGCAGTTCTGCAGTCCCTCGGTGAGCTGACGCTCGAGGCAGGCGGTCCTTTGCCGGATCTCGGATACCCCCACCGTGCGGATGTATTGTGCGCCCGCACAGAGTCCCGCAATACCGGGAGTGTTCAGGGTGCCTGCTTCAAGGCTTTCGGGGAGGGCATCCCCCATCGTCCGCTCGAAGGACTGTACGCCGTTGCCGCCGAAGGCAAACGGATGCGGCGTGACCTTTTCACCGAATACGGCAAAGCCGGTTCCCATAGGTCCCAGAAGTCCTTTGTGTCCGGCACTGCAAAAAGCGTCGGCACAGAGCGCACGAAGGTCGATAGGGATCTCACCCGCTGCCTGCGAAGCGTCCACGATAAGGCGGATATTCCTTTCTCTGCAAAGGGCGGAAAGCTCTTTCAGCGGCAGTATTTTTCCGCAGACGTTGGAGGCGGCGGTGATCACAGCAAGGCGGGTGTCCTTCCGAAGCGACAGAAGAAAATTCCGTAAGACTTCTTCATCGGACCCGAGAGCGTCAAAGACGGAATAGGAGCCGTGATTCTCTTCGTCTTCGCAGAGATGATGCACCGGTCTCAGGACCGAGTTATGCTCGAGGTTCGAGACCACGATATGGCTGTTCTTCTCGTATAGACCGTTTATCGCCATATTCAATGCATAGGTGGCATTTCCCGCAAAGCAGACCCGCTCCGGCGTATTGATACCGAACAGAGCGCACAGCTCATTCCGGCAATCAAAGACGGCTCTTGCGGCGTTTACAGACAGCTTGTGCCCGCTTCTCCCGGGATTCCCGCCGCATTCATCGAAGGAGCGCCGGACGGCGCTGATAACGCTCGGGGGCTTCGGGAAGCTGGTGGCGGCATGATCGAAATACAGGATCCCCATGGGCTAAACATCCTCCTTTTGTTTATGTTCCGCCGTTTTTTCGGCTTCTTTGCAATGGCACTTTTTTATTTAATAAATCTCGATGATCTTGACTCTTTCTCTGTCGAGAAGGTTCTTTGCCGCTATGATATCGCCGTTTCTTATCCGGAGCCCGTACCCGCAGCCCCGAAGGCTCTGTTCTTTTTTGAGTTTTTCAAGTCTTGTCCGGATCCCCGCCCCTTCAAGGCAGGTCTGCGCTTTGAGAGCGTAGGTCACCGAGCTGAAAACCATGATGTTGTACATACTGTTATCTGTCCTTTCGTTTTGAAGTCTTGGCAAAAAGAAAGCAGCACCCAACTTGTCACAGTATATTCCGACGTCTCCATGGCGCTCACAGCGGGAAGCCGCAGGCAAAAAAAGAAATCCGCAAAAACCAAACGGTCTGCGGACTTCTTTTCGTTTCTTACAGGTCTTATAGGGAAGCAATTCTCATTTTGCGGCGTTGATAAGATATTCGATCTGTGCGTCCACCGAGGCACGCCCGGTGCCGCCGGCGGAAATTCTCTTTTCGACGCAGGTCTCAAGGGATATCTCTTCGTAAAGGTCGTTATCGAAGACCTCGCTGTGGCACTTGTACTCCTCAAGACTCAGTTCTTCCAGAACGACACCCTTGGAGATGCACTCGGCAACAATCTGACCCACGATCTTATACGCCGTGCGGAAGGGCACGTTCTTCTTGGCGAGATAATCCGCAAGGTCGGTGGCGTTGATGAAGCCGGTCCTTGCCGCCTTGAGCATATTATCCTTTTTGACCTTCATGGTCTCCAGCATGGGTATATAGACCTCAAGGCACTTTTTCACCGTGTCGATGCTGTCGAAAATGGCTTCCTTGTCCTCCTGCATGTCCTTGTTATAGGCGAGCGGGAGTCCTTTGAGCATGGTGAGGGTAGCGATGAGGTTTCCGTATACTCTGCCGGTCTTGCCCCGGACGAGCTCCGCCATATCCGAATTCTTCTTCTGCGGCATGATACTGGAGCCGGTGGTAAAGGAGTCGTCGAGCTCCACGAACTTGAACTCCCAGCTGGACCAGAGGATGATCTCCTCGGAAAGCCTCGAGAGGTGCATCATGAGAATGGAAAAGGCGCTTTCCAGTTCTACGCAGAAATCTCTGTCCGAAACGCCGTCGATGGAGTTGCGGGTGATGCCGTCAAACCCCAGCTTTTCGGCGACCGTCATCCGGTTCGTGTCATAGGTCGTTCCGGCAAGAGCGCAGGAGCCGAGAGGAGAAAGATTCATCCGGCGAAGAGCGTCGGAAAGTCTTGTGATATCCCGTTCGAGCATCATGCCGTAGGCAAGGATCTGATGCGCAAAAACGATGGGCTGCGCTCTCTGCAGATGGGTATAGCCGGGCATGATGGCGTCCTTATTCTCGGATGCTACCTTGACGATGGCGGAAAGCATCTTTTTCAGAAGCGCAATAATGTCATTTGTTTCGTCACGAAGATACAGACGCACGTCGAGGGCGACCTGATCGTTCCGGCTTCTTGCGGTATGGAGCTTCTTTCCGGTGTCGCCGATCCGCTTTGTCAGCACCGACTCCACGAACATATGGATGTCCTCCGCTTCCTCGTCAATGGCAAGAGCGCCGCTTTCGATATCCGAAAGGATGCCCTCCAGAGCGGCGATGATCTCTTCGCTTTCCTTTGCCGAAATGATTCCCTGCCGACCGAGCATAAAGGCATGCGCCATCGAGCCGGTGATATCCTGCCTGTACATTCTTTTGTCGATGCGGATGGAGGAATTGAAATCGTCCGCCACCTTATCGAGAGCCTTCTGGAAGCGTCCTGCCCACATTTTATCCTGCGCCATATAAATCTCCTTATCTTTTTTGTCTTTCGGTAAATGATTAAAAATACTCCGGCGGCATCCCGGGCGGGAATGCCGTATTTTCAAAAGCCGCCCTGCTCCTCTTAGAAAATAACCGAAAACCGAGCTTTGCGGTCCTTGCAAAACCCGGCTTTCGTATTCATTCTTTTACTTTGTCTTGCAGCTCTTCCTGCAGCCCTTCTTAGCGGGCTTTGCGGCGAGCTTTGCGTTGACCTGCGCCTGCACCTTGATGGGAAGTCCGTAGAGGTTGATGAAGCCTGCGGAATCAGCCTGATTGTAGCAGTCATCCTCGCCGAAGGTTGCGATCTCTTCGGAGTAGAGCGAATAGTCGCTCCATACGCCCGCCTTAATGATGTTGCCCTTGTAGAGCTTGAGCTTTACGGAACCGGTAACTCTTTCCTGGGTCTTGTCCACGAAAGCGGAGAGGGCTTCACGGAGAGGCGTATACCACTGGCCGTTGTAAACGAGCTCTGCGAAGGTGATGGCGAGTTCTTCCTTCTTGTGAGCGGTCATCTTGTCGAGGCAGATGGTTTCGAGGTAGTTATGAGCGAAGTAGAGGATCGCTCCGCCGGGAGTTTCGTACACGCCGCGGCACTTCATGCCCACAAGACGGTTTTCCACGATGTCGAGAAGCCCGATACCGTTTTCGCCGCCCAGCTTGTTGAGCTTGAGGATGATATCCTTGGCGCTCATCTTCTTGCCGTTGAGAGCAACGGGGCAGCCCTTGTCGAAGTCGAGGGTGATATAGGTGGGCATATCGGGAGCCTTGATGGGAGAAACGCCCATTTCAAGGAAGCCGTCCTTCTCGTAAAGAGGCTCGTTGCCTGCGTCCTCGAGGTCGAGACCCTCGTGAGAGAGGTGCCAGAGGTTTTTATCCTTGGAGTAGTTGGTCTCACGGTTGATCTTGAGAGGCACGTTGTGGGCTTCGGCGTAGTCAATCTCCTCGTCACGGGACTTGATGGACCATTCACGCCAGGGAGCGATGATGGGCATATCGGGAGCGAAAGCCTTGATGGCAAGCTCGAAACGAACCTGGTCGTTGCCCTTACCGGTACAGCCGTGGCAGATGGCGTCGGCGCCCTCGGCGAGAGCGATCTCCACAAGACGCTTTGCGATGATGGGACGGGCGAAGGAGGTACCGAGCATATATTCCTCGTACTTTGCGCCAGCCTTCACGGTGGGAACGATGAATTCATCCACGAAAACATCGGTGAGGTCTTCGATGAAAAGCTTGGAAGCGCCGGTCTTCCGAGCCTTCTCTTCAAGTCCCTCCAGCTCGTCCGCCTGACCTACGTTGCCGGAAACGGCGATGACTTCGCAGTTGTTGTAGTTTTCCTTAAGCCACGGAATGATGATCGAGGTGTCAAGACCTCCCGAGTATGCAAGAACGACCTTTTTGATCTTAGACTTATCCATTTTCAATCCCTCATATTTCTTACACGCATATGCGTGCTTTGTTATAACGATGCAACTATTATACTGCATATTTATGCAGTTGTCAAGAGGCTTTTGCGAAATTCCTTTGTTTTTGTACGATATTACAATATTTTCCGAATATAAACCAACAATTTAGATATATTGACAGTAATTTTCAATCATATTTCAAGCCATTCCGTCAAATGATAAAGCGGCAAGCGAGGTGAAGCTTTCTATGAAAAAAACTGCGCTGCGCAGGATATGCATATTCGTTTGCATATATGCGCTGCTATTTGTATATCCTTCGTCTGTTTTTGCTCAAGGCGAAAAAAACTGGTATCTTCAATACAGAAGTCACGGCGAGGCGCCGCTTCTTCCCGAGGACGCCGCCTTCCTTTCGGAAAACGACGTGATCGTCCTTGACGGCAGCGGGGAAAAGTCCGTCTATCTGACCTTTGACGCCGGATACGAAAACGGAAATATCGAAAAGATCCTTGACGTGCTTCAGGAAGAAAACGTGCCGGGCGCCTTTTTCCTTCTGCCCAATGTGGCAAGGTCGGTGCCGGAGCTTGTTCTTCGGATGCACGACGAAGGGCATCTTTTATGCAACCATACAAAATCGCACCGGAATATGTCGGAAGTGACGGATAAAGAAGTCTTCCGGAAAGAACTGACCGACAACGAGGACATCCTGCGGGAGACTCTCGGACTTGAGATGGCGAAATACTACCGTCCGCCCGAAGGAGCCTATTCACGGCTGAATCTTGAAACGGCAAAGGCGCTCGGGTATAAAACGGTCTTTTGGTCCCTTGCCTATGCCGATTGGGACAACAAGAAACAGCCGGACCCCGAAAAAGCAAAATCACTGCTTCTCTCAAGAATCCATCCCGGCTGTGTGCTGCTTCTCCACCCGACCTCCGCCACCAATGCGGCGATCATGAGCGATCTTATCAAAACGCTGAAAGCCGACGGGTATATTTTCAAAAGGCTGGATGAATTCGGAAAAACGGAAAACGGAAGCTGCGCCGACAAAGCCGAAGCGGCGGGCAAGATCAGCGATTACACCTATGAGGACGGAAACAGTCACGTCATCGTAGCCAACCGAGGCGCTCCCGGCAAGATCGCTCTGACCTTTGACGACGGTCCCGGGAAGCAGTATACCGAGGAAATTCTCGGCATTCTCGATGAATACGATGCAAAGGCGACCTTCTTTCTGATCGGTGAAAATGCCGAAAGGTACCCGGAGATCGTCAAAGAAGAATCGGCGAGAGGGCACGAGATCGGGAACCACACCTACTCACACCCGAATATGCGGAAGCTCTCTCCGGAAAAGTACGGCGAAGAGATCGAAAAGACGCAAACGGTTCTTGCCGAAATCACCGGAAAGCCTCCCGTTCTTTTCCGTCCGCCGGGAGGCTATCTGAACAATGCACTCGTTGAAAAAACAGCCGAAAACGGCTGTACGGCGGTGCTGTGGTCCTGGCGGCAGGATACACGGGACTGGGCAAACCCTTCGGTGGAAGAAGTCGTCGGGACGGTGATGGAGGGGCTTTGCGACGGCGATATCATTCTTTTTCACGATTTTGATGCAAAGGAAAGTCCCACCCCCGCCGCTCTCCGTCTTCTTCTTCCGAAACTCCGGGATATGGGATATGAATTCGTCACGGTGTCGGAGCTTATGAACGCAGCATAACGGTTGAAAAGCGTTACGTTATTCAGAAAACACAAAAATAGCGGTGCAGAAAAAGCTCTCTGCACCGTTATTTTGATATTTTTGATATTTTTGACAGTTTAGACGCTTATTATTTCCCTTTGCTCTTCCGCCTTCTCTTCTGAAGGAGAAGAGAAATCAAAAGGAGCAGAAGAAAGCCCGCACAGACGCCGCAGAGTGCTCCGGATGAGTCAATGAGAACGTCGGTCAGACGGCACGCACGTCCCTCCACGAAATACTGGTGGAATTCGTCGCTTACGGCATACAGTACGCAGAAAGGAAGAGGAACCGCGAGCATCGTGCAAAAAACGGAGGACTTATTCTTTACGCAAAACGTCCCGCCGTTCTTTTTGAAATAGGCGGAAAAGCCCGCAAAGAAGCCCAGCGCCGCATAAATCGAAAAATGCGCCGCCTTTCGTATAATGCCGTCGATAGCCTTGGCAATTTCCCTCAGGCTCTCCCCTTTTTCACCGAAGAGAGCAAGGAGTTTTTCGGTGAAGCCCACGCTGACGCCGCTCGACTCCTCGGCATTCTGTGCGGAGAAGCAGAAGATGGCGACACAGACGGCAGCGGTGCAAAAGAGCGAAGCATAAAACAAACCGTTTTTCTTAAGCTTATCGTTCATAAAGAAGTCTCTGTTCTCCTGTACGGAAGGCGGCGAAGAAGCCCCGGTTTATCAAAGCATGTCCACCGGGAAAAGAATCTTCAGCTGATTGAGCTTGGAAGCGTATGCCGCCTGCTGCTTATCCGAGAGGACCTTACCTTTGAGCTGATCCTTGATATCCTCGAAGGCGTAGGTCTTCTTTTCGTTCTTCTTATTGAGTTTTATGATATGGTAGCCGAACTGGGTCCGGACGGGAGCGTCGGTAATCTCGCCCTCGGTCATTTCAAAGACGGCTTTGTCGAACTCCGGCACCATCTGACCTCTTGTGAAATCGCCGAGATTGCCGCCCTGTGCGGAGGAGGGGCAGGAGCTGTACTTCTTTGCGGCGTCCTCAAAGGAAATTTTGCCCGCCTTGATCTCGGCAAGGATCTCGTTTGCCTTCTCCTCGGTTTCCACGAGGATGTGGCTGGCGTTCACCGATTCCTCGGCGACCAGCTTATCCGCATTGTCGTCGTAGAACTTTCTGACCTCGGCGTCGGTGACGGTCACGCCGGCGATCGCCTTTTCAATGGCGAAGTTGGCAAGCATCTCGTCTTTGATTTTGCCGAGCTGTGCCTTGAAGGCGGGGTCGTACTCATAAAGGTTCTTTTTTGCTTCGGCGAGAAGGAGGTTCTTGTTGATGAGCTGTTCGAGGACAGCCTTCATTCCTTCGGGACTTCTGTACTGCTCGCCCTTTGCGCCGAGCTGTATGATGGTTTCTTCCACGTCGGCTTCGGTAATCACGACGTTTCCCACTTTAGCCAGAGGCTTTGCTCCGATATCCATTTCGTAAATTCCTTTCAGACTGTAAAATATTACCTGCTTACACAGACGATTCAATATACCATAGTTTTCACTAAAAAGCAACACAAATATGTAAACACTCGGAAAAATGCGGTATTCGTCTTTACGGAATACCGCATCTTCGCTTACTTATTTATTTGTCGCCCTTCTCCGGCTTTTCGGAGTTTTCACCGTTTTCGGCGGTTTCGGACTTTTCGGTTTCTTCTGCTTTTACCGGTTCTTCACCCTTTCCGGCTTTATCCGGCTTTGCAGAGTCCTCAACCGCTTCACCGATCACGGTGTAGGTGACTTCGCCGTCGCTGCCGATCCCGCACTCGACGTTATCCTGCGCCTTGATGTGTCCCTCCAGAAGCTCTGTGGAGAAGGAGTCCTCGATGCGGCGCTGGATAGCACGGCGAAGAGGTCTTGCGCCGTACACGGGATCAAATCCGGTCTTGGCAAGGGAGGAAACGAGCGCATCGGTAAAGCGGATCTTTACGCCCAGTTTTTCAATTCTTCCGGCAATCTCACTGAGCATAATCCCGGCGATTTTCCCGATGTCCTCGGCATTGAGCTTTCGGAACACCACGATCTCGTCGATACGGTTCAGAAATTCCGGTCGGAAGTTCTCACGGAGAGCGTTCATCACCGTTTCTCTTGTTCTGTCCGCCTCCGCCTTTTCTTCGTTTACGGCGGAGAAGCCCAGTCTTCTCGGTTCGGAAATGCTTGAGGAGCCGAGGTTCGAGGTCATGATGATGATGGAATTCCTGAAGTCCACCTTTCTGCCGTGGCTGTCGGTCAGCTGTCCGTCGTCAAGGATCTGAAGCATGAGGTTGAAGACGTCCGGGTGCGCCTTTTCGATCTCGTCGAAGAGCACCACGCTGTAGGGCTTGCGGCGGATCTTTTCGGTGAGCTGTCCCGCATCATCAAAGCCAACGTATCCGGGAGGAGCGCCGATGAGCTTGGAAACGCTGTGCTTTTCCATATATTCCGACATATCGATACGGATCATGGCGTTCTCGTCCCCGAACACGGCTTCGGCGAGCGCCTTGGAAAGCTCGGTCTTGCCGACGCCGGTGGGACCTGCGAAAATGAAGGAGCCCTGCGGACGTTTAGGGTCTTTCAGTCCCATACGTCCGCGCCTTACGGCTCTTGCCACCACGTCCACCGCTTCGTCCTGCCCGATGACGCGCTTTCTTAAAGTGTCGGCAAGTCCGAGGAGCTTTGCGGATTCCTCGTTTGCCAGCTTATTGACGGGGATGCCGGTGATGCCGGTAACGGTGTCGGCGATGTCCTCGGCAAGGATCTTGGGTCTGTTCTCGCTCTTGCCCTTTTCCCACGCCTCTTTTTCGGTTTTGAGTTTTTCAAGAAGCTCCTTCTCTTCGGTGTGGAGCTTTCCGGCGTCCTCAAAGCGCTGAGAGCGCACCGCCGCTTCCTTTTCTTTTTTGACTTCGGCAAGTCTTTTTTCAATGGCACGGACATTGGCGGGGCTGGTACCGTTGTGCAGACGCACCCGTGCGGAGGTCTCGTCGATAAGGTCGATCGCCTTATCCGGGAGGAACCGGTCGTTGATGTAGCGCACCGACATATTCACCGCAGCCCTTATCGCCTCGTCGGTGATCTGCACCTTGTGGTGCTCCTCGTACTTGTCGCGGAGTCCCGTAAGGATGCCGACGGCTTCCTCGGGAGAGGGCTCGTCAATGGTGACCGAGCCGAAACGTCTTTCGAGAGCGGCGTCCTTTTCGATGTACTTCCGGTACTCGTCGATGGTGGTTGCGCCGATGACCCGGATCTCACCTCTTGAAAGAGCGGGCTTCAGGATATTGGCGGCGTCCATGGCGCCCTCCGAGGCTCCCGCTCCCACGATGTTGTGGATCTCGTCGATAAAGAGGATCACGTCCTGCGCATTTTTCAGCTCGTTCATGACCGCCTTGATCCGATCCTCGAACTCGCCTCTGTACTTGGTTCCCGCCAGCATTCCCGCAATATCCAGCGCCACGACACGCTTGCCCTGCACGGTCTCGGGCACGTTTCCGCTGACGATGCGCAGAGCAAGCCCCTCTGCCACGGCGGTCTTACCGACGCCGGGCTCGCCGATGAGGCAGGGATTGTTTTTCGTCCTTCTCGAAAGGATCTGGATGACCCGGTCGGTCTCGTTTTCTCTTCCGATGACGGGATCGATCTTTCCCTTCGAGGCAAGCGCCGTAAGATCCGTACCGTATTTGTCGAGCTCCGGGGTCTTGGTTTTTCCGTTCCTGCGGGTATTTTCTCCCGCCTCGGTATAGGCTCCGTCGCCGTCCTGCGCATCGGGGTCTTTACCAAAGGAGCCGTAAAAGCCGGCGCCCTGCCCCTTTGCTTTGGCAAACAGTCCTTTGGGCTCACAGCCGAGATCCCGGATGATCTTGCATGCCATCGAGTCGTTCTCCACGAGGATCGCCATAAGGAGATGCTCGGTGCCGACAAAGCTCTGTCCCGTGGAATCCGCCATGATCGCCGTGTTGGCGATGATCTTATTGGTTCTCGGGGTGGGCTCCGGCGCATCGAAGGCGGACTTGTCACCCTCTCCGGAATATTCGATGACGGCTTCTTTCACTTTATCGTATGTCACGCCGCTTTCGGTAAGGAGCCTTGCCGCCACCGAATCGTTCCGGGCAAGCAGTCCGAGAAGCAGATGCTCGCTGCCGATGTAGCTGTGCCCCAGCTCCTCGGCGGCCTTCTGCGCCGCCTTGATTGCCGCAGCGGCGTTCGTCGTAAATCTTTTCATATATCTCAACATCCTTCCGTATCTGTCAATGCTAAAGCTCTGTCAAAGGAGCTGCTTTATGCCGTAAAGAAGTTCCGGATCCGGTCGGCACGAAGAGCGTCCCGTACCTCGGCATCCTTTGCCGCTTCGCTGCTTCTTGCAACGTGTGCCGGCATGGATTCCACCAGAAGCTGCAAAAAGTTTCTGTCCTTCGCCGTGTCAACGATCCCCGTGTTCACGCCGAGCATCACGTCCGACCAGAAGCCGAGGAATTCACTTGTGGACAGCTTCCTTGCGTTGGTGAGGATGCCGTAGGAGCGCCAGAGCTTATCCTCGGCGTCCTTGTCGCTTTTGATCTTCTCACGAAGGCTGTTTTCCTTGGCGGCGATCTTATTTACCGCTTCGGAAAGCCTCTGCAGGGTATCCTCCTCCGAGATGCCGAGGGTGATCTGATTGGAGATCTGATACAGCTCGCCCAGCGCCTCGCTGCCTTCGCCGTAGAAGCCCCGCACCGTAAGACCGAGCCTTGTGCAGTACTCGACGACCGACTTCATGTAATTATTTCTCGTCAGCATGGGAAGATGCAGCATTACCGAGGCTCTCATGCCGGTGCCCGTGTTGGAGGGACAGCAGGTCAGATAGCCCAGCTTTTCGTCAAAGGCAAAGCGCAGTCCCTTCTGCAGCACTTCATCGGTCTTTCCGGCAGCCTTGAACGCTTCCTCAAGAGCAAAGCCGCTCCGTACCGCCTGGATGCGGATGTGATCCTCCTCCCCCACCATGACCGAAATACTGCCGTTTTCGTCGTAGACCAGCATCCTCTTATCGGAAGAGGGCGCCCTTGCAAAATCCGGGCTGATGAGATGCTCCTCCACAAGGCACTGCTTCTCGGCGTCGGTCTTGGCGCTCATATCCACGTAGTTGTACATATCGGTGCCGTATTTCGTGAAGGCATCCCGGACGTCGGCAATCATCTTTGCCTTTCTTTCCTCCGAGAGCTTCGGCGAAAAGGGATATTCCTCAAGGTTTCTCGCAAGTCTTACTCTCGAGCTGACCACCACGCCGGAAAGATTATCCGCATTTACAGAAGAATTATACCATTTCATATCCTGTCACACTCCTTTGCATCTACCGTCAAGAAGCATTGCCCGGCTTTTCGCCGTCATTTTTGACGTCTTTTCCGTCTTCCCTGTCTTTTGTGTCATCTGCGCTGTTTTCAAGCATACGGATGGCGTCACGCAGCTTTGCCGCTTCCTCGTATTCCTGCTTCTCCACGGCTTTCTGCATATCCTCCCGGAGCTTTTCCAGTTTTCTTTCCTTTGAAAACTCGCCATGCTCGCCGGGCAGCTTTCCCTTGTACTCGATAGAGGGCTGCATCTTTTTCAGCATGGAATGCAGGACATCCGAAAAGGTGGAGTAGCACTCCTTACAGCCGACTCTGCCGTTTTTCAGAAGCTCTGCCTCCGACATACCGCAGAAGGGACAGATCCTCTGCTTGGCGCCAAGGCTCTTGCGAAGCGGCGATTCGCCGAAGAAGGAAGCAAAGGGATTCGTTCCGAAGAAGTCGTCCAGAATCTCGCTTCCGAAGTTTTCAAAGCTGCCTGTCACACTGTCGGCAAGTCCCAGCTTCTTTGCGCATTCATGGCAGAGATGGGTCTCGGTGACATTTCCGTTTTCCGAATGGTGATAGTGGAAGGTCGCATTATTCTTTTTACAGGATTCACAAAGCATAAAATTCACTCCTTGTCTTATGTTGCTTACGTTACTTTTATATCTTGCGCATGAGCGAGAGGATAAGCGATTTGAACATCTCCGCCCGAGCGTATTCCGCCTCTTCATTGCTCATCATCTCGTACACGCTCTTGTTTGTGAGGGCGGCGATCATCAGAATGGCTTCCCGCTCGGATACAAGCTCTTTTGCATACAGATCTTTTACGAGATAGGAGGCGCTGTCCGGGTCAATCCCGTTTCCGACGCTTCCGAGGAGATGGCAAAGATAGGTGCTTGCCGTCATCTGCGGCTTTATGATTCGGATATACCCGCCGCCGCCCCGTCGGCTCTCCACGATGTACCCTCTGTCCTTGTTGAAGCGGGAGGTTATCACGTAGCTGATCTGACTGGGGACGCAGCCGAGCTGTGTGGCAAGCTCGTTCCTTTTCAGTTCGGCAATGCCGTTCTGCTCGTTCAGCATATCCTCGATGAGTTTGGTTATCTGTTCGGATAAAAGCATTTCGATCACCGATCCTTTCTGTTTTCTGCCTTTATCATTTGTTTCTGTTCCCTTCTTCCCTTTTGCAATGCAATTATAACACAAAGGTCAAAGTTAGTCAAAGTCAAATAAAGTCAAATTCGGACAGTTACAGCCGCTTGCAGGCGCTTTTTGACCTTCTTTGACCTATTATCTCTCAATATCTTGATTTTTCTCTTAATTTGTGATATTTGCGTTAAAATTCGTAAATAATAGTCTCCGGGACTTGAAAACAGCGCTGTCTTGCATTATAATATAGAATGAATGAGGATGTGACAACGACCATTATAGCATCGTCCGTGTGTCGCACAAACTCGGAATCCGTCGTAAACGTACATAAAATCAATCGCATTCTGAAAGGAATACATAATGGGACAGCAGAACAGAATCCCCACAAGGCAGGGCGTGTACCTGCGGAATCCTTCGGCACAGAGTGCGCCGAAAAAGCCGGCCGTTTCCAAGGAGCCGCAAGGCTCCGCAGGACAGCACTTGCATTCGGGCAGCGCCGGGAACACTGCCAATAAGAGAAATACTTCCAATACGGCAAGTGCGAAGAATACGAGCTCTGCCGCCGCAGGAGGAAGGACCTCCACGCCCGTAAGAAACGGCGTACAAAACGGCACAAGAGACGGAGCGGTAAGACAGACGTCGGCAAACGGTCAGAAAGCACCCGCCGCATCGAATGCCGCAAGGAACGCGAATGCCGCCGCCCCTTCCGCCGTCCGTACCAAAACGCCTCTCGAGCTTGTCAAAGAGCGGGAACGTAAGGAAATGATCGAGCGGCAAAAGCGGGAAAAGGCTCTTGCCGAAAAGCGTAAAATAGAACTTGCAAAGAAGAAGCGAAAGGAGGATCTCGCCGCCATGGCAAACGGAGTCCGTCACGTAGGAAGAAACATTCTCATCGGCATTCTTGCTTTTCTTGTCCTTGCCGCCGTCATCGTGCTTCTCGGCTACCGAAGCATGGCAAAATACAAGGAAAATAGCAAAGAGGGCTCGGTAGAGCTGTACGAGTATAAGGATCCTTCGGAAGAAACCGGGAAAGAAGAAAAAGCCCCCCCGAAGCCTCTGACTCTGTCGGATGAGCTGAAGGTCGCAGGCGATGAGATCTATTTCCCCTATTCCGCCATCGAGAAGTTTTTCGGGTTTACTCTTTCGGGAGACGAAAACAGCCGGACCGTCATGGTGGGAAGCTCGCAAAGCGATTACGAAAACACGAATACCGCCGTATTCTTCACCGATTCCGGCAACGTGCGGGTAAACGGTGCGGAGTATACTCTGAAGAACGCCGCCTATACCGAAAACGGCGAGCTGTACATCCCGCTCGAATTCTTCAACACCTTCGTCAACGGCATCGAGATCACAAAGACGCAGAAGAAAGGCGAGGAACGCTGTACCGTCACCCTCACCGAGCCGCAGGTCTATTTCTCGGCGTCCAACAATGACCCTCTCCCCGTCCCCGTTCTGGCAGATCTTATCGGCGGCGCGGAGTTCGAGTATGAATACGGCATGGATCTTTCGGAATACGAGGAATACATCAACCCCAAGGATCCGTCCGAGTATCTTATCCTTGTCAACAAGGACAACAAGCTCGCTCAGGATCATGTGCCGGAGGATCTGACCGGACTCATCTACACGAGAAAAGACCGGGAGACCCAGCGGATGCGGAAGTGCGCCGCCATGGCGCTGGAGGCATTTCTGAAGTCCGCCTACGCCGCCGGCTACTCCGACGTAACGGTGACCAGCGCCTACCGGAGCTACGCCTACCAGAACAGTCTGTTCACCACAAGATTTGAACAGAATAAAGCCATCTACGGGGACGTCGCTGCGGCGGAAGCGAAGACAGCGGAATTTACGGCATACCCCGGCGCCAGCGAGCATCAGACGGGACTCTGCTGTGATATGCACAATCTGCCCTCCGCCATGCAGACCTTCTCCGGCACCGATGCTTACAAGTGGCTGTACACCCACTGCGCCGACTTCGGCTTTATCCTCCGCTACCCCATCACGAAGGAGGATGTGACCGGCATTTCCTACGAGCCGTGGCACTACCGTTTCGTGGGCAGGTACCATGCGCAGAAAATCATGGAAAGCGGCATGTGCCTTGAGGAATACGTGGCACAGCTCGGCGAGGACGGAATGCCGAAGCAGTAATTTAATTTTCCGAATAAGCAAAAAAGAAGACAAGGCTCACCCGGCTTTGTCTTCTTCTTTTGTCTTTGTTGTCATTCGTTTCCCGTGTTATAAGCCTGAGGTACCAAAAGCGGCTGCCCGAAGACAGCCGCTCTCATTTGGTTTACTTTGATATTGCTTTGTACTGTTATGATTTTACTTTACGAAGGTATCGCAGAACCGGTGCAGGATGGCAGCCACCTGCTCACGGGTCGCGTGTCCCCTCGGGTCGAGCTCGGTGCTGCTGGTGCCTTTTACAAGTCCGTTTGCATTCGCCCACGTCATGCCGTTAATCGCCCATGTATCGACGGTAAAGGAATCGCCGAACTTTGAAAGGTCCGCCTTTGCGCTCACGTCATAGCCCTTGAAGGCGGCATATCGGTACAGGATCACAGCCATCTGCTCACGGGTGATGAAATCGTCGGGTCCGAACGCCTCGTCGCTGTAGCCGTAAACAACGCCGCTTGCCTGCGCCCAGCGGATCGCTTCGGTGTACCACAGACCGTCGGCAACGTCCTCAAAGCTCATGGCGTAATTGACGTACGGCTCGCCTTCCAGACGCCAGAGGATCGTGACGATCATGGCACGGGAAGTATTGGTCTCCGGCTCAAAGGTCGTAGAGGAAGTGCCCTTCACAAGTCCCTTTTCCCAAGCGTAGTAAATATCGCCGCAGCTCCAATCGGAGGGATCCACGTCGGTGAACGGGAACGAAGGAGACGTGGGAGCATCGGGCGTTCCGGGAACATCGGGAGTTTCGGGAGTATCGGGCGTTCCGGGAACGTCGGGAGTCTTCTCCAGCCACTTTGCATAAACGGTCTTGTTGCCGTCCAGCTCGAGCTTGTCGGCAGGCTGTGTCAGCGCACTGTCGGTGTACCAGCCGCCGAAGTCGAAGCCTTCCTTTACGGGAACGTGCTTTCCGAGATCATATACTTCCCCGTAGGTGCCGGTAACGCTGTCGATTGCAGAGCCGCCGCTTGTGTCGAAGGTCAGCGTGACGAAGATGACACCGCCGCCGGTGGATTTCCAATGAGCATAAATCGTAGTATCTGCGGTGTAGACGTTGTCAGCCGTGATCTTGGCTCCGCCCTTCTTCTCGGTGTACCAGCCGCTGAAGCTGTAGCTGCCGCTGCGGACAGGCACAGGCAGAGAGGCGAGCTTGCCGTCCGTGCCGGTCTTGTCACAGGTCGGCGTCACGGTGCCGCCGTTGGCATCAAAGGTAACGGTGGCGGCATAGGCATCGACGGATACGTTTGCCGCCTCGCCTGCCTTATGGGTCGCCGTTTCCGCCAGCCGTACGCAGTAGGTCCCGCTTGCAAGGCCGGTCGTTTCGGTTTCGGTGCAGGGACTCGCCGAAGCAAAGGTGCTGTCGGTGCCGTATTCCATGGCGGCAGTTGTGCCGATGATCTTACCGTCATTATCGGCAAAGGTCGTGCAGGCTGCGCCGGAAAGTCCGGTGGGTGCTGCGGGACCGTCTGCCTTTTCGACGGTCGGAGTCGGAGCGCTCGTGATCGTGCCGCTCTCCACGCTGCAGGAAACCGCAGCCGTGACAGTCTTGCCGATATCGTCGGCGGCAAGAGTATAGGTGCTGCCGGTCGCACCGGCGATGTCCGCTCCGTTTCGCTTCCACCGATAGAGCAGTGTCCCGGTGTTATTCGCATCGGTAACGCTTGCCGTCAGCGTTTCGCTGTACTTGGCGCTGCCGGTAATCGAAACGGTGCCGGTCAGGGCGTTGACTTCAAATATTGCCTTGACATTAACGTTCTTCTCCGGCATGGTGAAGGTATTTCCGCTTACCGTTACGTCGGCGGACTGCCACTCCTTGAAGTGGTAGCCGGGATTCGGCACTGCGGAAAGCGTGACGGTTTCGCCCTTTGCCGCAGCCGACTTATTCGCCGTTGCCGTACCGTTTCCGCCTGTCAGTACGTTTACAGAGAAGCCCCGAAGCAGAGTCACTCTGCCGGTGAGGGCTGCAAGATCCTCCGCAGAGGTGTAGACCGTGCCGGTCGCTTTGTTTTTCCAAACGGGAGAAATCTCGATCAGCTGATCCGCCGTTTCCGAAAGGACACAGTCAAATAAGGTAATCTCGCTGAGTCCCGTGCAGTTCTTAAACAGACTTTCGTAGTGTTTTCCGCTAATGCCTTGTCCCTGAATAGTAGAAAGATCGATCACGGCAAGGCTTAGGCAGCCCTCAAATATCTGCCGCATTTCGTTGATGTCGGCTACGTCAAAGCCGATTCCGAAATTAACGGAGGTAAGGGAGCTGCATCCCGAAAACATCCGAAGCATACCATAACCGGTGCCATGCCCCAAATCGGCGGACAATGCGCCAAGGTCAGCAGAAACCAGGTTAGGGCACGAGTAAAACATATAATTTGCGTTGTCAATGGACGAGCCGGACTCCGCAACGACGGTTTTAATAAATCTCTCATAACCGAGGAACGGCCGGTCGCTCGTATTGACACCGGCGGCGATAACGTTTTTTATGTATCCGGTCAGATGGAGGCATCCGTTTCCGTCGAGGTACCATCCGGAGCCGTCCGCAATATGAGGAGCGGTGTTCCGGACCAGCGTCACCTTGCCGGAAAGCGCTTTCACATCGTTTGCATCGTCGTAAAGCTCGCCGCTTGCCTTGTTTTTCCAGTGAGGAAACACGCCGGAAAACAGGATGTCGGCGTTATCTTTGAGCAGATCGCCGTTGATCGTCAGCTCGGCAAGACCGTAACAGTTTGAGAATACGCCGCCCTTCTGCGCAGCCTTGGAGATGTCGAAACTGCTGAGATCCAGCTTTGTCAGTGAATTACAGCCGGAGAACATCGTATTCAAAGCTGCCGCATTGGAGGTGTCAAAGCCGCTGACATCAACAGAGGTAAGAGCGCTGCAGGTACTGAACATACCGTTCATGTACTCCGCCTTGGCGGTATCAAAGCCGCTGACGTCGATCGAAGCAAGAGAAATGCAGCCGGAAAACATATTCCACATTTCCACGGCGCTCGAGGTGTCAAAGCCGGTGACGTCAAGCGAAGCAAGAGCTCTGCAGTTCATAAACATGCAGCACATATATTCTGCTTTGGAGGTATCGACCCCCGCAAGCTCCACCCTTGTAAGGTCGGTACAGCCATTGAACATATAGCCCATATTGGTCACGGCTGAGGTGTCAAGCTCGCCGAGATCCGCAAAAAACAGATTTGTGCATCCTGAGAACAGAGAGCATCCGTTGTCGACCGAAGCGCCCTTTTCTGCGACCACGGTCAGTATCCTGCTCTTATAGTCCTTCCATGGAGTGTTGTCTGTTGCCCTTCCGTATTCGTCCAACGAGCTGGCGTTTTCCACCGCACCCGTGATGTGCAGACATCCGGCGTCGTCCAGTCTCCAGCCGGAACCGTTTGCGGCATCCGCAGCCAGTGCCGTTGTCATCGACAGCGAAACGCACATCAAAAGACCGAGAAGCAAACCGAGAATTCCCTTTTTCATCTTGTTCCCTCCTTAAAAGCTATTTGAATCGCACTTCCGGGACAAAGGTAAATCTACCAATAATTTCCCTTTATTTTCATAATACCGAATCCGCTGTCAAAAATCCACCTAAAATTGTGAACAATAGGCATTTTTTGCAGAATTTGGCAAAAAAGTCTCTTCAATCGACAAAGCTCCGGAAAAGCCGCCGTTCCTGCGGTATGGCGGTTCGCAGAAAAGAAGCATGCCGTACAGCAAAACGCTGTACATAAAAGCACAAAATGCAGGCATACCCGTGAGGATCGTCCTCCGGATATGCCTGCTCTTCCGGTCAGAAAATGATGCGGCTTTTTCCCTATACAGTATACAGTCCCGTTCCGTACGTTTTTCTCAGTCGCCGAAGCCCGACTTTCTCAGTCCCGCTTCCAGCGCTGCGCCGATATGCCGTGCCATGCCGTACATGCCGAGGTCGTTGGGATGACAGCCGTCCACGGTACAGTCGTCCCGGATAAGGCTGTCGAACATCTGCGAGCCGTCCACGAAGTATACGTTGGTATCGCCGCTCTCGAAGGCTTCGATATAGGTCTTGTAAACAACGTTGCGGCGCTGTACGGCTGCCGGATCGCCGTACCAGAAGTCGGGCTTGGATGCCATGACGATCGGAATATCCGGGTGCTTCGCACGAACGGCGGTATATACGTCCTTGTGCGTCGCCTGAAGGTGTTCCACGGTGGGCGCATTGTGGTCGTAGTCGAGAACAAAGGCGCACATATCGAGACCGGCGATATAGTCCACGATCGCCTTCTCGCCCTTACAGTTGCCCGAGAAGCCGAGATTCAGATACTCGCAGTCCAGCTTTCGGGAGATCATCGCCTGATAGGAAAGACCGGGTCTTGAAGCGCATCCCCCCTGGGTGATGGACGAGCCGTAGTATACGACAGGCTTCCCTATACGGTAATCCGAGTGCTTTGCGAGCTTCGAGCCTTCCTCGATGCCGATCAGAATCTCCTTCACGCCGTTATAAAGCGGCATATTCAGCGTATATTCCCGCATTCCGCCCTTGCCCACCTCAAGGACACGGCAATAATCGGTGGCATACTCGGCGGCATTGGCAAGCGCCGATTTCGTATAAACCTCCACCCCTGCCCGCATCATATAGAGGTCACAGCTGTCCGAGCCGGACGCACACATATTGCCCATGGAAGCAAAATACGGCAGCTTCACACTGACGACGATAAAGGGCGAATCGGTAGCGAAGCGGATACGTCCGCCGGAGGTATGGACGGAGAGATCCGCCACGCCCTTGCTCGTATTCTCCGCAACGTCTTTGGGAACACGGCGGTAGGTCTCCTCGGTGAGAGGATTATACAGACCGTGGATAGTGAAAGGCTCTTCCTTCGGGGAATAGTAACGGCAGAGGCGGCCGTCCTCCAGTTTTTCGGTGTAAGACATTTTTCTCATGCTCCTTTTCTTATGTGATTGTGTAATACTTCTGTGTACAACACGGGAATTCAATTTTGCGCCGCCTTATCGGCATTGACGAAGGTAAAGCGCTCCCACGGGATATCGGCGCTGATTTTTCCGGAAAGAATGCCGTCGATGTGCATAAGAAGCGGGAAATCATCGGGGTCGAGCTCGCCCGACGCCGCTTTCTTCTTCACGGCTCTTGCCACACGCTCGGAAACCACCAGCGATTCAAGGGTGACTCCGCAAAGCTCCTTCTTTGCCTCCTCGATAGTATAGCCTTTTCCGAGAAGGATGCCCACGAGCCTTGTTCTGCCGCCGTAGACCGTGACGTACAGATCGCCGATGCCGACGGCGAGGTTATCGAGGGAAAGAGCGCCCTGCATCTTGAGAAGCCTTGTCATCTCCCGGAGAGCCTGCCCGAAGACGCCCGCCTGCGAATTATAGTGCAGACCGCAGTTTTCCCCGAACTGCTTCTCATTCAGACCGACGGTCAGGGCGATGCCGAGAGCGTAGCCGTTTTTCAGCGCTACGGCGCTTTCGATGCCCACCACGTCGGTGGAAAGGCTGATGTGGTAGTAGTCGGTCTGCAGCATCTTCTTCAGTTTTTCGAGGGTCTGCAGGTCTTCACCGCAGAAGGCGACCTCGGTCTGATCGTGGAACACGAGCTCGTAGCTGGTGCAGGGACCGCCGATGGCGCAGAGAGTAAGTTTTTTCCCGCTATTTGCAAGGCTTTCCCTCCAGTAGTCGGGATAGGTGACGAGCCTGCCGTCCGGGGTGTCGATAAGTCCCTTCGTAACGGTCAGCACCGGGACGCTTTCGGGAATTCTCGGAAGGACGTTTTCGGCAAACCAGTCCACGCCGAAGCTGCTGACGCCGCCGATGACAAGGTCGGCGTCCGAGAGGGCTTCCTCCAGTTCTTCGATTTGGTAATACCGGACGCCTGCCGGGAATTCTTTATTGAATTTCGGGTGTCTCCCGGTCTTTCTTGCTTCTTCGATGATTGCACGGTCGAGGTGAGTCCCCACAAGTCTTACCTCGCTGCCGTTTTCCCTTGCGGGAAAAGCAAGAGCCGAGCCCATCATGCCGGCTCCGACAATGGTGATGATACTCATAATTTTAGCTCCTGATGAAACTGAAATCAAATATTCTTTTCTTTTTCGAGGATCTCCACGGCTTTGCCGAGGACCTCGCCGATGCTTTCACGGAAAACGAGTTCGGCTCTTCTGTCGTAGGGCGTTTCCGACTTATTGATCAGAACGATGTGCTTTCCTCTGTAATACTCCAGAAAGGAAGCGGCGGGATAGACGGCGAGCGAGGTGCCGCCGACGATGAGAAGGTCGGAAGCGGCAATGGCTCTTACGGCGCCGTTCACGGTGTCCTCCGGAAGGCTCTCCTCGTACAGCACCACCTTGGGCTTTACGATGCCGCCGCACTTTTTGCAGTACGGGATGCCGCCGCAAAGCGCTCTCAGCTCCTCGAGGGGAAACGGTGCGCCGCATCGGGTGCAGGTATGCTCGGAAGCCGTGCCGTGAAGCTCATACACCGTCCTGCTTCCGCCACGGGTGTGGAGTCCGTCGATATTCTGCGTGACGACTGCCGAGAGGATGCCCATCTCTTCCAGCCTTGCAAGAGAGGTGTGGGCACGGTTCGGCTCGGGAGCGCCGTCAAGGAAGTATTTATAGTAGAAATCGTAAAACACGTCGGGACGCCTCAAAAAGAAGGAATGGCTGAGGATCGTTTCCGGCGAAACGCCGTACTCCTTCACGGTATTGTAAAGACCGTCCTCGCTGCGGTAATCCTTCACGCCGCTTTCGGTGGATACGCCGGCGCCGCCGAAAAAGACGGCTTTCCGGCTCTCCCGGAGCAGTCCGGCAAATGCCGAAAGTTTTTCTTTGTCCGTAGCGCTTCTCCCCTTTCGGTATACGTTTCCTCAGACCGAAGCCTTTTCCGCCTTCGCCTTTTCGACCATGGCGATGAGACGGCGGCCGGTGATCTCCATAAGACGGAAGGCGCAGCTCATCAGCTCCTTATCGCCGGCATAATATTTCAGGAACTTGCCGCCCACTTCGTAAGTAAAGTCCCCGGCATAGTCCACGTCGGCAAGGGCTCTTGTGATGGCGTCCCAATCCATTCTTCCCTGGAAGGGAATGGTGTGGTCGTCGCCGTGGAGGTCGTTGTCGTGTACGTGGAGGGCGTGGAGCCGGTCGTGTCCGAGAACGCGGATGGCGCTGTCGGCGCTGTCGCCCACAAGGCCGGAATGACCGAGGTCGAGACAGACGCAGAAGCAATCCTTATCGAGGGAATCGTAGTAATCTCCCAGCTCATGCCCGAAGGAGCAGACGTTGGTGACGATCTTCGACTTATCGACCTTGCTCCGGTTCCACATATTCTCGATGGCGACCTTGATGCCGTATTCGCGGCAATACGGGATGAGACGGGCGTAAAAATCGAGGTTGTACTGCTTCTGGATGCTCTTGTCCGGCACATCGATGGGATGCACGACGATCTGCTTTGCGCCAAGATATCCTGCGCAGCGCATGGCACGGACGATCTTTTCAAAGGTCGCCTCGTTATATTCCCTGTCCTCGCTGCCGTCGGGCAGGAATTTGCAGGACGGGAAGGGCGCATGGGACTGATTGAAGAATATGCCGCACTTTGCGGCGGTGCTGCGCAGCATCCGGCAGGTTGCGTCGAAATCGGCATCGGCAAACTCTTCGCCGGAGATCGCATTGATAAGGTTGATATCGAGAGCGTCGTAGCCGATTCCGGCAAGCATCCCGATGCCCTCCTCATAACCGAAGGTATTAAAAAAGACGTCGGTGGTAGTGGAAAGAATCATGGTGCGGCTCCTTTATGCGTTTACATGGAATAATCGGTGAACATATATACCAGTATATACAATATACACCGTTTTTCCGAAAAAATCAAGTCGTTTTGACACAAAACATTGAAAAGAAGCGCTTAAAAGAAGTCGCTGTTTGCACAAGTTTACATATTTTACAAAGGATATTCAAGGAAACATCCGCTATTTTACGGTATAATTCCGAATAGAGTAAAAACAAATGGGAGGCAGCGTTATGAGTGAATACAAAATAAGGACAGACTTTCCCGGGGCAAACCTCCGGATCCTCGGAAAGGAAGGCGACGTCATCCGGATTGCACCGGAGAATCGGGATACCGACGACGACTGGTTTTACTGGTGCTTTGCATTGGAGGGAGCCGAAGGAAAGACGCTGACCTTTGACTTCGGCGACAAGCACTGGGTGGGCTATTTCGGCGCCGCCGTAAGTACCGACTATAAAACATGGCGCTGGAGCGGCGAGGTTTCCGATACGACGAAATTCAGTTACACCTTCGGGAAAGACGAAAAGCTCGTCTACTTTGCCCACGATATTCTGTACCGTCCGGAATATTTCTTTGAATTTGCAAAAAGGTTGGGACTCGGTGTGGAAGCTCTTTGCAGGACGAATAAAGGACGGGACATCCCCTGCTTCTCCTTCGGCAGCGGCGACGTGAGCATCGTACTGACTTCACGGCACCACGCCTGCGAATCCACGGGCACCTACGTTCTGGAGGGCGTCGTGGAGGAGCTTCTGAAAAATCCCATCGAACGCTGCCGCTTCTTCTGCGTTCCCATGGTGGACTACGACGGCGTCTGCGACGGAGATCAGGGAAAGAACCGGAGACCGCACGATCAGAACCGGGACTACGGCGAAAACCCGATTTACGAAAGCACCAAAGCCATCATGGCATTCTGTGAGGAAAACGATACAAGGCTTGCCTTCGACTTCCATTCTCCGTGGCATTTTTCCGGTGAGAACGATTGGACGTTCATCGTGCAGAAAAGCCATGAAAAGGAAAAATCTCTGAACCGCTTCGGCGAGATCCTCGAGAGCTGTATCACAAAGGACGCTTTCCGCTATGAGCACAAGCACGACCACGGCACCGGCGTTACCTGGAATAAGTGCGATTCGAACACGTTTATCCATTACGTGCTGAAGCGTCCCGGCTCGGACATAGCACTGACCCTTGAAACGGCGTATTTCGGGGAGAAGAACAATATTTTTACCCCGGAGCGCGGAAGAGAGCTCGGCAGATGCTTTGCAAGAGCCTTAAAGCTCTACATCGAAGAAACGATGTGACCCGTTTCGGTGTTTTGAAATCGCTCATTATTTCCGAAAATTCCATGCTAAATACAAATATTTGACGAAAATAACGCCGTATTGACCGAACTTTTTTACGGAAACCTCTTGACAATTCAATAAAAATACGCTATAATAAAAATAAGAATTGTTCTCATTAAGAGGTATTATGGAACGGTACAGTAAAAAACGACAGGCAATTCTTGACTGCCTGCGCGCCACCAAAAGCCATCCCACAGCCGATTGGATCTATACGCAGCTGAAACCCAAGCTCCCCGATCTCAGCCTTGCCACCGTGTACAGAAATCTCGGTCAGCTGAAAGAGGCTGGACTCATCCGCACGGTAGGCAATGTGGACGGAAACGAGCGCTACGACGGAAATGCAAAGGATCATCCTCATGCCGTCTGCACGAGCTGCGGAACGATCATAGACGTGGAGGACTACCCCTTGCCGGAAGAGTATCTATCGCATATCATGCATGATACCGGCTTTGAGATCGTTTCGACCGGCATCGAATTCTCGGGTACCTGCTGCGAATGCCGAAAGAAAAGCGCCGGGACATCGTAAGGTCTCCGGTCAATACCTTGTTTTTTTATATTTCATCTTAGTAAAGGAGAGTTTATCATGAAAACTTACAAGTGCAAGATCTGCGGTAAAGTATTTACCGTAAACGATGGAGAGACCCCCGTATGCCCGGCTTGCAAGGCAAGCGGAGAGAAGCTGGAGCTTCTCGGCAGCAAGTATGCCGGAACCCAGACCGAAAAGAATCTGGAGGCCGCTTTTGCCGGTGAGTCCCAGGCAAGAAACAAGTACACCTACTTTGCATCGACCGCCAAGAAGGAAGGCTTCGAGCAGATCTCCGCTCTCTTCCTCAAGACCGCCGACAACGAAAAGGAACACGCCAAGATGTGGTTCAAGGAGCTCTCCGGCATCGTGAGTACCGCCGTGGATCTGGCTGCTGCCGCAGACGGTGAGAACTACGAGTGGACCGATATGTACGAGGGCTTCGCAAAGACTGCCGAGGAAGAAGGCTTCCCGGAGCTTGCGGCAAAGTTCCGCGGCGTTGCAGCCATCGAGAAGAAGCACGAGGAAAGATACCGTGCCCTCCTCAGGAACGTAGAGACCGCCGCCGTATTTGAGAAGAGCGAGGTCAAGGTTTGGGAATGCCGTAACTGCGGGCACATCGTTGTCGGCACCAAGGCTCCCGAGGTATGCCCCGTTTGCGCACATCCCAAGGCTTACTTTGAGGTACACGCAGAGAACTATTGATCTCAGACTGCAAGACAGATAAAGTAAAGCGCCGCCGGCAAAATTGACGGGATTCTAAAGAACAGTCAATCATTAAAAAAAGAAGCACCTGCTGATGGAGAGCCAAATACTCTTTATCGGCAGGTGTTTTGTCTATTGCTGTGACAAGCAGGAATTTCATAAATAATCCTAACGGTGAAATATTGCACTTTGCGCAAATGTGAAATAACGGCTTTTCGCCACTGTGAAATATTCGAACAATGCCCGAATGTGAAATGAAATAAGTCCTGCGGGGAGCCGCCGCAGGCAAATCGAGAACTCACTTCGCACAGTGTTGCTCTGAGTGAAAGTTTTCGCAGAACTCATCTCTTCACTCTTCACTTTTCACGTGCCGAAGGCACGTTTCACACGCCGTAGGCGTATTTCAAGTGCGAAGCGCATTTCACGAATCCCTTCGGTATTAAATTCCTTTTGGATTGAATCCCGAAAGGGATCTATTTCGTTGAGGCGCTTTCTTTTGCAGACTTCCGGGCAGCGGACGGTCTGCACTTTTTTGTTTTTATTTGTTCTTGCCGCTTCTTGTTCCCTCATTGCCGACTTTATTCAATCTCTCGAAAAAGCCGATGATCTGCCCCGACAGAACCACGGTCAAAAGAGAATAAAGGATCCTCTTTACGGGAATATAGGTGAGCGACAGGATCAGCACGGCAAGGTCGGAGACAAGATATACAAGTTCGATCCGGACGCCCGTCTTTTTTGCCATTCCCATGGCAAGGGCGTCGTCCCCCGTGGGAGCGCCTCCGGCTCTCACACACAGTCCCACGCCTACGCCGACAAAGACGGCGCCGATGATGGCAGCAGGAAGCGGATGTTCGGCAATTCCGGGATATACACGAGGAAAATGCTCGAAAAGAGCGTAAAAAGCCGAAAAGGACGCCGCCGATATCGCCGAATACAGAATAAAGCCTGCGCCGAGGACAAAGGCGCCGAACGCAAAGCAGGCGATATTGAGAAGGATCGAGGTCAAAGACGGCGAAACGCCGAAAGCGTGCTCAAGAAGCAGCACAAGCCCCAAAACGCCGCCCTCGGTCACATCGGATATCGAATGGATGTTGTAAAGACCGAAGGCAAGGATGGCGCTGCCGAGGACGCAAAGGAGTGCTTTTTTTACGGAAATCTTACGTAGAAAATTCAGAATACTCAATTTTTCACCATGGGGAAACAGAAAATGCCGACCGGAAAATCAGTTTTTGCCGGTGATCTTCGGGATCATGTTCTTAACCTTTTCAAAGTCGAAGGGCGGGAGCCCTGCAAGATAATGGTTCTGCCCTTCCTCGCCGTTTTCGGTCTTCCACTTTATGAGGAAGAGCTTCTTTTCGGAGTACATAAAGTTCAGCTTGCAAAGGCGGGTATTGGCGTTGGGAGAAATGCGGAAGCCGCCTTTTGCGAGTACCTCGTCGGTCTCGCCGTCCAGCACCTCATAGGTACCCGAAACGGTAGAAAGCGTATTGTTGTCCGCCACAAGGGTGATGCCCCAGTTGTCGATCTCGTCGAACATGAGGCAGACGGGCTTCTGACTGACCTTGATATAGTCGTAGGCGAGCTTCTTTTCATAGTAGTAATCCACGATGGCGTCGGAGAATTCGGGCCAGCCGTCCACCAGGTTCCACCAGATCACGCCGCTCTTAGTGGGCTTTCCGCAGCGCATCCGCTCGATGAAGAACTTATCCGCCTCCGCCTGCGATATCTGTGATGCGATGGCGAAGTTATCGAGGTCGTCCGGCACCATGCCGAAGAACTGCCTTACCTGCTTTTCCATCAGCATACATCTGTCGGGTCTTCCGTGCTGTTCGCTGGAATGGAGGATCCACTGCTCGTTCGGGTACTTCCATACCGAATCGGCGTCGATGAATTTCTCCACCGACTTTCTGCCGGGACAGCCGTGGTAGCCGCATTCGCTGATGAAGTGGGCGTTATTCGTGGTATAGAATTTGCTCTTGAAGTAGTCACGGGGACCCCAGATGTGGTTTTCGGGTGCAAAACGGAGGTCGTCCCGGGTCTTGAAGAGTGAGGTGGGAACGAAGGGCGAGCTGGGAATATAGGATCTTGCGCAGTCGTGACGACGGATCTCGTCCGGGATGTATTCACGGGTGACCTTATTGGTCTGGGGGTCGATGCCCAGCTTATGATGGTTCAGCATCTGGTCGACCTCATTGTCGCCTGCCCAAAGGACGATACACGGGTGCTGACGTCGGGTCTGTACCACCCACTTCACCTCGGCACGGATCCTTTCGCAGAAATCGCTTGTCATGGGATAATGGGCGCAAGCCATGCCGAAGTCCTGCCATACCATGATGCCGTACTTGTCGCACAGCTCATAGAAGCGGTCGCTCTCGTAGACGTTTCCGCCCCAGCAGCGGATGATGTTGCACTCAAGGTCGTGCGCCATTTCCATCGCCTTGTCCACACGCTCGATATCTCTCGAATGGAAGGCGTCGAGAGGCACCCAGTTGGTACCGAGGGCAAGGATATCCACGCCGTTCACCACGAAGCAGAAGCGTCCGTTTTTGCCGTCGGTGATTTCCGTCATATCCAGCCTTGCGGTCCTTACGCCGAAGGAAACGTCCTTTTCGGCAACGCACTCTCCGTTCACAAGGTAGCGGATCTTGGCGTTATAGAGATTCGGCTCGCCGTAGCCGTGGGGCCACCAGAGCTTTGCGTTGCCGATGCCGAAGGTCACGTCCCCGGTCTTGTAGCAGGACCATTTCTTTGCATAGAATTTCGAGTCGCCGCAGGAACCGGAGATCTCGATCTCGCAGTTATCGTCCCGGTGCTTGATCGGCATGGAAAGCTCGTACATGAGGCGCATTTCCGCATAGTTCTTATCCCGGTTCAGCTCCTCGGTGACAACGTAGGTCTGTACAAACTCGTACCTGTCGTGAACGACCAGCTCCACGTCCTTCCAAAGGCCGTAGGTCACACAGCGGCACATGATGTCCCAGCCGTAGGAATGCGGAGGCTTACGGATATTGGAGGCGTCGAGGCAATGTCCCCAGAAGGCGGCGCTTTCGTAAAAGGCGTTGTCGTAGCTGCCGTTATAGGCAGCGTTGATGACGGAAGAAAGCTTGATCTGCAGAAGGTTCTTTCCGGGCTTCAGATAGTCGGTCACGTCAAAAGACTGCGCCATAAACATATTCTCACTGGTACCGAAGAGCTCGCCGTTGAGGTAGTATTCCGCAAGGCAGTCCACGCCGCCGAAGTCGAGGGTGATCTTTTCGGGGATCTCGCCTTCGAAGTCGAATTCCTTTTCATACCACCAGTCGTAGTTTTCGTAAAGCTCGGTTTCCCGTATGTTCATTCCCTTGAAAAGGTCGGCGGGAAGGATCCCCGCTCTTGAAAGATCGAGATACGTGTCGCCGGGGACTATGGCTGTGACCTTCTGTATATCCGAAACCTTTAATACGTCGGGGTCCATGATGCTCATTTTTTCTCTGTCATAGAAGTACAGAGACCATTCACCGTTCAGACTGATTTTTTTCATAACGTCGTCCTTCCGTCCTTGATATTTATATTTTTTTGCACGATGGCAAAGAAATCCGCATCATTCGCTCTTTTTGAGCGGCTCGAAATAGATGAAATCCGTGTTGTCGGGGCTTGTGTCCTCGTTTTCGACCACCAGCACCCTTGCGTCACGGCTGACGTCGATGGCGTGATAAGTCCCCGCGCGGACGTTGTAGATTTTCAGCGGCTCCATCGGCACCTTTTCCATCTTCTCGCCGATAAAGAGCGACGCCGAGCCGTTTACGAGAACGAATACCTCGTCGGTCAGGTTGTGCCGTTCGAGCTTCGTAAAATAGTCCCGGTCGAATCGCGGCGCATAATTGAGATATGCCACCCGCCATGCGCCGAAGCTCATGACTTTTTTATAGCCCTCGCCGGTATAGTCGAGTATATCGAGTCCTTCCATGCTTACGGATCTCCTCCCTTTTTTCGCTTTTGCAATTCCATTCTACACCGAATTCATCAGTTTGTCAAGTCATTTAACTAAGTCAGAATCAATTTTTTCTCTTCAATACGAACACACGGCTGTCGTAATCGCCGATAAGGGGATTGATATCAAAGCCCACCTTGCGAAGCGCCTCGCCGGACGCCGGGCGTCTTCCCTCGGTTTCGTAGATCGCTTCATCGCAAAGCCCAAGGAGCTTGACGCTCGGGAAGGAGCGGTACATGGAAATATTGATGCCGAAGCAGAACAGCACGGCTTCGCTCTTATCCTGCGAAACGAACTCGAAGACGGAGTATTCGCCGCCCGTGTTTCTCGGCGACACGAGGCGGTACATCTCGCCGTTCTGTACGGTGTCCCGGATCTTCTTGTGGAAAGCGAGAAGCTCCTTTATTTCACTGAATGTTTCATCCGAAAGCTTTCGCAGGTCGAAGCCCACCGAAAGCGAGCCCATCATGCCCACGTGCGCCTTGAAGGGGATATTCGTAAAGCGGTCGTTCAGACCTCCCTGCACCCCGGCAATATGGCATCCGCCGCCCGCCGAGCGGGAACGGTGAAGCTGAGTAAAGCCTTCGTGGAGGAAAAGAGCGTCCCGGGGGTCCTGATTGTCCGAGCGGTTGATGCGTGAACAGAATTCGCCGAGAGAAAGCTCGCTCCGCATCCCGCCGGCGGCGCAGTTTTCAATGATCACGTGGGGGTATTTTTCCTTGACAAAGCGGAACACCGAGAGCATATTCTCGATGTATCCGTACCACATCTCCCGCCGCTCGTCCGGATTTTCGCAGCCGGCAAAGCCGGGCTGGGAAACATAGCGGTTGCTGTCCCATTTGAGATAGTCGAGGGCATTATCCGCTATGAGCCTGTCGATGCAGTCGATCATATAATCCCGCACGCAGGGAAGCGAAACGTTGAGCATGAGCTGATTCCGGAAGGTCTCCTTTTCCCTTCCGGGAAGTCCGATGATCCAATCGGGATGCGCCCGGTAAAGATCGCTGTCGGTGCTCACCATCTCCGGCTCGATCCAGAGTCCGAAGAGCATGCCTCTTGCGTGGCACTTTTCGGATATGGGAAGAAGACCGTCCGGGAATTTTACCGGGTTCGGGAACCAGTCGCCGAGTCCCGAGGTATCGTCGTTGCGGCTGCCGAACCATCCGTCGTCCACGACGAAAAGCTCGCATCCGAGGTCCGCCGCCTTATCCACAAGGGGAAGCAGAGCCTCTGCCGTGATTTTGAACTCCATGGCAGCCCATGCATTGTACACGATGGGAAGTGGCTTTTTCGCCCACTCTCTCGGGGCAAATACCTCTCTTTGGAAGCGGTGGAAAATGCGGGAGGCAGAGCCGAAGCCGCCGCTCGTATAGCCGACGCTGAAAACGGGACTTGTGAATTCCTCGCCGCTTCTCAGCGTTTTGCAGAAGTCGAAGTCGTTAAGCCCCGCCGTTACGTAGGAAACGCCGGAGGAGGTCTTCTCGGCGCAGATCTTCCAGTTCCCCGGCCAGCGAAGCGTACCGAACCACACCTCGCCCTGCTCCTCGTCGGCATTGTCGTCGATGGCAAACCAGGGCATATATTCGCTGTCGGCATACAGAGAACGGGACTCGATGACGTGCTTCTTCTCGGAAAAGTCCTGCCTTTGCAGGTTGTATTCCCTGCCCCAGTGGGAGGACATGGTGGTGATGCCGAGCTTTCGGTTATCCGGGAGATAGACCGTGCCTGACATAAGGCTCCGCAGTTTAACAGGCTCATCACAGCCGTTTTTCACCCGCACCGACTTGTCGATAAGGTCAATGCCCTCGTAAATACGATAGATGAGCGTTGCATAGAACGGATACGCCGCATCCTTCATAGTCACCTCAAGAAGATTTCCGTCCTCCGAAATGACGTGCGAAGCGTAACGGAGCTCGGTATCGCAGACGCCCAAGGGAAGCTCTGCCACAAGAGAGGGTTCAAAGAAAAACACGCCGCCGTAGGTCGGGTACTCCTCCCGGATCTTCCGCTCGCTCATATAGGTGTGTCTGCAAAAGCTTCTCAGCTCGGAGCTTGTCGGGTATCCCTCGGAATCATTCAGTTTTTCGCCGAAATAGAGATTTTTCAAGCAGCCCGACTTCTCGATGCAGAACACATAGGCGCATTTTTCCGTTTCGATGACGAATGTCTTTTTTTCTTCGTTGTAGATTATCATGCCACAGTCCCCCCGTGCCTCATATATTCGTGTTTCCTGCTTTTTAGGGCGATTCCGGTTATTCTTTCATTCTTTCCTTTGAAAATCGCCTATACCGATTTTACATCAAAAAGGCAAAACTTGCAAGTCAAACTTTTGCGAAAAAAATCCTTCTTTTTCAAAACATCTCTGAGAAAAATCCCGTCTTCCCGCTTCTGTTTTTTCTATGGCTTCTTTAGCTGCTTCTTTAGCCGGGCGAAAAATGCCGATTTGTGCTTGACAAAAGAAGAATATTGTGGTATCATACAATAAAGTAATTTTTCGGGAACGGAGGAAAACGGATGTCTTTCATTATTTCTGCTTCTGACGGATACGGAATGATGATGATGTGCATGCCCATGGCGGGAATGTGCATGACTTCTGCTATTTCCGGATACCGTACCGATTTTGCCTGATTGCGAAATGCTTTGTGAATGGGTAGAAGCCGGACGGTTTCTACCTTTTGTTTTTGAAACCGATACATCCGAATCGGACACCCCTTTTGCTTCGCAATACTCACATACGGAGGTGACTCAATGATCGAGCTTATCAATATGTCGAAGGAATTCGATACGGCGAACGGAAAGATCGTCGCTCTTCGTGACATCAATCTTTCCATATGCGACGGCGAGATCTTCGGCATCATCGGACTCTCCGGCGCGGGCAAGTCCACGCTGGTGCGCTGTCTGAATCTGCTGGAGACTCCCGATGCGGGCAGCATCTCCATCAACGATTCCGGCGAGATCACCCTGCACGATGGGAGGATCTTCATCAGGGAGAACGGCGTTGAAAAGCGCATGCGCGAAAAGCAGCTGAACGAGATGCGCAAGGGCATCGGCATGATCTTCCAGCATTTCAACCTGCTGGAGCGCTCCACCGTGTTCGAGAACATTGCCTATCCGCTCAAGTATTCCGGCATGACCGGCAAGCAGGTGCACG
>JAZRXH010000060.1:0-3855 GCA_045600125.1 Eubacteriales bacterium | reverse complement strand
ATACTATGGATTTTAAATACGCCTGTTCTTCTTCACTTAAATATATTTCTTTGTTTTTCATATGGTACACCCCTTTTTCTCTATTATACCATATGTTTTTACAAAAGTAAAGTTTTAAATGTTACAATGTACTACGATTTTGCGAATAATTATTCATTACTCTCAGAGCCGTGTTTTGTCGGGACGATGTGGGCATCGTCCCCTACGGGTTGGTTTGACAAAGGCAAAAATAAAACTCCGATGAAGTCGGCGTTTGACTTCATCGGACGATGTAAACTTATTATTTATGCTGAAAACTCGCTGAGTTTGACCGCTCGCATATATGGCGGCAAAGCGGTATCATACTCGGGCATCTGCACTCACGGTTTTAACTGCGGTACGGTCTCGAATTGCCCGCGGGGGCTTCCCCGCTCGGGCATCGGGACTCACGATTCAGTCTGCGGTGGGGTCTCGAATTGCCCGCGGGGGCTTCCCCGCTCGGGCATCTGTGACCCCGGTTTTGTCTGCGGTAAGGCCTCGAAGGGTCAGCGGGGACTCCCCGCTGACCCCATAGTATTCATTATTCCACCTTCACGAAGCGGCGCTCCTCGGCAGAGCGCAGAACAGCGTCGAGGACTTTCTGGCATTTCAGACCGTCGGCGACGGAGGGGTGGGTCGGGACGTCGATGCCGAGGGCGATATTCACGAAGTTCTGCTCCTGATTCAGATAATACTCTTTCGGTACCTTCACGAAGTGTACCTCCTGGCACTCACGGTCGACCTCCCCGACGCACACGCCCAGCACGGTGGGGTCGTTGAGGTTGAATTCGAGTACGCCCTCCGAGCCGAAGATCTGATACTTGATGGTGTTGGCGTTTCCGAGGGCACAGCGGGTGATGCCGAAGTTCGCCGTCTTCCCGTCTGCCATCACGGCGATGAAGCTGCAGGCGTCGTCGGTGGTGACCTCGCCGATCCCGTCGCTGCCGATGAGCGGACGGTGCTTCACCAGAATGTCGGTCGTGCCGCAGACCTCCGTGATGTCCCCGAGCAGATAAATGACCATATCTATGAGATGCACGCCGAGGTCGCCCAGAACGCCGCTTCCGGCGTATTCCTTGATAAAGCGCCATTCAAGCCGCCGCCCAGGAACAAGTCCGCTGCTCTTGAAATACTGCACGTTCGCACCCATGATCTCGCCGATCGCCTTTTTTTCAAGCAGATGCTTCGCATAGCGTACCGCCGGTCGGAAACGGTAGGAGAAGCACACCATGGCGGGCGTGCCGAGCTTTTCCTGCTCCTCGAGGATGCACTTCGACTGCTCGTAGGATATTCCGATGGGCTTCTCGATGTTGACCGGCTTCTTTGCCCGTATCGCCTCCACCGCCATCTCCGGGTGCAGGACGTTGGGGGTGCAGACCTCCACCGCCTCCACCTCCGGGCAGGCAATGAGCGCCCTGTAATCGGTAAAACGGTACTTTTCCGGCACGCCCAGCTCGTCGCCCCGTGCCTTCAGCTTCTTTTCGTCTATGTCGCAGAGTGCGACGATTTTAGCGTTCTTCACCTCGGCAAGCATACCCGTGTGTGCATGGGAAATCCCGCCCAGACCGATGATGCCGAGACGCAGAATCCTTTCCTCGCTCATGGTTCTTCCTCCTTTTTGCTCTTGCGTATCGCAGTAAATATCCGAATCAAACGAGAAACTGCCCGAAGGTCGGTACGACGGGCTTCGGCGTATACGCCCAGTGCGCCGCATTGCGCAGGATCTGCCCCACCGTCTCCATGTGGTAGATCGGGTAGGCTTCGTGACCGGGCTTGAAGTAGAAGATCCTGCCGAGTCCCCGATGGAAGGTGCATCCGCTGCGGAAGACCTCGCCGCCCGAGAAGCTGGACAGAAACACAATCTCGTCCGGGGCGGGAATGTCGAAGCGCTCGCCGTAGGTCTCTTCCTTTTCAAAGTCGATGTATTCCGGGATGCCCTGCACGATGGGATGCCAGCCCTCTACGACCCACATGCGCTCTCTGTCCCCGGATTCCCGCCATTTCAGACGGCATCCGGTGCCCATGAGAAGCTTGAAGGGCTTGGAATAGTGCGCCGAATGGAGCGCAATGAAGCCCATGCCCTCCCGCACTCTCTGCACCACCTTCTGCGCCAGCCCGTCCGGAACGGCGCCGTGACCGATGTGTCCCCACCAGAAGAGCACGTCGGTGGAAGCAAGAACCTCATCCGAAAGGGAGGTCTCAATATCCTCGAGGGTCGAGGTGCGGACGCAGAGGTCGGCGTCCTTTTCAAGCAGCGCCTTTACTGCCGCATGGATGCCGTCCGGGTAGATCTTTGCGACGGCCTCGTCGGACTTTTCGTGAAGGTATTCGTTATAAACGGTTACGTTGATCATGGCAGTCGTCTCCTTTTTTCGGGGAGAGTCCCCTCTTTCAAACCCATTATAATACCGGCTCTCCTCTTTTTCAATGCAATATCCTGCAAAATTTTTGGATTTTTCATCAAAAGATTCCAAAAACCTTTTGCAGGTCTTGACATCGCCTCACGGGCATAGTAGAATGGAATAAAGAGGTGCCGCTTCGGTGCGGGACGTTCCGTGTCCGGGCAGCTTCCTTTCGGCGGCACCGCCGGACAAAGCAAGGAGATAAAGGATTTACCTGTTATGAGACCGACAAATCTTTCGGAGCTGTTTCCCGCTCAGTATACCTTCAAAAAGCTGTTCGCCATGACCCAGTGCTGGAAGAACGGCGACAGCTTTTCCATGCTCGGTCACGACCGACCGACCAACGCATTTTTGTACTTTACCGAAAGCTCGGGGAGCTTCTTCGCCGACCGGGAGCGTAAGAAGCCGCTGTTCCGCTCCGAGCCGCATACGCTGGTGTATATCCCGAAGGGCTCCCGCTATATCGTGGATTTTTCAGTATTCAAGGGGGAGATCAGCACGTATCTCCTCGAGTTCGAGCTGTACGCCGAGGACGGCGCCGAGCTGTTTTTCGGGACGGATATCCGCCGCATCTACACCGGAAGCCCTCTTACCGAGGCGACCTTTGCGGAGCTGTCGGAGGCGTACCGTGCGCCGCTGTATTCGCCGTCGAGAATGCAGGCTCGGGTCTACGATCTGTTTTACGAGCTTTCGAGGACGGAATTCCGGCATGAGCTGTCGGAAAAGGAATACGGCATGGCGGCAAGGAGCATCACGAGGCTTGAGGAAGACCCGGAGTGCCGTCTGAACATCGCCGAGCTTGCCGCTCTGTCCGGCATAAGCGAGGGGACCTTCAACAGTCTTTTTGTCAAGTACAGCGGGATGACCCCCGGGAAATACCGGAAGCGTCTGCGGCTGGAAAAGGCGAAGGAGCTTCTTGCTCTCGGCAGGATGTCGGTGGGCGAGATCGCTGCCGTGCTGGGCTTCTGCGACGAGGGCTATTTCTGCCGCTTTTTCAAGAAGGAGACCGGGATGACGCCCAAGCAATGGGCGGGCAGCACCAGCCGGCACCTCGAGAATGCGCTTCAGTTAAAACCGTGAGTGCAGATGCCCGAGCGGGAAGCCCCCGCGGGCAGCGCTGAGCCAGCGCGGGCAATTCGAGACCCCACCGCAGACAAAAGCGGGAGCGCAGATGCCCGAATGTTGTCCCGTTTGACCGCCAGCGGGGAAGCCCCGCGGCAAAATCGAGACCCCACCGCAGATGAAATCGGGGTCGCAGATGCCCGAGTATAGTCCCGTTTGACCGCCTTATATGCAAGCGGTCAAACTCAGCAGGTTTTCAGCATAAATAATAAGTTTACATCGTCCGATGAGGTCAAGACACGACCTCATCGGAGTTTTGTTTTCGCCTTTGACAAACCAAACCGTAGGGGACGATGCCCACATCGTCCCGACA
>JAZRXH010000059.1:0-11913 GCA_045600125.1 Eubacteriales bacterium | reverse complement strand
CTCAGCAAGTTTTCAGCATAAATAATAAGTTTACACTGTCCGATGAGGTCAAGACACGACCTCATCGGAGTTTTGTTTTTTGCCTTTGTCAAACCAATCCGTAGGGGACGATGCCCACATCGTCCCGACAAAACACGGCTCTGAGAGTAATGAATAATTATTCGTAAAATCGTAGGGGCGAACTGTGTTCGCCCGCATAGTTCGGCGCACGCCGTTAGTGTAGCAATCGCCTCACTGCACTCATACGGGGGTGGTACTTTTGCCAAGAGCTGCAAAAGTACCCAAAAGAGCCCGTCGGGTACGGGAGGAGGCATTCCATTAACGGAAACTGCAGAGAAACCACTACACAGAGATACTTTATGAGTACAGTTCTCGTTCTTGTTGCACCTTGCCCCCTCCCGCCGCCACCATACCCACCCCGAAATACACCAATATCTCTGCAAAACTTTGTGGGGTCTGTGTGGTTTCTCATTGTTGCAGCGCGTCCGCAGCGGACGCTATGACTCGGAGCTTCTCCTACGGGAGTGCATTGTCGCCTCGCTGAGGCGTCCTATTTGGCTTTGCACACTGATAAGTGTCGGTTGTATCAAAAAGTAAAGGCTTCTCCGTAGCAAACACCGTTCCCACGGGAAACTATGCCCCCGGCATTGTGCAGAAATAATATCTTCAGCAACCCCCACTCGGTTACACTCGTGCTTACTGCGGGTATGGTTTCGTCTGGGTCCCGACCAAAACTCGGTGTCGGGGGAAACTGCGGCGACAAATCTTCTCTTTGTCCCGGAGCGGCGCTGTGGGGCTGATTGAAGACCTGCGAGGTGACAGTTTAGCCTGCACCATTCTGGTGTCCAAAAGGGGAAGGGTACAGGGGAACCGCATAGGTTCCGCCTGTGGTGTCGGTTTTCAATCGGTTCGATGCGGGAACAGAAGCGGGACAACCACGAAAGCGAGTGCGACGCCCGGAAAGTGTAGGAAGGGCGGGCTTAGCCCTTCTTACGGGCGTTTTTGGTTACTTTTGCCGCTCTTGGCAAAAGTAACACCCCCGTTCGTGTGCAGTGAGGCGATAGCGACACTCACGGCGTGAGCCGAAAACAATACGCTTCCGTATCGTGTGCAGTGAGGCGATTGCTTCACTCACGGCGTGAGCCGAGAACAATACGCTCCCGCATTCAAGAAGGGTGGTCATTTGCCGCACTTCCTAAGTGCGTCTTTCCCAAAACAAAACTCCGATGAGGTCGTGTCTTGACCTCATCGGACGATGTAAACTTATTGTTTTTGCTGAAAACTTGCTGAGTTTGACCGCTTTGATATATGGCGGTCAAACGGGACTATACTCGGGCATCTGCACTCCCGCTTTTGTCTGCGGTAGGGTCTCGATTTTGCCGCGGGGCTTCCCCGCTGGCGGTCAAACGGGACTATACTCGGGCATCGGGGCTCACGGTTTTGTCTGCGGTGGGGTCTCGATTTTGCCGCGGGGCTTCCCCGCTGGCGGTCAAACGGGACTATACTCGGGCATCGGGACTCACGGTTTTGTCTGCGGTGAGGTCTCGAAGGGTCAGCGGGGACTCCCCCGCGCGGGGGCTCCCCGCCGCTTTCGCATCAACATAGCCCTCCGATAGGATATAAGCGATCAGGCACCCGGCGGAGGTGATGATCGAAACGACGAGAGCGATATCGCTGTCGCCAAAGCGCAGTGCCGTCAGAAGCGGCGTCACAAAGCCGCAGATGCACGCCCAGAACTTTCGGGACGAGAGCTTGCGCACCCAGTCGATTTTGAAGCCGCTTCCGGAGACGTCAGCGACGCAGAGAGTCTGCTCCTGTGTTTTGGCGCTTCCGCTTTCCGTGCCGACGCCGTTTTCATTTTCCGAATGATTGATCTCGATTCTGTTATCCATATTTTCGTACCCCTTTCTGCTCTTTATTTTCTTTAGTTCTCTTTTTCTTTCGTATTCTTTCGTACCCTACCCGGGCACCGGTCATTCAGTTTCCGAAAGCACCCCCGCCCGTTCGAGGATCACCATGGCGTCCTGCCGGGTCAGAAAGTCGTGGAGTCTGAGGCTGCCGTCGATGCCGCCCCGCAGGATCTTCTTTGCCACCGCCGCCTCCACGGCGCTCTTTGCGTAGTCGTCGGGAAGGTTGTCCTTTTCCGGCTTTTCTCTCTCTGCGGCTTCTTCGTCCACAAGCTTTGCAGCCGCTTTTGCCGCCTCGGCATCGAGGGTGTCCAGCGCCTTCTTCACCTGCGCAAGGAAAGCGTCCCAGTGACCGAGGATGCGAAGAGGACACTCCTTTCCCGACCAGTGCTTGTGGGTCGTCACGCTGTCGATCGTAAGTCCCGTTTTGCGGAGCAGATACGCCGTGAGCATGGCGCCGTTGGCTTCGCTCTTTTTGTCCTTCTCGTTATAGGACGCTCCCATGATGATCTCGATGGCGAGGGTGCTGTCGTTGCCGTAGCTCCTGTCCCCCGTCCCGGCGTGCCAGCCCACCTCGTTCAGCTCGAGATTCTGCCATGCCTCTTTAGCGTCCACGTAGAAATGGACTCTCGCCGTTTCCATGTTCTGATTGAAGGTCGCCCGTGTGTAGGTCTCCGCATCGGCGCTGTCGTCGGTGTTGTGGATCGTGATCCCCTTGATCACTCCCGTACCGCCGCTCATAAGTCTGTCCGCCTTGTAAAGGCTTCCTTTCGTAAAACCGCAGCAGTCCTTCGTCCATACCGTGCCGAAGGGGATTTTTTTGACCTTGACCTTGACAGTGCCCGCCATGTATTCCGAATCGGGCGTCAGCTTCTGTGCCATAAAACTCTTCCTTTCTTTTCTTTTTTCCCTTTTTCCCTTTTTCCCTTTTTCCGTAAAAGACTTTCTCACCGGATTGTGCCGTACGGCATCATTTTGCTTCATCCCCGGCACACCGGGGGATCCCTTATTCCCCGCTCTTCCCCACCGGAAGTCCGAGCAGCTTTTTCTCGAGATCCCGCACAACCCCGTTGCCGCCGAGGCGGTAGTATTCCTTCGTCAGATGCTCCAGATTCTCCCGCTCATAGATCGGGAAGTACCCCTTTTCCTCGTAGCGGTTGTAAATGCCCACCACTCTGTCCCGAAGCAGTGCCGTGATGGCGCTTTTCAGATACTCCTGCTCCCGAACCCGCATCTTCAGCTTCCTCCATATCCACGCATACAGCGCCGAAAGAAGCCCAAAGCCGCATTCGAGCCAGTATTTTTTCGTAAGCTCCCACATTTTTCCTTTTCCTCCTTTCTGCCGCAAGGCAAAGATAGAACGTTTGTTCTATTTCTATTATACCACGAATCCGGAATATGTCAACAGACAATCGCAAAATAATTGTCTTGCAAAATCCGCCGGGTTGTGTTATAATCCAAACAGAAGAAAAACGCTATGCTGTAAAGCAGAAAGGAACGTATCATGGAGTACATCCGTACCGGGAACACCTGCATTCTCCGTCTGCAAAAAGGCGAGGAGATCCTCACAAAACTCAAAGAATTTTCCGAAAAGGAGCACGTGACCCTTGCAAAGATCGAGGCAATCGGGGCAACGAACGACTTCACCGTCGGCGCCTACGACTCGAAAAAGAAGCAGTACCGCTCGCATCACTACACGGGCGAATATGAGATCCTTTCGCTCCTCGGCAATATCACGACGAAGGACGGGGAGTTTTACTGCCATCTCCATATGTCCTGCGGCTCGGAGGACGGAAGCGCCGTGGGCGGTCATCTGAACAGCGCCGTCATCAGCGTGACGTGCGAGATGTTCGTCACCGTTCTTGAAGGAAAGGTCGAGCGGAAATACGACGAGGAGACCGGGATCAATCTGTTCTATTTTGAATAAGAAGCCCGTTTTTGAAAAGCACCGATACTACGGCAGCACGGAGGAAATAATGCCTTACAGAGAAGCCACGGAGGACGAAAGAAAGCGCTTTACAAAAGCCGCAGAATACGCAGAATCCCTGAGCTCGGTGCGCCATGCGGAGCTTGACAAGAAAAAACGCCGCCTCATCACCCGCATCTCGCCCGAGGGCTATACCAATATCGGAGGTCTTTCGGAAAAGGCGCTGCACCTTACCTTCAAGCTCTTTTACGAGCCGGATATCAACTATCGGGAGGTAGCCTTGGGCGCTTTTCAGGCGGATATCCTGCACAACGGCTGTGCCGTGGAGATCCAGACGGGGAATTTCGGGGCTCTTCGGAAAAAGATCGGCGCTCTGCCCGAGGATACGTCGCTGACGGTGGTGCATCCGCTTCTCGCCGAAAAGCGGCTTTTCCGTATCGACCCGGACAGCGGCGAGGTGACGGGCGGACGGAAGAGTCCGAGCCACGAGGATATCTACGACGCCTTCGGGGAGCTGGTGCGCATCCGGGAGAGTCTTTTGCGCAAGGAGCTTGCCTTCGTGTTTCCCGTGGTGGGTGCCGACGAGTACCGCATGGTATGCAACCACTACAGGACCCACAACTCGGTGAAGTACGAATGCTATCCCCGCACTCTTTTCGGCTTCTGGGAGTTTGACACGCCCTATGCGTTTGCGGCGCTTCTGCCGCCGCTTCCGGAAGGGGAAAAGCAATACACCACCGCTTCCTGCGCAAAGCTCCTCGGGAAGACACGGAGCGGTGCCGGCGCCTTCCTCGCCACGCTCGTATCCCTGGACATTCTGAAGAGAACCAAGGGCAGGGGGCGGGAATATTTATACGAATACGGGGAGAACTATTAAACAGCACGCTGTGAACAGGCGGGAGGGGAAAGAGCCTCCCGTCTTTTTTCGGCTCACGCCGTGAATGTGACGGGCGACCGCCCTGCCCCCCGGCAGCAGCAGGCATCTGAAAAAAAGAAAGGCAAAGCCCATACAAAGCTTTGCCTTGTTTGTAAATTGATGTTGAAGGTCAACAATTAATCAAAATAGACGTCAATGAGGTCGTAGACCTTATCCTCCCAGTAGTCCTCTTTCGAGGCGATAAAGGAGGCAAGAGTATTGCCGTTGCCGGCTTCCACGATCTCGTTGCCGGTAAAGCCGATGACCTGATCGAGGAACCGGGAGGAGTTCTTGATGATCGGGATCATTTCCTCGGATTCCACGTCACGGGTCGACTTGACGGTCAGAATGATATCGAAGTAATTCGGAAGGATCTCGAGGCTGGAATAATACGCCATCGTTTCAAGGACGGCGCCGGTCTTCTCAAGGTCGGTGTTCGTCACGGGGATATAGGTGAGTCCCGAGATGTTGGCGGTGCGGGAGTAGTACGCCTCCTGCTCCTCGTTCAGCTTCGGATAGGGAACGAAGCCCACGTCGATGTCCTCAAGATCTCTCGTGCCGGGGATGCTGCCGAGGAAGCCGTCGTCAAAGAGAAGCCGTCCCTCCCGGAACATATTGCCGTTGACGCCCCAGGTCTTTCCCTCGAAGAACGCCCAGTCGCCGCTGAAGATCTCCAGCATTTTGTCGATGACCGTATAGGTGATCTCCCGGTCGATGCAGAGCTCGGGGAGTCCCCATTCACTGCGGCGTATGCACTCGCCGCCGTAGGCGCAGAAGAGAGCCTTGAGCTGTTCATATTTCCAGCCGCCGAAGCCGTAACGGTCGCTTTCGATGTCGAGAACGCCGTCGCCGTTCAGATCCTTCGAGCCTTTCTTTATGTATTCGAGGAACCTGTCATGGGTCCACGTGCCGTCCGTTACCATGCCGTAAGGATATTCCAGTCCCAGCTCGTCGCACATGGTCTTGTTGAAGATAAGACACTCGGTGAGAGCGAAGGAGGGCAGATTGTAGTCGCCGGTCATGCAGAAGACCTTGTCTCCGAAGCAGATGTCCCGCACGACGTTGGAGTACCACCAGGGGTTCTCGAGGTTCACATAGGGCACGGTGTTCCAGTCCACGAACATCCCCTCCTCGATGAGGGTCGGCATGCCGCTGTGCTGTACGTGCATGTATACGTCGTAGGTGTCGTCTCCCGACTGGATGAGAGTGCGGATGATGGAGGTCTCCGCCGCCTGATCCGAGCCGCTGGAGGTGTGACTGCCTACCGCAAAGTCAAATTCGACGCCGGTCTTTTCCTGCGTCAGAACGTTTCTTCTGTAAACCGAGTCGCCGATAAGATCCCCGGTTTCCTCTGCCACAAGATAGGAGTAGGTCACGTCGGGATTGCCGAAATAGACGGTGAAGGTCTTGCCCTCACATATCCCGTCCGGCACCTCCAGCTTCGGAGAATCGTCTTCCTGCGCGGTCTGTTCCGGTACGTCCCCGTCTGCTGCCGCCGTTTCCTTCTCTTTTTCGCAGGAGGAGAGAGAAAGAGCGGAAGAAAGAAGGAGAAGGGCGAGCGCCGCCGTTCCGAAGAGTTTTAAGCTGTGACTTGTTTTCATGTCCGTATCATCCTTTCCGATGTTTTGCTGTAGTTTATCTGAGGTATCATCCCGTTTCCCTTATCTTTCTTACTCCATGCAGGACTCGTACAGAGCGATGATCTTGCGGAAGAGCCGTTCGTCGATATTCTGTACGGGCGAAGAAAGAGTGGAGGGATCGAAGCCGTCGTCGTAGGGACCGTTGGTGAAGGGAGAGTGGTTCCTTTTTTCAAAGACCTCGTAGGTGATGCGGTCGTCTTCCCCGATAAGCGCCTTGTAGCGGTCCACGCTGTATTCCATATGTACCAGCTCGTCGTCACGGCTGTGGACGACCATTACTTTTGCTTCGCTGTTTTTGAAGCCGGATACGGCGGACTTGAAGGCAAGAGAGCCGAAGGTGAGGAACTCCGCCGCAATGAGATACTGCTTCACCGGCTTTACAGATTTCAGGTGCGCCTCGATGAGGTCGATGGAGCGGTCAAAGCCGGACATGGTGACCACCGCCTTCACCTCGGGATGGACGTTCAGCTCGTTGAAGGTGGAGAAGCCGCCCCAGGAGTGTCCCATGATCATGATGGGATAGTCCCTGTACGTCTCAAGACCTTCCACGTATTCGATTTCTCTGGCAAGATCCAGCACGCCCCTCGGCATGCCGCCGATGCCGACACCTTCACTGGCTCCGTGGGCGGTAGCGTCATAGGTGAACACCGGGAAGCCCTCGATGGCAAGCCTTGCGATGACGTCGATATAAGCGCCGTGTCCGCCGCTGTTATAGCCGTGGGTGAAAATGACCGCCGCTTTCTTTTGCTCTGCGTCCTTGCAGGTGTAAAGATATCCGGCAAGCTTTTTTCCGGCGGAGGAGGTAAGGGTGTATTCCTCTCTTTCAAGCCCCGGATACTTCGCCATCGCGGAAGTGATGTACTCGGGCTGGGCGTCGCTCCGGATATGGAACATGGCGTGGTAACCAATATACGCCCCGAGGGTCGGCAGGATCGAAAGAAGCAGTCCGAGAAGGATCGAAACGATCTTTACGGTCTTCCGCAGCTTCCCTGCGGGAAGGAAGAACATCGCCGCTCCCGAAAACGCCAGAAAGGCGGCAAGGAGGGCATAAAGAACCCCCTTCAGCTTTGCGCCGTCATAAAAGGACGCCGCCGAGAGGAGTACGGAAAATCCGCACGCCGCCCCGTAAAACACCACTCTCAGCACCGCTTTCACTGCGCCGGACACGCCGACGCTTTTCTTTGTCGTTTGCTCTTTTGTCATTCTTCTGACCGTTCCTTTCATATGTTCGGTTCTGCATTCATGCCGCATTTTCCCGCTTTTTCGGCACTTTCCCTCGGAAAAATACCGCTCTTACACCCAATAATATACCATATTCCGTGCCGGATTGCAAGAGAAAACAGTAAATTTCAAAGGAGCTTTTCCAGAGAGCACCGACCTTTCCGTCCGGCAGCTTCCGTTTTCCGTTTTTCGTTTCCCCGTTTTTTCCCTTTCCTCACGCCGTCGGCAAAGCCTTTTTGTAAAGCAGATCGCCGCCGAATTGCCATAGCTTGTAAAACTCTATGTAAAAGTAAATTCATATATTTCTGTTGAAATCGGCATATTTCTTTTGTATAATTCCAATATGTAAGAAAATGCGGGCAAAAGAGTCCTGCCTGCAAAAGGAACAGAAAAACAGAAACGGGAAAGGAAGCATATATGGCAGAGAAGAAACAGGACGTGAAGAGCTGCCCCAAAGGCACCTGCACGAATGATCGGCTCGGCTCCACGGGCGGTCAGGCAGTGCTGGAAGGCGTCATGATGAAATCGAGGACGAAGGTCGCCATCTCGGTACGGGACGTAAATGGTAAGATCCGCACCGACGTGAAGGACACGAAGTCGGTTTCCGGCGGCATCCTGAAAAAGATCCCCCTCATCCGGGGCATCATCGGCTTTATCGACTCGATGGTGCTCAGCATCGACACCATCAACAAGTCGGCGGACATGCTGGGACTGGATGAAGAGGAGGAAGAAACGAAGCTCGAGAAGTGGCTTTCCGAGCACTTCGGCAAAAGCCTCGTCGCCATCGCCTCGATCATCGGGACGGTGCTCGGTGTGGTGCTTTCGGTGGGTCTTTTCATGTACCTTCCGAAGATCGTCTCCAACCTTTTCGTGCCCTCGGCTCTTGTGGAGAAGAGCTACGGCTTTGCGGTACTGAAAAGTTTTATACAGGGCGTTCTGAAGATCGTCATTTTTATCTGCTACATTGTTCTCGTGTCGCTCATTCCGGACATGAAGCGCACCTTTATGTACCACGGTGCGGAGCATAAGTCCATCTTCTGCCACGAGAATTACGAGGAGCTGACGGTGGAAAACGTAAAGAAGCAGTCGAGATTCCACCCGCGGTGCGGCACCAGCTTCCTTGTGGTGATGATGGTCATCGGCATCCTCGTTTCGATCCCCTTTGCCAATCTCAAGGACGGCATCTACATGGTGCTCAAGCTCCTCACCCTCCCCGTCGTGGTGGGACTCGGCTACGAGTTCATCCGCTATGCGGGACGGCACGATAATCTCCTTGTGAAGATCCTCTCGGCGCCGGGTCTCTGGGTACAGCGGATCACCACCAAGGAGCCAACCGACGACATGATCGAGGTCGCCATCTGCTCTCTCAAGGCCTCGCTCCCGGATATTTATCCGCCGGAGGAAAAGACGGAGGAAGCACCGGAGGAAGCATCTGCGGACGATTCGGCGTCAGTCTCCGAAGGATCGTCGGGTGAAGCAGCGGAAGAAACAACGGAAGAAACAACGGAAGAAGCAACGGAAGAAGAAACGGAAGGAAAGCCGGGAGAGGATTCGGAAAAGAAACCGGAAGATACAGCCGGAGAAAAGCCGGAAATCTCAGACGGCGAAGCGCAGGGCTGAGAGGCAAAGCAAGGAAATGACGTACAACGATTACAGAATAGAAGCCAAAAGGCGCCTCGAGTCCTGCCCCGACGTGGAGGACCCGGAATTCGAGCTGTCGGCAATGATGTGCCACATCGCCAAGGTCACAAGGGCGAAGCTGTTGTCCCTGCGCTCCGAAACGCTGAGCGAGGCGCATATGGCGGCGCTGGACGATGCGGTGGCACGGCGGTGCGAATGCGAGCCGCTCCAGTACGTTCTCGGTGAGTGGGAGTTCTTCGGTCTGCGGATGTTCTGCGGGCAGGGGTGCCTGATCCCGAGACCCGAGACCGAGCTCTGCGTGGAGAAAGCCATCGAGCTTCTGCCGAGAGGCGGGCATTTCATCGATCTCTGCGCCGGCAGCGGGTGCATTTCGGTGGCGATCCTCAACAACCGCCCGGACGTGACCGGCACGGCGGTGGACATCTCCGGCGAGGCTCTGCAATATGCCGAAAAGAATGCGGAATATCACCGGGTGGACAAGCGGCTGAAGATCGTCTGCGAGCCCCTCGAGGAGTTCAGTCCCGTGATCATCCCGGACGTGATCGTATCCAATCCGCCCTACGTGAAGACCGAGGACGTGGACAATTTTCCCACGGTGATGCGCTACGAGCCGAGGATCGCCTTTGACGGCGGTCACGACGGACTCGACCTTTACAAGATCATCGCCAAAAGATATTCGTCAAGATTTCTCGCCGGCGGCGGTCACCTTATTTTAGAGGCGGGGCACGACACGGTGCGGGAGGTCGAGGCAATCCTCAAATACCGCAAGATGGAGACCGAGGTCTATGCGGACATCTTCGGCGTGGAGCGTGTCTGCGTCGGGAAAAAGGTGCTGTAAGAGCAAGAGGCTTCTTCTCCCCCCTCTTGCATGAAAAAACAAATATGACCGGATAAAAAGGGAACCGACCGAAGGAACGTCAATAGTCTTTCGGTCGGTATTTTTATCGGAAAACGGGCTGGCAATGTTCCGAAAAGTTTGCGTTTTGGAAAGAATTTCCGGTGCTTTGCTTTGCAAAAAGCTCTTTACCAAATGTTCTTTCCAAAAGCTCATTCCGGAAATACGCAGTTTTTGCATCCGGAAAAGTCCGCAGGGAGAAGCAGCTTTTCCCTTTTGCCGCCAGCCGAAACGCCGCAGACAGTGACGTCCTCAAAGGTGTCGTCGTCCCGCAGGCACCGGAAGTCGACGGCACAGCCGGGAAAATGCTCGCCGGGGAAGGTGAGCTCGGTATAGCGCTCGGCGCTGTCGGTATACCGGGCAGAGCCGGTATAGGACACGTTTTCGATCGTCACGTTTTTCATACTGATGCCGGGCAGGATATCGCATCCGGTCTCGTCGTGCTTCTGGGGCGCCATGTAGGTGGAAATAGCGTAGAGGGAGGTACCGGCTGCCGACACGTCACAGATGCGGGAATCGGACAGCGCCGCCGATAGGTAGATGGCTCCCTTGGCGTCGCAGCGGATATCCCGGAGCGTGATGCCGTACACCTCACCGAGGGCGGCGGGACGTTTGCGGTACCAGTTATTCTCCCCGAGGCGCACGGCTGCCCAGGGCTCAATGCCGTTTTTCGTTTCGGCAGCTATGTGCTCCGCCGAGATATCATAGATTCTGGCGCCGTCGGTATTGCGGAGAGCGAGAGTCATGCTGTGGGTACAGCTGCGGACGTTCCGGATCGTCACGTGGCAGATATCCGGTGAAGCTCCGGCGGGCAAAAATTTTGCGTCGCTTCCCATGGGGAACGCCGAGAGCGCCACGGTATCGTCCCCGGTATAGCCGCTGATATTTTCGATTTCGATAAAGCTGCACCCCACCCGGAGGTTGATGCCGTCCTGATTGGGATGGTGAAGTCCTGCGTCGAATTCGATATCGGCGACTCTGCCGTGTCGGCATCCGATCTGATTGATCGCCCAGTAGCGCATATTCACACAGCGAATGCCGCTTATCTCATAGCCGTCGACGTTGCCGAGAAGGACGAGGCACCCCGTCCGCATGGGAGGCTTATCGGGTCTTTTGTCCTGCTCCCGAAGGCCGTTGTCCTTGCCGCCGTCGAGAGTGGCTCCGTTTTTTCCGAGGATGCGGATGCCCTTTTGCGTTTTGTGTTCTTCGCTGTAAAATTCTTCGTTCCGGAAGATATTATCGAACGTACCGTCGCAGAGACGGAGACGGCAGCCGTCCAGCACCACGGTGATACCGTCCGGAAGAAGCACGGCTTTGTCGATATTCCACACGTCTTTTCCCGTTTCCGGGTTCTTTTTCGGGATCGTGACGGTGTTTTCTCCCGCTTCTTTTGCCGCCTTTACGGCGCTTTGTATCCTTTCGCTGTCGCCTATGGCGAAGGTTTTTTCATTCTCTGCGGTAATGTGCATGGTTACGGTCATTCCTTTCTGTGAAGCTGCATTGGCACGTTGGTGCTTTTGCCAAGAGCTGCAAAAGTACCACCCCCGTTCGTGTGCAGTGGGGCTATTGCTGCCCTCCCGGCGGGAGCCGAGAAAATTCTCAAATAAGTCGAGTGCCGTCCCGCCTCCGCCGGGGTCGGCGTTTGACCCCGGTGGACAGCAGGTAATAATCCTTTATTCTTAAAAATCCCCGTGAAAGTCCGAAAGGACTTTCACTATTGGAAAGTTTTCGCCCGCCTTTTTCAAAAGGCGGCGATGGGGTTTGGG
>JAZRXH010000058.1:0-14167 GCA_045600125.1 Eubacteriales bacterium | reverse complement strand
CGGCACGATGTAGGCAGCGCTGAAGGGGAGGAAAGCGGGCTCAGCGGCTACAGGTTCAAAACCGCCGCAGAGGCTGCAGACGCCCTCGGTAAAGCTGTGCGCCGCCGTTTCGCCGATCGCTCCGCAGGCGCACCTGCCCGTGTGGGTGCCGTCGCCGTTGTCGATGGGGGCGAAGGCGTGAACGTGCTCCTCCTCCGCCGCCGCCGGAGCAGTGCAGAGCGGGATCATACCGGCTGTCATGACGACAGCAAGTATGGCGCTCAAAAGTCTTTTTCTCATGGGTTTCTTCCTTTCGTTTCCTTATCGGAGTTAATAATAGCGCATATTACATTAAGTATACCACAGTTTTCCTGTTTGTCAACAGTTTTTTGAAGATTTTTCGTAATATTTCCCTCTTTTTACATTTCTGTATGCGTAAATATACAAAAATGTGACAGCCGACGCAACGGCAGGGGTCTCACAGAGAAGGCGCTCGAAAAAATTATGCTTCAGGACGGCGCTTTACGGCTCCGATCCACCGACAAATAACCGACAAATAACCGACAAATATTTGAAAAAAGCAGAAAAGCCGACTTGCTTTTTTTCCGTTTTCGGTGTATAATCAAGAACGGTGAAGCGGGAGATACGAAAACTCCCTTTCCCGGACTTTCCCGAATCGGAAAAAGAAAAGAGGAAGAAAAACATGAGCAGATACGACATAGCCGCCTATGTCTGGCCGTCCTACACCGGCGACGAGCTGCGGTCCCGCATTTTCTGGCCCGAGGGCTACGGCGAATGGGAGACCGTCAAAGCCATGAAGCCCCGCTTCGAGGGACACAACTGGCCGAGAAAGCCCCTTTGGGGATACGTGAACGAGGCGGATCCGTACATCATGGAAATGCAGATCGGCGCCGCCGCCGACCACGGGGTCAATACCTTCATCTACGACTGGTACTGGTTCGATCACGCTCCCTTCCTCGAGCAGTGCCTCGACAACGGCTTCCTCGGCGCAAAAAACAATTCCCGCATGAAGTTCTACCTCATGTGGGCGAACCACAACGCCAATTCCATGTGGGACAGACGCAACGCCGATCTGTACGCTCCCATCTGGGACGGCGCCTGCGACAGACGGGATTTTGAGACCGTCGTACACCGGGTCATCGAAAAATACTTCCTGCATCCTTCCTATTATAAAATAGACGGAAAGCCCGTGTTCATGATCCACGACCTTTGGAACCTCGTCCGGGGTCTCGGGTCGCTTGACGGGGCAAGAAGCGCCATCGACTGTTTCCGGAACGAAACGGTGAAGGCGGGACTTCCGGGGCTCGAGCTGCAGGCGGAGATCCACAGCGTGAAGCGCCTTCTCGAAAAGAGCAGCCTTGAAGGCGTTTCCGGCAGCTTCATCGGCATCCTGCGTGAGCTCGGCTTCGACAGCGCCACCAACTATCAGTTCTTCGATCTTGTGGAGGTGAGCCGGGACTATTCCGAGGTGTTCCGGGACGTACTGGGCGTTTGGGACTACTATGACAGGAATCTCGACATTCCGTATTATCCCCACGTTTCGGTGGGCTGGGATCCCACGGTGCGCTATACCAAGTTCCATTCGGATATCGTCTATAACAATACGGTAGACGAGGTGCGAAAGGCGTTCCTTGCCGCAAAAGCATACGTGGATACCCACAAAAATCTGAAGGCGCCTCTTATCACCGTCAACAGCTGGAACGAATGGACAGAGGGGAGCTATCTTGAGCCGGACAATCTGAACGGCTACGCCTTCCTTGACCTTATAAAAGAAATCTTCCTGCCAAAAGAATGAGCGAGCATAACGATAGGAACGGTATGAACGGTATGAATGGTATGAACGGTATGAACAATATAGAAAACGAAAACCGGATCTTCCGCCCCATGGTCCTCTCGGACAGGGACGAAATGTGCGCTCTCTTTGACGAAATGGGAGAGGAAAGCGCCGGCTTCTTCAACATCGGGCGCTGCAACGAGAAGATGACCATGCGCTTTTTCTCGGAAGGGAAAGATGAAAAGCACTCCTTTTTTGTCGCCGCAAAAGGCAGTGCCGTTCTCGGCTACTGCTTCCTTTGGGAGCTTGAAAAATCGGTGCCGTGGTTCGGCGTCGCCGTGCGGGAAAAATATAAAGGACAGCACGTCGGCACCTTCCTTCTCGAGGGCACCCTTGCCATGCTGAAGGAAAAGGGCTACGGCGGTCTTCTTCTGACGACGGCGAAGACGAACCTCCGGGGGCAGGCTCTTTATGAAAAGTGCGGCTTTGAGCGTCTGGGCGTACACGAGAGCGGGGAGTATCTGTATCTGAGACGGTTTTAGCTTTTGAAAAACCGCAAACGGGTGCATACTGCCCGGTACAGAGAAAAGGAGTCTGTTATGCAAAACTACTATGATGAAAAGGACAAAAACCTTGACGGCGTCCTCGAGCATATCGACCTTGCGCCAAAAGGAATTTCCGAGAGCCTGCAAATAAACGACAGCGTAAAAACGTTTCCCGTCCACTTCCCCGACTGGCAGAACGGTTTTCTGCACGAAGCGGCGGTGATTTCTTTTCACGGAACTCTGTTTGCTTCATGGTACAACTGCCCGAGAACGGAGCTGCAGGAAAGGTCTCTCATTCGGGAACGCCGCTCCAAGGACGGCGGAAGAACGTGGAGCGAGCCATGCGTTATCGCCGACGATCCGACAGGGAAAATCCTTTTTTGCCCGCCTGTGTACGGCATTTGCGAGGATACGCTGTATATGCTCGTAAACGAGATGGTCAGTGCCGATCATATCCATGCGCTTGACCTTTACCGCTATGACGAAAAGGCGGAGAGCTATACCCTTCTGTGGTCACGTCCGATACCGTTCAAGCTGAATACCAACGTAGTGACGCTTCCGAACGGGAAGCTGATGCTGTCCGGACGTATCGCAGAGCTTGACGGGTTCCCGAATACACCGGCAGTCCTTCTCTCTGACGATGGGAGAATCGACACGGAGTGGAGGCTCGTCCGTATACAGGAAAACGGTGCGCTTCCGGACGGTGCGAAGCTCGTACACCCCGAGATTTGTCCCATCCTTGACGGCAATACCGTCTATATGTTCTGTCGGAATGACGAGCGGCGTGTGCCGCTTCTGTATCGGTCGGACGACTGCGGCGAACACTGGTCGAAGGCACAGACCTTCTGTCTTCCGCTGTCCGATTCCAAAATATATGCAGGCACTCTTTCGGACGGCAGACATTATCTGATAGCTAATCTGTTCCCCGGCAGAAGCCGGCTTGCCGTCTTATTTTCAAAGGCGGGAAAACCGTTTTTTGACAGCGGATTTTTACTGCAAAACGGTATATCACGTGACTTCCCTGCCTGTGACGGTTCGCAGTGGAGTTATCCCGCGGCGTGGGAGCAGGACGGAAATCTATACGTGATCTACACGGCGGTATTGAAGAATCCCGTCCGAGGTGCGCTGCTTTCCGTGATCCCTCTTTGACAAAACGGAGGAGAAAGGCAAAAAGAACCATTGACATACTGAAAGAAGCAAGGAGAGAAAAAACATGAGCATGAATGAAGCGCAGCGGCTCGAAGCCGTGCGGGAAGCCCTGCGTTTTCCTATGCCGTGCCGCAAATCAGCAAACACAGCCGATGACCGCTCACCGACAACCGCTTCCCGAGGATACGGGAACGTCGGGACCGTATTCCGTAACAGAAAAATAAAACTATAAAAGACAAAAATGATTGGAGAATCAACATGAAAAAACTGACTGCTCTTCTGCTCACTCTCGCTCTTACGCTTTCCTCGGCGCTCTGCCTTTCCTCCTCTGCCGGGGAAGACTTCACTCTTGTCGAAAGCTTCACCGACGGCACCGATACCTATTTCACCTATGAGCTCGGCGGTCCGGCGATGCCGGCAAACGGCGCCTACGTTTTCTGCGCTTACGATAAGAGCGGCAAAATGCTGAGCGCCGTCTCTCCCCGCACCTTCCGCCTCCCGGAGGGCAGCTTTTCAAGCCGGGAGCTGACCTTCTTCTCGGTGCCCTCCGCCGACACCGCTTACCTCCGGGTGTTCCCGCTCCGAAGCCTTGCAAGACCTCTGGACGGCGGAATGACCACGCTGGAGCTCGGGATGTTCGATACCCGCCTCGATTACGCCTCCCCCGACATGTGGGCGTTCTTCGGCGAGGGTGAGGACAAGCCGGTCGATCTGTTCCTCGTGCCTCCCACCTGCTACGGCGGAAGCAGAGGCAGCAACATGGCGATCTCCGAGACCAAGACAAAGAACAACATCATCGGCGCCGTGAATATGCAGAAGGGCATCTTCTCCGACTCCTGCCGCCTGTTTGCTCCCTTTTACCGTCAGATCGGCATCAGCACGCTGAAGACGCTGGACGAGACCGAGGAGCTGGAAACCGCCAAGGCGAACGCCTACTCCGACGTGCGGGAAGCCTTCCTCTACTATATGGCGACCGAGAACGACGGCCGTCCGGTCATCCTTGCCGGCTATTCGCAGGGAGCGGACATGGTTCTGCGCCTTTTGAAGGAATTCTACGGCGATAAGGCTTTCTCCGACAGGCTCGTGGCGGCGTATGCGCTGGGCTGGGCGCTCACCGAGGAGGAGATCGCCGCCTATCCGCAGATCGTCCCCGCCGAGGGCGAGACAGACACCGGCGTTGTCATCTGCTTCAATTCGGAGGACAGGGACACAAACGGCTCTCTCATCGTGAAGGAGGGCGTAAAGACCGTCTGCATCAATCCCCTCTCCTGGAGGACCGACTCCGAGCCCGCCGCCAAAGAACTGAACGAGGGCGCCGTATTTCTCGATAAAGAAGGAAAGGTCACAGACGAGATCCCGAACATCACCGGCGGCTACATCGATCCCGTAAGAGGCACCCTCAAGCTCACCGACGTGACGAAGGAGGAGTATCCCGCCGTGCTGAACGTCCTTGAGGACGGCTGTTTCCACTACTACGAGTACAATTTCTTCTACAACAATCTGCGCACGAACGTGGCAAAGAGGGTGGAAGCCTATCTTTCCCGCTGAAAAAAGCGCCTTCGGCGCCGCTTCCTATCCGAAAACATGCCGTATTTCATTAAAAAACGTGCCATGGCAGGCGCATCCGCAGGCGAAATGAAGAGAAAATCAAAGAAAAATCGACTTTTAGGGGTATTTTTTTGAAAAAAGTACTTGACAAAACGGAAAATTGTGATATAATAGTCAGCGTTGAATAAAACAAAACCAATTGGAGGACTTTACAATGTCAACATTTATGGCAAAAGCTGAGACGATCGAGCGTAAGTGGTACGTCATTGACGCTGCAGGTCAGCCTCTCGGCAAGACGGCTGTTAAGGCTGCCGACATTCTCAGAGGCAAGCACAGACCCGAGTTCACACCTCATGTGGACTGCGGTGAATTCGTTATCATCATCAACGCAGCCAAGGCTGTTCTCACCGGCAAGAAGCTTGAACAGAAGCACTACTATCATCATTCCGGCTACATCGGCGGACTCAAGGACATCAGCTACCGTGACCTCATGGCAAGCCGTCCCGAGATGGCTATGGAGCTTGCGGTAAAGGGAATGCTTCCCCACAACTCCATCGGTGACAAGAGCGCAACAAGACTTCACGTTTACGCAGGCGCAGAGCACGAACAGGCAGCTCAGAAGCCCATCGTACTTTAATTTTAGGAGGAGGACAACACAATGGCAGTAACATATACAAGTGCAAAGCCTTACTTCTATGGTACAGGCAGAAGAAAGAGCTCTATCGCCAGAGTTCGTATCGTTCCCGGCAGCGGCAGCATCACCATCAACAAGCGTGACATCGACGACTATTTCGGTCTCGGCACTCTTAAGCTCATGGTCAATCAGCCCTTTGAAGCTACCAATACGGCAGGTAAGTTCGACCTCATCTGCACCGTAAAGGGCGGCGGCGTTTCCGGTCAGGCAGGCGCTATCCGTCACGGTCTCTCAAGAGCGCTTCTTCAGGCAGATCCCGAATACAGACTCGTCCTCAAGAAGGCAGGCTTCCTTACCCGTGACCCGAGAATGAAGGAAAGAAAGAAGTACGGTCTCAAAGCCGCACGTCGCGCTCCTCAGTTCTCCAAGAGATAAATTTACGGAAAAAGTCTTCAAAGCCCCGAAGCTACAATGGTTTCGGGGCTTTTTCCATTTCAGGAGTTCTGTATGGTTTCTCTGGTTTTGACCGAATTTGACACAATAAAAATAATTTCGTTTACCAAGGCGCTCAGGTTTATACCGGGCGCTTTTTCTATTTTAAGGCTTCGAGAAAAAGAAATGGAGGCGCTCTTATGAGCGGATCTACGGTATTTCGAGAAGCGGCATGGAAGATATGCGTCCGGCTTTTGATGAATGCTGCAAACGGTAAACGTCACAGCTAAATCACAATGCAAAAAGCGATTCCTGCCATGGTAAGAACCGCTTTTTTATTGCATGAAAGGGGGATTTTCATGCAGGAAGAAATCGAAAGCAAAACTGTGACGCCGACCGTCAGCTGCTCCAAATTCACGGCAAGAACACCGAAAGAGGCTATAGGCAAGTACCTTGCCCGTCAAAAAGCAAGGTCGCAGAAGAAACACTATTCACCGGTTACTCCCAAGGGCAGGCAAATATTAAATATATCCTTTCCGAACAGACAGAGAAAACTGCGGGACATCTGTCTTGCGAAAAACGAAAACACCTCCGTCAAGGAGCGCAGCCACAGAAAGCATTCTCGGTTTTCAACAGCTCCGCACTCCACACCCCAAACGCTCCGACTGTCTTTTCCTCTTTTCCTCTTTTCCTCTTTTCTGCCAAATTTATTGACAAACCCTTCCCGATATGGTAGAATTCAAGGTAGGATTCCATATAGAAAAACACCCGAGAAGGAGCATACGATCATGGGAGAAAAACTATACAACAACATCGAGCTTCCCGACCCGTTTCCGCCCCGGTACAGCGCCGGGACTCTTGCGGACAAGATGCCCGTTCCCTACCTTGAGAACCCGCCGGAGGTCATCGACATTTCGGTGGGAAGACAGCTTTTCGCAGACGATTTTCTCATCCGGTACGACAATCTCTACCGTGTCTGCCATCGGGCGAAAAAGTACGAGGGCAACCCCGTCCTCTTCCCCGAAACGGTGATGGAGAAGCACGAAAAGCTCCCCTGCGCCTGCCCGAAGAGCGGCGGCGTATGGTACGACAGGGAAGACGGGAGGTTCAAAATGTGGTACGAGGCGGGCTGGCTCCACAAGCTCGCCTACGCCGAAAGCGACGACGGCATCCACTGGAACCGTCCGAACCTCCATATCACGGAGGGCACCAACGAGATCCTGCCCTCCCGCTCTGCCGACGAGGACGGCAAGGTGAATTTCTGGCGTCCCGACTCGCAGACCGTCTTCATCGACTACGATGCGCCGAAGGAGGAGAAGTACAAGCTCTTCCTGCGCAATCCCGGATTTGACCGTCCCGGCATCGTGGCGGTGAGCGGCGACGGCATTCATTTCGACAACGAAAAAGCCCGCCATACCGCTCAGAAGCAGGGCGACCGAAGCACGGTATTCTACAATCCCTTCCGGAAGAAGTGGGTATACAGCATCCGTGCGTCCTTTGCGGGGCAGCGTGCCCGGGAGTACGCCGAGTGCGACGATTTCCTTTCCGGCGCCGACTGGACGGGAAAGAACGTGCCGTGGCTCTGCTGTGACAGGGACGACAAGCCCAATCCCTACATCGGCGTAAAGCCGGAGCTGTACAATGCGGACTGCGTCGCCTACGAGAGCCTTATGCTGGGGCTGTTCCAGATCTACTACGGTCCCGACAACAAAACCGGCTTTATGACCGGGGCGCCGAAGATCACCGAGCTCATCCCCATGTTCAGCCGGGACGGCTTCCACTTCACCCGCGCCTCGAGCATACCCCTCATCAACGCCTCGATGGTAAACGGCGCCTGGGACAGAGGCTACGTGCAGTCGGTGGGCGGCGTATGTCTTGTCCGGAAGGACGAGCTGTGGTTCTACTACACCGGCTTTTCCGGTGACGAAGCGGGCGGCGGCAAGGGAAACCCCAACGACTGCCAGTTTGACACCATGTACAGCGGAGGCGCCTGCGGTCTTGCCAAGCTTCGCCGGGACGGCTTCGTATCCCTCGAGGCAGAGAACGACGGCAATCTGCAGACGAGAAAGCTGACCTTCCATGGCAGGCGTTCCCGCTTCTTCGTCAATGCCGACATAAAAGAGGGCGGTGCGCTCTGTGCGGAAATATACGACGAAAGCGGTAAGCTGCTGGCAAGGAGCAGAAGGTTTGTGGGCGACAGCACCTGCGCCGAGCTGGATTTCGGCTCCTTCGACCTTGCCTCCCTCGAGGGTACCGTCTTCACGCTGACCTTCTACATCAACAACGGCGGCATCTATTCCTTCTGGTTCTCCGACTCCGAGGACGGGGACAGCTATGGCTACGATGCGGCGGGGACTATCGGCAGATAATGTTTTCGGCGCACGCCGTGAGTGCGGCGGATGACCGCCTTTTCTTGAGAACGATAGCGTGTTATCTTCGGCGCACGCCGTGAGTGCGGCAAGCGACTTGCTGCACCCTGCGGCAAGAGTCGGAAATAATCCAGCCCGCAGGGGCTTCCCTGCTTGCCGCACTTCCCAGGTGCGCAAAAAACAAAAAAAATAAACTACTGCGGAGTGAATGTATCATGAATTACGACCCCAACGGCATACAGCGCCTCGACCTCTCGCTCTGGAAAGAGCCGGAAAGCGAATTTTACCCCGTTTACGCCTGGATATGGAACGCCGGGATCACCAAAGAAGGCATCGACGAAAGGCTGGACGCCTATGAAAAGGCGGGCGTGAGAGGTCTCTACGTCCTCGCTCTGCCGGAAGGCTTCCGCCCGAGCACCGCCGCCACCGAGCTTTCCCCCGAATATATGTCGGACGAGTATCTCGAGCTTGTGAAATACGCCTGCGGCAAGGCGAAGAAGCTCGGCATCGCCCTCTGGCTCTACGACGAGGGCGGCTGGCCGTCGGGAGGCGCCTGCGGTCTTACGAGAAAGGCGTACCCGGAATGCTCGGTCCACCGGATAAAATTCCGCTCGGCGCCGCTTGCGAAGAATACGCCCTACGTCATGCCCTCCGATACCCTTTCCGCCTTTGCGGGCGACAGGCGGGTCTGCGACGGCTATGTGAGCGAAAGCGATACCGAAATCACCGAATATTTCAAAAACGAGGAGTACGGCGACGACAACACCGTGAACCTCATGGACCCGAAGGTCACCGAAGCGTTCACGGCGGCGACCCACGACCGATATGCCAAAGTCCTCGGGGACGAGTACGGCAAAAGCATCTCCATGATGTTCACCGACGAGCCGCATCTCTGCCTCCCGGCGTGGACGGAGGGACTGGAGAAGGCGTTTGCCGAAAAGTACGGCTATGACATGCTCGACCTTCTGCCCTTCATCGCCGACCGGTCAAAAGAGGCAACGCCCGAGGGAGCACGTGCCCGCATCGACTTCTACGAGCTGTGCGGGGAATACTTTATAAAAAACTATCTCGAGCCCCTCAGAGCGGCATGCAGCAAGGACGGACTCCTCGCCTGCGGGCACCTGAACGGAGAGAACTGCCTTGAAAGCATCGGCAACACCGGCTACGGCAGCTTCGTCTACGCCCTCTCGAAGCTGGATATCCCCGGCATCGACGCCATCTGGCGGCAGATCTTCCCAAGAGCCGCAAAGGAACAAAAAGCGGGCATGACCACCACCGACCCCGTGGACGAGGGCACGGTGTTCTTCCCCCGGGTCGCCCCCTCTGCCGCAGCCTATAACGGCACGACCCTTTCTCTCAGCGAGACCTTCTCGGTCTACGGGGACGGCATCACCCCCGACGAAATGCGCTACGCCGTAAATTATCAGATCCTCCGGGGCGTAAGCGTATTCAACTATATGTCCTCCTCCTACGGGGAAAAGAACGCCCACGAGCTGTTCATGCGGCAGTCCTTCAGCCGTTCAAAGCCCGGCTTTACCTTCCGGAAGGACTTCATGAAGCACACCGCCCGCCTTCTCTCGGTGTGCCGGGTCGGAAAGCGGGACTGCGATACCCTTCTTTATTTCCCCTACAAGGACGTGTACGCCTCGGAAAAGACAAGGGCTGACGCCACCGCCCGCTATGCGCTTCTCGGGAAAAAACTCGAAGAGGCTCTTGTGGACTTCGACATCGGCGACGACGTGACGCTGAAGGATGCATACGTGGACAAGGCGGGACTTCTCCACGTGGGAAGGGCGGTCTATGCGAGCCTTGCCGTCCCCGATTGCGAATATATGCCGGAGAACGTCCGGGCTCTTTATGAAAAAATGAAGGGCAAAGCCCCCTCCCCTCTCGCCGTCTGCAGCGATCCCGATATACGCATCTCCCACAGAAGCTCCGACGAGGAAAGCATCTACCTCGTCTTCAATCAGGGACTTTATACCGTCAAAGCTGCCGTCGACTTCGTGCGGGAAAACGGCAGCGGCAGAAACGCTTATCTTCTCATTCCCGAGAGCGGCGAGGTGAGAAGGCTCGACCCGAAGAATATAGAGGTGGAGCTTCCCTTCGGCGCCATAGCGGCGGTGGTATTCACCGAAAGAATCTTAGAAGAATACCTCTTTTGTGAAAAATATGAGGCAAAGACGGAAAAGCCCGTCCCGGTGTCGATGACGAGATTCTTCTTTGACGACTCGGACGGCAGTATCGCCCATACCACCGAAAAATGCAGTTCCGTGCCGGAGGGTGATGCCTCCTGCGAGCTGCGTTTCGAGTGCGGCTACTCCCTTGACAAAGCGAAGGCGCAAGGCGGCACCGCACGGCTCGAAATTCTCGGGCTTCCCGAAAATGTCAGCTTTTTCGGCGAAGCAGACATAGACGGCAAAAAGGTCGGCACCTTCGGCGAGAGTCCGGCGCAGGTCTTCTTTGACGCCTCACTCCTTTCGGAAAGCGGGAAGCTCGGCGTCACCTTCTCCACGGAATTTGCCTTTGCTCTCCGGGAAAGCCGCAAGATTCTGAACGAAAAATACGGGCAGTACATCCACCGCTTCTACGACGAAAAGACATCGCAATACGAAAGCACCGCACCGAGCGCCGCAGAGCTTGCAAAATTCTCCGGCGTGCGGCTTTCCATCGGATAAATAACGGATAAAAACAAGATCACCTTCAAGGAGGAAACGACTATGGCAAGCATCAGCATTCTTTCGGAAACCCCTGTAACGGCGGGCAAACGCATCGACTTTGAGTGGAACGGCTGCGCCTGCATCCTCTGCATCCCGGACGTGCCGAGTGCGGATAAGAAATGGATATGGCGGGCGGAGTTTTACAGCGCCTTCGACAACTGCGACGCCGCTCTTGTGGAGAAGGGATATTACCGGGCTTATGTAAAGCTCTCCGACATGTTCGGCTCTCCCGAGGCGGTGGAGAAAATGAAGCTCTTCCACGATTTTCTCGTAGAAGAGTACGGACTGAATAAGAAAGCCGTCATCGCCGGGATCAGCCGGGGAGGACTGTATTCGGTGAACTACGCCGCAAAATACCCGGAGGACGTGTCGGCGCTGTATCTGGACGCTCCCGTCCTCAATATCCTCTCCTGGCCCTTCGGGTTCGGAAGCGCCGCAGGAAGCGAGAAGAATAAGAGCCTCGCCCTCGAGCAGCTGCATCTGACAGGGGCGGAGCTTCTTTCCTACCGGGGCTCCCCCATCGACAAGGTGGAGAAAGTGGCAAAGGACGGCATCCCGATCTGCTTTGTCTGCGGCGGTAAGGATGTGGACGTGCCTTTTGCGGAGAATACCGAGATCTTTATGAAGCGCTTCAAGGCTCTCGGCGGCGTGTGCGAGCTTCATTTCAAGCCCGAATGCGCCCATCATCCCCACGGTCTCGAGGACCCGACTCCCATTATTGATTTTATCGAAAAATACGGACGGTAAGCTCTTTTTCTTTCCCGAAATGTATCAATCCCCCCACAAAGCTCCGCTTTTGTTCTCGCTTTTGCCCATAGACAGACGGCGGCTTCGGGGTGTATCATAAACACGAAAGGAGAAGAAGAGGAATCTTCGCAGGGAAAAGACAGAAAGGACAAAAAAGATATGGAACTGAATAACGATATCGCCCTGACCGTACCGGGCAGAAATCAGACCGCCCTTGCCAAAGCGATCATCCGGGAAGGGAAAGAGGACGGCTCCCCCCGCATCATGTTCATCGGCAACTCCCTCACCCTCCACGCTCCGAGAGCCGAGGTAGGCTGGAGCGGATACTGGGGCATGGCGGCTTCCTGCCGGGAAAAGGACTACGTGCATCTTGTCATGGAAAAGGTGAAGGAGCATTTCCCGGATGCCACCTTCTGCATCGTCAACGCCTGCCGCTGGGAGACAGGGCAGAGAGGCTGCGACTACGAAGGATTTTACGGCGCCGCCCGGGACTTTGCCCCCGACTATGTGACCTTCCTTCTCGGCGCCAACGTCCCCAAGGACGACGTGGACTACGAGCTTTTCAAGAAAAACATGGGCGGCCTTCTCGGCTTTATGACCGAGAAAAGTAAAAATCCGAAATTCGTTTACTGCACGAAATTCTACCCCTGCCCCATCCGGGACAGGGCGATCCGGAACTACGCCGAAGAGCATGGCGAGACCCCGGTGGAGATGAACGATCTCATTGCGGATGAATCCAATCTTGCCATCGGGCTTTTCGAGCATCCCGGCGTACAGCGGCATCCCGGGGACAAGGGGATGCGGATCATTGCCGAAAGGATAAGCGAAAAGCTTGTTCCGATGCTCCTTGCAAACGAGAAAAAAATGAACGGAATAAACGAAACATGCGGCAGAAAGGATATGGCGGACGTTCTCAGCCGAAAAATTGCCGAAGCCGCCGAGGGCAGCGTGATAAGGCTCGACAAGGGCGAATATTTTCTCCCGTCGCCGCTTCTCTTTGAAGGAAAAAAGAACCTGACCTTTGACGGGAACGGCTCGGTGCTGATGCCCTTTTACGACGTGTCGGACGACGGCACGAAAGGCTCCGACTGCATCCATCTGGACGACTGCGAAAACGTGACCCTTCGCAATTTCCGCATCGCCGCCTCCGCTCCGACGAACGTTTCGGGGCGTATCACCGAGGTGACCGACGAATACACCGAGGTAAGGGTCACCGAAAAGTTCCTTCTTCCGGAAAATCCGTACATCTGTCAGGCGAAGGTCTTTTCGGAGGACGGCACGCCGATCACCTCCTCGTTTCTTACAAAGCGGGGACCGTGGGGCTTTTTTGCCGAAGAGATCCCGAACTCCCATCCCGGCACCGTCTGTGCAGAATACGAGCGGACGGACGGCTTCACCTTCCGTCTTTTCGACCGTCTGGTGAGCGCAAAAACGGTGGTCGGCGCAAAAATCAACCTTGTGTTTTTTGATAAGCTCTGCGCCGTGCGCTTCCGCTCCTGCCGGAGCATCACGGTGGAGAATGCGGAGATCACGAACTTCGGCGGCATGGGCTTTGTGATCCTGCCCTCCTCCCGGGATTTCACCTTCAAAAACGTCCGCATCGCTTCAGACGACCCGGAAAACCGCCCGTATGCCCTTCTTGCCGACGCCATCCACACCACGGGACTCGGCGGAAGACTTCTCATCGAAGACTGCCATTTTGAAGGCATCGGGGACGACACCACCAATATCCACACCCCCATTCTGACGGTGCGGGCAAAAAAGGGCGACTACTGCACCCTCATCTTTGACAAGGAAAACCCGATCTTCCCGAAGCGCTGGGGAAAGGCGGGGGACGTGATCCGTGTCTACGAAAAGGAGACCCTGCGAATAAAGGGCGAAACACGCCTTACCTACGCAAGCGAAAACCAGATCGCCGCCGAAAACAGCGAGCTTCTCGAAGAGGGCGACTTTGTGGTCAACACCGAATACTGCCCGGATATCGTCATCCGCTCCTGCGTGGCGCAGAAATCCCGTGCCCGCATAGCGGTGCAGGCGGCGAAGAGCTTACTCGTCGAAAACTGCACCCTTCGCCAGTGTCCCATAAAGCCGCAGCTCTATATCAGCGCCGCTTTCCGGTACTGGGGCGAGGGCGGCGGCGTGGAGAACGTGACGATCCGAAACAATATCCTTGACGCCATCGCCGAAGACGGCAGAGCCGTGTTCATACGGCTGAACGAAAAAGACGGATACGGCAAGGACTACTTCTATAA
>JAZRXH010000057.1:0-18929 GCA_045600125.1 Eubacteriales bacterium | reverse complement strand
TACCCGTTACGGAAAGGAAACTGTATCAAAATGAAAGAACAGGAACAGAATATACTGAAAGAAGATGTCCTGAAGAAAACCTTCGGATATCTTACGGAAAAAGGCCTTGGGGAATCTTCGCTCCGCTCCATGTGCAAGCATACCGGCGTCCAGATGGGAAGCGTTTACTACTGGTTCGGAAATAAGGACGCTCTTTATACACGTGCCACCTTTTACGGGATCGGCAAGGTCATTGACGAGATTGCGGCATTCTTTGCCGACGAGGTAAGAAGCGGTTGCGTACATCTGGGGGCACTGCTCTCCAAAATCGACGCCTTCGGCGCCGAACTGCGTTATTTTCTGCAGGCGGTGGTTTCTCCGGAATACGGCGCTCTCATCCGTGAGGAAATGAAGAAAGCCGCCTCCGGCTTTTGCCGCTGTGCCGAGGTGCTCGCCGAAAAGACCGGAACTTGCGACGATACCGCTTCCCGGATCCTTTGGCTCATCACCGGAACGCTGGAGGACTATGTGATCTGGCAGAACCGCAATAAGGCGGAAAGACAGCTTCATTCGATTTTTGACGGCTTTTTCGACGAGAAACTCCTTGCGACCGACGACTGAAAACGGTCAAAAACGGTCGAAGAGGGGCGAAGGAAGCGCCGTGTACGGCAGCGGAACGATCCCTTCGGGGAAAGTGCTGAAAATGGCGTGACGTTCAAAAAAGCCCGATAGACAAGAATCAGCCTGCGGAATCTTTTTTCCGCAGGCTGAGTTTTTTACTGTATCCGTGCTGTTTCATGTGCCGACGCCCTGCTCTTTTCCGGCAGAGCATCGGAGCCGCTTCGGTGATTACTGAGCGGCGTCAACGATCACGGTGAAATCGGGAGCCTTGAGGGAAGCGCCGCCGATAAGACCGCCGTCTACGTTGGTCTTTGCGAGAAGTCCCGCGCAGTTCTTGGCGTTCATGGAGCCGCCGTACTGAACGGTAAGAGCCTCTGCGGCGTCAGCGCCGTAAAGGGAAGCCACGGTGGCGCGAACCACGCCGCAAGCCTCGTCTGCCTGATCGTCGGTGGCTACCTTGCCGGTGCCGATTGCCCATACGGGCTCGTAAGCGATGATGACGTTCTTGAGCTGCTCGGCGCTGACGCCCATGAGAGCGATCTTGGTCTGCATGGAGAGGATCTCGGCGGTGATGCCCTGCTCACGCTGAGCAAGGAGCTCGCCGATGCAGAGGATGACCTTGAGGCCGCCCTCGAGAGCGGCAAGGACTCTCTTGTTGACGGTGATGTCGGTCTCGCCGAAATACTGTCTTCTTTCGCTGTGACCGATGATGACGTATTCAACGCCGAGGTCACGGAGCATATCGGCGGAGATCTCACCGGTGAAAGCGCCGGACTTTTCAAAATGTACGTTCTGTGCGCCGATCTTGATGTTGGTGCCCTTGGCGACTTCCAGAGCGTTCTGGAGGTTTACGAAGGGAACGCAGGCGATGATGTCGCAGTTATTCTTTCCCGCTACCATGGGAGCGAGCTCCTTGAGGAATGCGGTGGTCTCGGTGGGGGTCTTGTTCATCTTCCAGTTGCCGGCGATGACGGTTCTTCTCTTAGCTGTATTCATGACGTCGTTTCCTTTCTGTCTTCTTTTTTTACGTTCCGGGGACGCCTTGCCGGGATGGGGAAGGGGACCCGGATTTTTCTGTTATACAAGTCAGCGGTCAGGTGCGTGACCCGACCGCCGCTTTTTCGGCTACCGCCGTGAAGTACTCAGTTCTTGTCGTTGAGGGCTGCGATACCGGGAAGCTCCTTGCCCTCGAGGAACTCGAGAGAAGCGCCGCCGCCGGTGGAGATGTGGGTCATCTTTTCGGCGAAGCCCAGCTTCTCGCAGGCTGCTGCGGAGTCACCGCCGCCGATGATGGAGATAGCGCCGCTGTTGGCAACGGCCTCTGCAACGGCGATGGTGCCGGCTGCAAAGTTATCCCACTCGGAAACGCCCATAGGACCGTTCCAGATAACGGTGCCGGCGCCTTCGACGGATTTTGCGAAGAGCTCCTGCGTCTTCTTGCCGATGTCAAGACCCATCCAGCCGTCCGGAATGGAATCGGAGTAGATGGTCATGAAGGTGGTGTCTTCCTTGTATTCCTTACCGATCACGTTGTCCACGGGAAGGAGGAAGTTTACGCCCTTGGCACGAGCCTTGTCTGCCATGGACTTTGCAAGCTCGATTTTGTCGTCCTCGCAGATGGAGGTGCCGATCTGGTTGCCGAATGCCTTGAAGAAGGTATACGCCATACCGCCGCCGATGATGAGGGTATCTACCTTGTCGATGAGGTTCTCGATAACGCCGATCTTGTCGGAAACCTTAGCGCCGCCGAGGATGGCAACGAGAGGTCTCTTGGGATCTGCGAGAGCGCCGCCCATGACCTCGATCTCCTTCTGGATGAGGTAACCGCATACGGAATCCTTCACGAAAGCGGTAACGCCGGCGGTGGAGGAATGAGCTCTGTGTGCGGAACCGAATGCGTCGTTGACGTAAGCGTCTGCGAATTCAGCGAGAGCCTTGGAGAAGGACTCGTCGTTCTTGGTCTCTCTTGCGTCGAAGCGGACGTTCTCGATGAGAACGGCTTCGCCTTCCTTGAGGGCTGCGACCTTAGCCTTGGCATCGGGACCGATGATATCGGCAGCGAAGGTGACCTTGCCGCCGAGGAGCTCGTTCAGTCTGTCTGCAACGGGCTTGAGGGTGAACTTCTTGGGATCCTCTTCCTTTGCCTTGGCGATGAGCTTTGCCTTCGCTTCTGCCTGTTCTTCGGCGGGAAGAGCCTCTACCTTTGCCTTTTCCTTCTTATCGAGACCGAAGCCCTCGGTGAGGATGGCATGGGGCTTGCCCATATGAGAGCAAAGGATGACCTTTGCGCCGTTGTCAAGAAGGTACTTGATGGTGGGGATAGCGGCAACGATTCTCTTGTCGCTGGTGATCACGCCGTCTTTCTGCGGTACGTTGAAGTCGCAGCGCACGAGGACTCTCTTGCCCTTGACTTCGATGTCTTCAACTGTCTTTTTGTTAAGCATTGTAACACCTCATATAAAATAAAAATTTTCCGAAGTTTTGCCGAATGTGATATTTTTCACAAACTGCACCGAATAAAATTATAGCACACCGGATTCCGATTTTCAAGTAGTATGCCCAAATTTTACAAGTTGAACCGTGAATTTACAACTCGTTCACATAGTCCGCCGCACGGCCTGCCCTTCGGCTTTTCTGAAAGCGTGACTCCGGCGAAGAAAGAAGCGAAGAAAGAAGCGAAGAAAGAAGCGCATCCCATCGCTTTCTGCTTGACTTTTTCCGGCTTCGGTGATATACTGTTCATCGAAAATTTTGAAAAACATAAACGCATCGTCAAAACCGTAAAACGGCGGTGCGAAGGACAGCCCCTCCGGCTGCCCGTATCAAGAGGAAAAAACTATGTCAACCTACACCGAAAACATCCGCCGCATCCTGAGCTTCACCCGCCGGGCGGTGGACGACTATGCCATGATCGAAGAGGGCGACAGGATCGCCGTGGGCGTATCGGGGGGAAAGGATTCCTTGACGCTTCTCTGCGCCCTTGCGGAAATGCGTCGGTTTTATCCGAAGAAATATGAGCTTCTCGCCATCTATCTTGAAACCGGCTTCGACAAGGCGGGCTTTGCCTCGAGGGAGGACGTTCTTGCCCAGAGAGCCAAGATCCGGGGCATCTGCGACTCTCTTTCGGTGCCGCTGTACGTGGGGGAGACCCACATCACCGAGGTGGTCTTTGGTATCCGGAAGGAGAAAAATCCCTGCTCCCTCTGTGCGAGGATGCGGCGGGGCGCTCTGCACAGTGCGGCGAAGGAGCACGGGTGCAACAAGCTGGCGCTGGGGCATCACTTCGACGATGCGGTGGAGACCTTCATGATGAATCTTTTCAACGAGGGAAGGCTGGGCTGCTTTTCTCCCGTGACCTACCTTGACCGGCGGGACATCACCGTCATCCGTCCGCTGATCTACGCAAACGAAAAAGCGATCAAATACTATGCAAAGAAGGCGCTCCTGCCGGTGACCGACAGCTTCTGCCCCGCCGACAAGGATTCCGAGCGGGCGAGGATGAAGGAAATGCTCACCGAATACTCGAAGCAGTACAAGGGGCTGAAGTACCGCATCTTCGGCGCCATGCAGAGAGGGAACATCGACGGCTTCCGCGAGGTGGAGTCGCTGCCGTTTTCCTCGGACGATCCGGAATGAAATATTGATTTTTCACGTTCTGCCGAAGGCAAGTCCCGGCAGGGCGTTTTTCTTTTCTTCCGTCGGAGGCTTATTATTTTACATATTAAGCGATAAATAATCGGAATTTGCTCTTGCAAAGCGTGCCGTTTTGTGGTATAATAAAATGATTTATAATGCGTTAAGTATGCAGTTGCGGAAGACCGTACTGTACACGGGAAAAACCTTATCAAAATCTTGAAAGGAACGGACGAATCAATGTGCGGATTTATCGGCTTTACCGACCGAAAAGCAAAGATAGAGAACAAGAAAGAGCTGCTCACAAGAATGATGGACCGGATTGTTCACCGGGGACCCGATATGGCGGGACTCTATGAGAATGAAAGGATCGGTCTGGGCTTCCGCCGCCTTTCCATCATCGACCTCTCCGAGAACGCCTGCCAGCCTCTCTACAACGAGGACAAGACGGTGGCGGTTGTCTTCAACGGAGAAATATATAATTTTCAGTCGATCCGTAAGGAGCTTTCCGAAAAAGGACACGTCTTCGCCACCGAGGGTGACAGCGAGGTACTGGTACACGCCTATGAGGAATACGGCACCGACCTTCTGAAGCACCTGCGGGGCATGTTCGCCTTCGTGATCTACGATACCAAGACCGACACGGTATTCGGTGCGAGGGATATTTTCGGCATCAAGCCCCACTATTACCATATCACCGAGGACGGCGACCTTCTGTTCGCCTCCGAGATCAAGGCGTTTCTCGAGCATCCCGACTTCAAAAAAGAGGTCAACAAGGATGCGCTCCGTCCCTACCTCACCTTCCAGTATTCCTACGGCGAGGATACCTTCTTCAAGGGCGTCAAAAAGCTCCTTCCCGCACATTACTACATTTTCAAGGACGGGAAGCTGGAGATCGGCTCCTATTGGGACGTGAATTTTGCCCCCGAGGCAAGGAGCTTCGACGAATATGTGGAGATTATCGACAAGACCGTGAACGAGTCGGTCACCGCACACCGCATCAGCGACGTGAAGGTGGGCTCCTTCCTTTCCGGCGGCGTGGATTCCAGCTACATCACCGCCTGCCTCATGCCGGACAAGACCTTCTCGGTGGGCTTCGCCGAGGGCAACAAGAAGTTCGACGAGACCGACTATGCAAGCGAGCTTTCGGAAAAGCTGAAAATCGAAAACTACAGGAAGATCATAAATCCCGAGGAATGCTTCGAGCATTTTGCAGAGATCCAGTATCACATGGACGAGCCCCAGTCGAACCCTTCCAGCGTTCCGCTGTATTTCCTCGCACGGCTTGCAAGAGAACACGTGACGGTGGTTCTTTCCGGCGAGGGTGCGGACGAAATCTTTGCGGGCTATGACTGGTACGCCGATACGAAGGAGGTAGGGAAGTTCAAGAAGGTCGTTCCCGGCTTTGCGAGGAAGCTTCTTGCCGATATCGTAAAGCCTCTGCCGCCCTTCAAGGGCAGGAGCTTCCTCCTCCGCGCCGGCGGAAGACCGGAGGACTACTTTATGGGTGAGGCTCTCGTATTTTCCGCAAAGGAGGCTCCCTCGTTCCTCGCTCCCGACTGCCGCGGCGGCAAGAGCGCAAAGGACATCGTGATGGCGGTCTACGACGAGGTAAAGGACAGAGACGAGCTGACCAAGAAGCAGTATCTCGACATGCGTCTGTGGCTCCCCGGCGACATCCTTCTCAAAGCCGACAAAATGAGCATGGCGCACTCTCTCGAGCTTCGTGTGCCTTTCCTTGACAAGGAAGTCATGGAAATGGCGGAGAAAATCCCCCACGAATACAAGGTGAACGAAAAGGACACCAAGTACGTATTCCGCAAGGCAGCCAACAAGACGCTCCCCGACGAATGGGCGGACAGAAAGAAGCAGGGCTTCCCGGTGCCGATCCGTTTCTGGCTGCGGGAGGATAAATACTACAACATCGTAAAGGAATACTTTACGGCGGACTATGCAGGCGAGTTCTTCGACAAAGCGAAGATCCTGCAGCTCCTCGACGACCACAAGGCAGGCAAGGCGAACAACGGCAGAAAGGTCTGGACGGTCTTCACCTTCCTCGTCTGGTACAAGCGGTTCTTCGTGGATGAAAAATAAGCGCCGGATGCGCTGAATAATCGAAATATTAAATTCGGGAGATGTAATAAGTGGAAACGAAAAAAATACCCGTTCCCGTCATCATCGGAGCGGACCTCAACTGCTACAACGTGGCAAGAGCCTTTCATGAAGAATACGGCGTCGTGTCCTACGCCTTCGGAAGATACGAGATCGGCTCCACAAAGGCGAGCAAATTCATAAGGTTCACCGTCGTTCCGGACATCGACAAGGACGAAAAGATGCTGGAGGTCGCAGGCGATTTCTATGAGAAGAACAAGTCCGACGATAAAATGTTTTTCATCATCGGCTGTACCGACGATTATGCGAATCTCGTGGCGAGAAACGCCGAAAAGCTCCGCCCCCGCTTCGTGGTACCGTACAGCACCATGGATATCATGGACACCTTCGTATCCAAGGAGCGCTTTTACAAGGCGTGCGGCGAGCACGGTATCCTTTACCCGAAGACGAAGATCCTCTATGCCGACACCGACCTTTCGGTGCTTTCGGAAAGCACGCTCGGCTTCTCTTATCCCGTCATCATAAAGCCCGCCAACAGCGTGGTATACTGGAAGCACCCCTTTGACGGCATGAACAAGGTCTATGTTGCCGCCGCCGAAGAGGAAGCCGCAGAGCTCATAAAAAAGATCTTTGCCTCCGGCTACGACGACAGCATCATCGTTCAGGATAAAATCCCGGGGGACAACTCCAGGATGTACGTTCTCACCGCCTACTGCGGAAAGGACAGGAGGGTCAAGATGATGTGCCTCGGTCACGTGCTCCTCGAGGAGCATACCCCGAAGGGAAAGGGCAACCACACCGCCATCATCACCGAGTACAAGCCGGAGCTGTGCGAGGGCTTCAAAAGCTTCCTTGAAAAGATCGGCTACGTGGGCTTTGCCAACTTCGACATCAAGTACGACGAGCGGGACAAGACCTACCGTGCCTTCGAGATAAACCTCCGTCAGGGACGCTCCAACTTCTATGTGACGAGCGCCGGCGAGAACATCGCCCGCTGTCTCGTGAGCGACTACCGGGATAATGCCCTCGATGATGTGCCGTGCAAAATTGTCGACAAGAAGATTCTTTGGACGTATATCCCCAAGGCAGTTATCTACAAATACTGCGTGGATAAGTCCTGCGTGGCAGAGGCGAAAGAGCTGGTAAAGGAAAAGAAGTTCATCTCCTCTCTCTGGTACAAGGCGGATCTTGCGGGAAATCCCAAGCGCCTGTTCTATGTATCGGCGCAGGAGCTGAATCATTTCAGAAAGTATAAGAAATACTGCAAGCAATAATCAAGCATTCGACAATTTCCTGATTTTAGTTGAAATTCGTTTTTATGGCGGCTTCGCTGCCATAAAAACACCTTCAAAGCGAGCAAAGCGAGCCCTTGCGCTGACCTTCTTTTGCCAAGGCAAAAGCGATGAGCGCAAGCGTCTCGATTGTAAAACAGCGTTTTACAATCGAATAAAAAGGAGTGGCAACAAAATGACCGACACAAATCACCCGGTTCTCGGCATCCTCGGAGGTCTCGGACCCATGGCGACGGTGTATTTTTACGAAATGATCACCGAGCACACCAAAGCCTCGTGCGACCAGGACCATATCGACATCGTGATCAACAGCCGTGCCACCACCCCCGACCGGACGGGCTATATCCTCGGAAAGACCAGGGACAACCCCCTCGAGATCATGGTGGCGGACTCCATGCGGCTGAAGGAGTACGGCGTGACTCTGCTTGCCATTCCCTGCAACACCGCTCACTATTTCTACGATATGCTCACCGACGCCATCGACATCCCGTTCCTCAACATCATGGACGAAACGGCAAAGTATCTGCACTCGCTGGGTGTGACGAAGGCGGGCGTCATGGCGACCGACGGCACCGTGGAAACAAAGACCTACAACCGTTATCTTGAGGCGCACGGGATCGAATGCATCGTTCCCGAGCCTCCTTTTCAGAAAATGGTCATGGAGATCATCTACGGGGACATCAAGATCGGCAAAAAAGCCGATATGGAAAAATTCCTGCGTGTGGCAGAACACCTGCAGAAAAAAGGAGCCGAGCGGATCATTCTCGGCTGTACCGAGCTGTCGCTTGTGAAAAAGCAGGCAAGGCTCGGGCGGGAGTACGTGGATTCTCTGGAGGTGCTCGCCAAGTGCGCCATTGAAAAATGCGGAAAGGAAAGCGTCGGCTTCGAGCTGTAAGAGCAGCGCCTTTGCCGACACGGAAAATATGCTTTTATCTGAGCTTCTTAAAAAAACGGATCTTGAATATTCCCTTACGGGCGACGCCGATATAGCCGAAATATGCTACGATTCGAGAAAGGCGAAGGAGGGAAGTCTTTTCTTCTGCCTTACGGGAAGCGGAGCCGACGGTCACGACTACGCCGAAAGCGCCTACAAAAGCGGCTGTCGTGCCTTTGCCGCCGAGCGCCCTCTCGGACTTCCGAATGATGCATCGGTGGTGCTTTTCAAAAACACCCGCATGGCGCTTGCCTATGTATCGGCGGCGTTCTTCGGTCATCCCGCAAGAGAGATGCTTATTGTCGGTATCACCGGCACGAAGGGAAAGACCACCGTTGCCAATATGGTATATTCCTGCCTGAACCGCTCCGGCATTCCCGCCGGCTACATCGGCACCAGCGGTATTCTGTATGCGGGAAAGAGCTTTGAAACGAAAAACACCACGCCGGAGAGCTTCGAGCTTCACCGCACCTTCCGGGATATGCTGGAGAGCGGCGTGCGGACAGCAGTCATCGAGGTTTCCTCCCAGGCGCTTTTCAATTACCGGGTGGACGGGATCGGATTTGACGTCGGCGTATTCACCAACCTTTCTCCCGACCACATCGGTCCTGCCGAGCATCCTACCTTCTCCCATTATCTTGAGTGCAAGAAGAGGCTGTTCTCCCTCTGCCGTTTCGGCATTTTCAATGCGGATGACGGGTACTGCCCCGACATGATGAACGGAAGCCCTTGCGAAAAGAGCACCTACGGAATAAAGTCCGATTGCGATTTCCGGGCAAGTGATATCGAAAGCCGTAAGGACGGGACGTTCGGCATTTCCTTCCGGATGCAGACGAAAGAAGAAAATCTTCCGGTCGTGCTCCCGTTCCCCGGCGAATACTCGGTGCTCAACGCCCTTGCCACGGCGGCGGTCTGCGAAAGGGTGGGACTTTCCGGGAAGGACGTTGCCGAAGCGCTGAGAGACGTTTCGGTGCCGGGACGCTTCGAAACGGTGCCCATGCCGGCGTATCCCGACCGCACCTTCATCCTCGACTACGCCCACAACGAGGTGAGCATGAGGACGCTTCTTGAAACGGTGCGCTCTTACAAGCCGAAGCGGATCGTCTGCCTTTTCGGCTCGGTGGGAGACCGCACGAAGAACCGCAGACGTGAGCTCGGCGACGTGGCGTCCCGTCTTGCCGACTTCTGCATCATCACCAGTGACAACCCCGGCTTTGAGGAGCCGCAGAGCATTTTGGACGAGATCGCCGAGAGATTCACCGAAGCCGAAGGCTCCTGCCCCTTTGTAAAGATTGCCGACCGGGAAGAGGCGGTGCGGTATGCCGTTCTTCATTCCGAGCCCGGCGACGCCGTGCTTTTCTGCGGCAAGGGACATGAGACCTATCAGCTCGTAAGGGGCGAGAGGGTGCCTTTTTCCGAGAAAAAGATCCTTCTTGCCATGAATGAGAAAAACTGAAATCGTTGCCGCCAAACGGTTTTCCGCACACGTATTTGCACCTTTGAAGAAAGGAGAAAAGTATGGCAAACACCGGCAAACGTCTTCCCGAGCTTGTCTTTCTGAACGTAGCCTTTTGCCTTGCGGTCATTTTCATACACGTCATATCCTATCCCGTGGGAGCTCTTCCCAAGGGCACGTGGATGTACGGAGCGTGCATGGAGTTTTGGCGTCTTGTTTCGGTGGTGGTGCCGGGCTTTATCCTTCTTTCCGGCGTCAAGGCTTTTCTTCCGGGAAAAGCCGGACTCCCTTACGGAAGGTATCTTCTGAAACGCGCAAAAGCCATCCTGCTTCCCTATACGGCGTGGTTCGTGCTGTATTATATCTGCTATATGATACGGTACGACTATCCGCCGGACTTCATGTTCATTCTCAAGCACTACTGGCACGGCAGCCTTGTGTACCATCTGTATTTCATTCCGCTCCTTGTGCAGTTCGACGTGCTGATGCCCCTTTGGAGGCTCCTTGTGAAAAAGGTCTCCGCCGTCTTTGCGATCCCCCTCTCGGTGCTGTTATGTTTTCTCTGCTCCGAGTACCTGCCGACGGCGATACAGACCTTCTTCCCGAATGCTTCCTTTATCTACAACGACAGACTGTTCACGAGCTATATCGCCTTCTGGGTCATCGGGATCTATATCGGCGCCGGATACGAGGACTTCAAGGCGCTTCTGCAAAAAAACAGGGGCTTTGTCTTCGGCGCTTTTGCGTTTTTCGCCGCTTTGAACGGATTTTTCAGCTATTTTGCATATAACGAGCTGAAATACATCCCGTACATGAATGCGATCCACTACGGCTACACCCTTTGCGCTCTTCTGTTCTTCTTCCTTCCTGCGCTGGAGCTTGCAAAGAAGAGGGAGGCAGGCATCGTTGTTTCCCGTATCGACCGGCACAGCTACCCCATTTACCTTTCCCACGTGCTGCTTCTTTTTGCCGCCGATATTGCGGCGGAGCATTTCGGGATCCTTTCTCAGAGCCTGCTGCTTTTGCTCCATACGGCGTTTTGCGCAGTCGGCGTATTTCTCATCTGCCTTTTGCCGAAGGCAAAGAAGAGAAAGTAAAAAACAGCGCTTCTCTTTCCCCGAAAATCGTTTACGGAAAACACGAAAAAGCTCCCCGCCGAAAAGAGGAAAATTCTTCTCGGCGGGGACTTGTCTTTCTTACCCGGTATGACGTGTCGGAGCCTTTTTTTGCTCCGGCTTTGTTTTTTTTGCGAGGGAAAGCCGAAAAGCGTTCCCTTTTATTCTCTTTTTATTCTCGTTCGGAAAGGGTGTATCCGGTGACCTTCCCGTCCTTCCACGCAAGGTCGAGAATTTTTCCGTTTCGCAGCCGCATCCCCCGGAGCGTTCCGTTTTTCCAGGAAGAAGGCAGGGCGGGGAGGAGAAGCAGCTTGCCGTCGTTTGCTGCGCCCGCCAGCATTTCGAGGATGCCGGACACGGCGCCGAAGTTGCCGTCGATCTGGAAGGGCGGATGGGCGTCGAAGAGATTGGGGTAGGTACCGCCGGGACGGTGCCCGGTATAGGTGTCCGGCAGAGCCGGGCGAAGCTGCATATCCAGCAGTTTTTGGGCGTGGTCGCCGTCCCGGAGCCGGGCGTAGAAGTTGATCTTCCAGCCGAGGCTCCAGCCCGTACCGGCGTCTCCTCTCGCTTCGAGGGTCTTGCGGCAAGCCGTACAAAGCTCCGGCGTTTCCTCCGGGGTGATGAGATGCGCCGGGTGCAGTCCGTACAGGTGGGATACGTGGCGATGGGTCTTCTCCCGTTCCCGGAAATCCTCGTTCCATTCGAGGAGCCGTCCGTCCCTTCCCACGGCAAAGGGGGACATGGCGGTTTTTCTGGAAGTAAGATCGGCGATGAATTCCGCATCAAAATCCTCTCCGAGCTCCCGTGCCGCCTCGATGCAGTTTCCGAAAAGGTCATAGACGATCGAGTCGGTCATGGTGGTGTACTTTGCCACCGAGGACTCGCCGCCTTCATACAGAAAGGCGTTTTCGGGCGAGGTGGAGGGGCAGACCGACAGCCTTCCGTCGCCCCGGTCGCAAAGAAGTTCGAGGTAGAACAGCGCCGCCTTTTTCATGATCGGGTAGGCGGTCTTTTCAAGATATTCTTTGTCTCTCGTATACTCGTAGTATTCGTACAGATTCCGGCACAGCCAGCCCGAGCCGCCCTGCCAGAAGGCGTGCTGTGAATAGCCGGACACCGGGGCGGTATGCCCCCAGATATCGGAGTTGTGATGCAGCACAAAGCCGCCGGCGTTATAGAAGCACTGCGCCGTCTTCTCTCCCGTGACGCTCCGCACCTTCATAAAGTCGACAAGGGGCAAAAAGCACTCGTCGAGACCGCACGGAAGGGTGGGCCAGTAGTTCATCTCGGTATTGATGTTCACGGTGTAATCCGAGCGCCAGGGAGGGGTGAGCTTGTCGTTCCATATCCCCTGCAGGTTCATCGCCTGCGAGCCCTTCCGGGAACCGGCGATGGTCAGATACCTTCCGAAGTCGAAAAGGAGGGTATAGAGTCCGGGGTCGTTTTTTGCATCGGGCAAATCCGAAGCAAAGACCTTCAGACGTTCATCGGTGGGCATCGTCGTTCTCCCGGGGTTCTCTCCGAGGTCAAGGGAGATCCTGCCGTAAAGCGCCCGGTAGTCGTCGGTGTGCCGTCCGAGAAGAGCGTCATACCCGAGAGCGGCGGCAGAGGTGAGGTTTTCGTACAGCGGCTTTATGTATTCCTTCCCTTCGGTAAAGGGAAGCTTGTCATATCCGTTAAAGCTCGTTTCGACAGAGAGCAGAACGACGCATTCGTCGGCACTCTGCACCTGCAAGGCACCGCCGCAGGAAACGGCAGACCCTCCCTTTACGATCGCAGACACCCCGGCGGCAAAGCGGATGCCCCGGTCCTCGTCCTTTTCGGGGTACTCATAATATTCGCACTTCGGAAGCTCTCCCGCATGGGAGGTGCCGGGGCACTCGCCGAAAAGCACAAGGGTGTCGGGAAGATCCCGGGACGGCTCCCCCGTCTTTTCCCCGAGGCGCACGCAGTCGGTGCTGTGGCGGAGGGGACTGGCAAGAGACAGCGTCATGGACAGCGATTTTTCTTTACTTGCCGAAAAGCGGATCGCCAGTACCTTGTCGGGGTAAGAGATAAAAACCTCACGGGTATAGCGTACCTCTCCCGCAAGGAAGGACACCCGGACGGCGGCGCTGTCGAGGTCGAGAATGCGGGAATAATCCGAGATCTCTCCCGGCATTTCCGAGTCGATGAGCAGGTCGCCGAGGGGAAGATAGTATTCCACGTCGGTGTAGTTGAAGTTCTCCTGCGTTTCCAGCATGGCTTCGCGGTATTTGCCCTCGAGGGCGTACTGCTTTGCCCGGAGGAAGGATCCGTAAGCCCCTTCCCGCAGTGCCGTGTGGGGCTTTCCCGTCCAAAGCGTGTCGTGGTTGAGGGCGATCCTTTCATGAACTGTGCCGCCGAAGACCATGCCGCCGATACTGCCGTTGCCGAGAGGCAGTGCCTCTGTCCATTCGGCGGCGGGACGGATGTATTTTGTAAAGCTCATATTCTTTTACCTCCAATGCCCGGTTGGAATCGCCTATATTATACACGCAGCCGAAAGCCCTGTCAACACCGTTTACGGTAAATTTCAATGCCTTTTTGATTTCTTTCCCGATTCTTTCATCAAAAAAACGGCAAAAAGGGATACCAAAGTGAAAAGCGGGCAACCTAAGAGCATGAAAAAAGGCTTTTTCCAAGGAAAGCCTTCGAAAAAGGATGTGGCAAGCATGAACCAAAACGGTGAAAACGAAAAAGAAAAGAGGGCTTCCCCTCAAAAAGCCGAAAGCACTTCCCACCGCACCGAAAAGGAAAAGACCGCAAAGCATGACGGCGCTCCGAAGGAGCATCCCGCAAAATACGCCTTTCTCACCACCCCCGTTGCATCGGCGACCGACAGGACGGGCTACGGGATCCGTATGCCCATGGACGAGGAGGAAGCCGAGGAGCTTTCGGATATGTTCGACGAGGTGCCGACCACGCCCTCACGGCTCGGGAAGCATTTCCGACCGTAACCGCTGTGTGGGGCTGCTCGCCCCGCCACCCCTTTTTGGGGGCTGCTCGCCCCCATGCCCCATCGCCGCCTTTTGAAAAAGGCGGGCGAAAACTTTGAAATAAGGCAAAGTCCGTTCGGACTTTGCCGTACTTTTTTCTCAGATAATGGGTTATTGCCTACCGTCTGTTGCGGCAAGAAAGCAGTGCCGCAACAGAGGCGAGATTCGTTTGGGGTACAAGCAATGAGTTTTGCCGCTCGGAGTTATGGCGGCAAAACGGGATGATACTCGGGTATCTGCATTCCCGGTTTGCCGGAGGTGCATTCCCGAATTGCCCGCGGGGGCTGCCCCGCAAAAAGGCGGGCGAAAACTTTGAAATACGGCAAAGTCCGTTCGGCCTTTGCCGTACTTTTTTCTCAGATAATGGGTTATTGCCTACCGTCTGTTGCGGTAAGAAAGCAGTGCTGCAACAGAGGGGCGTGGATTTTCGGCGAACTTTTTAAGTGCTCCGAAAACAAACCTCCGCAAAGATCGGTGTTTGACCTCAGCGGACGGTGTATACAAATTATTTATGCTGAAATCTAACTGAGCTTTGCCGCTCGGATTTATGGCGGCAAAGCGGGATAACACTCGGGTATCGGTTGCTATGGTTTCATCTGAGGTGCATTCTCGAATTGCTCGCAGGGGCTCACCGCCCGATGAAGTCGGATCTTGACTTCATCGGACAGTAGGCAACGACCGTTTAACCCCTAAAAACACCTTGGCAGTCCGTATGGACTGCCATTTGAGTAAAAGTTTTCGCCCGCCTTTTTCAAAAGGCGGCGAGGGTTGGGGGCGAGCAGCCCCAAAAAAGGGGTGCAGGGGCAGAGCCCCGCAGCTTTCGTCGATGGGGGTCGGGGGCGAGCAGCCCCCATAAAAGTTATAGATAAAGAATAGGGAAAATGAGCCGCAGAGCAGACTCCCAAAGGGAATCGGTGCGGGCGTATTCCCCGGGGCTGTGGATATAGCCGCCCTCGATGCCGAGGTTATCCACGCAGGGGATGCCGTATGCCGTAACATAGGCGGCGTCCGAGCCGCCGGTGCTCTTGCGCATCTTCAACTCGGGCAGACCGTTCTTTGCATAGATCTCGTTCAGCCGCACAAGGAGAGCATCGTTTTTATCCGACTGCTCCATGGCAACTCTGCCGCTGATTTTCGTAAGCGTCGCACTTGTTCCCTCAACGGCGCAGAGCTCGGTTATTTTTCGGAGCTGCTCCTCTCCCTTCTGCAGCTGCTCTGCGTCGGAATAGCGCATATCGACCACGACTTTACAATTATCGGGAACGGTATTGGGCGCCGTGCCTCCGGAAATGACGCCGCAGTTGCAGGTGATGCCGTCTCTGTCGCAGAGCTTTTCGATTTCGATGATTTTATGTGCCGCCTCAAGGATCGCATTGGCACCGTTCCATTTCTGGCAGGAATGGACGGACCTTCCCCGCACCTCCAGCTCATACCGGGCAATTCCCTTGCGGAGCATCACGGCGGTACCGCTCATATGCGATTCGAGATTCAGAAACGCCGCACAGTCCCGGGCTTTCTCGCACATAAACCGCACCGTTGCAAGGTCGGAATACTTACTTCCCACCTCTTCGTCGGTCTGAAGGATCAGCTTCACCGGGCGCTCTTCATAGCCCAGCTCGTGCAGTACCGCCATGGCGTAGAGACCCGCAGCGGCGCCGCCCTTGCAGTCGCATACGCCGGGACCGTAGATGCAGCCGTCCTCTATGCGCACGGCGGGGCTTCCGAAAAGTCCCACGGGATGCACGGTGTCAAGATGCCCGGAAAGGGCGATGGGGGCTCCGGCGGCATTTTCGTTCATGGTGATACATACGCAGTCCCCGCTCTTCTCCTGCGCTTCCTTTTCGATCCGGAAGCCGTACCCTTCCGCCTTTTCAATGAAAAGAGAGGCGCACTTATCTACGCCCTCCTTGCAGTCCGTAGGGCTTTCGGCTTCGACGACGCTGACGAGGAAGGAGAGATATTCGTCGAACAGCTCCCGAGTTTTCGTGCGCACGTTTTCCTGTGTTATCATAGTCATTCTTCTTTGCACACTTTCCGACGGCTTCTCAAAGCTCGTAGTCGATGGCGGCGCTCTTTTCGGTGACGGCGTGCATGTGCGCCTTCACTACGTCGCAGTGATACTTGTCGTTCTGGTATACGTCCAGCATGTCACGGTCGTCGAGGAGGACCGAGAGAGCGATATCAAAGGAGCGGGGAGAATGCAGAAAATCCACGCCGACCTCGATGCCCCGGAGATAGTCGATATTGTCCTTCATGGAAAGAAGGACTTCCTTTGCCTTTCGGCAGTTTTCTTCGCTTGCGTCCCTGAGCTTGAAAAATACGATGTGCCTTATCATGATGTGCCTCCGAATCAGTTTTTTTTCGCACGTTTTTTTGCGGAAGTTCTCCTATATTATACTTCTTTTTTCCGATCTGTCAAGGGTAAGCGCCGCTTTTTGTTTATTTTGCATTGCCCGGACCGACTTTCTTCCGGTATTCGGTGGGGCTCATCCCTTTTTGCCGCTTGAAAACCTTGATGAAGTAGCTCAGATCGTTGAAGCCGCACCCGAAGGCGATGTCCGTCACCGGGGCGTTCCCCGAGATCAGCTGCTTTGCCGCACACTCGATGCGGTAGGAATTGAGGTACTCAAAAGGAGTCTGCCTTGTCATGCGGCGGAAAAAGGTGCAGAAGTATTTCGGCGACATTCCGGATATTTCCGAAAGAGCCGCCAGCGTGACGCTGCCGGTATAATTGCTCCGGATATAGTTCAGCGCTTTTTTCAGTTTTGCCGCATTCTTCCCGGAAATCGGCGAGTTATCCTTGTCGCAGGGACGGCACAGCTTTTCCGACAGCATACAGCCGAACAGCGCATAGAGGCAGGAGGCGACGGAAAATTTCTCCGCCTCGTCCCGCAAGAGCATGGCGTCGGAAAGGGCGGCAACGATCCTGCCGCACCGGCTGTCGGAGGAAAAGACGACGCCGTCCGCCGACACCTCGCCCCGGAGGAAGCTCTCCGCAAAGCCGCCCATGTCCACGCCCACCGAAAGGAAAGCCTCGGCGTCGAAGACGATGCACTCGTATACGCAGTCCTTCGGGATGGCGCCGTGGACGGTGTCGGGACTGACGATCGTGACCTCGCCGCCGCAGAGAGGGTACTCGCTCTCCCCGAGCCGAAGGGAAAACTCTCCGCTCTTTACCGATATGATCTCGACCTCCCGGTGCCAGTGGGACGCCATTTCGTATTCGGGGTGGCGACTGTCTATCCGGTATATCTCAATGGGGAATTTTTCGCTTCCCCGCACCTTCAGCTCGTGGTAGCTCAAATCGCTGCCTCCTCGTAGGAAAATGTGAATATAATCATACTATATTACATTATAATACAAGAAAGAGCGATAAGTCAAGTATATAATTATATACGGCGAGGGATAAATGACCCTTTTGCCGAAATAAAATCGAACGGAAGGAAGATGTACCATGTCAGAATCAAGATATGTCGGCGAATATCCCGTCATCGGTATCAGACCGATCATAGACGGCAGACGGGGACCCATGAAGCTCCGTGAGAGCCTCGAGGATCAGACCATGGCCATGGCGAATGCCGCAAAGAAGCTTTTTGAAGAAAATCTTCGTTATTCCAACGGTGACCCCGTGAAGGTCGTCATCGCAGACTCCACCATCGGACGTGTACCGGAATCCGCCGCCTGCGCCGAAAGGTTCCGCAAAGAGGGCGTGGCGATCACCCTTTCCGTCACTCCCTGCTGGTGCTACGGCTCGGAGACCATGGATATGGATCCCATGACCATCAAGGGCGTATGGGGCTTCAACGGTACCGAAAGACCCGGCGCCGTTTACCTTGCATCGGTTCTTGCGACCCATGCACAGAAGGGACTTCCCGCCTTCGGCATCTACGGTCACGAGGTGCAGGACAGAGATGAGGTCACGAATATTCCCGCAGACGTTGCGGAAAAGCTCCTCCGCTTCGGAAGAGCCGCTGTTGCCGCAGCGACCATGAGAGGAAAGTCCTATCTCCAGATCGGCTCGGTTACCATGGGTATCGGCGGCTCCATCATGGATCAGGACTTCATGGAAGAATACCTCGGTATGCGTGTGGAATCCGTCGATGAGGTCGAGATCCTCCGCCGCATGGAAGAGGGTATCTACAACAAAGAGGACTACGAAAAGGCTCTTGCGTGGACGAAGGAGCACTGCCGTGAAGGCAGAGACGACAACCCCGACTTCGTGGAATTCCTCGGCGAAAAGAGAAAGATTAAGTTCACGCCCGAGGAAAAGGAAAAGCAGTGGGAGTTCACCATCAAGATGTACTGCATCATCAAGGACCTTCTGAACGGAAACAGGACGCTTCCCGCCGGCTTTGATGAAGAGACCCTCGGTCACAACGCCATTGCAGGCGGCTTCCAGGGACAGAGACAGTGGACAGACCACTGGCCGAACTGCGACTATCCCGAGGCAGTCCTCAACTCCTCCTTTGACTTTACCGGCAAGAAGGAGCCGATCACCTTCGCTACCGAAAACGACGTGCTCAACGGTCTGGGCATGCTCTTCATGAAGCTGCTCACCGGCAGAGCGCAGATCTTCGCCGACGTGCGTACCTTCTGGTCGCCCGAGGCGACAAAGAGAGTGACCGGCTATGAATTCACCGGCCACGCCAAGGAGAACGGCGGTATCATCCATCTGCTCAACTCCGGCGCAGCCTGCCTTGACGCCTGCGGCGAATGCACCGATAAGGACGGAAACGCCACCATGAAGCAGTGGTGGGACGTTACCGAGGA
>JAZRXH010000056.1:0-24140 GCA_045600125.1 Eubacteriales bacterium | reverse complement strand
GGGAAGGAGAATCGGTTTCCGGCTCTAATTTATTAATATATATATTATTAATTCCCTTTCTCTCTTTATTTACATTTACATTATCATTTACATTTACATTATCATTATCATTATCATTATCATTATCATTATCATTATCATTGGGTTTCGGTTTGGTTTCTGTTTGGTTATTTTTAGGTTTTGTTTTGGTTTCTGTTTGGTTATTTTCAATCGCAGACGGACGCCCGCCCTTACATCCATTCTCGTATTTCCGGGTGTTCGCATCGAGTTGAGGCTTCAGCAAAGTGAATATCGCCGAAGCTACCCCCGACAGCTCCGGTTCTGTGCCGTTAAGGGAATAATCACAGACGGCACGGAACAGTATAAGTGCCTCGTCATCCGGCAGACTCGCGAAGCTCTCAAAGAAGCTCCGGTAAAATACAAAACTATCTCGCATCATTTTCTCCCTCGCTCAAAATCTCAATAATTCTCTTACCCGTCGACTGTTTCCCGCAGAACTCAACTCGGAGCGGATATTTCGCCATCCATGACGCCAGCACTCTGTAAACTTTCTCACCTCTGATGACTGTATGAGGTGACGACCACCGGATCAGGTCGATGATGCTGCCTACCGTCACCCACTCGCCCCGATCCTTGTATCGGTTCTGCTCGACCAGTATCACCAGTGTCGCCCCGGCTTTTTTCGCTCGCTCCATCTCTCGGCGGAATCGCTCGTGTTCGGTCGTGCAATTTTTCGCAAGCTCGGCGATGTTCTGTTTTCGGTCAATGACGAGATTCGGTTGACTATAGTCCATATAATCACCGAATAGCAGCTTGCTCGTTTCGAATTCAATGCCCGCCTTCTGGAAGTAGTCGACAATTCTCCCGATCGCTTTCGGCTTCTCTCGACTGTCAATTATGATATATTTGTTCATATCCTATTTTCTCCGTATGCCCTTAATCGCCCTACATTTGACCACAGGGCGATTTTATTTAGCTTGTAATATAATTTATCGTTTCGATACTTCCATTCGCTTAAATCGGAAATTTTCGGCTTAAAACGGGATATCCTCCTCAGCCTCTTCGAAGCTGTCCGGAAGGTCTCTGTCCTGTGCCGGAGCATCGCCGGATGCAATCTGCTTTGTCCCGTTCCGGGTGAAATGGAAATCGCTCATCTTTACGAGCCATGCCGTCCTGTCCGGATCGTTTCTCGGCTTGTACGATTCCATTCGACCCGATACGAGGATTTCTGCGCCTTTGCTGAAATACTTGTCAATAACTTCGGCTCTCTTGCCCGTCATCACGCAGTAAAACCAATCCGTCCCGTCTCCATAATCCCGACCGACGCCGAGGGTAAACGACACGCTCTTATACTTGCCGTTCTGCCCTTCTTTCTCGGTCAACTCCGGATCACGCCCAAGATAGCCCTGTAGCTTTATGTCGTTAAGCATCTTCACTTCCTCCCGCTTCTTCGATTTCGTATTCTTCGACCGTCCTCAATACTTTCGTTGCCTTGCAGTAGTCGCACGACTCGCACCGGATCGGTTCGACCTCTCTGTGCTTAATCATGTCGAACCGGTCAATTTTTGCCTCAATCAGTCCGAGAGCTGCATCGAGGACGTGTTGTGGTATGTGTATAACCTTAATGTCCGGCACTCGCTCCTTTGTGACCGCTGCAATGTAGAATGGCAGCGGATCGGTTCGCCCCGAAGCGATCTGCTCGACTTTCTGATAAATCGCGCCCTGAAGGTCATAACCCCAGTATTCCACCCATGAGCGGCGACCGTAGTCCTTGTCGTAGATGCTTTCAAAGTCCTTGACGCACTTGAGGTCAACGAGTCGGCTTCCTCCGTGCACGTCGATCTTGATTTTCCACGGAACTCCGAAGAGCTCCGCTGTCATGATCTTTTGCTTTTCGCCTGTCAGATAGCTCATCATCAGCCCGTCCGCTTCGACCCGTTCAATAATGTCGTTGGCGTGTTGGAATTTAGCCAGGAGCCCGCCGCCACGCTTCGAAAACATTTGATCCGAGTGCTCTCGGACGAATCGCTCCAGTTCGTCATGCCCCGAAAAGTGTGCGTCTACATAGCTCCCGATCAGCAGAGCATCGGTCTTTTCTCGCTCGTATCTGCCCTCAGCTTCAGCCAGTCCGCAAGCCTCGCACCTGTTAAACGCCTTAAATTGTGACACGCTCCAATAGTGCATATTTGCCTCGGAGCTGAAGTAGTTGTCATTTGTTAATGTCATTGTTTTTCTCCTCTTACCAATTCGACCAGTCTATTCTTTGCCCGCAGAATCGGCAGTATAATGCGCTACCAGTCAGTGATTCACCGCAAGTGCTGCACCTGTTCCTCGTCTGCGGTTTTTTAGGATCGTGAAGCTCTGCCGCCTCCATGAGTATTGACATCGGAACGCATCCGGACCCGCCGCAAACCTCGTTGTTTATGCACCGCCGACACATGATCCTTGCGGCTTCAACTGCGCTCACTGGTTCTTGCTTCTTCTCGTTTTTTTCTTCGATCATCGAAAAGCTCCCTCGTCAAAATCCTTTGTACCTTTGCACCATCTTCTCCACCGAACGTGAGCTCGGAGAAGTCGCGACTTTTGAACCATCGGCACCATCTTCTCAAAATTCGGAATGAATCCGCCTTTTTCTCGGCTTCGTACGCCTCAATCCATCTCGTTACGTCTTTTATGTATTCGTTCCGGGCACTTTGCAAAATTGCCGACGTCAGATCGAGCAAGTGTGCCGGTTCTGACAGTGCGCGAGAGATGATCTCGTCGTCCCTCTTGTTGCAAGCTGTCCGGCACTTTTCGCAATACAGATCATGCCCCCCCCCTCGAGGGTGTGAACTCCGACCCGCAGTTGTAACAAATCTCCTTCCGTGGCTCTCGTTTCGGGGCATATGCTTTTGTTCTTTTATGCTTTACTCTTTTTTTCATCGTCCTTGTGTCCATGTTTCCTCCTTCCGGAGCGGGCTGTGTCTGAGTTATAACCTGCTGTGTGCTTGTTAAGTGTTTCGCCTTATTACGATTTATGTTTATTTAATTGTGTGAATTGTTAAGGACAAGCCCGCCCCGTTATATATCTATTCTTTCGCCTTCCAGTCGCCACAGAAGAAGAATCTCTCGCAACCTAAAGAGAAATGTTCGCAACCGCCTGTATTTTCCGTCCTCGGCGTGTAGTGCTTACAATGCTCACAGGTACGGCTCGCAAACTCTCGGCACGCATCCTCATAGCCCGCCATATATCCGAGCTGACACGCCTCCTGTACGTCTGTCGTGCTGTTGACCTTGCGCTCAAGCTCTGTCTTTGCTTCTGCTGTCATGCCTCAGCCTCCTGTTCTCCCTTTGCCGCCTGTGCACACTCGTAGCACAGATAACGTCCGAATTTCGTTAGGGCATTATTTGCGATCGCTCTTGCCCTGTACGTCTTACCGTCAACCTTTGCGTCCTGTATCAACTCGCCGCACTCCTCGCAGAAAAACTCGTCCGTTTTAGGCGGGTAGTCTCTGATCCGGAGACATTCGGTTGTTGCGCCGAACGCCGAGATGTTCGCCTTGTATATAGCGATTTTCTTGTTTTCCCAGTCCTCGACCTTTGTCGATCCGTACGCCTTCGAGATCGCCTTTGCATTGGTCGTGTTGCAGATCATCGGCTTGTAGCCGGACTCCCTGAAGTGCAACGCCATCTTTTTTTCCTTGCCTTTCTCATTCTGAACGTCGTCTCTCGCCACATGGTCGATCGTCAGCACCAAGTCGCCCGAATCAGGAATATCCCACGCCCCGAGAAATGACTTATCCATGAATTTTCTGAAGTCGCCTGTTAATCTGTCTGCCATTGTTCTTCTTCCACCTTTCTGACTGAAAAATCCACTTCGTCGATGCTTCCCTCCGTCATCACTCCGATCAGTGACATCGCATCATCCCAATATTTGTATCGGAACGTCTTAGTCGCCTCAATCAGTTCCGGGTTTTTCCCGTTGAAGGCAAATCGCTTCGCCTTGATCGTGACCTCGTACGCCATTACTCCACCTCCGTTTCCATCGTATAGACCCCGTACCGTGCACCCGTTCCGCTCGTCCTGTATGACATTGCTATCGGGTAGCCGTCGTGCCGGAGCTCCTCGATCCGTTTCGGGAGGCTCATAATCCCGAGCTCTGTCACCGCCTGTCGCGTCGTCAGTTCCTTGTGCCGGGCGAACCAGTCAAGGACAAGCTGCTTCTGTTTCTGTTTCATTTCCCTCGTTCCTTTCCGGGAGAGTGCAGTCGTCATGCAATCCGCAGTCTCCACAATCACCATCGCAACAACTTTCGCTTAAATTCTCACTCCCGCACTCCGGGCATATGTAATAACTCCCGTAGTGCAGGTCATCAAACGTCCCCGATATGCCGCAGTCGACCTCATAGCAGAATCGTACCGAAGCCGGATCGGAGAACATTTCCCCGCAGTCTCTACACAGATACATCCGCACCGCCTCACATGAATGTGTCGCCACATCCAGCGAACAGGAAAAGCAGAATCATTAGAACAGTCTGCCAGTTATCTCGTATCCATCGAATCATATTGTGCCTCACTTTCGTAAAATGTTTCTGTTTGTTTTGCTTTGGAAAACTAAAAACTCTGATTAAAAAAATATAAAGGGATGTCACTCAAGTTCAAACCGAGAAGCTGCACAGCGCGGAGCATTTCTTCCTGCGTCCATTCGCTTTCGTTCCTGAGTTTCTTGCAAAGCGTAGGCTCGGTCATACTCATAGCCGCGGCGAAGGCTCTTTGCGTGTTGAACTTCTCTTTGATTGCTCCCTTTAGCTTGTCATAGTTGTACATACAACCTTGCTCCTTTCCGCCTTTTGAAAACCAAAAGAATATCAATATTTTATAAAAACATTGTAGCACCGCCAAAAGAGAAAATCAATAAAAAATTTAGATATTTTTTTATTTTATTGTGTTTTCTAAAAAAACAATTATAATTGTATATAAAGAAAGGGGATGCAAAAATGATTGATATAAGAACAGAACGCTTAGTGCGTGCCTTCCGCGACTCGGGTCTAACACAGTCAGAAGTGTGCAGACGCACAGGAATCACGAACGGGACCCTGAGCTCGTATCTCAGTGGGAGATACCTACCAAAGCAGAAAGCCCTTGAAAGCCTCTCCGCCGTGTTGAAAGTGCCTATTACTTACCTCATGGGAATCGACAACGAAGCCGAAGAGGGTACAGCCGAGGAGCTCGTGAAAATTTTCAAAAGTTTGAACCAAGCAGGGCAGGACTTTTTGTTGACTCAGGCAAAAGTGCTAAAAAGCACTGACGCATATAGCAAGAAAACAAAGGGAGAATAAGAGAACATCACCTAAAGGAGGACTAATATGACAGGGGAGCAGCCAGAAACTATCAGAAAAGAGGAGGAATTTGAATCAATTATCAGGGAACTGCCAGCGGACAGCATCAAGCTAATTGAAAAAACCGCCCGAATCCTGATGCTGGTGGAAAACGAGGAGAATAATGCAGATTAAATATCTCGGAGGAAAAAGGGCAAAGCTAATTGTCAGCATTACGACCGAAGAAGGGCAGAGGGTAAGACGATCAAGGACGGTCGAATACAAGCAGAGGAAGGACGTGCCGGGGATGTGGGCTGCCTTCCGAGACGAGGTTCAGACCGCTCCGGCTGTCGTCGTGTCTGTCTCGGAGCTTGTCGATCAGTATATCTCTAATCGTCAACTTATCGGGACGAAACCAACCACGATCAAGGGGTATCGCAACTGCGCCAAGACGATAAGCAGCCGGATCGGAAAAACTGAGGCACAGAAGCTAACCGCATACATGGTTAATCGGCTGATATTTGACCTCTCGCAGACAAAATCGCCAAAGACAATACGAAATACCATAGGACTGCTTAATGCGGCTTATAACTACGGAATCCGAACAGGTTTTGCATCGGAGAATCCTTGCACCCTTGCGACGCTTCCGAAATATGACCGCCCGGAAATCGACACACTCTCACACGATGAGATCATCCGTTTCCTCGCAGAGCTGGAATCCGAGGCACTTGATTACAAGGTCGGCTATAAGCTCGCATTGCTCTGCGGTTTGCGTCGGTCAGAAATTCTCGGGCTCAAGGAGGAGGATGTGTCGACAGCTTTCAGGACGATCAAAATCTGCCGCACTCGGCACATACTGGACGGAGGAGCAGAGAGCATCCAGACAACAAAAACGAAAAAATCAGCCCGCACCCTCGCTATATCAGAGACCCTTGCGGCGGATATTGACGCCCTGATCCGGACGCACGACGCTCAGAATCCGAATCATTCCGATTTTTTGATACTTGATTCGGCTGGTAACAATATCAACCCGTCAACATTCTCGGATCGGGTTTATGCGATCGCCCACCGTGCCGGAATTGAGCACATATCTTTGCATGGTCTCCGCCATTCATTCGCAACCATGCTTAATGCGGAGGGTTTCGACATTGCTCAAATTTCTGCGGAGCTCGGGCACTCCAATATCACGACCACGCTCAACATTTACACTCATGTATTCGGCGGCACGACAGCATCATCGAGGGCGATCGCTGACAGGATAGAAGAAGCGACAAAATCCGCTCCGATTGAGGGCGCAAAAAAGCAAAAAAACAAGATTTGAGGTGCCGCTCAGGTGCCCTAAATCGTCAAAAGGTGCCCTAAATGGGTGTTTTTGCCCCGATTCGCACCAATTAAAAACGCTTCGAAACGCTTGAAATTTCAACGATTTTCGGATAATTCGAAAAACAGGCGGAGCGAATTTGCAGGGGTTCGATCCCCCTACGCTCCACCATGTTTTTTATAGTAAATTCAAGGGTTTCGGCGCTTTTCGGTCAGTCCGGGTGCCCTCAAAGGTGCCCGATTTTTTACAAAATTATTTTTTGATAGGCAAAAAAACAAAGAGGAGGGCGCAGGTATGGGCATTACGTTTGGCAAGTACGGGCAAGAGCGGGATCTTATAGCTACCGTTCCGGAACTTGAAATTTTTGAAATTATAAAAGAACTATCCGGCGAGGAGGATATGCGGCTCACTCGGAAAAGTGACGAATATCTCACGGCTGTCATCGGGGAGTGGGATGTTGTCAGGATCAAATATTCGCCCCGGGCAAAATGGATATTCTTCCCAGTCCTTGAGCAATTCAAGGACCGCCGCTTCATCGAGTCGCCTGATGAGGTCCGGGAAATGGGTCATCTTGTCGAAGAGTCACTGAAACTCATCCATAATTTTTTGTAATTATCTCCCTTTAAGGTTCCCTGCGTAACAGTTGGCGGACAAGGACAAATAAAAGAAGCCCGGAGCAATCCGCTCCGGGTTTGTCTTTTTCTGTCACTTCTCGAGTGGCAGTTTTTTGACGAGCTTGAAAAGCTCCTTTGCGAATCCGTTCCCGCCGAGAGCCTCATAGGACGTCATCATATCCGTAAGGGTTGACGCCTCCATCACTCCGATTTGTCCGTCTGCGAGGTATTTTTTGCAGTCTCGGATTATTACGTCCCGCATTAACACGAGATGCCCGCCCTTGAGTTGTTCGATGCTCTTGTCAAGTCTCTTCAGGTCGGCTTTTGTCAGATAGCTGAGCTTGTTGTCTCGGCGGACGATCAAAAATTGAATAAATGCGAACGCCCCGCCGCTTAGAACGCCTGTAATTATCGGCACGATTACCGCTGTCACTTAGATCACCTACTTTTTGATTGGAGCATCTTCAGGGAGCTTGAGCGGCGCAATCCTTGAATCAAAGTGAATCGCACTACCCATGTTCGGAGCTGAAGGGTTATAGTTTTTTATCGAGCTGTAGCCATTGCAGTAAGCCCAGTTGAAAAACGGCAGCTTTTTGAGATAATCAATCAGCTTTTTTCGATTCGCAAGGGTGATCGTGTAATTACTGATATAAAAATCAACAGCCGAACCCTTGAGATGAGCCGAGTTTTTGCTTGACCCTCGGAGCGAATCGTTGAATTTCTTGCAACGGAGCCCGCAGCTTATCTCGATAGGCTTGTTGATATACTTCCGGAGCTGTTTGAGATTCGCCAGCTCCGTTTTCCGCATATAGCTCGGGTAGCCTGTGCAGTATTTCCCTCGACAGCCGCACCGAAACTCTTCAGGGCGGAAATTCGGTCCGGCGAACATTGTCACATTGTAGACGTGCCGGAGCAGCTTGTCCGTGTCCGGTCCGTAGCTGCCATCAATGTCTTTTGTCCTGATAAAATACTTCGCCTGTAGTTTCCGGATGTTCTTCTCGTTATATTCCCCAAGTCCGAGCTGCCGGAAGTATCTTTTTCTCTTTTTAACGCTCAGTAGTGCCATATCCCTCACCGTCCTCATCGTCATCAAAGTTGATAAAATCATCCTCGTCCGAATAGTAGCCGTCCTCTCTGACTGCCATGAGCTGCGCTATTGCGTCGTTACCGCCTCGGCTCGTGAGTTTGCCGACAAAATCCGAAAAGTAGTTAGACCCCCTTGAAAAGAGTATGCCCGTCAGAATCAGATCGAGGCTGTCATTGATGTGAAGTCCGCTGTAGACCTCAGACAGGCAGCCGTTAAAAAGGTGAGTCCCGAACGCAAAGGACAGACCCACTCCGAGGCATATTGTTATGCCCTGCGTGATCGCTGTCTTGTGCTCGCCCTCCTCAACAAGATTTCCAATCGTTTTGGCATACTCTACAAGTGCCTCGAGGATGACCGAGACCATGATTATAAGTGCTATTGATTTCATTTTTTGTACCTCCTTTTTATACTCCTACCGCTATCCACTCGACCGCCGGGGACAGCGAAGAGCCTCTATTGTTAAAAACTCGAATCGTGCAGCCTGTCGTTGTGATGTTAAATACAGAGACCGACACGTCACCAATATTTCCCGCCGTTCCCGAGGTCGACAGGCAAGCCGTGACGTTTGGAGCAACGCCGAACGAGCTGACAAAGGTCACAGTTACATCCGCATACGAGTTTGTAGCGATACTCCCGACCGTCTCATGCCCGCCGAGTATCTGATACTGTCCGCCGCTTGTCTCGGAAAACGGACTTTTATCCGACCCGCCGAGCACCGACGAGAGCGACGCCGACAGGTTCCCGAGCTCCATGCTGTTATATCTGCCCCTGAGTACGTCATATTCGACCTTAACGACCTTGTACATTCCCTCAATTTTGTACTGAGGGAAAACAACCCGAATCCAGTCGCACAACCGGCAGGACAGAAGCGATTGAAACTGCTCATACTCCGATGAGTCCTGAAGTCTCACGAAGTCAATCTCTATAGTCTGACTCGGAAGGTTAGGTTCCTGTGACTGCATCAGAGATAGAGCCGTTGATCTGAGCTGCGCCGTTGTCGGTTTCGCCTCGAATTTTTCGGTTAGATCGAGTGGGATACAGTCGTTTCGGTCGTTGTATGACGCGAACCCCGGAGAGACGACCGCTCCGACGACTACCGTTTGCCCGCCTTTCCCGTCGTCTCCGGTCCAGTACGGAATTGCCGAAACGAATGATTCCGAATAATCGACCGAGTCGGAAAAATCGAGCATATTGACTCCGTATCTGATTGTTAGCGGTTTGTACTCGCCCCGGGCATTGTGGAGAATAACCCGGAAACGGTCGAATTCGTACTCTCCGTGAAACGTATCGAGTATTGAGCCGTCTATCCCGCCGAGGAGCTGACGAACCGAGCGGGGCACCCCGTCGTACGCAGCAACGAATCCCGAGCCGGCTTTGTCCGTGCTGTAGGAGAACGGATTAGCCGGAGTGCTTTGCGACAACCTTGAAAAAGCCGCATCAAGAGTCGTGACATTTTTCCCGGAGACCGTCAAAAACGACTGCCGATAACTGATGTGTACCGCATGGAACTGTACGACTCCGTTGATCGGTGCGGAATACGATACAATATCAAACGGCTGGATATCGTTCGTTTCGTCGTGCCGGCAAGCGATAATTCTGCCCGGATATATCTCGGCAAATTTCGGACCGCTGACAGGGTACTCAAAATCGCACTCGTATACGCCGTTGCGCTCCTCAGTTACGACGCAGCTCGCACAGTCATAAAGCCGCCCGAGTCCGTTCGAACTAAAATTCATTTCATCTTTTTCGTAAAGAATAGGGATCATAACTGCCACCACCTCGGAATGATTTTAAGATTTGTAATTGTGTCGGCGTATGTGATTTCATTTTCTCCGGCTGTCAGTTTTGGCAGCTCTGCGCCGAGCGACACGTATCTATTAAGGTCCCATATCCTGTCATCCTCTGGTCTGTAGGCTTCCCCGGTCTCCGTGTCGATCATCACAGTTCCGGTACTTAAGAGGGTAGTTGAATAGACGTGTACGTCCGCCATAGTCAATTTCCCGATGCCGCCCGGAATTTGCTCCGGAGCGTTTCGAATCTGGATGCGCGCGACCATCTGCATTCCAAGCTCGCCCTGAATGTAATAGTTGACACTCAAAGTCGCCTGAAAAAGAGCCGTCCCGTGACTAATAAAATCAAATCTGACTAACTTTAAATCTCCCTCGGTACTTCCCGCACGAAAATGTAAGTTTTTCAGCCGAACCGTAGCATATGGTTCGCCGAGACTGTATTCCGGCTCGGCTCCGTTTGCGAGTGTGGTTTGCATCTGGACTGTTATCCCCGGATCGTCTGCGAGTCGGAATGTTGCGTTCACCTCATCAATGACAATTTCATCGCCTTGATTCCATCGCTTTTGCCCCGGGGGATAGGTTTGCCCCGCCATTAGCAGCGTGTCAACTTCCTCCCCGGGTTCCGCCTCGTATTCTTCAAACCTTCCCGGTATAACGAGGAACTTTCCGAGTGGCGTTTTTTGTATGTTTATCGTGCTTTCCCCGATCTTGACGTTTCCGACCCCCGTTGCTTCTACCAGCGGGCGTGACTCGTACAGAGTCGGATTGTTGACCGTTGCGCCGCTCGATACGGCTATCTCCGTCTCTCCTGACAGCAGATAACGCTGCGGTTTGCAGTTAAACACAAGCTCAAACTCTCCGCCTCTCTTGTAGCTGGATGTTTCGACCGACAGCCCGGAGGCATACAGCCCGAGCCGGTATTCGCCCGGATTGTATGTGTCGGTGAGTCTCTGATAGCCTCGCTGTGACAGGACGGCGTTTCGAAACGCTCCGAGCTTCCTCGCAAAGTCCGCCTGATCTTCCGCAAACGTTCCCGCCGTGTATGTTACCTCAATGTTTTTCCAATAACCCTCATCGAGGTCGATTGAGCCGTTACGCCCCGGGACCTCGACAAGTTCTACAGCCCTCTCCGGAGCGTCAAATACTCCCTCTCCCGTGATATAAATGCCATAATCGAGGGAATTTACCTCTCCGAAGGTTAGACTGTTAAAAATGTCATTTATTGCCATGCCAGTTTTTTCCTCCTCTCGAGATTAACGAGCTTTTTTTGCACCGCTTCCGCCAGATCATCGACTGACATTCCCGCCGAGCCGTATACATTTACCACGATCGGACTTCCGCTCTGTGCATCTGCGAGTCGGTCCAGCTTGTCCCAGAATTTATCAAGCGGAACAACCGCCTCGGAACCAGCCTCGCCGACTCCGATGAGGGATGGGCTACTAAAGATTCCGCCCTTTGCGTACCAGTCAACATTGATGGACGGAGCAACGCCCTTGCCGCCGATTCCCCACGGGAGTTTGCCACCATTAATCCGAAAATGTGGCAATTTGAATTTAGGCAGAGACAGCTTTGCGCCGTTGATAATGCCCTTGATCTTGTCGATTGCCGCCTTGATGATGCCAACCGCCGTCTGAATCGGGTGGGTGATCGTCTGCTTGATTCCGTCAAATATCGCTTTCGCCCGAGTCTTGATGCTCGTGAATCTCGTTATAATTCCATCTCTCAGGGATGTAACAATCCCGATCGCCCGAGTCTTGATCCAGTTCCAAGCCGCAACGTTTATTGTTTTGACGAAATTCAGAGCCGACGAGACCCCGTCCTTTAGCTTTTTGAACGCGTTGACAACGCTCGTTGCGAGTGCCTTGACATAGGCTTTTACCTTGTCCCAGTTTTTATACAACGCGACCCCCGCCGCTATGAGCGCACCGATCGCAAGAACAGCGATGCCGACAGGTCCGGCAAGAGCCCCGAGCCCAGCACCGAACGTATTGACAAGGCTCAGAATCGAGCTGATGCTAAACGCCAGTTTCCCGAGGACGATCAGCACCGGAGCGATCGCCGCAACGATGCCCGCTATAATCCCGATAGTCGTTAGTACCTGCGGCGACAAGGACGAGAGCCAACCCGCCAGCTTTCCGATCCAGCCGACAACCTTCTCGAGTGCGGGTGCGAGTGCTTCGGCGAGCTTTGCCCCTACCTGTGAGATTGCCACGCTCCCGATCATTTTCATCGTATCGAGCTGGTCGTTGAATTCGTTCGCCTTGTCAAGGGTTTTCTGATCGACAAAATCGAGATTGTACTTTTTGAGCGTTTCGGAGACGCTCTTGTAAGTCTTGCCCCCGTCCTCAATAAGAGGGTTAAGCTCCTGCGCGGATCGTCCCATCAGCTTCATTCCGGCAGCACTCCGTTCGGTGCCGTTGTCCATCTTTCCGAGAGCTGCGATTGTATCATCCCACACATCTCCGCTGTCCCGGAGATTTCCGTTCGCGTCCGTGACAGACACGCCGAGCCTGTCAAACACTTCAGCCGCCGACTTTGAACCCTGTTGCGCCGCATACATTTTCTTTTTTAGGTTCGTCTGCGACCTTGCGATTGATTCGACCGACACATCAACGAGATCGGCAGCAGCTTGATACTTTTGCAGGTTCTTCGTGCCGATGCCGTACACCTTGCTCATGGTATTGAGGTCATCGGCGTTCTTTCCGGCTTTGTACGAGAGTGCACCGAGTGACGCAACGACGCCAGCCGCAGCCGTAGACAAACCCTTCATTTTTTGCCCGGCGCTTGTGAGCTGATTGCCCCATTGCTTAAATTGCGCCGACGCAGCCTTGAGGTTAACGTTCCCGATGCTTTTTAGCTGTCCCTTGAACGTCTTGAGCTGTGATTCTGTTACAATAATTTGCTTCTGGAGCTCTCTATATTCCTTCGAATTCTTGTCGACCCCTTTGGCGTCCATTTCCGCCTGTTGCTGTTTCAACAGCGAGAGCTTTTTTTCAGTCTCCCCGATCTTCTGCGTGAGGAGGGTTTGTTTCTGCCGCCACAGGTCGACGTTTGTCGGATTGAATTTTAGGGCATTATTGACCCGCTTCAATTCTGCGTCAATCTTTCTCGTGCTGTTCGATACGTCTCGGATTGATTGCTGTAGCTTTGTGGTGTCGCCCTGAAATTCGATTGTAATTCCTTTAATGTTTCCCGCCATGTCTTTTCACCTATCCGAAAAACGCCTCAACGTCCGACTGTGTAGCCTTGCGTCTGCGTCCTCTCTTTTCTTCTCTCTTTGCGGCTTGCTCCGCTTTTTCCCGACGCTCGTTGTACGCAATGCAAAAGTCCACGATCTGCCCGAGCTGCATTTTTCTCATGTCTGCTATGCTTAATCCTCTTTCTGCTCCTGCGAGGAGGATTGTATCTGTGTCAATGGTTCCGTCCTCGGCTGGAGCTGTTTTTTCAGTGTCTCCAGCCTCTTCAAGTTTTTTGAGGACACAACCCCCTTGACTATCAGCCCAGCGACAGCCGGAGCGATTATGTCAAGCGGGAAACTGTCGAACTCTCTGACCCACGCCTCGGGCTCCGGTATGTCCTCGTCCGCATTTTTAGCGAGAGCCCAAGTAATACGCACGAAGTCGGTAAGCTCGAATCCGCCGAGATGAATCACAGCATTAATCAGAGCGTCCCCGTCTGCAAGCTGCGCGATTTTTTCGAGGTCTATTTTTCCGTCCGTCCCCGACTGAGCTACTACACCCGCCACTATATCGAGGGCTCCCGCTATGAGCGGCATGAGAGCCGGAACAATGTCCTGCCCGAACTGATCTCTATAGGTAAGTGCCCAGCCGATATTGTTATCGAGCCGGACGCTCTTGTTTCCGATCTTGATTGTTTTTTCCATTTCTCGCCTCCTGATAAAAAAATAAGGCGAGCAGAATCGCCCGCCTTAAAAATCCGCTAATCGTCAAATGCCGGAACGGTCGGATTTGTAAAGAGCGTAGCATACCCCGCATCACCCGGTTTATAGCTAACCATCGACACACCTGAAGCGTTATCTCCGGCAACCGTGACCGCAAGTGACTCGGTGACAGGCTCTTTAGATTCCTCGATTGTGGAATATTCCCTGACGATTCCGCCGAGAGCCGCATTGAACAGGATAACCCTGCGGGCTTCTGCATCGCCTTCAACCTGGAATGCGATATATACGCTCGGTTTGATTGTGTTCTTTACGTTTGCGAGTCCTCCGTCCGCAGTCTCCTTGTAGCCGAGAAACTGCGTTTTGAATTCGTCGTCAAACTTTGCGACCTCAAGATCGCCCTCAAACGTCCCGCCGGTATATCCCGCCCAATACGGGACGTTATCGGCGTAAAATGTTGTATTCTCGCTCTGCTCTTCCGGAGAGAACGAGACAGCCCCCTTCTGGTGATACGGAGCCCCGAGAGTTGCTGTGCCCTGTTCAGAGACCGTATACGTTCCAACATGGAGCTGACTGATGCCAAATTCAACTTTGTTTGCCATTTTCTGCCTCTTTTCTGTACTAAATTGAGTAATAAATTACGAATACATTCTCGCTGTCGATATAAACGTCCTCGCTTTTCTCGTACAGGTAGCCGTTATCAAGCAAAAGCTGTTCGATTCGAGCCTCCGCCGTTTCGTCCTTCCTCGAAAAGTAGTATTCAATCTGATAGCGATTCTGACTGTGGTAAAAAGAGTTGTCCGCCTTGAAATTGTCTTGTCCCGCACCGAGGTAAACGATGTACGGCGGTTCTTCCGGTACGTTCTCGCCGACAAAATGCGAATAAGCACACGGGAGCCCTGTTTCCTGTAGGATTTCAAATATTGTCATTTGCCTAACTCCTTTTCAATCTCTCTCGGCAGCTCCTCGTTCGCCCACTCTTCGACCGGCTTGATGTGGACGTGTGCCGGAGTCCGCCCGAATTCGCCCTTTTTGTTCACGGTTCTGTGACCTCGTTCAAGCAGGTGAGTGAGCTGATAATCCGTTGCATTGTGTACGACAAAATCGCACACATCGCCTCGCAGCTGCACCGTTTTGAGCCTCCATCCTTTCGCATAGCTCCCACCTTTCGGTCGTTTCGGAGAAGTGCTCCGGAGCTTCTTGACGGTTTCACGCCCGACCCTCTGAATTGCGGCCTGAGAGGCGTGTTGCACCTCTTTGCTATACGCCTCCATGATCTCTTTCATCTGTACCGTTATCGTTTCAGCCATTCCGCACTTTCTCCTCACATATCAAGCTAATTCCGTCCCGCTGTGCGTTCCAGTCAGGGCGGATGATGCTGTATTCTCTGCCCTCAAAGATGAGCACCTTTTCGCCCTGATAATCCTCCCGATTAGTCAGGGAGAGAACGAGGTTCGGCTTGAATCCCGCCTGTGCCGCATTGTAGAATTCCGCCTGATACACGCTGCGAGGCTGGACAAAAACCTCGCGTTCGACAGGCTCCCGAACCGGGTTCCCGTATTCGTCGTATGTCGGAGCTCCGTACCCCACGAGTGTTGCCACGCTGTCATACATTGCTCACACCTCCCAGTTGGTATATCCTGTAGCGTTCGACAGTTGCGCTTTTTGCTCATCATACGAGCGTTTGAGCCTGTCATAGTCCTCAGGGAGCCCGAATGACATTTTGCAGTAAGTAATTACCGCCTTTTTTACAAGTGCGTCGATTTCCTCAGGTACGACAACCCCGGCGATTCCCATGTCGAGCATTGCCGCAGAGATCAAGTCATTCAGTTCGTCGTTGTATGCGTCCGTCTTGATTCGGAGCGCAGTTTTAACCTTTTCAAGCATTTTTTTACCTCACAGCCAAGAGGCGACCCGTTAAAGAGCCGCCTCTATTGATTCGATGATCTGTGTCTTTGTCATCGCCGAGCGTACCGTCACCCCGAGCGATTCGGCGTAGCTGGTGAGTTCCGCCTTTGTCATCGCCGAGAGATCAGGCGACACGTTACGCCCGAGCATCATCAGTCCTGTGCCGTACCTGTGATGTGCACGAGCATCTTCGGACCGACTACAGCGATAGCAGCATAGAGCTTGCCGACAATCTTAACGAGATCCTTTTCATCAAGTGAGAGGTCGTCAAACTTGAACGAAACCGCATCGCCGTTCGGCAGGTTAGCCTGTACGCCGGAGAGATCACCGATGATAGCTCCCTCAACGCCTTCTTTCTGGATTACAGTCAAACCGAAGAACGGATCATAACTATAGAGTGCGTCAAGGTTTGCCGTTCTGACTGCTGCGATAGTCTGTCCGGACGCAACGATAACGTTGTTCTGCGCTCCGTCTCCAAGCTCTGCGAGTGCTGCCAAAATGTTTGCGGCGGTTACTTCGCCCTCAACCTTTGCAACGCCGACCGCTGTTGCGGTGCTTGCCGCCGGTGCCGTTGTGATTGCGCTTACAACGAGATCTGATGCTTTCTGAATAATCTTATAAGTGAGCTCATCGTACAGATAAGCAAGGAAGTCCTCAGCTCCAAGCGAAAGCACCTCGTCCGATACAGTGATCCACTTTTTGATCATAGCCGGAACCATGTTCACGATTCCGAGAACGAGTTCCTCCTCTGCCGGTGCGTTTGTTCCCTCAGTGTGGACGGCTGCATCTGTCGCAGAGATTTCAAACCCGACTTTGAGATTTCCCTTTACGAATGTCTTTGAAATTTTGCTGAAAATCTTGTCGTTCTCCCACGCTGTTCTAACTCTGCCCTCAACGAATTCCGGAACAGGCACAACGCCATCCTCCACGTTCTCAGTGAGGAGAGCCCTGCACTCTGCATCCTTGCCCGTCTTGATGTACTTCGCGAACGCCTCGATATACTCGTGGCTGTTTCTGATTTCGAGATTTGTCATTTTCTTATCGTCCTTTCCTTTCTCGATTACGTTACCTGCGCCTCTTGCGACCTCGCTCGCCGCCGATCTGCGTTTTTCTGCCTCTGCGTTGAGTGCGGCTCTGCGCTCCTCGATTACATCAAGCTCGTTGTTGAGCTCTTCGATTCGTTCCATGTCCGCATCTGCTGTCTCTGTTGCAATGGCAGCCGCTCTTGTCTCAAGCTCCTCAAGACCGAGCTGCATTATTTCGTCTCTTGTCATTTCGTTTCCTTTCCGAGAGCCTTCGCCCTCACTTCCGCACGACGCCTCTCAAGCTGTAGTTTCTCCGCTTCGAGTCGCTCCGCCCGAATTTCCTCGATCACTCCGTCGATTCTGCCTCTGGTAGCCACGCCGATTGACGTGCCATCATTAGCCGGAATTGATACCGCTGATACATCGTACAGTTTCCCCACGGATGTAATGTGCCTCGTGTAGATTCTCACGCCGTCCGGGTTCTTTTCAGATTTCTCGTACTGCTTCGAGATCGTGAATCCAAAGCTCATCCTGTCCGTATAGCCTCCGCTGATCTCGTCATAGAGCTGGCGTCCCAGCTCAGTTCCTCCGAGGTCTGCGTTTATTAATAACCCCTTGTCGTCTGTTTCGACTTCAAGAGTGTTATTTCTTGTCCGGGCGAATATTCTGCCCTCGTGATCGTACTGCATTATCACATCGCTCATATCGGTCTCGTCAAAAGCGTTTTTGTCGACAGTCTCCCAATACTGCCAGCCGTCCCCGTCATAGAGCAAATACGGCTCATCAAAGGTACTCGCATACCCCGCGACTCGTTTCTCCTCCTCGTTGCCTTCGCCGTCTCTTTTGACAATGCCGATCGTCATTGTCCTGTATTCTCGTTCATTCCTCTGTGGCATTTTCGTTTTCCTCCTTATCGTCCTCGTTGCCGCTCTGTCCGAGCTCATCTGTTGCCTTGTATTCGCCTCTGATCGGTGCGATTTGTCCCGCTCCGCCCGGGAGAGGCGAGTAATTGAAAAGTTCACGGATCTCGTCTATGAGGATTGCCCCTCTGTCACCGAGTTCCTTCGCCATCTGTACTTTCTGCGATGTACTCATGTACTGGAGCCTGTTTGCGTTCGCCATTAAATACGACCCGCTCGCCCTCTCACGTTCCGAGAATAGAGCCTTTGTCATTGCCTCGCTGAACTGGATCGCGAACGGCTCAATCGCTCCATCGAAGAACGCCTCCAAGTCTTCATTTTTTGCACTATTCTGAAGCACTCCCTCTGACACGCCGAAATAGTTGTATACATTCTCCCTGATCTGCCGCATTTGCTCAGAGTCGACCGCATACGGCTTAACGTCAATCTGTTTGATGTCCTTGTAAGTGTTCGGAAAAAGAAGGAACCCGCCCGACTTTGATTCCGTCGATAGGTTTGTCTCTGTGAAGCGTTCCCTCTCTTTTTTCAGATCGGCAGCCGATGAGAAGTTGTTCAGTGTCGCCATGAATCTGAATGTTGCGGCGTTTTTCACACCTTCCTCGATCCCCTGATTCTGGATGTGGACAAGCTGCATCGTCTCTCTGAGCGGCGTGTTTGAGTCGCCGAAAAAGTCGCTCCGATACTGGTGCTTTGTCAGGACGGCACACTTCCGGAGCTCGACCGCCGCATACTGCCCGTTGCTGAACTGGTACCGCAGCCACACCTCGCCGTTATATTCGACCAGTGAGCACATTGACGGAAGCACCGGAAAGACGCCCGATTGAATCATTCGCTCATCATAGACCGGAACAATAAACGCCGTGTTATTCACATCGAGAATCGTTGAAACCCGATAAAGGAATTGGCTCCACGTCTGCCATTCGTTCGGTCCGAGTGCCAGCTTTCTTTGTAGTGACGGGTTCGCCGTTCCGAACGTCTCGACCTTGAGTTTTGAAATGTGTCTCGCTCTTGCGTCGATTGCCGCCCGCACGATCTCGCTCTCGTAAACGGCGCCGTTCCAATTCGTGAACACAGGGGCGTATGCGGTTAGAGTCTGGAACATTGACATTGCCTCTTTTACTGCTCTGTCATTGTTCGGCTCGTTTCCCTTTGCCCCGAAAATCTTTTCAAGTAGTGACATTCTCCTCCTCCTCGGTTATGTTCTTCAGTTGCTCCCCGATCTGCCCGTACCATTTCTGCCGCACGGTCATCGCATCAAGCAATGCCGCCATGCCGTCAATATGTGCGGTCGGTCTGATCTTTACGAGCTTGCTCCGCCCTTTTTCGGTGCTAACCTTCAGGGCGGAATTATAAAAATGCACCTTCAGCAGATCGTTGTCGCCGATGCGGATTCGTCCGTCTTTTAACAACCCCTCGACCTCCTGAATGACAGGGTGCAAGTTGTAGCCCTGGAATACATCATCCATGTGAAAGCCGTATGCCTGCATTTGCTGAACGAGATAATTCGCCGAATATCGGTCATACCCGACCTGTAGCGGATATATCTCATACTGCTCAACAAGCATCCGGAACCAGTCAAACACATCGTTGTAGTCGATTATGTTTGTCCCGGAAGGCGTCAAAAGTCCCCGCTGGATGTATATGTTGTACGGTAACCCGTCAACCGCCGAAGCCTCCTCGATTTTTTCAGACGGGAGGAAAAATTGCGGAATAACGTACAGTTCGCCGTTCTTCTCGATGATTACGCAAGCCGCCGTGAGGTCTGTTGTCCGGGACAGGTCGAAGCCTCCGACACAGTAGCAGCCACGGAACCGCTCAAGGATAAGCGGCTCGCACATCGCCGCCTCAATCGTTTTCGATTCAAGCCACGCGAGGGAGCTATTCTGCTTAATGTTGCAGTATTTCGTGATAAATTCTGCTTTTTTCGACAACGACCCCTCGGCGATCGCGATTTCTTCGAGCATATAATCGACCGACACGGAAACGCCGAGATTCGGATTGCTCTTCCGCAGCTCGTTGATGTCGTTCCATTTGTCAATGTCGTCGATCATGTACAGGATAGGGAGGAGCCGTGTTTCTTTCGATTCTCCCAGAAGCACACGGGTCGCCCGCTTCATCAGTTCGTCATAGATGCCGTCGTTGATATATCCCGCCGTGCTCATCGCCAAAATAAGCGGCTGCCGTCTTGCACCGACTGAGGACTTGATGACCTCGTAAAATTTCAGCCCTTGATCGCCCTGCCATGATGCGATTTCGTCAGTGATCGCGACAGATATATTCAAGCCGTCTGATTTTTTTGCACTGAACGCCAGCGGCTCCGCTGATGTGTTCGTCTGCGCGAAGTATATATCCGTCCTCCTTTTTTGAACCATCGCATCGAGCTCCGGCTCCTGAAGAATCATTTGATGGTATGCCTCAAAGCATAGATTCGCCTGTTTTAGTTTCGGGGCGGCGAAATATATCCTCCCGCCGTACTCTCCATCGAGAAAAGTGCAATACTCTGCTATAGCCGCCGCAAAGAGCGTTTTTCCGTTCTTTCGCCCGACCACGAGGAACACCTCACGGAACTGCCGCAACCCGTCGCCATCGAGAATCCCGAAGATTAGCGCAATGGCAGCCTTTTGCCAGAGCTCCAATTTGACGAGTTGCGGAGCGAGAGCCCCCTCGTGATGATGACAAAATCTTTCAACGAACGTGATCGCCGCCTTTGTCTTTTTATGGCTATAATAAAAGAGCCCCGATTCGAGCCCTTTTATAATTGATTCGTACAAGTATTTGATCCAGCGTCCGACGTTTACCGAGCCGTCCTGTATCTGCTGGTAATATGTGTATATCGGGTTTTCATTCACTCAATGCCTCCAAGAGTCCCGCCAGCTTCCCGCCGCCCTGTTCCGTTTCGGGGAGAGCCTTCACGATGTTTATCAGAGTCGAAACAGTTCCGTTTGCCGCCGTCGCTGTCTTGTTGTATTCCGTAATCGCCGGATTCGTGCAGAGATTCATTCGTCCCTTGACGTATTCCTTTTCGACTGTCGGACCGTGTTCTTTTATCGCTTTTTCGAGCTCCGTCAAAATTGACATCTGCACCTGATACCGTTTGAACGTTGTAACAAAAAAGAAATTCGACGACACGCCTCTCTGTTCGGCTTGTTCGAGAATTTCATTCGCCTGTTCCTGTAGTGATTTTTTCGCCATGCTATTCATCTCCTAATGACTTCACGATTTCTTTTTCTCTGTCGGACAGCTCCCAAACCGCTGCCTTTTCTGCCGCTGCCTTTTCTGATAGGAGCAACCCTCCTCCGTAGATGGCGGCGTCTACCTGTGCGTCAAGTTTTCGGATAAATGTCGAGTCGGATTTCTTTATGGCGAATTCGACGCCGTACTTTGCCATTTTTTGAAGCATCGCCGCCGTGACTATTTCATCCGGATATGTGTATACAGGGCGTGTTGTATCTTCGCCTTTCTGCGCCTCTATAAGTTTCTCCCGCAGATCGGGTGCGGTCCTTGCGGCACACTCCGGTTCGAGGTTGGTCAAAAATGCCGTTCGGACCCTTGCGCCGTTCTCGTATTCAATATCCGCATCGCAAAGGATCGCAGTCACTTCCGCCGACCGGTTCAAGCAGGTCAGACTTGGAGCGAACAGGAAAAACGGCTGTCCGTTGTCCTGATAGAATCTCGTAATTTCCGCCAAAATGCTAAACGGAGGATTGTCAACGACAACGCATCCGTCCGGGTATTTCTCCGCCTGATAGTCTCCGCCCGGGTAGAACGGTCGAACGAAACTCTCCCGCTTCAAGTCGTATGTTTTCGCAACGTACTCGGCGACAGCATCGTATACCGCTTCTGGGGTGTAGCAGTCGTCCGTTGTTTTCTTCGGTTCAAATTTTTCGAGAAAGTCGTTATATTCGTCGTTTCCGTCCTGTCTCGCTTTGCCTTCCTTCTCTCGGTTCTCAAACCAGTCACCAACCGATGCCGGAACTTCGAACCCGGTTAAATTCACATCAAAGCCCAGATCGCCGAGCTCGTTCAATTCGTCAAACACGAGATCAAAATCCCATGCCGCCAGCTCGCCGAGTCTGTTATCTGCCAAAATGTAAGCCCGGCGTTGTTCCTCGTTCAGCCCCTCAACGAATACACACGGAACCGATTCAAGCCCCAGCATTTTCGCCGCTGCCATTCGTCCATGCCCTGCGATGAGATTGTAGCCCGCATCAATCAGACACGGGCTAATAAATCCGAATTCTTTTATTGACGCTGCTATCTTTTCGACCTGCTCGGCGTCGTGCCTTTTCGCATTTCGCTCGTAAGGTCTCAGCTTCTTCAGGCTAACTTCCTGCACATCGGCAATTTTCGCCATAAACTCCTCCTAAATCCAAAGTTTCTCGCATATCCCGGTCGGTATTTTCTGTGGAATTCACTCACCGGTCTATTCTTTTTCGTGCTAAATGCAGAGTAGGGGGGGCTATCTCGCCGTAACTCTCCCGTTTTCGTCAACCGAGAATCGTTCCCGCTGCGCCCGCATCTCTCTTCTCTTGCGATTGTATTCGCCGAACCGCCCACCGCTGTGTTCGTGCATCGTTGAGTGACAGTCTCGGCATAGTGCTTCGAGGTTATCAAAGCTCAGGGCAATTTCAGGAATATTGATCGTTCTCGGAGTGATCTCAATCTTGTGATGCACAATCTCGGCGGGTTTGTATATGCCTTGTTTCAAACAATTCTCGCAGAGGTAGTGCGCCCTCTTGATGTATTCGTTCCGGCAGTCCTGCCATGCTTTCGAACTGTAAAACTTTTTCGCAAACGCTTTCGCCATGATTCGCCTCATTTCCCCGGATACGCAAAATCCCGAAGCTGTTGACTCCGGGATTCGCTGGGTTTGGTTCTTGTGGATACTTTTCCAGTAGATTTTTTACGATGGTGTTGTGCGTTTTGTTTTCGATCGCTAACTGCTGATTACAATTATTGACATTAGCATTTTTGCACATCCCTGTGTGTCACGTCAAGTCTTTTTCCCGAAACTTATTCAAATTTGCAATTTTTTTGCGACTTCCGCCAGTCCTCGTCGGTGTAATCTGTGCAGACTACTCACCGAACAACCGAGCACCCTTGCGATGTCGTCCCACTTGCGGAGGCTGATATATCTCTCGTGCAGAACTGACCCGACCTGTTCCGAGTCAGCCGCTACCATTCGGATTGTCCGATACACCCGGATCATTGTCCGCACTGCATCGTTTTCAGCTTCTCGGAGCTCGGATGCCTTGTCAGCCAGAGCGATCGCAAGCTCCTCAGCCTCGAGGTGTATGTTCCCGCCGCTGACTTCCCCGGCATTGCCGAGAGCCGAAGGAACGCAGTCCGCGGAGTCTTGGAGCTCATCGTACTCCGCCCGCACTCGTTCGACACGTCTGACGGCTCGCTCGTACTGGAGCAAATATGTTTCGGCTGTCATTAGTCTGCCTCCCGCATCATCTCGTAGATTGAAATGTTATTCGGATCGAGCTTGGCAAATTCCCGACGTTCCCACGCTCTCCATGCCGCAGATTCAAACGCGAACGTTTCTGTTCGGCACCCACAGACAGGGCAGCCGATATAGATGCCGTCTTGTCTGTTCCCGTACTGCTTCGGCTGCTGAGAGATTCCGCAGTCGCATTTTCGTCTTTCGTCCATTCCGCACCTCCTCAGGCTCTCAGCTTTTCGAGGCGTCCCGCTATCATCTCGATCGTTTGCTCCGCTATCGCCTTTTGGTCTTGTACCTCTCGCCACTCCTTGAAATTCCCCCGGACGCCGCCCGGCTTATTTCTGATCTCTTCGAGCCTCTGAGTGATGACCTCCAGCGCAGACCGCTCGCGTTCCAGCTTCGCCCCGAGCGTCTCAATCTGCTCCTGCCTGTGTTGCTCCGTTTCGACCTGCACCGGAACCGGTGCGGCGGCGTACTCCTCGAACTTGCTGCCGAATAATGTGCTCGGTCTCAGATACGCCCGCATCTTTTCGCTGTCCTTCCACTCGGCGACCTTACGATCTATGACCGCTATCATGTCCGCCTCTGTGTAACCCTCAGACAACAGCTCTCCGATTCGTTGCGTTATTGCTTCGGTCGGTTTGTGATGCCCTCCGGTTTTGTCATTGAGATATTTAATCAAAGAGAGGGAGAGGGAAGGAGAATCGGTTTCCGGCTCTAATTTATTAATATATATATTATTAATTCCCTTTCTCTCTTTATTTACATTTACATTATCATTTACATTTACATTATCATTATCATTATCATTATCATTATCATTATCATTATC
>JAZRXH010000055.1:0-8413 GCA_045600125.1 Eubacteriales bacterium | reverse complement strand
TACCCACCCCGAAATACACCAAAATCTTTAGCGAAACTTGGTGGGGCGTTGTGGTCTTCAGCTGTTGCAGCGCGTCCGCAACGGACGCTATGACTCGGAGCTTCTCCTACGGGAGCGCATTGTCGCCTCGCTGAAGCGTCCTATTTGGCTTTGCAAACTGATAAGTGTCGGTTATGCCAAAAGCGAAGGTTTCATCATAGCAAGCGTCTTTCCCGTGGGAAGTTATGCCCCCGGCGTTGCCGAAAAGCAATAGTTTTTGCAAACCCACTCGGTTACACTCGTGCTTACTGCGGTGTCGGTTTTGTCTGGGTCCCGACCAAAACTCGGTGTCGGGGGTGCTTGAAGTGACAAATTTTCTCTTTGTTCCGGAGCGGCGCTGTGGGGCTGATTGAAGACCTGCGAGGCGGCAGTTTAGCCTGCACCATTCTGGTGTCCAAAAGGGGAAAGGAATCGGAAAACCGCATAGGTTTTCTGATGGTAGACCGTTTGCTGTCGTTAAAATGCGAGGGGCAGGCACAGTCGGAAGATATTGACATAAAAAGTTTTCGAAGAAAACTTTAGCATGGAGCAAGCGCAAAAGAAGCGCTTGCGACAGGCCGGCGTCGGAGGGCAAAGCCCTACCCGACGGGCTCTTTTGGGTACTTTTGCAGCTCTTGGCAAAAGTACCACCCCCGTTCGTGTGCAACAAGGCTATTGCTATACTCCCGGCGTGAGCCGCACTATGCGGGCGAACGAAGCTTGAGTTCCCTGAAAATTTCACTACTCTCAAGTCACACGCCGTAACAGCTTATTCTTCGCCGTCGTTTTCGGCTTGAACGGTTTCCGACCAGACCACAGTGTTTTCGCCGCATTCCAACCGGACATTTCCGTTTTCGGTTTCAATGCCGTTAATGACGGCAAGTCTGCCTTCGTCCGCGCAAACTTCGAAAACGCCCGGAACGGAAGTCGGCAAAACCGTGCCTCCTTTTTCGGAGCGGACAATGTATACTCCTTCCGAAACATACGCTTCGGGGTAGGAAAAATCGGAGGGAATGTCAGCGGCGGTCCCGTTGTTGAAAATAATGTTCAACGCACCGGATATATTCATCACCGTTTTATTGTTCCACAGGAAACTTCCCACTTTGCCGCCGTTGATGATCACGTTTGCATTTTTACTTATTGAAGTGCCCGTGTGCTCAGCCCGGTATGTATCGGCTGAAAAATAGAATAAACCTATTTCCCCTCCGTTCATAACGAAATCCGTATCTCCCGAAACACCGCTGTTTACATCGGTCGAATATCCGCCGCCGAAAAAGAAAGACGTGATTTTGCCGCTTTCCATAACGAACTCGGCAAAGTCGTTGAAGGCATCTCTGTAGGTCGTAGCATGGACCATATGGAATTCACTGTCTGCGTCATAAACCAGTTTGTGGTTTTCGGGATTGATGTGAGAAAACAGTCCCGATTCAAATCGAATGTCCTTTATTGTAATGTCCCCGTTGAAGCAGATACTGCTGTTGGCATTGCTTACAAGAACCGAATCGGCATTTTCTCCCGTTACGGTGATCATCCCGTTCCATTCGGGCGCATTAAAGCCGCTGATGTTGTAGGTCCCGACGATCACGACGGTCCCGTCTTCTCCGTCAAGCGCAGATATGGCTTCTTCGATCGTCCCGAAAGGTGCAAATTCATTTCCGGTCCCGGTCGTTTCCCCTTGCTTTACATAGAGAACGTTCTTATCGGCATAATTCTTCTTCCGTGTGACGTAATGCAGATGCTCCGGGTCGAATGCTTTCTCTGCGGATCCCGATACCGGCATCAGGGAATCCATGGATTCCAGCACGATGGCTTTTAACAGATCGGCGTTTTCGTCAAGGCTGATTTCGATTTCTTTTTCGGGCTTGAAAACAGAACAGCGCAGAAGCTTTCCGCCGTCATACTGGGCAGCAACAAGTGAGTTCCCGGAGAATTCTTCGGGCACGCGGATCACACCTTTTGCCACATCATTCGTTATATCGTAGTAGACACCGACAGTTAATCTGTCATCTGCTTCGACGGATTCCTTTTTCCCGCAAACGGTGCAGACATGGTTTTTGAAGAAGGTGCCTTCCTCCTCCCCTTCCGAGATGCTCCATTCGCCGAAGTCATGACCGGTTTCGCTGCAGCCGAGCACTTCCGATGAGTCGTAATCGGCTGTGTATTCCGTATTTTCGGCTTCCAGCATGTAACTCTCGCTTTCAACATGGATGCCTTCCGGCAGAGAACCCGAAAAGCTCTTCTCGGCAATCAGGGGTATATCATAAAATTCCACAGACCGCACCGTCCCCGACACCGCATCGACCTCCCGGACGTAGTACTCCATGCGTCCGTCCTCTCTTGCCTCGATCACAATGCTGTATGATTCATTTGCGGGGAATATCAGTGTTTTTCTTCCGCCTCTTACTTCGATAAACATATTGCGGTCATTTCTGACGATCGTTTCGCTTCTTACGGCAGCCACCTCGACCCCGTTCCGATCGAAGATCACGACATCGCAGGGACAGAAAACGGAAACTATTTTTTGTTCCTGCTCTGCGGCATCCGCATAGAGAGGGTCATCCCGTTCGAGGGCGAGCCCGTCATAACTGCCGCAATGGCAAAGATAGCAGTCCCACTGGGCTTTTACCCATGCGGCACAAGCCATTTCACCGGGCTGATTTTTGACCTTGCCGAAATCGTATGCAAGCGAATAGAGTGTTTTGTTGATGTCACGTAAAGTGTAATAGCTTTGGTCAAATTCCTTAGCATTTTGCAGAGTCTTTTTTTTCAACAATGCTGCGGCGCATTCGGCTGTAACATTCGCACATGCCGCTTCCACCTTTGCCAGGGCGGACATGTTTTTGTACAGATCCGTTTTATCGGAATTATGCAAAATCAGATCTGTTGCGGCAAGGGTGGCATTGTATGCAATGACGATCGCTCCGATCTGCGACACGGGTATGACCTTTCCCGTCGATGCCGTGAGAAATTTCGCCAGATGCTGATACGTAAATTGCTTCAAAGGCTCCTGCAGAACGGTATCGTAAAGGAAGGTCACGCCCGGTTTTATCATTTCCTTTGCGGCTTGCAGCAGTGCCTTATCGTTCGTTGCGGCGCTTCTGAATTTACTGACCGACCGGCGGAATTTCTTTCCGGCGGCAGGATCCTGCTGCTCCATTTTGGCGGCTACCCGATCCAGATTGTCGCCGATGTCACTGTCCAGCGATTTATAAGCCATAATCACCGCATACGTATTTGAAGCGTTGAAAAAACCGTCGACTAACGTCGCTCCCTGCGTTATGTAATCGCAGATATCCCCTGCTGTATCAAGACCTTGAAAAATCTGCTCCAGGTTTTTTCGTGCGTTCGGATCTTTCAGCATATCTCCGAGAATGCTGTTCAGTATATTCTTTGCATCCGAGGACAATATTTCCGGGCTTTCCGGACTTGAAATCAGAAAATTCTTCAGCTCTTCTTTTATACTCGGCTTTTCGTTGATTTTTGCACTCCATTTATCATTCTGCAAAATGAAATTGAGGTTTTTATACAGGGTTTTGTACGCCGAAAAGGCAGTACTGCTCAGTCCCGGGATCGTTGTGCCGTCGACCAGTGAGTTGATGTAATCCGTAAGATACAGATCGTAATAGTCAGCTTGCAGTACGGTCAGATCCCCCAGATCCAGCGATAAAACATCCCCGACGTCGTCCACGGTGTCATATACTCCGCAAAAGAACAGCTTTAACCCTTCAAACTGCTGATACTGCCAGACGGCACTATAGAAGCTCAGGGTCCGAAGGGCTGTAACGAAATCACCGTTTTCTATGAATGCGACATGCTCGTCGATAAAATGCTGTTCCTCCGGGGTGTAGGAAACGGGCGTCAAAAACAGATCGTATATGGCAAATGAGGTGCCTCCGGCAACGGCGACGTTATCGGTAAGACCGACCGTCAGATACTTTACTCCGGAAACGTCTATGGTGAAATTACACGTGTAATCCTCATCGGTCAATACCCTTGAAAACAGCATGGTGCCTTCTTCATCCGAAAAGAAGAGAGTCGTGTCGAAATTGTCCATATTGTAGCTGTTAATAAGCGATGTTTTACCCGTTAGCGTGGTGTATTCACCGTCCAGATTGTATACGGCGCCCACCCGGCTCTTCTCCTCCATATAGTTCCATCTGGCGAGCCACGCCTCGAAACCGTCGGAAAAGCCGTCGGGACCGTTCCGGATCCCCCAGCCGTATACCTTGTCGGTCAGTCCGTTCCCATCCAGACTGTAAAGGCAGGAATCACCGAGATTGCCTTCGTATCTTACCCAGCTCAGGGGTGTTAAGGAAGAAAGGCACACTTCGTTTTCCGCATTCACACGGAGCGACAGCATTACGGAAGCCGCAAGGGCTGCCAGGATACATACGGTTATTTTCTTCATATTTATGACCGTTCCTTTCTGAGGTCTGCATTTGCGCTGTTTTTCTTTGTTCGGCAAAGAAAATCCGGAGTCGGATTTATGCTCCCGAAAAGCACAAATGCATGTTTGAAAAAAGTGTCTTTTTTCAAACTTTATCCTCACTTCCGCACATAATTTGGCTTCTATTGCTATACTACCATGGAATTCCATTTTTGTCAACTGCAAAAATGCAGCCTGCCTGCAGCACGGGGCTCACCGTTTTGCCGTGCCGTATCGCCTTTTGCCGAGCGCCAAAAGGCATAAAAAAAACCCCGTAGGGGTACGGGGAGGGGTACGAACTATTCAGAAAAACGAAAAAGCACAACATACAGTACATATCCGTTAAAATACATACAATATGTTGTGCTATTCCTGGCGCAGAAGGAGAGATTTGAACTCTCGCGCCGGTTACCCGGCCTACACCCTTAGCAGGGGCGCCTCTTCACCACTTGAGTACTTCTGCATAGTGAAAATCAAACAGGCTATTCAATTCCGATCCGTTCGGATATTTCGGATATTCCGGTTATTCCGGTTATTCCGAATATTTCGGATATTCCGGATATTGAGAAAAATGGCGGAGAGGGTGGGATTCGAACCCACGCGCCCTTTCGGACAAACGGTTTTCAAGACCGCCTCGTTATGACCGCTTCGATACCTCTCCAAACAGTTTTGACCGAAATTTATTCTCCGTCGCTTTCGCAACAACGGCATTATACCACCGTTTTCCCGTTTTGTCAAGGCTTTTTGCAATTTTTCCGTTTTTCTTTTGCGTCCCCTTCCGGCTCTTCCTCAAATTCCCGATTGTCTATTGACGAAAACACGTTTTGGGTGTATAATGGAACTACAAAGACGAACATATGTTCTGCTCCTCCGTGCATCACGCAAGGGGGAAAAAGGGAAGTAAGAAAAAGAGAAGTAAGAAAAAGGGAAGTAAGAAAAAGGGAATATGAAAAAGGAATAAGAAAAGGGAAATAAGAAAAAAGGAAAAAGGGAAAACGAGATGCGAAAAGAACGAAAGAACGAAAGAACAAAGGAAAAGACAGGAAATCGCCGCCGTCCTCGGACAGCCCGATGCGGCAGGCAGGGAAAAGGACGCCCCGGCACGAAGCGGAAAAGCCCGCAGCGGACAAAGGCGCCTGCGGCGCTGCCGGAACGAAAGGAGTGATACGGTATGGCGAGAAAGAAAAACGCCGGGATATGGATCCCCGACGAGGTCGTGCAGGACGGGAGCCTCGGTCTTAAGGAGAAGCTCGTCCTCTCCGTCCTTCTGAACCTTGACAGAGAGAGCGGGTGCATGGCAAGAAACGAATACATCCTCGAACGCCTCCCGGACATATCCGAGCGGACGCTCCGGAAAGTCCTGGCTTTGCTGGAAAGCAAAAACTACATAGAGATACAAAATAAGCTCGGACGTTACCGTGTCATCACCGTTCTGTACGGCAAGGATTGCACCTCTGCCCGGCAAGGATTGCCCTTCTACCCGGCAGAAACGGCACCTCTACCCGGCAAGGATTGCACTTCTACCCGGCAGGATACGCCCTTCTGCCCGGCAGAAACGGCACCTCTACCCGGCAAAAACGGCACTTCTACCCGGCAGAATCCGTCCTTCTACCCGGCAGAAACGGTACCTCTACCCGGCAAGGATTGCACTTCTACCCGGCAGAATCCGTCCTTCTACCCGGCAGAAACGGTACCTCTACCCGGCAAAAACGGCACTTCTACCCGGCAGGCTCTGCAAAATCTTCCTTTATATAAGAAAAAAGACGATATAAAAGAACAAATAAAAGAAGAAGGCGAAAGGAAAGACCCGGCGCAGACCTCCGCCGTCTCTTCCCGGAAGGCTCCTCCTCCGCCGACCTTATCCGAGCTCGAAGCGTATCGGGAGGGAACGGGGAGCGCGGTCAATCCCGCAGGGTTTTACGACTATTACTCACAGCGCCGGTGGAAGGGCGTGACAAACTGGAAAAGCCGCATCGATTCCTGGGGCGGGAACGAATACGGCAGAGCCGAAGCCGAGAAGAAAGAGACGAAAGAGAAGAGGGAGAAGGCGCAGGCGGACGATGACTTGCCCTTTTGGATGTGAGCGGACGTTAAGAAGAGGGAGAAGGCGCAGACGGATGACGACTTGCCCTTCTGGATGTGAGCGGACGTTAAGAAGAGGGAGAGACGAGGGCTTGCCCTTTTGGATGTAAACGGACACTGAGAAGAGGGAGAAGGCGCAGACGGACGAGGGCTTGCCCTTCTGGATGTAAACGGACGCTGAGAAGAAGGAGAAGGCGCAGACCTCCGCCGTCTCTTCCCGGAAGGCTCCTCCGCCGCCGACCTTATCCGAGCTCGAAGCGTATCGGGAGGAAACGGGGAGCGCAGTCAATCCCGCACGGTTTTACGACTATTACTCACAGCGCCGGTGGAAGGGCATCCTCAACTGGAAAAGCCGCTTCGATTCCTGGGGCGGGAACGAATACGGCAGAGCCGAAGCCGAGAAGAAAGAGACGAAAGAGAAGAAGGAGAGACGAGGGCTTGCCCTTTTGGATGTGACGGACGCTGAGAAGAGGGAGAAGGCGCAGGCGGATGACGGCTTGCCCTTTTGGATGTAAACGGACGCTGAGAAGAGGGAGAGACGAGGGCTTGCCCTTTTGGATGTAACGGACGTTAAGAAGAGGGAGAGACGAGGGCTTGCCCTTTTGGATGTGAGCGGACGCTGAGAGGACACAGAGAGTCTCAGAGGGGACTCAGAGAGGACACAGAGAGGAATCAGAGAGGAGAAGGAAGAAAATGGATATTTCGGGTGCGATTGACGGACTCTGCGGCATGGCAGAGAGCCGTATTGCCCGCCGTGAGGGCGACTACGTAGGGGAGGACGGGCTTCTTTATTGCGGGAGGTGCCGGAGCGCAAAGGAGTGCGTCGTGGACTTCCTCGGGAAAACAAGGAAGGTGCGGTGTCTTTGCCGCTGCGAGAACGACCGTCTGGAGTCGGAGCGGGAGGAGAGCCGGCGGAACGACGCCGTGCGTGCGCTTCGGGAAAGGTGCTTTGACTCCTCGGAATTTGAGCGGCAGACCTTCCGGAGCGACGACGGGAAGAACGCAAGCATCACCGGCGTTGCCGAAAACTACGTGAAGAATTTCGACCTTTTCCGCAGGGACGGAAGGGGGCTGTTCCTCTACGGTCCGGTGGGAAGCGGAAAGACCTTCGCCGCCGCCTGCATTGCGAACGAGCTGATGACGTCCCGGCTTATATCGGCGAAGATGACGAATTTCGCCCGCATCGCCAATCTTATGCAGAGCGGCTTTGACCGCCGGGAGCCGGTGGTTTCGGAGCTGATGGACTACGACCTTCTCATCATCGACGACCTTTTTGCGGAGCGGGACACGTCGTACATGGACGAGATCGTGTTTCAGGTGATCGACCGCCGGTGCCGGTGCCGCCGTCCGCTCATCGTGACGAGCAACGTGACCGACGCCGAGCTGAAAGGGGCTCTGCCCGTCGAGCGGCAGCGCATCGTGTCGAGGCTGTACGAGCTGTGCGTCCCCGTGCGGGTGGAGGGGGACGACCGGCGGAAGGAAAAGCTGCGGCATGATTACGGGGAGTACAACGGGCTGTTGGGGATAAAGCAGTGAGGCGAACGCCTTGATGCACACGATGCGGGAGCGTGTTGTTCTCGGCGCACGCCGGGAGGGTGGCGATTGACCGTCCTTCTTGAATACGGGGGCGCATTGTTCTCGGCTCACGCCGGGAGGGTGGCGAACGCCTCACTGCACACGAACGGGGTGTCACTTTTGTCTCGAGCGACAAAAGTAACCAAAAACGCCCGGCGGGTACGGGAGGGCGGCATTCCATTAACGGAAACTGCAGAGAAACCACTACACAGAGATACTTTATGAGTACAGTTCTCGTTCTTGTTGCACCTTGCCCCCTCCCGCCGACACAATCATCGGTGCGAGCACCGATGAAGAAAGTTTTCTGCGAAA
>JAZRXH010000054.1:0-9520 GCA_045600125.1 Eubacteriales bacterium | reverse complement strand
TGCTCAAAAACCCATATTGCAAGTTTACCACATAATCCCTGATTATGTGGTAAACACGATATTGTCGTTCATTCAGACGGACAGACGCCGCCGTCCAAGGGATATTATACCAGTATTTCAAAAAAATGTCAAGAGGTTTTTATAATGCAGTAATAATTTTTGGCAAATTGTCGCTTAGCGCCGTATTTTAGGCGGTTTTGACGATTTTTCCGCAAGCGGCGTTTTTGCAGGCGGCTTTTTTGGGATAACAAGCCGGTATCAGCCAATTCCGGGTTAATATTTCCGGCAAAGCGCCCTTAACTGTACAGAAATTGTATAGAGCATCTGTAATAATTTCGCTTATTTGTAATATATTATTAAAACTTGATAAATTCTCTTTTGCGTCATGACCGTAAAAGTAAGCGCCTTATTTTCATCTCTGCCAAAGCGGGAAAAGAAACAGACAGCAGAGAAACAGAAAAAGGCGGCGGAGAAAGCACTCCGTCGTCTTTTTTCTTTCTTACGGCTATGGATGCAAATATACAAGCATGGGTATTAAACCGGATACGGAAAAGCCGCCGTTTACCCGGGAGGCTTTCTTACCACTTGGCTTCCTTGCTGTAAAAGCCGGTGCCGATAAAGCCGACCTGCTTGAAGTCCTCCATGTTGTGACGGATGATGTAGTCGATGTAGGTGAGGGTGAAGCGGGCGGTCATGATATAGCCCATGGGATTCATATGACCGGCAAGGTAGAAATTGTTTCTGAATTCCGCATCGTAAACGGGAGCATACTTATAAAGGTCGATGACATAAGTGAATTCGTACTTTTCGGCAAGCTTGTAAAGAAGAGCAGCGTGCTGCTTCGCAAGCTCGTTACGGGCGGCATCTTCTCCCTTGGGCATGGTCATGAGGAACACTCTCGCCTTGGGCTGCATTTCCTTTATGCTCTTGAGGATCTTCTCGTATTCGCCGGCGAAGGAGAAATTCTTCTCGCTGTCGTAGTCTTCCTTTTCGCAGTCGCCTGCCTCGCCCACGGGCTGCTTCTGACCGAAGAGGTCATTGACGCCGAGAGCAACGATGTAGCACTGGCAGACCTTTTCCTTATCGTAAAAGCCGCACTGCCTGCCGAAGGTGGCGTTGAACGCCTTGGCGGTCATGCCGCCTCTCGAAAAGTTATATGCCGTATTCCCGCAGGCACGTGCCATGTACTGACCCCAGGAATACTCGTAGTAGTCGTGGTAGCCCTGACTTCCGTCCTCCTTGGTGGACTGGAATTCACCGGAGGCAAGGCTGTCGCCTACGATACCCATGGTGCGGAAGATGGCGCAGAAACCGCCGTCTGTCACAAGGTTGTCAAGAGGTCTTTCTTCTGCAAATTTCATAGCGTTTGTTCCTTTCCGTTTTCTGTTTTGATGTTTTGGAAATAAATATTTTCCCGCAAAAAGAAGCCCCTTTGCGAGCATAGGGTCCAAAGCTTTGACGGGAAAAACCGGGAACGCCGTCTGCCCTTCCCGTCTTTCCGTGTACGGGACTATTGTAGCATAGAATTCCGGATAAATCAAGTGCTGCAGGCAAAAAATAAGCCTGCCGCAGTATTTTCTGCGACAGACTTTTTTCGGGAGCTTTCCCGGCTGGCTCCTTTTTGCTTTGCTTACGGCTTCCTTTCGGAAAGACGGTCTTTCAGAAAGCCGAAAGAAGCGTCCTTGCCGACAGCCTTATGACAAAGCCCGACAGAAGCTTAAGAGCCTTCAGGACTCCGTGCACGTTCAAAGCTCCCTTTCAAGAGAAGCAGAGAAAAGGTTATCTGCCCTGCTTCATGGAGTTTTCGGCGTTCATGATCATCTTCTTGACCATCTGACCGCCCACGGAGCCCGCCTGCTTACTGGTGAGGTCACCGTTGTAGCCGTTCTTGAGGTTTACGCCTACTTCGTTTGCGGCTTCCATCTTGAACTTGTCGAGAGCGTCCTTCGCCTCGGGTACGAGTGTCTTGTTGCTGTTCATCGTTTTACTCCTTGATTTCGTCGTATAAGCGGACTTGTTATTCCGCTTGACCGTATTCTGAGCCTTTAGAAAAGCGCACTTTTTCGGACGCAGAAGGCTCAGAAAAGGGCGTTTCGTCCTCCCGACCTTTCTCCGTTTTCGGCACGTTTCCCGGCTCCGGTATTATTGTGACCGGGGATCGGGATATTATAGGTGGTAATATTTTCATTTTTGCAGCACGCTTTTTTGATGTGAGAAGACTCTTTTTCTACCGGGCGGATTGCAGGGACCTTTTGAAAGGTCTTTTGTAACGATGAAAAACAGGCAGGGCTGCGGCAGAGCAAAAAACGGAGTCCGGCGATTCCGCTTGTTTTCTCCCGTTCGTGCCCCTCATTTGCCTATGGGGTTTTACTCGGCGTCGCAAAAGATCGTACCGGCGGTAAAGGCAGCCAGCTTCGGCAGCGTGACGATGTATTCACCGTTCTTCTCCTCGTAGGAAAGGGAGCAGTCCGGGGTGTACATGCCCATCCAATGAAAGTGTTTGCCGGCAGGCTGACGGATCGCAACGGTGTAGGTTTCCTCGCCGACGGTGGTGTTGACGACAGTGACGGACAACGTGCGTGAGCCGTGCTTTTCAACGCGGGGGAAGAGATAAGCCTGAGCGGCTGTCAGGATGCGGGCGGGCAGTAGATCCGTTCCCAGCGCATCGGCAGCGTTGAGCAGCCGGGCGATGTGTCTGAAAGCGACGTTGCCGGTAAAGAGGGCGTAGGCGAAGACTGCGGCGGTACCGCCCTGCCGTGTGGTCAGCATGACGGATGCGTAACCGTAGGGCGCATCGCCCGAAGATGTGATGGGCTCAAGCGGAAGACGGCTGGCATATTTCCCGAGTATGCGGGCATTTTCGGGACAAGTCGTCAGCGTGTAGGGCGGCGTGACATTCTTTACGTAATAGCTGACGCTGAAACCTTCGCCCGTGTTGAGCCCGTCATCGGTGTATGCTTCGTACAGCTTGCGGCTCTGTTCGAACGACATCGGCTGCGGAGCAAGACCAAGGCCGAAGCCGCGCGCTTCGAGTTTGAAGGCAGATTCGCCGTCCATGATGACGCTGCCGGACAGAAGGACGCCTATCTCATCATCGGTCATGGCATCAACGATCTGACCGCAGAGCAGGCTGACCTCGCCGTCATACCGGTCGCAGGTGGTCGGGACAGCATCGCGCCGGAGGAGACTGTCGCCCTTGAATTGCATGCGGTTCATCTGATCAAAGCCTTCAACGCCATCGGCGGTGACCGTTTTGAGAAAATCCCGGTGCGGCAGGGCATAGTGCAGTCCGCCGCCGCGGGAAATGCGTGAAATTTCGGACAGCCTTCTGAAATACGGATACATGCTGTCAAACAGGCTGAAGAATTTCCCGTAAAAATCGGGTTCTTCCTCGAAACGCATCATCATGGAGTAGGACAGACCCGTGCAGCCCGTCGCAAGATCCAGCGTGCTTTCCAGAGCAGTGCCGGCAGGCGTCTTGCCGAACACGCCGAACGGCAGATTTTCGATTTCGGGAATGCGCTCGCCGATACAGTCGGAGAGCAGGCTGTTCTGATGGGCGAGCACATACGCCTTATCAAACAGCATATTGGGGTCATGGTCGTCGTAAACGCCGCCGCCGGGACGGTAACCGGGCGCCTTGTGGGAATACTTCTTCATGACTTCGAATATGTGATTCCAGTTGCCGCCGGTATATCCGTGATAGCTGTTTTGCAGACCGAAGGACGTGTGCGGGCTGACCTCGTGAACCGCTTTGCAGATGTCGTCCATCAGCGATGCCATGCTGCTGCGGAGAAAGTCGATATAGGCTTTGCGCACGGCTTTGCTGCCGTGAAGCATTTCTTCGACAAGGGATTTGCGGGTATAGGACGAACCGTTTTGAGCATTGAATGTGCGCAGGCAGTCATCGCAGAAGCAGCCGTAGCGGACGGGTTCGTGGTTATCGGCACGGAAATCGTCGTCGATCCAAAGATAATCCGGCTGCACCGCAGCGGCGTACGCCGTCATTTCGTCACGCAGATACTGTCTGAGGAACGCATCGTTCCAGCAGAAGCAGTATTCGGCTTTTTCGCCCGTATGGCCGATGACACGTCTGACCGGACTGCCGGGATAAATGAGACCGGAGCAGTCTTCCGAGGAATTGCCCGCTCCGTGACCGATGGAGTTGCTCAGCTGCACGGAGACGGTGATACCGGCCTTCCGCAGGCGCTTTGCGACAGCTGCCAGCGCCGCTGCGTTTGAACGATGCTTTTCGATCGGCGGGAAGCCGTAGCTGGTCGCCAGCCATACCTCATTGCAGCCGTTGGGATAACGCTTTTTGAACTCGATCAGTGCGTCGATATACGCTTTGTCAAACTGGGCACTGCTGCCGAGACGCTGAATTATCATCATAAATGATCAGTCCTTTCCATAATACCGGATCGAATATCGGATCAGCCGAATGCACTATCCGGTAAAAACACGATCCTCTCTGCGTATCTCTTGCTATTTTGCGTCGTGTGACCATTATAATACAGAAAAGCGCCGTTTTCAATCGTTTTACGGCGTTAGGGCAGAAAAATATAGTAATTCTCATTCTCCTCAGAAGAAGGGCTCCGACCGATCCTCATAATGTCCCGCTCCCACGACGGATATATGTAAAAAAGCCGCAGTGCGCAGTTTGGGGCAGCCGCTGTCTGCGGCTGCCCCGTTTTGCGTGATTTTTATTTTGCCTCTCGGCAGAAGCTGCTCAATAATTGAACAGACTGTACGATTTATACCCCGTCGCCGTATCGGCTCCGCCGTCTGTCATGGAGGACAGAAGCGCATTCGAGGTACGGATGATGTCTTCGCCCTTCTTCATCTCAATGACTTCGATCTCGGGCTTCGGCATGGATTTCTTTTTGATGTTTTCCATAATTCTATCTCCCTTCCTCAATGCATCAGGCGGCTTCTTCGTCTTCGGCTTCCACAAGGTCGCCGAGGCTGAAGGTCACCGTCTCGCCGGTAACGTAGGTTTTCTCGTCGGCAAGAAGGACGTAAGGCGTTACGGTAATCTCAAGGTCTGCCTCAACGGCATCCTTTGCAAAGTCCACGTCACGCAGGATGAAGTATTCCTCGCAGAGTCCGAAGTCGCCGACCTTCACGGTCTTGCCGTCGACAACGTAAGAGGTATTACCGAACTGGGTGGTGAGCGGATCGAAGGAGTCCGCACCGCCTACGGTGTAGGTGAAGCCCGCCTCGTAGTAGTCGTCAAGAGAATCGTCCAGCATCGAAACGAAGCGCACGTTCACGCCGCCGTCTCCGTTTTCCTTAAACTGCACCGCCGTGCGCAGATACCACTCGGTGAAGGAGACCTCGAAGCCATTCTTAAGGAGTTCGCGCTCCAGTTCGACCTTTTCGCCCTTGTCATCAACGTAGTAAGCACGTATGTTGGCAAGACCGTTCTCGCCGCCGGCTACCGGCTTCCTTCCGTCTACAAAGTAGTATTCGGTCTTTCTTTCGGATTCTAACGTTTCCAGAAGGAGAGCCGAGGCTCTTTCCTTTGCTTCCGAAAGCTCCTCATTCGTCTGCGCCTCTTCAATGTATCCGATGGCGGTATTCAGTGCGTTCGTCATGGCGGCGTTGCGGATCGGGATCTCGTTCTCAAAAGCATCCTTTATGCCCTTGATGGCAGCGTCCTTTTCCCTCTGCAGCTGGATTTTGGGAGAGTATTCCGAAGCCGCATTTTCGATATCCTCCTCCGTTTCGGCACCGAGGATGGCGTCGCAATACTCTTCGACCAGCGCCTTTAAGCCGTCGGACATATTTTCAGAATCCCCAAATTTTGATATTGCATCAATAATCGCCACTTTTGCGAAGATCAGGGCGACTTCGTTACGGCTTGCACGATCGATGGCATCTAACCTATCGTACATTTCCTCCTGCTCGAAGACGAAGGAGATTCCGTCAAGAACGCCGCCGACTGCGTCGATGAAATCCTGCTTTGCCTCCTCGTAATCGTCAAGAAGCTGTCGAAAATCCTCCATCAGGAAGTCGGGTGCCGGGACCTCAACGTCTTCCAATGCCGCTATTAACATTTCGGCAAATTCATAGTACTCATTGTCAACAACCATCATTGCCTCTCCCACGGCACGGAAGAGCTCCGACCGGGTTTCGGCTTTGGCAATGTCAGCCAGGAATTTGGCATAGGCTGCCCTCTCGGCTTCCGAGAACGACTGCAGTATCTCCGTAGTAGCAGAAAATTGATCTGCGATCCACTCCTTCACGATCGGGAATTCGATCTCTTCGCAGTTGAGCATATAGACAGCCATCAACGCTTCGATGGAGGTGACAGCGTCAAACTGTGCAATGATCACGGCAGCCCGTTCGCTTGAAAGCCACTCGGAGACGCCGGCGGTAAAAATGGCGTAATAGTTATTAAATTTGAAATCATATTCCTCTGCGTCACCGATCGCCTTATCGCGGGCAGCCCGCACCGCTTCCACGTCGGCTGCTTCCTCGAGCTGCGCCAAGCCGTCTGTCAGAGCCGCCTTCGCTTCATCGCAGAATACTTCGCTATTCTTGTTTTCGAGAATGAATGCGGCGACGTGTATTTCCGACTTCATGACCGTGTATTCCGATGCGCCCATAAGGCGAAGCGCCTCGTTCCGGGCGTCGTTTACCGCATCGACCGTGGCGGCGCCGCCGATGGCACCCACCGCTTCGGTGACGAGGTCGCCGATACCCTCTAAGTCACTGTGCTTTTCCGCTTCGCTCGTGATGAAGGAAACGGAATATTGCTTTATCGTATCGAGAAGAGTATCCGCCGCTTCCATGTCGGCAAGCGCTTTATTGAGGATCGAGGTGACCTCGGCGGTCGTCTCGGCATTCCGGATGTCGGAGATCGCCTTGTCTGCGATGTCGGCATTGTTGTCGTTTTTCAGTGCGTTCAGCTGTTCTATCGCATTCGTCTTTGCCGCAGCAAGGGCATTGTCCGCTTCCTCCATGTCGGCAAGGATCTCCAGAAGGATCGTCTGAAGCGCCTCTTCGGTGGTATCGACAGGCAGAGCGTTGATCACGGCAATGCCCGCATCGGCGACCGCACTGTTGGCAGTCGTTCTGTTGTCGTTGACCGCCTTCACGGCAATATCGAATTTCTCTGCCTGCGTGAACCTTCCGGCATACTCATTCGTAACGGCTCTTGCTTCTTCGGACGTTTCGGTTTCCAGCAGGGCATAGCCGTATTCCAGCGTGAGCGCTCTTGTCTGCCCGGACAGCGACCCGTCTTCCATTTTTTGCAGCGAATACTCCAGCGCAGCCAGTATAGCGTTATGCACTTCTCCGCCATAGCTTTCGTATTCCCAGACAATCGGAGCATTCTCCTCGTTATTGAGGATATCACCAAAGTCGGAAATATCTCTCGGGGACATATCGTCGTCAACGTTCTGAAGCAGCTTTTCGATAGTGGCATGCGCATATGCTTCGAAGCTGTCCAGCACCGCCTGCATAAGCTCCTCAAAATCGGCGGGAACCTTGTAGTCGTTCTTCAGATCGGCGATGTTCAAAGCAACCCCGCTGCCGAAGAAGTCCACAGCGAGCAGCGTCAGGATGGGACGGTATATATCCTTTACGCTTTCGGCTTCCATCAGTTCCGCAAGGCGCACCTCAAAAATCGGTCTCAGATCCTCCATTTCGGACAACTCCATTTCCAATGCACCCTGGATTCCGCTGACGATAAGACCCTTGAAAAAGGCAAATTCGAATTCGTCGGCATATTCTTCCTGCAGTGCCATAAGAGCGGCAAGAGAGGTGGCGCTTTCGAAGCGCTCGCTCACTTCCCCGGCAACGGCTTTGCGAAGGTACGGGAGAGCAAAAGCATCCATTTCATATAGCGCCGCAAAGCCGCTGTCCTTGTTCTGCGCTTCTTCCAGCGTGCTCTGGAGGCTGTTTTCGGCGTAGTCCACAAGCTCGGCATAGGTTTCGATGCCTTCGGCTGTGGCGAGCGCCTCGCCGAGAAGCGCCTTCGCCTCGTCGCAGAGCGCCTCGGACAGCCTCTGCGTAAGAGTTGCGATCATTTCCGCCTTGCCGGCAGTGAACTGCTGCTCGACTTCGGCAAGACGATCCAGTGCCATCGTTCTGAAGTCGGCGACCTGTGCAAGCGTGGTCGCTTCCCGGATATTTGCGATGAGCAATTCGGCAACAGAGGCGTTGACGGTGGTCTTTGCCGCCTCAACGGCGCTTACCGCCTCGTCTATCGCTTCGACAAGCGCAGTGTCTGCCGCCGCCATGTCGAGAAGCGCCTGCGTCTTGATGGCGGTCACATCGGTAACCGAGGGAGCGGCTGCGATTGAAGTCTTCGCTTCGCCGGCGACAGAGGCATTGGCAGGGGTCGTCGCCGCATCGATCTCGGCATTCGCCGTATCCTTAGCCGCATCCAGCTCCGCCATGTCGAGAAGCGCCTGCTCCTTTATCGCATTGACGTCCGCAATGGAAGCTGCCGCATCGATCCGTGTCTTGGCGATTTCGGCAAGGTTGTCGCTCTTTCCGGTCTTTGCCGCATCCAGCGCCGCCTTGGCAGCCGTCTTTGCCGCCGCAAGAGCCGCCGCATCCGCCGCATCCATATCGGTCAGAGCCTGTGTGAGAATAGCGCTTACTTCATCGGGGGTGGAAGCAATCGCAATGGCGAGAAGCGCATCGTCGGCGACCGAGCCGTTTTCGGGAGTTCTTGCCGCCTCGATGGCTTCGACGGCATTCTTCTTTGCAGCGGCAAGCGCATCCGCCGCCGCCATATCGGTCAGAGCCTGCGAAAGAATATTGCTTACTTCATCGGGGGTGGAAGCAATCGCAATGGCGAGAAGCGCATCGTCGGCAACCGAGCCGTTTTCGGGAGTTCTTGCCGCCTCGATGGCTTCGACGGCGTTCTTCTTTGCAGCGGCAAGCTCGTCCGCCGCCGTCATATCGTCAAGCGCCTGCGTGAGGATATTGCTTACTTCATCGGGGGTGGAAGCATCCACAATGGCGAAAAGCGCCGCATCGGCGACCAAGCCGTTTTCGGGAGTTCTTGCCGCCTCGATGGTATTTTTGGCATCTGCCTTTGCAGCGGCAAGCGCATCCGCCGCCGTCATATCGTCAAGCGCCTTGGTGAGGATAGCGCTTACTTCATCGGGGGTGGAAGCATCGGCAATGGCGAGAAGCGCCGCATCGGCGATCGTGCCGTTGGCTGCGGTTCTTGCCGTCTCGATGGCTTCGACGGCGTTCTGCTTTGTCGTGGCAAGCTCGTCCGCCGCCGTCATATCGGCAAGCGCCTTGGTGAGGATAGCGCTTACTTCATCGGGGGTGGAAGCATCGGCAATGGCGAAAAGCGCCGCATCGGCAACCGAGCCGTTGGCTGCGGTTCTTGCCGCATTGATTTCTGCGACAGCGTCCTGCTTTGCCGTGGCAAGGTCAATGCAGCCGCAGGCGGTGCAGACGTAGTTTTCATAGGTATGTGCCTGCGCTTCGCCGTATCCGCCGCAGAGGGTACACTTTGCGGAGTGGGTCAGACCGTCCTCGTTGTCAC
>JAZRXH010000053.1:0-7190 GCA_045600125.1 Eubacteriales bacterium | reverse complement strand
GCGGCGGCGATCGAGCAGATCAATGCGGAAAAGAAGCCCGATAATACGCAGATCGCCGAGGATGCGATCACAGCCATCGAAAACGCCGAAACCACCGGTGCGATCGAGCCGCTTCTTACGGCGGCGCTTGCCGAAATGGATACGGTACACGTCTATGCCGGTGTGGCGAATGACAACGGTGACGGAACGCACAACGTAAGGTGTCTTTCCTGCGATAAGACGATCACGCAGCCCCATACGGTGGTGGAGCACGACTGCCCTGTCTGCGGATACGGCGACGCCAGCGGTTATTACAATTACATAGCCGAAGAGAGTCAGCGTCGGAATACCGAATATTTCACCTTCAACTTCAGATCCTGGAGCAGAGGTGTCGGGCACCAGGTCGGCACCGGCGATTACTACTTCCGGATCGCCGCAAAGGATCCGCACTACATGATCACGCGCGTTGAGGTAAAGATCACCAGCCGTGAAAACTTTTATCAGAATGTAGCCGTGAGCAGCGGCACAAGCTTCAGAGACGGCAATATCGGCTATATCACCGGCGTCTATGCGTCGGAGCTGATCATAGGCAGCGGAAACAGCACGAACCACTGCACCATTGATGACATCATCGTATATTATGTGATCCATGACGGAGATGCCGTAGGCTCGGACAACGGCGACGGAACGCATAAGGTCTTCTGTTCCGTGTGCGGCAGGGATTACGGCGTATCCGCCCTGCACGATGCTTACAGCGCCGAAACCGGCAGATGCGCATGCGGTGCAGTTTGTATCCATACGTTTGGCGAAAACGAGACCTGTAATACCTGCGGCTGCAGCATCGACTCGGCAGCAGCGCTCGAAGAGAATATAGCGTACAGCCTTGCGCTGATCGACGAAAAGATCACTCCCGACAACGGCGACATTGCCGGCGAAGCAAAGACGGCGATCGGAAACGCCCAAACGCTCAGAGAGCTCACAGAGCTTCTGGAAGAGTACCTTGCCGCAATGGAAGAAGCACACGTTTTCGGACCGTATACGGACAATTACGACGGAACCCACAGCAGAGTCTGCTCGGTTTGCGAAAATGTATTTACAGAACCGCACACCGAGGTGTACGGACACGTCTGCACCGCCTGCGGCGCAACGGAAAACATGGAATTCATTCCGGCAGTGGAGCAGGGAGAAGCATTCTCCGTTGAGGCTTCGAATAAATCAAGCGACCACTATTCCGTCGGATCCCGTCCTTACGTTAAAATTAAGGCAAAGAATCCGAATTACATCATCACCCACGTCAAAGCAGCCGTTTCGGATACCGGCTGGTTCATGCAAAGCGTTGATGTAAGCTGCGGCACCAAAGGAAGAAGCGGATCGTATGCGCTCGTGGATAACGTCAACGCCTCCGAGCTGTCGATAGGCGGCGGCGGCATTTATGCCGCTACCTATTGCGACGTCACCGATCTGTACGTGTACTATCAGATACACGATTACAGCGGCGAGTACGTCGTTGACAACGCTTCGACCCACTCCCGTGCGTGCCTGTACTGTGACAGGATCGGCGGAAGCGAAGCGCATAAGTTTACAAAGTACGGCGTCTGCAGACAGTGCGACGCATACTGTGCCCATAACTGGAACTATGACTGGAACGGCGGCATCTGCCGTATCTGCGGCTGTATGAACACCGACCCCGACGCCGTGGAAACGGCAAAGCAGTACGCCCAAAAGGCAATCGAAGCGGCGACAGTCCCGGAAAACGAGAGCATCGCTCAGCCTGCACTCGATGCGATAAGCGGAGCCGAAACGGTTGAAGCGGTTTCGGCACTGAAGGATCAGGCTCTTGCCGATATGGCGCAGATCGTCAAGGCAAAGCAGGACGCCTGCGCTGCGATCGATGCGGCTACCTACTTCGATAACGAAGACCTTGCTCCGCAGGCAAAAGACGAGATCGCCGCTGCCGAAACAATAGCGGCTGTCGATGCGCTCCTGCAGCAGTGGCTCGATACGTTGGAAAGTCGGCACGTTTATACCGGCGTCTGCACGGATAACTACGACGGCACCCATTCTTTCCACTGTATCAACTGCGATAAGCTCAGTGTACCGGAGGCTCACACCACCCAAAAGCACGTCTGCACTCTCTGCGACTCGGTCGGAATCCGTGAGACGATCGTTTCCAAATATGCAATACGTGAAAACGACCACTTTACGTGGCAGGTCTATGCGCATGGCGGATACGGGGAAAACGACGACACCTTCTATTCTGTCGGCCCCGGCGGACCGCTCACCTATACCATCAAGGATCCCTCCGCAACGATCACCCGTGCCGAGGTTCCCGAGGTGGACTTCACAAAGATTGCTTACAGTAGCGGTAATATCTCCAAAGACGGGAACACCGTTATCGACGGTATCGATTCGCCCTCCATCGCAATCGGCGGAGAAGGTTCTGCCAATTATTACACTGTAACGAGAGTTACTCTTACCTACACGCTTCACGATTACACCGGCGGGTATGTGAGCAACGGCGACGGAACGCATTCCGCAGTATGTACCGAGTGCGGCAGACACGCCGGAGCGTCGGCAGAGCATACGTTTGAGAACGGTATCTGTATTTGCGGCGAAACCTGTGCGCATAACTTTGAAAACGGCGTCTGCACGATCTGTCACTGTGTCGATAACGGTGCAGAGGACGTGGAGCAGTACCGTGCGATCTTCATCGAAAACATCAATGCGCTGAAGAACGAACAGAACGCCGCCATCGCAGACGCAGCCATCGCCGACCTTGAAAACGCACAGACCGTCTCGGCTCTGATCGAGATCCATGACCGTGCCATCACCGACATGGCGGCGTCCGATGCGGGACTTGAAAGTGCAAAGGAATCGGCAAAAGCCGAGATAAACGAGGCAAAGACCGATGTGAACGCATCGATAGCCGAAGCGGCGATCAGAGAAATCGGATTTGCCGAAACGACAGCGCAGGTCAATACGATCCTTGCGAAGGCGCTTCTCGACATGGCAAAGGCAGATGCGGCGGATGCCATTGAAAAGGTAATCTACTCCGACAACGAGACGATCGCCGAAGAAGCGATCAGCGACATTAACAGCGCCGAAACGGTGGAAGAGGTCAGCGAAAAGCTGGCGGAGTGGCTCACCGAAATGGAAGGCATACACGAGTACAGCGTCGAATATACCGACAACGGCGACGGCACCCACAGCCGGATATGTGCGGGATGCGGCAAGAAGCTCATCTCAGAGCACGTCTGCACAAACCACATCTGCACGCTCTGCGGCTCGAGAGGCAAACGTGAAGAGATGATCTTCAACGGCTTTGGCAGTTATGCGGAGACCGACCGGTTCAAAGTGAAAGCAAACGGCTCCGAATATTCGGGCTACGGAAAAACCGTCGGACTGGACGGATACTTCTACGTGGAGTTCACGGCAAAGGATCCGAAAAACATAATCACCTGTGTGGATGCGGTTCTCGGATTCTACCCGAATAATTGGAACGAGGTCGGCATCAGCAGCGGTACCATAGTTCCGATTGAGAATCCGAAAGAGGGGGATATCACCCGGATCGAGAACGTCAACGCCAATACGCTGCGGATCGGTACGAGTAACGGCAACAGAGCATATGCGAAAATTGCGGACGTTACCCTCTACTACATCAACCACGACTTCACCGGCGAATGCCTCGATAACTTCGACGGTACGCATGCGTGTAAGTGTACCGGATGCAGCCTGCGCGGTACGCCTTCGGCACATACGTTCAGTGAGTACGGCGTTTGCTCGGAATGCGGCGCCCTTTGCGAACACGTCTGGAACGATGACGGTACCTGCGCGGTATGCGGCTGTTCCAATACCGATGCCGAAGCGATCGAAGCTTCCCGTGAGAGCGCCATTGCGCTGATCAATTCGGAACGCACCGACGCAAACACCGGTATCGCCGACGAAACGATCGCACAGATCAACATTTCCGCCACCGTGAAAGGAATCTGCGACTGCACCGAAAACGGCAGAATCCGCATGGCAAAGGCAGACGCCGCAGCGGAACTGAGTGCGCGCAAAGCAGCGGCAAAGTGCGATGAGACGAAGGCTTTGCTGGATGAAGCACTGTCCGCTCTTGACGCAGCGGAAACGCTCTTTGATATCAGCGCGGTCCGTGCCGAGGCTCTGTCGGACGCAGACAGGATCGATAAAGAGTTCACAGACCTGAAAATGAAGTACATGGATGTATACGAGTCGTATGCGGACGAGGAAGCCGATTATTACATTTCGCAGATGACGTTCGACCTTGCGGCAAGGGCGATGGAATTGCTGGAAGCGGCGCCCTCCATGGAAGCGCTGAATGCGATCCGTGACATCTATAATGATGACGTCCTCAGTTTCTGTACGCGGCATGACTCATATGTCGAGGACTTCGACGGATTCATCGAAGAATATGCGGAGGAAGCGACGCCTGCTCAGATCGCATATGCCCGGGCGGCGATCTCGGAAATTGAGAATATGAAAATTTCCGACTATACCGACAGCACCACCGGTGTCATTGACGTCGATGGACTCTTCGCTGAACTTTTTCGTATCGATGACTATTACTGGAATCGGATCTGGTTCTACGACGAAAAGCAGGACTACCTCGATTACCTCCGGGATTGCATGGAATACGAAGGCATGACCGAGCTGTACTACGAGATTACCGAGGAGTATATCGGACTTGTGGAAGCCCTCGATGACCCCGAGGACGCAGACGAGCTTTTTATCCTCGTCGAATACAAGTATGATATGCTTACAGATCCCGAATCCGAATGGTATTGGTTCCGGGAATATTGGGACGATGCATTCGACTATTACTACTGCGATGAGATGGAGGAATACGTAGAAAAGACCATTGACCTTGAAAGACAGTATATTCGCAGTCTTCTTGCCGAGGCGGAAGAGTCAGAGTACACTCTCGAGGATTATGTCGAACTGTACGATTGGTATTCTGACTATGAGAGAGACGATAACTATATCCTCTTCCTTGAATACAGACTTGCCACCGTTGTGGAACTCGTCTCGCATTTGGTTGACGGAATCTACGCAGACGCTTCGGAAAATCTCCGTTCGCTGGTTGAGGAAGAGCTTGAAGCGCTCGACAATGCCGAAACGCAGGAGGAATACGAGGCAATTCTGAACGAGTATGAGCCGAAGATCGACCTTGCCGAATATAAGGAAGAGACTTGTAACGAGCTGTGGAAATATCCGATGACAGAGTACAATATCCCGATCGCCGGTCTCTCCAATGCGGTAAAGAAGATCATCGAAGAAGGATGTACGAATATCTGGAGCCGCGTATCTAACAGAGCCGTCGATAACACTTATTTTGCGACCTGCGCACTGATCGACGAGCAGCTCGGCTCGGCAGAAGCAGACATCGTAGCGAAAAAGCAGATCATTACGGCGGCAATGGAGGAGACGTGGTGCCTTGAAGCGTATACCGTGCTGGAAGACCTTCTGAAAGCCATCACAGCCGTCGAAGAATCCGAGAAGCCGGAGGATATTGAGGAGCTTGCAAGACTCATTTCCGACGACAACATGGCAGCCGTCCTTGACGAAGCCGCTGCGCTCGACGACGAATACTGCGACAAGATCGAAGCCTACCGGGATGGACTCAATGCTCTTCGCCCCGAATATGTACCGGATGAATGGGAAGATGAAGTCGATGACATAATCAGGGAAGCAAGGATAAGACTGACCGAGTGCGTCGTGCTTGCGGAGCTTGATTCGGTATACGAAGAGTGCCGGGACTTTATCTACTACGAGTTTGCACGTCTCGATGTCAGGGGATACTTCATCGACATTATGGATAACTATGGCGACGAACTGATAAATCACTTAGCAGCGGAAGCGCTTGATGCGATCGATGCGCTTGAAAACGGCACCGTAGAGGAACTGCAGGAAATCTACGAAGAGTACGACGCAAAGCTCGATGTTGCCATAAAAACGCCTGAAAAGGTGGAATATGCGCCGGTGATCGTCAAAGCTCCTACGGTAAGAAGAGACGGATTGTACAACATCAGAGCGTACTACGTCAACGAAGCCGGAAAGCAGATCACCCTGTGCGATAGATTGTATTATCATGACGATTCTGTCTCCTTCGCAGACTGGTATCTGCGCACGGCGATCCAGTATAAGGAAACCGGAGACGGCGGCGTGAACGTCCGCTTCGTTTCGATGCTGGACAAGAACCTTGACGAATACTACGAGGCAGGCTTCACCTACACCGTAAACGACGTGGACTCCTTCGACCCGCTCACCACGCAGATGGGCAACACCTCCTACATCGTAGACGGCAAGACCGTCAAGGTCGGCGACTTCGGACTCGGCGAGGAATACTTCATCCTCCGGGATGTGGACTTCGCAAAGGATGCGGTTGATGCAAACCTCGAAATCACCGTATCGCCTTATGTTCTGCTGACCGACAAAAAAACCTACGTTACCGGCGAGTCGGTGACCTTCAGCCTCGGCGACCTTGTGGAAGCCGAAAACGAAGAAGCGGCCTGATGCATTGAGGAAGGGAGATAGAATTATGGAAAACATCAAAAAGAAATCCATGCCGAAGCCCACGATCGATGTCATCGAACTGACAAAGGGCGAGGACATCATCCGTACCTCGAATGCGCTTCTGTCCTCCATGACAGACGGCGGCGCCGATACGGCGACGGGGTATAAGTCGTACAGTCTGTTCAACTATTGAGTAGTTTCTGTTGAACGGCAAAATAAAAATCATGCAAAACGGGGCAGTCGCAGACGGCGGCTGCCTCATTTTGGTATTTTTGCGCCGAAAAAGCAGCAAACCGGCAGGCTTGACGATAATATTGCGATAATATTGACGATAATATTTGCAAAAAACTGTTGACAAGCAGGAAATTTGTAGTATACTAAGTGTAGTATGCGAAAGTGTGCATTTATTCATTCCGCAAGGTAACGAACGGAACAATCGGAAACAATCGGAAACGAGCGGAAATGAAAGGAAACGAAAGGAAGAAACCTATGAGAAAAAGACTTTTGAGCGTCATACTTTCTCTCATTATGACAGTCGGTATGATCCCGCTTTGCACCGCTCCGGTATCGGCAGAAGAGTATGCCGGTATTTTCAGCGTACCGGAGGAGGAAAAGAGCTTTGAGTTTGTGTTCTCTGCCGAAAAGATCCGGAACGGACTTTATTCGGATCGGGGAAC
>JAZRXH010000052.1:0-2915 GCA_045600125.1 Eubacteriales bacterium | reverse complement strand
CATCTTCCGCCGCGCCGGCTACGGCTTCGGCAAGCAGCGTCCCGACGGCGGTACAGCCGCTCACGTCAAGGGCTGGACGAGCCGCAACGAGTACACCAAGGGAACCTACATCATCGAGAACAACATCTTCGACCGCTCGACATGGTGCCTCTTCCAGACCAACGCCGACCACAAGGCTTGGCTGCCTATCTACCGCAACAATACCTACCTCCAGGTAGTCGGCGGCAGCATCGGCTTCAACGGCGGTGACAGACTTGCCTATGACGCCATCGCCGAGTTCAATATCAAGGAAGGTCTCGGCGACGAAAATCCCATCGTCTACTTCACAAAGGACGGCTTTATCGAATAAAGACCTATATGCAGGGGGCTGCCCGCCCCCCTGCAGCCCCATCGCCGCCGCAGGGAGCCCCTGCGGGCAATACGAGAGGATTGCACCGCAGGCAAAACCGTGATCCCCGATGCCCGGAACTATCCCCGCTTTGCCGCCATATATTCAAGCGGCAAAGCTCAGGGCTTTCTACAGACCCTCAAAATAACCTCTGTTGCGGCACTGCTTTCCTGCCGCAACAGACGGTAGGTACTCATCCTTCATTCAAGAAAAAACGAAGCCCAAGTCCGTTTAGGACTTGGGCTTATTTCAAAGTTTTCGCCCGCCTTTTTCAAAAGGCGGCGAGGGTGTGGGGCGAGCAGCCCCACGCTATCGTAAGGCGAGGGTGTGGGGCGAGGAGCCCCACGCTATCGTAAGGCGATGGGGTATGGGGGCGAGGAGCCCCACGCTATCGTAAGGCGATGGGGTATGGGGGCGAGAAGCCCCCATAATTAACTTACTGTTCTGCTTTGAGCTTGGCGTTGGCTTTGGCTCTGTCTACGTTGTTGAGGATCGCCTTACGGAGTCGGATGGACTTCGGGGTAATCTCGATGAGCTCGTCCTCGTTGATATACTCGATGGCCTCCTCGAGGGAGAAGAACTTCGGGGTGATGAGGGTGAGGGCTTCGTCGGCGCCGGTGGAACGGACGGCGGTCATGTGCTTCTTCTTGCACACGTTGACTACGATGTCATCGCTCTTGGGGGTCTCACCCACGATCTGACCTTCGTATACGTTCATGGCTTCCTTGATGAACATAAGACCTCTGTCCTGAACCTGGAAGATACCGTAACGGGTGGTCACGCCGTTTTCATAGGCAATCAGAGAACCGGAGTCACGCTTGATGATTTTTCCTCTTACGGGCTCGTAATCATAGAAAATCGAGGAGATGATGCCCTCGCCGCGGGTGGTGGTGAGGAATTCGTTTCTGTATCCGAAGAGACCTCTGGTGGGGATGTGGTATTCGAGCTTCATTCTGTCCCCTCTGGGCTGCATATCCACAAGTTCACCCTTACGCTCGCCGAGACGTTCCATAACGGCGCCCATGTATTCTTCGGGCACCTCGATGATGACTTCCTCGATCGGCTCGCATTCGACGCCGTCGACGACCTTCGTCAGTACCTTCGGAGCGCTGACCTGAAACTCGTAGCCCTCACGGCGCATGGTTTCAATGAGGATCGAAAGATGCATTTCGCCTCTGCCTGCGACCTTGAAGCTCTCGGTGGAGTCGGTTTCGCTTACCCGAAGCGATACGTCCTTGAGAAGCTCCTTGAAGAGCCTTGCACGGAGGTGACGGGAGGTGCAGTATTTGCCTTCCTGCCCGGCAAAGGGAGAGTCGTTGACCGAGAAGGTCATTTCAAGGGTAGGCTCGGAGATCTTCACGAAGGGAAGCGCCTCGGGGGCGTCCGGCGCACAGATGGTGTCGCCGATGGTGACGTCCGCAATACCGGAAAGACATACGATGTCGCCGGCGGCTACGCTGTCTACGGAGTTTCTGCCGAGACCGTCGATCTGGTAGAGATTCACGACCTTGGAACGGTAGTCCTCGTGGGCGCCGTTGAAGTTGGTCACGATAACGTCGGAGTTCTTGATAACGGCGCCTCTCTCCACTCTGCCGATGGCGATACGTCCTACATAGTCGTTGTAGTCGATGGAGGAAACGAGGAGCTGTGCGGGTCCTTCGGTGTCGACCTCGGGGGGATCGATGTGGGAGATGATGGTCTCGAAGAGAGGAACGAGGTTTTCCTCCTGGCTTTCGGCGCTGAGGGAAGCCGTTCCGTTTCTGCCGGAGCAGAATACCACGGGGCTGTCGATCTGGTCGTCGTTGGCGCCGAGGTCGATGAACAGCTCAAGGACTTCGTCGATGACTTCGTTGATCCTTGCGCCGGGCTTGTCCACTTTATTGATAACGATCACGACCTTGTGACCGAGATCCAGTGCTTTCTGGAGCACGAAACGGGTCTGGGGCATCGGTCCTTCCTGCGCATCCACAAGGAGGATAACGCCGTCCACCATCTTGAGCACACGCTCTACCTCGCCGCCGAAATCGGCATGGCCGGGAGTATCCACGACGTTGATCTTGACGTCCTTATAGGTGAGGGAGGTGTTCTTGGCGAGGATGGTGATGCCTCTTTCCTTCTCAAGGTCGCCGGAGTCCATGACTCTTTCCTGCACGACCTGATTCTCACGGAAGGTGCCGCTCTGCTTGAGCATTTCGTCAACGAGGGTCGTTTTGCCGTGGTCGACGTGGGCGACGATGGCGATATTTCTGAGGTCTTCTCTGATCATAAGCTTACAAATCCTTTTCTGTGATTTCTTTCGTGTTTTTTCCTACAACCAAACATTATATAACATTTCTGACGCTTCGTCAAATGGATTTGATAATTATTTACACACATTTACAATATATGTAACATTTTAGAGGATTTTTGCGGGGAGACCCCGCCGCCAATTCGGGATTCCACCTCAGGCAAAAAAGGGAATACAGATGCCCGAGTATTATCCCGTTTTGCCGCTATAATCCCGAGCGGCAAAACGCAGGGCTTTCTC
>JAZRXH010000051.1:0-2370 GCA_045600125.1 Eubacteriales bacterium | reverse complement strand
GGGGTATGGGGGCGAGAAGCCCCCATGAATGTGATTTTTATCGCAGCTGCACCGGCATCACGACGTAGAGGAACCTCTCCTCATCGGGCTCGTCGTCGGAAACGACGGGCTTGAAGATAATGGGATTGGTGGGTCCGTTGAAGCTGAGGCGCACCTGTTCCTCGCCGATGGCACGGAGGGCGTCGAGGAGGATCTTGTGGTTGAAGCCGATCCGGAGGGTTTCTTCTCCGCCCGCCTCGAAGGTGCTCTCGATGATATCGTCCACCTTACCGAACTCGGTATTACAGCTCACGTTCATGTCGCCGGAGCCGAGGTTGATGACGAGGAAGTTGTTCTTGTAGCTCTCGAGGAGCACCGCCGAACGGGTGACGGAATCGAGGAATTCCCGGGTGTTCACGACGATCTCGAAGCGGTTGCTGTCGGACAGAAGACGCTTGTAGTTCATGAAATCGCCGTCCAGCAGTCTCGAAATATAGTAAATATTGCCGAAGCTGAACATGATGTGCTTTCTCGTCATCCGCACCTCTACCTCGTCGTCGCTGTCGGGGATGACCTTCAAAAGATCGTTTTCTGCCTTGCCGGGAACGACGAAGCGGGACAGGGTCTGCTCGCCGGTGAGATCGGAAATGACGCTCTCACGGCGCATGGCGATACGGTTTCTGTCCATGGAAACGATCTTCAGCTTATCGTCCTCGATCTCGAAGAGCGAGCCGAGGAATATGGGGTTGGCGTCGTTTGCGGCAACCGAGAAGACCGTCCGTCCGATCATGCTCCGGATCATCTTTCCGGGGAGCTTGTAGGAAAATTCGCCGGGGATGTCCGGGATGTTCGGGAAGCCGGAGCCGTCCTTGCCGAGAAACTTGAAGTCGGTCGCCGAGCCGGAGATGTGGATCATCGAATTTTCGTCGGTCTCGAAGGTGATCTCGCCGTCCGGCATGGTGCCGATGATGGCATAGAGCTTCTGAGAGTCCGCCTCCACACGGCCGTCGGCAAGTCCGTTCACCTCGGCGATAGAGCGGATGCCCTTTTCAAGGTCGTAGGAGAATACACGGAGCTCATCCCCCGAGACCTCCAGAAGAAGCGACTTGTATTCGGGATTGTTCACGTTGGAAACGCCGTAGGTAACCGGCAGGATCGCCTTCTGAAGCTCATCCCTGTTGACTGTAAATTTCATGTTTTTCATCCTTTCCGTCAAAAGCTCCGACGCTGGGACTTCCCCGCCCCGTCTCCGGAACCTTCCGTTCATTTTTTATGCTCATGCACGATCCGTGCAATTATTTTCGATTTTCTGCGTACCCTTTGGTACTGTACAGAACTCCACACTCCACACTCCACACTGTTTCAGCTCCACACTGTTTTACGGAATGTAGTACCCGACTCCCCGCATGTTGAGGATGATTCTGGGATTGGAGGGATCGTCCTCGATCTTCTGCCTGAGGCGCCTTACCGTCACGTCCACGGTACGCAGATCGTAGTAGTCGCCGTTGCCCCAGACCGCCTCGAGGAGACGCTCCTGCGCAAACTTCGTTCCCCGGTTCTTCGCAAGGAAGCAGAGAAGCTCGTATTCTTTTTTGGAAAGGGGGACTTCCTCCCCGTTCTTCTTCACCGATACGTCGTCGGTGTCGACCTCCAGCTTTCCGATGCGAACGACGGTGCCGTCATCCGGCTCGGCTTTCAGCTTTTTCAGCTCGCCCGAGTACCTCCGGATGTTCGCCTTGATCCTCGAAGCAAGCTCGGCAAGGCTGAAGGGCTTTGTCATGTAGTCGTCGGCGCCGAGCTCGAGGCCGTTGATCTTGTCCTGCTCCTCCTCACGGGCGGTGAGGATGATGATGGGTGTTTCCAGTACCTCCCGCACCCGGCGGCAGATCTCGAAGCCGTCCATTTTCGGGAGCATCACGTCCAGAAGGAGCAGATCGAAATTGCCGGAAAGCGCCTTTTCGAGTCCCGTTTCGCCGTCGTAGGCGGTGTCGACCTCGTACCCCTGGCGGGTGATGTTGTAGGCGAGTATCTCGGAGATGTCTTTTTCATCCTCCACGATGAGGATCTTCTTCTTCTCTTCGGGCATATTTTTGACCTCCAATCTGTGGTGGTGGTTGTGGGGGAAGACCCCTTTTGATTATTTGCTGATTATTTTCGGCTTTCGCCGTGCGGGGAAGCCCCCGCGGGCAGCGGGTAGCACCCGCAGGCACCTCGAAAGGATTGTACCTCAGATAAAACCATAGCACCCGATGCCCGAACCTTGTCCCGCTTTGCCGCCATAATCATGTGCGGCAAAGCTCAGTTATTCAGCGAAAACAATAACTCTCTACCGTTCCGATGAAGTCAAGACACGACTTCATCGGAGTTTTGTTTTTAGTCTTCGTCAAACCG
>JAZRXH010000050.1:0-1459 GCA_045600125.1 Eubacteriales bacterium | reverse complement strand
CCCCCGTTCGTGTGCAATAGGGCAATCGCTATGCTCACGGCGGGAGACGAGGATAATACGCTCCCGTTTTCAAAGAGGGCGGTCAATCGCTACACCCACGGCGTGAGCCGAGGATAATCCCTTAATCTGGAAAGGTGAGTGCCTAACAACCTCTTCCGTCACGTCTGCGCCGTGACACCTTCCCCATGCAATCATATTGCAGATAAAAAAGCTGAGGTCGTTTTTGACCTCAGCGAAGCGGGGCAAATTAGGGCTTCACAATTACGGAGCACTGGGTGCCGGAGTGGGCATGCTGGCGGCGGTGGGAGAAGAAGGGGTAGTCATTATTGATCCGGGTACAGCAGGTGCAGAGCCCGGAAAAGTCCACGTTCTCCTCGGGGATCCCCGCAAGGACGGCGAGGATGGCGTTGAGCTTTCCCACACCGAAGGTATAGCGCACCTTCCCGTCCCGCTCGTAGGGAGCGGAGAAGACTTCCGTTATGCGTTCCCTATCGCCGTGCTTTGAAAGGACACCGAGAGCCGCTTCCCGTACGTCCTGTGTCACCTCGTAACAGCAGACGCCGATGCTCGGTCCCACGGCGCAAAGAATGTCTTCGGCTCTTGAGCCGTTTCTGAGAAACGTCCCGACCGCCTCGCCTACGATGTCAAGGCAGGTGCCCCGCCATCCGGCGTGGAGAGCGCATACGTCCCCCGTCCTTCTGTCCGCAAGCAGTACCGGCGTGCAGTCGGCACTCTTGACCGCCGCCGCCCGTAGCGTGCCTTCGGCATGGGGGATGAATAAGGCGTCCCCCTCTTCGCCCGTCCTCCCTTTCAGGATGCCCATGCCGCCGTGCCGCTTTTCAAGGCGGATGACGGTCTTCCCGTGGACCTGATGGGCGCATGCCGCCTCGTCACAGTCTACGCCGAATACGCCGAGGATCCGCCGGAAGTTCTCCAGCGTGTTTTCATAGGCGTCGGTGTTTCCGCTTGCATCTGTTCTTTTCGTGCTCACGTTCAGCGACCCGAAATCTCCCGTGCTTACCCCGCCGTGCCTTGTGAAAAAGCCGTGAGGGATCCCCGCTTCGGAAAATAAGTCGCTCGTGTAATATGCCGGTCCGTTCTTTTTTTCGAGCTTCAAGATCGTTCCCTTTCCCTTGTCATTTTCCATGTGTTCCATTACATTTACATTTTATCATATGCCCCGACGCCTTGTCAATATACGGAAAAACGCTTTTCCGTTGCTTATCCGGTCTCCTTTCCCGTGCCGCCTTCGCAAATGTCAAAACCGGGAGCGCTTTACTGTTCAATATGCCGAAAATCAAAATACCGGGAAAAATGTGGTAAGTAGTAAAATAAAGATTCCAAAAAAGGATAAAAAAAGAAGATCCACATTGAAACCTGTGGTATAATTTAAGCGACCAAACTCAAAACACCGGAGGAAACAATATGAATCGCTTAAATAATAACACAAATAAAGGGA
>JAZRXH010000049.1:0-1702 GCA_045600125.1 Eubacteriales bacterium | reverse complement strand
CAAAAGAACAGAACGGTTTTGGCATGGACGATCTGAAAGAGGGGCTTGACGGTCTGAAGGAAGGACTCGGGGGTCTCAAGGGGCTTTTCAAGAGATGAGCCTTTTTGGAAATATATAAATTTAGTGAATGAATTTGGAGATTAAAAACATGAAAAAGCTTTTATCCGTATTTCTTGCCGCATCTTTGACGGCGGCTCTTCTTCCCACTGCCGTTTCTGCGGCGTCCGATTTTGAAAAGACTTATTTCCCATGCGGCATTTCCACGCCGAAGGCTGCTTATCTCGTTTATGAATACAATGATGCCAACAGCGATTCCATTGAAATGTGGTACAATCCGTCCGAGGAGCTTCGTGCGCTTGAGGATGCTTATGAGATTTATCGCTCAGCCGATAAGACGAAGGAAGAATATTTCGGTGTCTATGAATACACCGTCGGTATGCAGGTCGACGCTAAGATCGATGACGGTGCCTGGATATCCGGCGCAGAGTGGGACGATCCCGAATGGAGAGGTCTTGATGAGCCCACCGATCTTGCCTTCCGTACTTTCATCCATCCCGACGCAAGCGGTCTGTATTCGGTGTTTGAACTCAGCTGGCTTATTTATCTTGAAGAGGGACGCCTCGGATTCCTTGAACCCATTGTGTACGCCGTCCCGAATGAATACGGTGAAAACACCTATCACTACGATCTCGCCGGACACACCCTTTCGGTTCGTTACCGTTATTTCATTGATTTCTACCCGGAATACGAAAAGCTCGAAAGAGTCTTTTCCGAATGGTCGCCTGCGACAAGCATCGGCAAAAACGGCAATCAGGTACAGCATACCGCGCCGACTGCCCTTGAAGCGCCCCGGCTTTCAAGATTTGAGGTTTCCGTGTCGGAGGACGGCGGACGCTCGGGACGCTATTTCATCCATATCCCGGACAGTGTTTTTGATGCGCTTCTTTACTGCGAAGCCGATCTTGACGCTTTCGAGCCGCTGTACATTCAGGCGCAGATGCGTCTCAATGGGGGCGAGTGGCAGGATGTATATACTGCCAATCCCTGCACGATTTTTGACGGATATCGCTCGGCGTCTCCGAATGGCGAGGAACTGAAGGCGGACGATGACGTCGAGATCCGTGCCTGCATCGTGTGCAAAACGCTCGGCATTGTCTCCCCGTGGTCGAATATCGTCGGCACCAAGACCTACCAGACCTCCGATTGGGCGCTGTCCTACGTTGCCGAAGCCGACACGCTCGGACTCATCCCGGACTGCCTTGTCGGCGAGGATCTTACGAAGCAGATCACCCGTAAGGAATTTGCCGCCGTTGCCGTCAAACTCTATGAGTCTCTCTCCGGTCAGCCGGCGCTTCCCGCCGAGGTAAATCCCTTTACCGACTGCGACGATCCCGAGGTCGCCAAAGCCGTGAACATCGGCATCACCAACGGCACCTCCTCCGATAAGTTCTCCCCGGACGTCGTTCTGAACCGTGAACAGCTCGCCACCATGCTGACAAGAGTCTACAAGAAGGCGGTGCTTCCCGGCTGGACGCTGAAGACAGACGGCGATTTCGCTGCGCAGTTCAGCGCCATGTTCACCCGTCCCGAGCCCTTCGCCGACGATGCGGCGATCTCGGACTTTGCCAAGGACAGCGTTTACTTCATGAAGGCGATGAACATCATCAACGGTGTGGGCGGCAATATGTTCGCTCCGCAGCAC
>JAZRXH010000048.1:0-9987 GCA_045600125.1 Eubacteriales bacterium | reverse complement strand
GGTTTCTCCAGTCCATAACCAGACGAGGTTCTTCCATAACTTCTGCAACAACAACGGCTTCCAGATTCTCCTCACGGATATACTTCTTCATCTCTCGCAGATCCTTGGGATCAATGACAACAGCCATACGCTCCTGGGACTCGGAGATAGCGATCTCGGTTCCGTCCAGACCTGCATACTTCTTGGGAACCATGCTCAGGTCGATGTGCAGACCGGGAGCCAGCTCACCGATAGCTACGGATACACCACCTGCACCGAAGTCATTACACTTACGGATCAGACGGGTTACCTCGGGACGACGAAACAGTCTCTGGATCTTTCTCTCGGTGGGAGCATTACCCTTCTGAACCTCTGCACCACAGGTGGTCAGAGACTCGGAGGTATGAGACTTGGAAGAACCGGTAGCACCGCCGATACCGTCACGGCCGGTACTGCCGCCGAGGAGGATAACCACGTCGCCGGGAGCGGGCACTTCCCGTCTTACGTTCTCAGCGGGAGCGGCGGCGATGACCGCACCGATCTCCATGCGCTTTGCTGCGTAGCCGGGATGATAAAGCTCATCGACGATACCCGTGGCAAGACCTATCTGGTTGCCGTAGGAGGAATAGCCCGCTGCCGCCGTGGTCACGAGTTTTCTCTGCGGGAGCTTACCGGGAATGGTCTCGCTGGCCGGCATGGTAGGATCCGCCGCACCCGTGTCACGCATGGCGCCGTAAACGTAGGAGCGTCCGGACAGCGGGTCACGGATCGCACCGCCGATACAGGTCGCAGCGCCGCCGAAGGGTTCTATTTCGGTAGGATGGTTATGTGTTTCGTTTTTGAAGAGCAGGAGCCACGGTTCTTTTTTTCCGTCGACCTCCACTTCGATCTTGACCGTGCAGGCGTTGATCTCCTCTGATTCATCGAGCTTATCCAGCTTTCCGCACTTCTTGAGGTGCTTCACGGCAAGGGTGGCGATGTCCATAAGGCATACGGGCTTTGTCCGTCCGAGAGCCTTTCTCGTGTCGAGGTAATCGCTGTACGCCTTTTCAAGGAGCTCGTCCTCAAACTTCACGCTGTCGATGACCGTGAGGAAGGTGGTGTGACGGCAGTGATCCGACCAATACGTATCGATCATGCGGATCTCGGTGATGGTGGGGTCACGCTTTTCACTGAGAAAATACTGCTGACAGAAGGCGATATCGTCGGCATCCATGGCAAGGCCGTAATCACGGACGAAGGCTTCAAGACCTGCTCTGTCGAGCTTGCAGAAGCCGTCGAGGGTGCGGACGGTGGTGGGAATCTCGAAGACCGCCTTGATGGTCTCGGGCTTCTCAAGGGAAGCTTCTCTTGCTTCCACGGGGTTGATGACGTATTTCTTTATTTCGGCGATATCCTCATCGGTAAGTTTTCCGTAAAGGGCATAGACCTTGGCGGAACGGATGAGAGGACGCTCGCCCTGCGAAATGATCTGGATACACTGCGAAGCGGAATCGGCTCTCTGGTCGAACTGTCCGGGAAGGTACTCGGTCGCAAAAACGAATGCCTTCTCATCGGCGAATCCGTCCGAAACGATATCCAGCTGAGGCTCGGAGAACACCGTCTTCTTGGCGTACTCAAAAAGCTCCTCGGTGATGTTTTCGGCGTCGTAGCGATTGAGGATACGGACGTCCTCGATGCCCTTTATCCCGAGAAGGTTCTTTAAGTCGGAATAAAGCGCACGGGCTTCATTGGCAAGCTCTTTTTTCTTTTCGACAAATACTCTGTATACCATATCAGCCCTCCGAATATGCAAGAAGCGCACGCTGTCCGATGTCTTTTCTGAAATAAGCGTTCTCGAAGGAGATGTGCCCCGTGAGGCCGTAGGCTGCCTTTATCGCCTCGGGAAGCGTTGCGGCAACAGCCGCAGCACCGAGGACTCTGCCTCCGTTTGTAAGGAGTTTACCGTCTTTGATAACGGCTCCGGCAACGTATACGCTGTCTTGTACGCTGTCCTCGATCTTCAGCTCGAAGCCCTTCTTATAGGATGCGGGATAGCCCTCGGACGCCATGATGACACAGCAGGCGTTCTTATCCGAGAACTTCACCTCGGTCTTGTCGAGTGTGCCGTTCGTGGTCGCCATCATCACGGTGAGAAGGTCGCTTTCCAGAAGAGGAAGCACGACCTGCGTTTCGGGATCGCCGAAACGGCAGTTGTACTCGATGACCTTGGGACCGTTCTTCGTGATCATCAGTCCGAAGTAGAGACATCCCTTGAAGGTCCTCCCCTCGGCGTTCATCGCCGCAATGGTGGGAAGGAAGATCTTTTCCATGCACTCTGCTGCGACTTCTTTTGTATAATAGGGGTTCGGAGCCACGGTTCCCATGCCGCCGGTGTTGAGTCCGGTGTCGTTGTCCCCTGCTCTTTTATGGTCCATGGAGGAGATCATGGGAACGACGGTCTTGCCGTCGGTGAAGGAAAGCACCGATACTTCGGGTCCTTCGAGGAATTCTTCGATGACGATGTTGTCGCCGCTCTTGCCGAACGCCTTGTCCCGCATGATGGTGTTCACGGCGTCATAGGCTTCCTCTCTCGTCATGGCGATGATAACACCCTTGCCGAGAGCAAGGCCGTCCGCCTTGATGACGGTGGGAATGGGAGCGGTCTTTAAGTATTCGAGAGCCTTGTCCATGTCGCCAAAGACTTCATAAGAAGCGGTGGGAATGCCGTACTTCTTCATGAGGTTCTTGGAAAAGACCTTGCTGCCCTCGATGATGGCGGCATTTGCTCTCGGTCCGAAGCAGGGTACGCCGACCTTTTCGAGCGCATCCACACAGCCGAGCACCAAAGGATCGTCCGGGGCGACAACGGCATAGTCGATCTTATTCTCGGATGCAAATTTCACGATACCGTCGATATCCTTGGCACCGATGTCAACGCAGGTCGCATCTCTTGCAATGCCGCCGTTTCCGGGGAGAGCGAATATTTCGGTCACCTCGCTGTTTTCACGAAGCTTTTTGATGATGGCGTGCTCTCTGCCGCCACCGCCGACTACCATTATTTTCATTGCTGACTCCTTTTTTGAATATCGCTGACTTCTGTTCTTTAAGCTAAAAGGGTCTTGAAAATCAATGATGGAAGAGTCTCATGCCGGTAAACGCCATAGCCATGCCGTACTTATCCGCACATTCGATCACGAGGTCGTCACGGATGGATCCGCCGGGCTCGGCGATATACTTCACGCCGCTTCTCTTGGCACGCTCGATGTTGTCGCCGAAGGGGAAGAATGCGTCGGAGCCGAGAGCTACGTTGTCGATGGTGGAAAGGTAAGCACGGATCTCTGCGTCGGTGAGGGGCTCAGGCTGAACGGTGAAATACTTCTGCCAGTTGCCGTCGGCGCAAACGTCCTCTTCGTTGCGGTTGATATAACCGTCGATGACGTTATCTCTGTCGGGTCTGCCAAGCTCGGGCTTGAAAGGAAGTGCAAGCACCTTCTCGTGCTGACGGAGGAACCATGTGTCTGCCTTGGAGCCGGCAAGTCTTGTGCAGTGGATTCTCGACTGCTGACCGGCACCGACGCCGATCGCCTGACCGTCTACGGCGTAGCAAACCGAGTTGGACTGGGTATACTTCAGGGTGATGAGCGAAATGATGAGGTCACGGATCGCCGACTCGGGAAGCTCCTTGTTGGCGGTCACGACGTTGGAAAGAAGCTCTTTGTTGATTTTGAAGTTGTTTCTTCCCTGCTCGAAGGTGATGCCGAATACCTGCTTCTTTTCCTGCACCTCGGGAACGTAGTCGGGGTCGATCTTCACGATGTTGTAGCCGCCCTTACGCTTGGACTTGAGGATCTCGAGAGCCTCGGGCTCGTAGCCGGGAGCGATGATACCGTCGGATACCTCGCGCTTGATCATCTTGGCGGTGGTCACGTCGCAGACGTCGGAAAGAGCCACCCAGTCACCGAAGGAGCACATACGGTCGGTACCTCTTGCTCTTGCGTAAGCGCAGGCGAGGGGCGAATCGTCAAGACCTTCGATATCGTCAACGAAGCAAGCCTTCTTGAGTTTGTCGGAAAGCGGGATGCCGACAGCCGCCGAGGTGGGGCTGACGTGCTTGAAGGAGGTCACGGCGGGAAGACCGAGCGCTTCCTTCAGCTCCTTCACGAGCTGCCAGGAGTTGAAAGCGTCGAGAAAATTGATAAAACCGGGTCTGCCGTTGAGTATCTCGATGGGGAGATCTTCACCGTTTGCCATGTAGATCTTAGCGGGCTTCTGATTGGGGTTACAGCCGTACTTGAGTTCAAATTCTTTCATTTCTGTCATTCCTTTCCGTTATTGCCGAGCCATGCTCAGGCGTTCTTGTTGATCATTCTGTTTTCGATCTTGCCGGTTTCGAGGTCTACTGCACGAACGTACAGCGAAATCTTGTTGTCGGCGTCCAGTGCATTCCAGAGAGTCTTTGTGAACTCGTCGATATCAGCAGGGATCTTTACTCTTTCGGGCTCACCCTGGAAGGTGGGGATAGGCGTACCGTCGCACACATAGGTGTGGATAAAGTGGCCGAGTCCTGCAAGTGCCGGATAAGAGAAGGTATAGCGGTTGCAGGCAGTACCCTCGGCATCGGCGCTCTTGAGGATGCTCATGTCATAGGTAAAGTCCTTATCGGCAAAGGTGAGCATGCCGCTGATCCTGGGGGTGAAGTTGGGACCGTCCGGCTCGAACTCACGGGTCATGAGGGCTTCGGAGAAGCTCTTGCCGGCTTTCAGACCGTCGTAGATGGTGTCAGTCTGGTCGCCGTTGGTAACGATGAGCTTGTTGTCAAGGGAGCGGATGGCGGCGTAGATGATGAGGCTGGGGTCAACGACCTTGGATGCGTCGAAGGGTTCGGTGAAAACCTCACCGTTCTTCTCGGTGAAAATTCTGTTGCGGCTGTTGGCGCTTCTGCCCATGATGAAATAAGCGGCTACAGCCTTCCTGCCGTCCTCGGATTTACCGATGACGATGCCTCTGCCGACATAGGAGTTGCCTTCGATGAGCTCGCCTATGTCATTGATCTTGTAGATTTCCATACCTATATCTCCTTTATTATTTATTGCACATTTTGACCGGCACTTATTTCCGGCTCAGCATAAGAGCGCAGACCTTTTCGCAAGCCTTGGGAAGAATGATCCATTCGGCATTCTCCATGACTCTCTTCTGCAAAATCTCGGGGGTGTCCCCTTCCTCGATCTCGACCGCCTTCTGCAGGATGATCTCGCCGCCGTCGGGGATCTCATTGACGAAATGCACCGTGGCGCCGGTCACCTTGACGCCCTTGGCAAGCGCCGCCTCATGGACGCGGAGTCCGTAGAAGCCCTTGCCGCAGAAGGACGGGATCAGCGATGGATGCACGTTGATGATCTTCTTTTCATAGTGTCTTGTAAAGTTCTCCGAAAGGATGGACATGAAGCCCGCCAGCACGATGAGCCCGATACCGGCGCTGTCCAGCGTTTCGATAATGCGGTTTTCAAATTCCGCAGCGTCGGCGCAGTCCTTGCGCAGCACCACCGCCGTATCGATCCCCGCCTCTTTCGCTCTTGTCAGCGCATAAGCGTCGGCATTGTTGGAAAGAACAAGCGAGATCGTTCCGCTCTTCAAGATACCGATCTTCTCAGCGTTGATGAGCGCCTGCAGGTTCGTGCCGCCGCCGGATACGAGAACGGCAACTTTTATATTACTCATAGGATTATCTTATCCTCCGACTTCACGATCTCACCGATGATATATGCGTCTTCTCCGTTGTCCTTAAGGATAGAAAGCGCATTTTCGGCGTCCTCCTTCGCAACGACGATGCTCATGCCGACGCCCATATTGAAGGTGTTGAACATATCCCTCTCGGAAATACCGCCCTTTTCGGCGATGAGCTTGAAGATGGGAAGGATGCGGACGGCGCTCTTGTCGATCTTTGCGCCGAGTCCGTCGGGAATGCTCCGCGGGATGTTCTCGTAGAAGCCGCCGCCGGTGATGTGGGAGATGCCCCTGACCTTCACTTTTTCAAGAAGGGCAAGCACGGGCTTTACGTAAATTCTGGTGGGGGTAAGAAGCGTCTCGCCGATCGACTTACCGCCGAGAGCTGCCACGGGCGACTTGATGTCGGCATTCTCCACGTCGAAAACCTTTCTCACAAGAGAAAAACCGTTGGAATGAACGCCGCTGGAGGGAAGAGCGATGACTGCGTCTCCCTCTTTCATGGTCTTGTTGTCGATGATCCTTGCTTTATCCACGACACCGGTACAGTAGCCGGCAAGGTCGTACTCATCCACGGGATAGAAGCCGGGCATTTCCGCCGTTTCACCGCCGATGAGCGCCGCAGCCGACTGCACGCAGCCCTCGCACACGCCCTTGACGATATCGGCGATCCTTTCGGGGACGTTCTTGCCGCAGGCAATGTAATCGAGGAAGAACAGCGGCTTCGCACCGCAGCAGATGATGTCGTTCACGCACATGGCAACGCAGTCGATGCCGACGGTATCGTGCTTGTCCATGAGGAACGCCAGCTTCAGCTTGGTGCCGACGCCGTCGGTACCGCTGACGAGAACGGGCTTTGTGATGCCTTCGAGGTCGAGCTCGAAGAGTCCGCCGAAGCCGCCTACGTCGGAGCAGACGCCGCTCGTCATGGTTCTTGCTATATGTTGTTTCATCAGCTCAACAGCCTTATATCCGGCGGTAATGTCAACGCCGGCGGCTGCATATGCCTCGGATCTGGATTGTGTATTCATTTTCTTTTCCTTTCCTCACGTGTCTTGGGTTCGGTACGCTTGCTTATGTCCTGAAATATACAGATCAGCCTTTGCCGTTCCAGCAGTAGGTGCAGAGCTTGCAGGGCTCGAGGCCGATGGCATTGACGATGCCCTCCAGCGACTGGAACTCGATGGAAGCGAGGTGCAGCTCTTCGCAGATGGCTTTGCGGAGATTCCTGCCTCTTTCGGTATTGCCGTCGCTGTATTCTTCGATGTGACGGAAGCCCTCGTCGCCCTCCAGCTTGAGGATCATCTTTCTGGCGATCAGCTCCATATCACCGGTGGCTCTGGAGAAGTTCAGATACTTGCATCCGTACATGATGGGCGGGCAGGCAGAGCGCATATGAACCGCCTTGGCGCCGCATTCATACAGAAATTCCACCGTTTCACGGAGCTGTGTTCCCCGGACGATGGAGTCGTCCACGAAGAGCAGGCTCTTGTCCTTGATCAGCTCGTGTACCGGTATCTGCTTCATCTTGGCGACCTTATTGCGCTGGGACTGACTTGTGGGCGTAAAGCTTCTCGCCCAGGTGGGAGTGTATTTAATGAAGGCTCTTGCAAAGGGGATGCGGCTCTTATTGGCGTAGCCGATAGCGTGGGGCGTTCCGGAATCCGGCACACCGCCGACGTAATCGACGCCGTTGTTGTTTCCCTTTTTAGCATCGTCCTCCGCCATGATTTCGCCGTTCTTATAGCGCATCAGCTCTACGTTCACGCCCTCGTAGCCGGAGGTCGGATAGCCGTAGTAGCTCCAAAGGAAGGAGCAAACGCACATTTCTTTGCCGGGAGGACAAAGCTGCTTCACGTTATCGGCGTCAAATTCAACGATCTCGCCGGGACCGAGCTCTCTGTCATCCTCATATTCGAGCTTCGCATAGGCGAACTTTTCAAAGGACACGCATCTTCCCTTGGGAGACTTTCCGAGAACGACGGGAAGCCTGCCGAATTTATCACGGGCGGCAATGATGCTGCCGTTGTCTTTCAGAATAATGATAGTCGCCGAGCCGTCAATCGACTTCTGAGCGAACCGGATGCCCTCGGCGAAGGTGCTCTTCTGGTCAATGAGTGCCGAAACAAGCTCGGTGCTGTTGATGTTGCCGCCGGTCATGGCATCGAAATGCCCGCCGCTGAAGGAAAGGTACTGATCCGTCAGCTGCTTTGCGTTGTTGATCATGCCGATAAAGCAGATGGCATAGGTACCGAGGTTCGAGCGGATGAGAAGCGGCTGGGGGTCGTAATCGCTGATACAGCCGATGGCGCTCGTTCCGCTCATCTCGTCAAAGACCGACTCGAACCGGGTGCGGAAGGGCGAATTCTCAATGTTGTGGATCTGTCTCTGCAAGCCGATGACCGAATCGTAGGCTGCAATGCCGGCACGCCTTGTGCCGAGGTGTGAATGGTAGTCGGTCCCGAAGAAAACGTCGGAAAGAGCGTCTCCGTGGCAGACTGCGCCGAAATATCCTCCCATGGGTTACTTCCTTTCTGAACAGGCGAAACGGATAACAAAAAAGGGCTGAGGGTTCATATAAACGACGGAAGGCTTGCAGCGCTTCGTTCTGAAATACATCTCGACAAAGTGAGCAAGCCTTTTTGCTCCGGATTCAGATCATGCAAAGAAGAGCTTGGAAAGCGTCATAGGCTCGATATACTTGCCGTCCTTATATACTCTCATATTTCCGGAGGCGATCTCGTCTATGAGCATGACCTTGCCGTCTGCGTCATAACCGAATTCAAATTTGATATCATAGAGAACAAGTCCCTTTTCTTTCAGATCGTCCGCAACGATCGCCGTGATCTTCTGGGTCATCGCCTTGATGTCGTCGTACTGCCCGGCAGTCATGACGCCCAGATCCACAAGACCGTCCTTGGTTACCAGCGGGTCGCCCTTTTCGTCGTTCTTGAAGGTGGTTTCCACGTAAGCGGGAAGATCCTGACCCTCGGTGCAGTAATCGCTGTAGCGGCGGTAGAAGCTGCCGACAGCCTTATAGCGGCAGATGACCTCGAGACCCTTGCCGAATACCTTTGCGGGGAGGACCTCCATGGTGGTATTCGCAAGGTCTGCGCTTACATAGTGGGTCTTGATGCCGGCGGCATTGACCTTTTCAAAGAAATAGATGGACATGCGGAGATTGACGTCGCCGACGCCATCGATCTTAAGACCTACGGAGTTTTCACCGGGATCGAACACACCGTCCTTGCCGGTGCAGTCATCCTTGAATTTGAGGAGGTAGTTTCCGTTTTCGAGTGCAAAAACGTCCTTGGTTTTACCGGTGTAAACAAGCTTCTTTTCCATTGTATTTATCTCCTTTGTATTATAAAAATAATTTACAGTCTTGATGCGATGTCGGCGTCCTTTGCGAGGACTGCCTCGGCGTCTGCTTTTCTCTTATTATCAAGCTTTGCGGCGAGCTCCTTATCCTCTACGGCGAGTATCTGCGCGCAAAGCAAAGCGGCATTGGCTCCTCCGTTTATCGCGACGGTAGCTACAGGTATGCCTGAGGGCATCTGTACCGTCGACAGAAGTGCGTCAATGCCGTCGAGTACTGGCGATTTGCAGGGTATTCCTATCACCGGAAGGGTGGTATTTGCGGCTATGGCTCCCGCAAGGTGAGCCGCCATTCCCGCCGCCGCGATTATCGCGCCGAAGCCGTTCTGTCTTGCATCACGCGCAAAGCTCCTTGCCTCGTCGGGTGTTCTGTGTGCCGAGTAGACGTGCACCTCGTAGGGTATTCCGAGCCCCTTGAGAGTTGCCGTCGCTTTTTCGATTATCGGAAGATCGCTGTCGCTTCCCATGACTATACCTATCTTTTTCACGAGTTTTCCTCCTAAAATAATATTCAAAAAATCAAAAAGGGCGCACTTGCCTTATTAAAGCAAGTGTGCCCAGACGGTCGGCTTATCCGCATCTGCTCCTCTGTGGTGCTCCACTTATCCGTCAGTCGCAGAAGCGTTTTTTTATTACACTACGATTATACCAAAGCCTGAAACATAAGTCAAGCCGCGGGCAAAATTATTTTGTGAATCGTGCGACGATTTTTCATAGCTTTTTTCCGCGTTTGCTTGTTCAAAATGAACTAAACGCCGTCCGTGCAGGCACGAACGGCGTTTTTGCTTATTCTTCAACTATTCTTACGGTGACCTTGCGTTTCGGTGAAAGCTCAGCCTTTCATATCCTTGATTGCCGGAATGACCGAGCCTTTTTTAATAAATTTGCCGCATCTTGCACAGTACAAGTCACCGGAATAACCTT
>JAZRXH010000047.1:0-38025 GCA_045600125.1 Eubacteriales bacterium | reverse complement strand
CACTGGGAATTCCGATAACCTCTCCGACTCTCAAGAGATGCAGTTTCAAATGCAGGGCCGAAGTTAAGCCTCGGCATTTCACATCTGACTTGCTTCCCCGCCTACACACCCTTTACACCCAGTAAATCCGGATAACGCTCGCCACCTACGTATTACCGCGGCTGCTGGCACGTAGTTAGCCGTGGCTTACTTTACAGGTACCGTCATTTGTTTCGTCCCTGTCTACAAAGGTTTACAATCCGAAGACCTTCTTCCCTCACGCGGCGTCGCTGGGTCAGGCTTGCGCCCATTGCCCAATATTCCCCACTGCTGCCTCCCGTAGGAGTCTGGACCGTATCTCAGTTCCAATGTGGCCGTTCAACCTCTCAGTCCGGCTACTGATCGTCGCCTTGGTGAGCCGTTACCTCACCAACAAGCTAATCAGACGCGAGCCCATCTTTGTGCGATAAATCTTTGGCATAGCGAGGATGTCCAAACTATGCATCATGCGGTATTAGCAGCAGTTTCCCACTGTTATTCCACTCACAAAGGCAGGTTACTCACGCGTTACTCACCCGTCCGCCACTAACTTTCATCAATAGCAAGCTATCGAATCAGTCCGTTCGACTTGAATGTGTTAAGCACGCCGCCAGCGTTCATCCTGAGCCAGGATCAAACTCTCTAAAAAATTAAAAGTGCATCACATGCACTCTCGTTTCTCAGTAGTTTGAGCTTTTGCTCTTTTACTTTGGTTTCTGTTTAGAAACTTGCAGTCATCTGTACAATAACTGCGGAATTTTCGAGTATAATATGCTTTGTTTCTTTCGTCTTTCGTTGTTCAATTTTCAAAGTGCAAGTTGCTGCCCGTTGCCGTGACAGCCTGTTCATTATATCACAAGCCGCGGCGTTTGTCAAGGGGGTTTTGAAAGTTTTTTGAAGTTTTTTCTTTCGAATTTCCTTCGTTTCCTTCACCGTCCCTTGCGACAGCTTCGCTATTATAGCACAGCATTCTCCGTTTGTCAAGACCTTTTTTTCATTTTTTCAAAGATTTTTGCTATTCAGGAAACGAATGGTATTTTTATCAAAAACGCCGCTTCGGCATCTTAATTACTCAGTATTATTCCGAAGCGGCGCTCTTTCTGCATTCATTTTGCCACGACGCAGAGCGGATGCTCCATTCTGAGGATAATACCCGTATCTTCAAAGTTGCCGTCTTTTTCCGCAAAGACCGTCACGTTATCGGTGAATTCGTTGGTGCAGAACATCACGCCGTCAATGACATCGAAGTCTCTGGGGGATTCGCCGTTTACGGAAGCAAAGCATTTCTGTTCGAGTTTTCTTCCGTCTTCACTGACGGCGAACGTGCAGATGCTGTCGTCGCCCCGGTTCGAGGCGTAGAGATACTTTTCATCCTCCGAGAGCCGGGTCGCCGCTGCCTTGGTGGGTGTCTTCGGATTTTTCGGCAGAGCGGTGTAGGTTTCAAGCGCCTTGAGCGTTCCGTCCTTTTCTTCAAATACGGTGACGGAGGAGCCCAGCTCGTTCAGGCAGTAAACGATATTGTGCTTTTTTGAGAACACGAGATGTCTGCATCCCTCTCCCTCGGGTACCTTCGCTCTCGACACCTCGTTCAGCGCTTCGTCGTAGGTATAGACGGTATCGTTGCCGAGGTCACAGCAATAGAGGTATTTTCCCTTCGGGTCAAAGTTCACATAGTGGCAGTGAGGTCCCTCCTGACGGTCGGCAACGGGTCCCTTGCCGGTATGCGCCACAAGGCGTTCGCCCACAAGGCAGAGGGTACCGGAAAGGTAGTTTGCCGCATAGGCTTTTCCGTCCTTCACGCAGATATGGCAGGCGCACTTTCCCCGGGTGCTGACAGGAAGCGTGCAGTCGGAAAGGCTTCCGTCCTCTTCGATTTTGAAGGAGCAGACGCCGCTGCTGCCGTCAAAGCAGTCCCGAAGAACAACATACATCCTGTTCTTTTCGATGGCGAGGAACATGGGGCGGTCGAGGTCGTACTTCTTTACAAACTCGATTTTTTCGCCGTCCTTTTTATAGTGATAGATACCGCCGTTTTCGGCGCACGCCGCAAAGTATATGTCCTTCATATTCTTATCTCCTCTTTTTTTTATCTCTTTATCTTCCGGACAAATTCTTTTGTCATGCGGTCATTCTACCACATTCTCCTTTTCTTGTCAACACGTACCTCGTCTTTCATCTGCCGAAAAACAGCGCCGTAAGAAAGCAGGAAAGGAAAGTGCAGAACAGCATAACCGCCACGGCACACGGAAAAGCGTATCTTGTCTTTCCGATCCCCAAGGCTCCGAAATACATTCCGAAGGTATATACGATGGTATCGGTGGAGCCGAGCAGGATCGAGGCGGCACGTCCCGCAAAGCTGTCCGGTCCGACGCTTTCAAACAGTTCCTTTGCCGCTGCGGTTGCGGCGCTCCCGGAAAGCGGTCGAAGAATAAGAAGCGGGAGCAGATCACGGGGGATTCCCGCTTTTTCGACACATGTACCGAACAGACCGCAAAAGAAACCGAGAGCGCCCGACGCCGAGAACATCCGCACTCCCACCGTCACAAGGATCATGGTGGGAAGGACAGAAACGCAGGTGTTAAGCCCGTCTTTCGCTCCCTCGAGGAATTTTTCAAACACTTCTTTATCCTTACAGAGAAGCAGAACGCCGATGACCGCCAAAAGGACCGGCAGCGCATAATTCCCTATGAGCGCTGCCATTTGGATATTCTTGCCGCCATGCGGCAGAGAAGGACGGCAAAGCCAATCGTCAGCGTCTGGCTGATCCACACCGGAAGAAGAATCTCATAAGGCGAGGCGCTCCCGGCTGCTTCCCGCAGAACGGCAAGCGAAGTCGGAAGCAACTGAAATGGCACGGTGGCAAGCACTGCAAAGGTGATCATGTCCTCCGAGACCTCCTCGCTTTTTCTTCCGCTTCTTTTCCCGATGCTCTGCATTTTCCGAAGAGCGGCCAAGCCGAGGGGGAGCGCCGCATTCCCGAGTCCGAGAAAGTTTGCCGCCATCACCGCTGCGCACTCGCCGCAGGCATTTGGGTGCTCTTCTTCGGTCGCCGTTTCGGCTCGGGCGCCTCTTTGGACATCGTTATCCGGTTCAGAAAGGACGCCGTTCAAAGTACCGACGGTCTTATTTTTCCTTTTCCCGCCTGCCGTACCGACTTCCCGTCCCTGCCTTCCTTCCGTTTTGCAGGAATCCGGATAGATATGAGAGAAAAGCGGCGACGCTGCCTTTGCAGCCGCCGATGTAAAACCGCAGGCATCCAATACCCTTGCCGCTCCGCTCCATAGGCAGGTCATCCCCGCCATGCCGATTGCAAGACTTATCGCCGCCGAGGCTCCCTCGCCAACAGCCTGCGATACCGCCTGCATCTTTCCGCCTGCCGCCCCGAAGAGCAGTGAAAGAATGCATAATATGCCGAAGATCTTCCCGAGCATCGTTTTCCTTCCCTTCTTTCTGTCTGTTATTATGTGTTTTATGCCGCTATTCTGTTTTGGTTTTCTTCTCCGTCGCCCCGGTAATCCCGTTTTCGTCCGTCATTTTTGCGTCGATGTGCTTTTTTATTCACACGCAGCGAATATTCAATGTGACTAATTGACAGAAATTGTTAAAATGTTCGTATAAAACGTCGCAAGTTCACGTTTTTTTGCAAAATGGGGTTGACAAATTGACGAATATTTGATAAAATATTGCCAATATTTCCAAGATTATACAAATTAACCATTTCAATATACATCAGGAGGATTCATCCATGAAACATGCGCAGGTCATCAGAAGCATCGACGAATTATCGAGGATCGTGATCCCAAAGGATATGAGGAAACAAATCGGCATCGGTCCGGGCGACCCGCTTCTTTTTGAGGTCGACGGAAACAAAATCACCATTCAGAAGGTGCAGAACACCTGTGTTTTCTGCGGCGGAAAATCCTCCCTCACCGCTTTCGGCGGAAAGTACGTGTGCGAAGCCTGCAAGGCAGCCCTCGCCGCTTCGGAGAACGAATAATTTATAACGTAAGAAAAGATTGCACGATCGCATACACCCTGTTTTCGGGGTGTATGCTTTTTGTTCCGCTTTTGTCGCTTCCACGGCAGCGGCTTATAAAGGAATCTTTCCCACTCTTGCAAAGCAGAGCACCTTTTCCCGGTCGAGGTCGCCTTCGGTAAAGCTCCCCGTCACGACCCGCCCGTGCCTTGCCGAGGCGTGGACAAATTCGTTTTCGTCCAGCATGACGGCGGCGTGCCCGGAAAAATAGGCGATATCTCCTCTTTGCACCTTATCGGGTGGGATTTTTTCGGCGTATTCCTCCTTAAAAACGGCGTCCCGGTAGATGCGGCTGCCGGAGAGAGCGCAGGCGGTGAAGACAAGTCCCGAGCAGTCCGTTCCCTCCTCGGTCTTTCCGCCCCAGCGGTACGGCGTTCCGAGAAAGCCGAGGGCATGGGCGGCGATGCGGAAACCGTCGGGAAGGTTTTCCGGCACGGGATCCGGCAGGGCATAAAGCGGTAGATAACCTTTTTTCCCTCCGATGCGGCAGGCGGCAAATCTGTCGTCCCTTTCCCCCGTAAGGAAAACTTCCGAGCCGATATGCAGATGCATCAGCGGCTTTTCCCGGTATTCCGCTTTTGGCAGTACGTCGCAGGGAGCGTAGAGAATGTGTGCTTCTTTCTTGTCCTGCAGGTCTTCGCTTCCCTCCCGAAGAGCCGAAAGCTCCCAGGCGTTGACGTAGCCTTCGTAGCCGTATGAGGTCCTGCAATAGGCGGCGATGCCGCAAGCGGAAAGCACCTCGAGGCGGGTACCGAAAACAAGCTCGTCGCTCACCTCTCCCGTAAGGCTCTCGGAAGGATACATTCGTACAAGCGGCTTTTCGATAAGGCAGGTCACCATCACGTCTTTTCCCCTTTCCCGTTTTGCCGTCTTTATACAGAAGGTCATGGCATATCCTATGCGCACCCGGAAGCGGTTATGCCTGCGAAGGGGCGTCCTGAAAGCGGATGTAGGAAAGAAACAAAATTACCGCAGACGTTTTTCTGTCTGCGGTAAGTTCATGACCAATAGAGTCCGGCGCTCAGTTCTGCTTTCGCACGATCTTGTACTCATCGTACAGCACGAAATACGGGCAGGCGTCGTTGGAGGAGGAGAGGAATTTCAGCATTTCGTCCTCATCGAGATTTATTTCACAGATATAGCAGTCGCTCTCGTCGTCGTACACGTAATACTGGCAGAGGTCACAGCTGGTGGGCGCTTTCTTCTGCGTTTTCTTTTTATCGTTTTTCTGTTCCGGCATGGATTCTTTCCTTTCCGTACAAATTGCGTTTTTCCATGATTTTCGCTTTTCAGATGCCGAGGAGCTTTTTCAGATTCTCCCCGAGGATACAGCGGCATTCGGATTCGGAAAGCCCTAGAGAAAACAGCCGTTCCAGCTCGTCCGTCACATCCCACATGGGGTAGTCCGAGCCGAAGAATACGTGGTCTGTTCCGTAGCCGTCGATGTAGCGGAGAATCTGCTCGTCGGTCAGTTTCCAGAAGGAAGAAGAGGTATCCACGTAGACGTTCTTTCTTCCCTTCAGCTTTTCAAAGGCTTCCTCCCATACGGTATAGCCTCCGAAGTGGGCGGCGATGACGGTAAGATCCGGGAATGCGTCGAGGATCGGGATGATCCTATTGGGGTTGGACATATCGTAGCGGTCGTCCCCGGCGTGGATGAGAAGCGGCACTCTTCCCTCGATTGCTTCGTACATTTTCATGCATCTCGGCTCGTCGAGCCGGAAACGCTGGATATCCGGATGGAGCTTCACGCCGAGAAGCCCGAGAGAAATAAGCTCCTCCACGTCTCCCCTTATGTCCTCGCTGTCGGGATGCAGAGCGCCGAAGCCGATGAATCGCCCTCCGGATTCTGCCGCGGATGCCGATATGAAACGGTTGATGCTCGAAACCTGATGGGGAGTCGTGGCGACCGAGTGGACAAGACTTTTGGCAACGCCCGCCTTATCCATCTGCGACAGAAGCGACGACACCGAGCCGTCGAACTTCATTTTGACGTTATAGAAATTTCCCGTGGCTTCGCTCGCCTTTACGGCGATCTTGTCGGGATATATATGGCAATGAGAATCAATGATCTCAAAATCTTTTCCAGTCAAAGCGTACTCCTTTTATATGTAAACAAAAAACGATACAAGCGGGATTATAACACTTCTTTGCCGAAAAATCAAGCGGTATCCACTCTTTTTCATTTCGGTTTTCAGTTATTTTCGCTCATTTTATGTTTTTCCGTCTCCCGGAAGGCTCTCGGCGAGGTGCCGAAAGCCTTTTTGAACTCTCTCGAAAAGCGGCACGCCTCGGGATAACCGCTCATGGCGGCGACTTCACAGACCGAAAAGGTGTCGTCCAGAAGAAGACGTGCGGCGAACTCCATACGGCGCTTCGTGATATACTCCTTGGGGCTGACGCCGTATTTGGCGCTGAAGATCCTTCGGAAGTACGCCTCGCTGAGAGAACAGCTGCGGCTGAGGGAGGCAACAGTGAGTGACGGGTCGCAGTAGCCGTTTTGCAGTATCTCCTCCGCTTTTCCGATAAGCCGCTCGGTCTTTCCGGGGAGGTATTCACGGGAAAGCTCCGCACACGTCCTCCGGATGATGTCGTACACGTTCCGGAAAAGGATCGGTACGTAAGCGCCGGACTTTGCCCTCCAAAGGCTCACCGACTCGGAAAAGAGCCGAAACAGCGTATCCGTTTCCCGGAATTTAATCGAAAAGGGCGGGATATCCGTCTCCCCGACCGTCTCGAAATTGATACAGTAGCATTCCCCCGGAGATACCGCCTTCACCGAATACGAGGAGCCCTCCGGTAGAAAGAACAGGTCGTTTGGTTTTGCGTCAAGGACTCTGCCGTCGGAAAAGATATATTTGTTGTGTGTATTCTCTCCGTTCAAAACGAAGCCGCTGCTTTTTCTGTCGTTATGCACCGCCTGCCCGGTCCCTTTTGCAACGCAGACGGCAAGAACGATCTCCTTCATGCGAAGCTCGCAGAGCGCAGTTTGCAGTTCGCCTTCCATAACTGTCCGCTCCCTTCATTTCCGATGGAATTTGATGCATTTTGGTGTAAAGAGTATAGCATCCTGTATCGATTTTGTCAAGTCGTTTTTATTTTGGCATTTACAAAGGAGCGAAAGGGATGCTATAATCGTGTCGTAAATATAGGAACTACGGAGGAAATGCACCATGTATACGATATCCGAAAAAGATATGGACTACATCCGGAACAAATACCATGACCCGAAGACCTACGACATCCACGGTTCGAGATTCCTGCGGCGTGACTCTCTCTTTTCCGAGGACACCGGCATGGAAGCCGAAGCGCTTTATGCGGAGATGCTGAAAAAGGACGAAAAAAACAAGGCTCTTCCCCACCCTGTGAGGAAGGCAATCTGTCTGAAATTTCTTCTTGAAAACACCCGCATCGCCTGCGACAGACGTGACCGTTTCCCGAACGTGAATATTCTCGACCGGGGCATGACCCGCATCACATCAAAGTGGCGGAATGAGGTCTTCGGCACCATCATTCCCGAGGTGGAGAAAAAGCGGGCGCAGCTGGAAAGGGACGGCATCGCCACCATCGGACCGGATTACGACCACAGCGTGCCGGTTTGGGAAAAGCTCTACGCTCTCGGTTTTTCCGGCATTGCGGAAAATGCGGAAAAGAAAAAAGCGGAAAAGGCAGAAAAGCGCCCCCTCACCCCGGAGGAGGAAGGCTTCTTTGACGGCATCATCCTCACCTACCGGGCAATTGCGGCGTTTACCGAGCGGCTTTCCAAACTTGCTCTTGCAACGCCGGGCAGCGAGCGAATGGGAACGGCTCTCGCAAAAATTGCGAAAGAGCCGCCGAAGACGCTTTACGAAGCACTGCTTCTCAATTACTTATACTTTATCATCAGCGAGCACATTGACTCATGGCAGGTGCGTTCGCTTGGACATATGGACAGGCTTTTCGCGCCGTTTTATGAAAAGGACAGAGCGGCGGGAGTACCGGAAGAAGAGATCCGGCTCGATCTTTCGTATTATCTCTTACAGTTCGCCTCGATCAATAACTATTGGAATCAGCCCATGTTTCTCGGCGGCACGAGGGAGAACGGAGAAAGCTATGTAAATGACTTCTCCTATCTTCTCATAGACGTTTACGACAAGCTCGACATCCTGTGCCCGAAAATACAGATAAAGCTGTCGGAGAACACGCCGAAGGCATTTGTTCTGCGTCTTCTCGATATGATAAGGAGAGGCCATTCGAGCATTGTCTTCTTACCCGAAAGACGGCTGTACTCTGCCTATCGGCGGCTCGGATACAGCAGCGAAGAGATCCGTCTTTGCAACATCACGGGCTGTTACGAGAACAGCACTCTCGGTTCGATGTGCATCGGCATGAACTACGTGAATCTGATGAAGCCCTTCGAGTATGCTCTGCACGGCGGCTGTGACGGGGTGACGGGAGTCTTCGGCGGAAGGAAGGCGCCGGACTCCTATGCGACTTTTGATGATTTTTACACGGAGTACAAGGCACAGTTAAGCTATGTCATCGACACGGTAGTCGAGGTAGTGAACGGCTTTGAAGGGTATCTCGGTCTTATCAATCCCGCCAATATGCTCTGCGGGACCTTCGACACCTGCCTTGAAAAGGCAAAGGACGCCATAAGCGGCGGCAGTGCAAGGAACGGCAGTACGATGCTGTTCGGGTTCCTTGCCAACATTGCCGATTCGCTGACGAATGTCAAAAAGTACGTATTTGACCGCAAAGAGCTGACGCTCGAAGAGCTGCGGGAGATGCTTGATAAGAATTACGTCGGCTATGAAACTTGGCAGAAAAAGCTATTCTCTGACCCGGACAAATACGGAAACGATCGGGAAATGCCGGACTCTTTCGCATCGGATATCGTCAAATATGCCGCCGAAGCGACCTGCAAGAAAAAGACCTGCAAGCAGCGGGACGGTATGTGGAACTGCGGCTTCCATGTTGCGAGAATGTCCTACGTGCAGGGAAAGACCACTGCCGCCTCGCCGGACGGACGGCGGCTCGGGGAAGAGCTTTCCAAGAATATTTCCCCGTCTATGGGACAGGGAAAGAACGGCGTGACCTCGCTCATCGCTTCCGCTCTTAAAATCGACGCTTCGCTTTTCACCTGCGACGCCTGCGTGGACGCCGCTTTCCATCCGACGGCGGTGGGCGGCGACGAGGGACTCGAAGCCTTTTATTCGCTTCTTTGTACCTTTGAAAAAGGCGGCGGGCAGGCGATCCATTTCAATGTGTTCGACGCCGAAACGCTGAAAAAAGCGCAGAGAGAGCCGGAAAAGTACGGCGACCTGCAGATCCGTGTCTGCGGCTGGAACAACCGCTTCGGTGATATCGCAAAGCCCGAGCAGGACAAGTTCATCGCCCAGGCGGAGGCGCTGGTGTAAAATATGATTGCAGGGGATTGCGGGGCTTCTCGCCCTGCACCTCGCTGCGGGGAGCCCCCGCCCATCACCGGGGATTGCGGGGCTTCTCGCCCCACACCCTCGCTGCGGGGAGCCCCCGCCCATCACCGGGGATTGCGGGGCTTCTCGCCCCACACCCTCGCCGCCTTTTGAAAAAGGCGGGCGAAAACTTTCAAATAGCGGCAGTCCGTTCGGACTGCCGCAGTGTTTTTTAGGACTAAAGGGGGTGTTGCCTGCTGTCTGCTGCGGCAAGAAAGCAGTGCCGCAACAGAGGTCAGATCGGTTTCGGGTACAAGCAATAAGTTTTGCCGCACATGAGTGTGGCGGCAAAACGGGATGATATTCGGGCATTGGTGCTTCCGCTGTTTTCGGGAGTACAGTCCCGATTTGCCCGCAGGGGCACCCTGCCGATGAAGTCAAGATCCGACTTCATCGGAGATTCTTTTGGAGTATGTGCTTGATATTCCCCCCCTAAAGTCGAAACACGTCATTTGTGTAAAATCAACACCGTTGTCATTTCCGTGCATCTTTTGAAAAGAAATGAAAATGAAATGAAAATGATGCGCATTTGCCAAAGGAAACATTGACACGGCAGCCGTGAATGTGCTATAATTACGGTTAAATAAACGAAAATTGAAACTTTTCGTATTTCCCCGAAAGGAAAATAGTCATGAACATCCTCGGTCACTTTTCAACCATCACCCGCCACCGTCATCGGGTCATCGCCCACTGCGCCAGGGCGGGCATTCTGTGGCAGGGTCTTTTCCACGATCTTTCCAAGTATTCGCCCTGCGAATTCATCCCCGGCGCCAGATTCTACACCGGCACCCGCAGTCCCAACGAGGGCGAGCGGAACGCCTACGGGTATTCGGCGGCGTGGCTCCATCATAAAGGACGGAACAAGCATCATTTCGAGTACTGGTGCGACTACAACATGCAGGCGCACAAAATGATGCCGGTGAAGATGCCCTTCAACTACGTTGTGGAGATGTTCTGCGACAGAGTGGCGGCAAGCAAGATCTATCAGGGCAAAAACTACACCGACAGCCATCCCATTGAGTATTTTCTGCGAGGAAAAAACACAAGAGCCATCCACCCCGAGACCAGTGACCTTCTCGAAAGCTTCCTTACCGAGCTTTCCGAAAAGGGAGAAAAAGAGACCTTCGCCCACATCAAAAAGCTGGTGCGGGAAAAATATACATACTGAACTACACACAGGAGAATGGGCATGAGTAAGAACACGGTAAAAATCATCTATGAAGACGGACGGGAAGAGTTTCTTCCCCTCGGCATAAGCACAGACGGAAACGTCACGACATGCACACTGAAAAAGTCGGACGTGCCCAAAGGTACAAAGTACGCCGACTTCATTCTTTGCGACTTTGAAGCCTCCGAGGGCGAAGACGGTTATTTCGTCATGCCCGGCGGCGCTACCGAGGGAACGCACCTTGTACGCTTTAACAGCGGTCATAAGGAGGGCGAGGTCTTCAACGAGTTTGCGTATATCGGCTGCATCGGCGTCAAGAAGGATAACCTCTGCGGCGTCTGCATCGCCGTCGGCGAACGGTACGATTTCGCCTCGATCTTCACGGCAAAGGACGGAAAGTATACGCTGTACCCGAGATTCCTTCTGGACGGCGACGAGCCCTACGAGGATCTGAGCGTGGAGATGCATCTTCTCGAGGGCGGCGACTATTCCGCCATGGCACGGGAATACCGGAAATTCAAGCTGGAAAGGTGCGGCGTTCGTCCTCTGCGGGAGAGAATAAAGGACAATCCCGCCCTCGGATATGCGGCAAATTCCATTGAAGTGCGTGTGCGTCAGGGCTGGAAGCCGGTACCCTCCCCCGTGGAGGAACAGACCCCCGAGACCGAGCCGGAAATGTTTGCCGCCTGCACCTTTGACCGGGTGGGCGACATCGTGGACGAATTCAAAAAACAGGGCATCGACAATGCGGAATTCTGCCTTGTGGGCTGGAGCGTCGGCGGTCACGACGGAAGACATCCGCAGATCTTCCCGGCAGACCCGAAGCTCGGCGGTGATGAGGGGCTGAAAAAACTCATTGACAAAACGAGAGAAAAAGGCTACAACATCGTGTGCCACACCAGCAGCACGGCGGCGTACCGGATCGCCGACTGCTTCGATGAGGAATACCTTGTGAAGAACAAGGACGGCTCTCTCATGAAGCGCCCGTATCTGTGGGGCGGCGGAAGGCCCTACAAGGTCTGCCCTATGCGTGAATATAAAAGATTCGACGTTTCCGACACCGAAAAGCTCAAAGAGCTCGGCTTCTACGGCATCCACTACATCGACGTCATCACCATCCTGCCTCTTATCAAGTGCTACGACGAAAAGCACCCGCTTGACAGAAAGGGCAGTGCCGAATACTATAAGAAGACCATGGAGCTCTGCCGCAGAAATATCGGCGGCTTTGCTTCGGAGGGCGGCTTCGACTTTGCCGCCGAAGGACTCGACTACTGCATGTACGTTGCCTTCAACGTGCTGTCTGCGCCGAAGTGTGAACTTTGCGATGAGGAGATTCCGTTCTGGGAACTGATCTATCACGGCATCGTTCTGTATAACCCCTGCACCGACACGCTGAACTATCCGGCAAAGGGAGTAAAGAACCGTCTTAAATACTATGAATACGGCGGAAGACCTCTCGTCTGCTACTATGCGAACTTTGCCAAGGGCAACAACTGGATGGGACTTGAGGACTTCATCACCGACACCGACGAGCATCTTATCGACAGCGTATCGAAGATCAAGACCATGGCGGAGGACTTCGAGAAGCTGCGCCGTGTCCGCTTTGAATACATGGAAAGCCACCGGAAGGTATCCGACGGCGTGTACGAAACGGTCTACTCGGACGGCACCTGTGTCACGGTGGACTATAACAGCGAAAAGGTAACGGTGACAGAAAAGTAAGCCCGGAAGCACCGTAGACAGAAGCCGGAAACGTTTTTCAACGAAATAACGAAATCGGTAAAATACCAAAACAAAAAGGCAGCTGCGATGAAACACTCGCAGTTGTCTTTTTTTCGCCAAAAGCATTATTCCGCCGTTCTTCTGAGGTAATCGAGCATGGTGCGCTCCGACGTCCAGGGGGCAAGGTTCAGCCTTCCGAGGTCGACAAGTGACTGGGGCAGACCCTTCACAAGGGTATTCACTCTCGTGCGGTCGGTGGTGAAGGTAGCTTTGATGCCGTTCTGCTGCAGGATGACGTCGGCGAGAAGATCGTACTCCCCCTCGGGGAAGGCAAGCGCCTTCGGCTCTTCGATGCCCATGGACAGAAAGGCTTCGTTTTGTCTTGCCATATCGTATTCGAGGGAAGCGATATAGTCCTTTTCGGTCTCCCCCTCTTTTCGCAGGATATTGTCCCTCGGCTCTGTGTCCTCGTCCTCGAAGGGCTTCCACATATGCATATCGTAGGTGTGGGACTGGAGCGAAATGATCCCGGACATCACCATTTTGCGGCTTTCCTTCATGCCGAAGTGAGGCGTCATTTCAAAATCCGTTTCTTTATAATACTTATCGTGTCCGATGGAGCAGCCGATGGTGAAGATGACGCCGGGGTATCCCCTCTCCTTCAGCCACGGGTAGGCGAATTCGTAGTTGCTGTAATAGCCGTCGTCGAAGGTGATGAGAACAGGCTTTTCCGGGAGCTCCTTTCCTTCGTAGACGTAGGCGATCACGTCGTCGATGCCGACGGGGTGGTAACCGTCCCGCTCGAGGATATAGAGATGATACCATAGCCGTCCGGGATGCATACGGGTGTTGTTCTCGGTCTCGGTCTCGGAGAAATTATGGTACATGATGACGGGAAGGGTGGCAGTATGCGACGCTTTGGTTTCCTTTGCGGCACTTATCCGGCTCTTTACGGAAAGAACGTCCCTTTCGTCCTTCACGAGAGCTCCGAAGGACTCGGGGGTATACACCGAATCGTCACCGAAAATCTTTGCCATGACCATGGAGGCGGTGGCGTTCCTTGTGTGGGAGATATCGTAGAAATAACGCTCGTCATAGGAAACCGGGCTGACGGAAAAGTCGTAGTATTCGGTGTGGGAGGCAAGCTTTTTATAGAAGCGGTCGAGGCTGCTCCGGTTGATGCTGTCCAGCTGATGGGAAGAGACCGGGGACAGAACGAGGGTAAACTTCACGGCGTGTCTTTTGCACAGCTTTTTGATTTCCGTGATGTTTTCCACGCTTTCGTCAATATAGGAAAGAACGTTTCCGCTTTCGTAGGAAACAAACCTCGAGCCGTTCTTTTCCATGTACGCATCGAGAGAACCGATCGATTCAGCGTCCCGCAGGCGCTTATCGTAGGTGCCGGACTCCGGAAGGAAAACGTCGAACGTCTGCGGCATCACCGTGTCCTTCTTCCGGCTTTCCAATTTCTCAATGCCGTAGCGGGGATCGGCAAAAAGGAAGGAGGCGTAGTAGGAAAGCGGGGATTCTCCGGTGAGCTTCGGGCTTGATTTATCGGTGAGCGATGCGCCGAAGCCGCACTTTGTGGGGGCAAGATCCGCTTCGTTGAGACCGATGACGTAAAAAATCTGCTTTACGTCGCTGTCGTTTTCAAGAAGGTACTCGGCAAGCCTCACGTCGTAGCCGGTATCGGCGCCGTAGTGGAACATATTATAGCTGCTTGTGCCGGTGTAGCCGTCCAGCACCTCGGGAAGATAGGAGGCGGCGGAGGAGGAGCCGATAATATAGGAATCGAAATCATCGAAATGCTTTGAGATATAGCCGATCTTGCTGTTTCTCGGGTTCAGCGTCTGGGTATAGGAATCCCAGTGCATCAAAGGATCTCCGAAGGTCCCGAAGGGGTCTGTCAGAATATTGAAGAGGGCAAACAGCAAAAGGATGGAGAACAGCGCCGCGCCAAAGAGCGCCAGCGTTTTTTTACTTCGCATTTTCCACACAGACCTCCTTTCGAAAGATGATTCGCTAAAAATCCGGATCCTTGGCGTCAAACGTTCTCGTAGACGTAAGCAATAGGCGTATAACCGCTGTTGGCGTACACGCCGAAGACGATAAAGGCAAGTGCCGCAAAGAGAAGAATGAACTGCAATACGGCATTTCTTCTTGAGAACCATTCGGAGAACTTTTCGCCGCCCTCCTCGATGACGCCGATAAAGAGAAGAACAAGAAGGAACGCCGATGCAGGGATGAACTTATCAAGAGAAAGTCCCACCGAGGACAGAAGAGCATAGTCCAGCTTTGCAAACTCGGGATGGGCAAAGGTGCGCCCGATCATGCCGAAGGCGTGGGCAAGGGTGTCGGAGTTGGAGAAATACCGTCCGAAAATGACGAGAAGAGTGGTACGCAGCACGCCGAGCACCGTCATAAGGGTGTTCTTATCCTCGAGGCGCAGGCGCTTTTTCAGCTTCGTTCCGACAGGCACCCACAGCATCCCCGCCGACATCCAGAAGCCGTTCCATACGCCGTAGAAGATATTGGCAAAGCCGGAGCCCTGCCATATACCGACCGCCACGAACACGACGAAGGTGGCAAGGCAGGGAACGATCCGTTTGGAAACGTCGGGAGAAAAGAGCTTCTTGGATGCCTTCGTTATTTTTCCCATACCCTTACTGAGCGCAAGGGGATAGAAAAGGTAATTCTTCATCCATTCGCCGAGAGAAATATGCCATCTTCTCCAGAAGTCGCCGAGGCTGACGGCAAAGAAGGGACGGGCGAAGTTCTCCTGCATGGGCACGCCGTAGAGGGCGGAAACGCCCATCACAAGGTCGATGCCGCCGGAAAAATCGCAGTAGAGCTGTATGCAGTACAGAAATGCGCCGATGAAAGCGAGTATACCGGGGTAGGCTTCAAAATTCGTATAGATCTCCACCACCGCCGGAGCGAGGGCGTCCGCCACGAGGGCTTTTTTGATGATGCCGAGCATCATGCGGAGGATACCGTCCCGGATATTGTTCGGGTCGTAGTCGTTTCCGAAGAAAAGACGTTCCCGCATTTCGCCGTAGTTGTTGATGGGTCCCTGCACGAGCTGAGGGAAATAGCCTACGAAAAGGGCGTAGTTCAGAAAGCTTTTCTCCGGCGCCGTCTTCCCTCTTTCCACGTCAATAAGATACCCCGAGGACTGGAAGGTATAGAAGGAGATTCCCAGCGGCACGAGAAGGTGCGGCAGTTCAAAGTCGCTTTTTCCGAAAAGCGAGGCGATGGTGCCGATGGTGAAGCCTGCATATTTCAGAGCAAAAAGGACTCCGAAATTGACGAGGAGAAGCACGGCGAGGCACAGCCTTTTTTTATTTGTCAGGCGTTTTTTGGCCTGCTTTTTTTCCTCTTTTGAAAGTCCCTCGGGTATTTCCTCCTCCCCTATCCTTCCGAGAAGCCGACCGCCAAAGTAGGTGAAGACGATGGCGGCAAGAAGGAAAGCACAGGAGGCGGCTCCGTAGGTCGCATAAAAGACGGCGCTCGCAAGAAGGAGCACGTATTTACGGAGTTTTTTCGGGATGAGGTAATACAGAACGACCGAGCAGAGGACGAAAAGCAGGAAAAGGGCACTGTTCTGTGTCATCTTCTTTTATTCCTCGCCGCCCAGCTTTTCGATGAGGGAAAGCATGGCTTCGGCGCTGTTGAAATTCTCGGGCACGAGATCGTCCACCGATATCTCCACGTCGAAGGCGTCGGACAGCTCCTCCACGATCATCACGATGTCGAGGGATTCGAGAAGTCCGTCGTCGATGAGGTTCTTTTCAGTTTCAAAATCAATGTCCGGGCGGCACTCGGCAAGGAGCGCCAGCAGCTTTTCCATATTGTTTTCCATACGGATGTATCCATTCCTTTCAAATCAGTAATATCCGGCAGTATGCGGTGTATTGGTTGTATTTCCTATTCGCCCGACGCCATGGCAAGGAGCGCTTTGCGGTCGGTCTTTCCCGTCCTTGTGGCGGGGAAAACGTCCAGCTTTACGACCCTTCCGGGAAGCATATACGGCGGGAGATGTCCTCGCAGAGAAAGGAGCAGCTCCTTCTCGTCGGCTTTTCCGAGGTAATAGAGGAAGATCCTTTCCTTTTCTTCGAGATAAACGCAGGCACACCGTTCCACGCCGGGGAATCTGTCTGCGCAGAGCTCGATCTCCGTAAGCTCGATCCTGTGTCCCATGTGCTTTATCTGGGTGTCCCGTCTTCCCCGGAACATCAGCACGCCGTTTCGGAAGACGCCCATGTCCCCGGTGCGGTACATAAGCTCCGGAAATTTTTTTTCAAAGGGATCCTGCACGAAAGCGGCGCTTGTCAGGTCTGCCCGTGCGTAATACCCCGCCGCAAGGCAGGTGCCGCAGACGCAGATCTCCCCCACCTCGCCGTCCGGTACCGCTTCCCCGTTTTCCGATACGAGGAAAACGTCGCAGTTGGGAAAGGCGGTCCCGATGGGGATGCCTTCGGACAGGTCTTCGTTTTCACGAAGGATATGGTAGGTGCAGTTGCAGGTGATCTCGGTGGGACCGTAGAGATTGACGAATCTTGCGCCGGGATAGTGATTCCGCCAATACGACAGCGTAGTGCTCGGCATCACCTCTCCGGAGAAGAAGATATTCCGAAGATGCTCCGGCTTTGCTCCCTTGAAGGCGTCCAGCCTTGCGGGGATATTCAGCGCCGGCACTGCCCAGATAACGGTGTCGATCTGTCGCTCGTTCATGCGCTCCGTGAGGAGCTTCGGGAAGGAAAACAGCTTCTTTTCGAGGATCTCCACCCGAGCGCCGCCTTTCAGCGATATATAAAGATCCTTCACCGACACGTCAAAGTCAAAAGGTGCCTGATTGCCGAACACGTTTTCATGGGTAAAGCCGAAGGTATCGGTGAACTGCTCCGCCATGTCGATGACCGAGCGGTGACGGATGGCAACGCCCTTCGGGGTCCCGGTGGAGCCGGAGGTGAAAATAACGTAAAGAAGATCGGTGTCCCGACAGCTTCTCCATGGCTCGGCAGGGTCCTTCGCCGTGCGGCAGGATGCGTCTCCGTTTTCGGCGACCCTGCGGGGAGCGGAGAGATCGGATGCGGTGATGAAATCAAACGGCATCTCCCCGTCAAAGCTCTGCTTTAATTTTTCGGGCTCTTCACCAAGGACAAGCCGGGGAGACACGGTATCGAGAATACTGCGGACTCTTTCGGACGGAAGAGAAAGATCGAGGGGAATATAGAAATTGCCGCTGTAAACCACGGCAAGAAAAGAGATTACGTCGCACACGCAGCGTCTTATGCAGACGGGAACGGGATTCCCGATACAGCCGAGCCTTGCATAGAGCGCCCTTCCACGATCCTTCACACAAAGAAGGAGGTCCTTGTAGGTGATGCTTGTCTTTTCGTCCGCCAGCGCCACGCTGTCGGGGTATTTTTCTGCCGAGTCGTAAAGATACGCCATGACGTTCGTGATCATCCTTTGTCCTCCTCGTCTTTTTTGTATAGATTCCGTGTAACCTTATAATTTTATCACCGTCCGGCGCAATTTTCAAGTGGATTTCGGATATTTTGCGGCGGCGGATTTGTAAATTTTTGATGGCGGGGAAATATCTTTCGCAGTCTTGTGAGAAAGCGACCTCTTTGGGGACACGGCGTAAAGCCTAAAATGTGCGTTATTTTTCTTCCGCTCTTGCATTTTTTCCGAAGCTGTGCTACAATGACCTTGTGCCCGGCAAAACGAACCGAGATATTCTGCGAGGTAACCAAACGATGACGATCATAGAAAACGAAATATCCATCGGTCTTCCCTCTCCCGTAAAATTCATCCACGTAAGCGATACCCACCTGACAAGGGTGGACGAGCAGGACAGCGACAGAAAGCAGGAGCTTGCGAGGAGCCGCTGCGGCAGCTTCCCGGAAAACGAAAAGCACTATGCCGAAATTCTGAAAACGGCAGAAGAAACGGGACTTCCGGTCTGCCATACCGGCGACCTCATCGACTTTGTGTCCCACGCCAATCTTCTTGCGGCAAAGGAATTTTCCGAAAAAGCCGACTGCTTTTTTGCGGCGGGAAATCACGAGTTCAGCCAGTACGTGGGGGAAGCCAAGGAGGATGCGGCGTACCGGAACATGAGTCTTGACAGCGTACAGAGCTGTTTTAAGAACGATATCCGTTTTTCCTCCCGAATCATCGGCGGCGTGAATTTTGTGGCGCTGGATAACTCATACTATCTGGTGGAGCCGGAACAGCTCTCACAGCTTTCCGCCGAAATCGAGAAGGGACTTCCCACCGTTCTGTTTCTGCATACGCCGCTTTATAACGAGGAGATCTATGACTTCTCGGTAAAGGGAAAAGAGCACGGCGCCCCGGCGTATCTTATGTCGGTGCCGAGGGAAAAGATGCGGTTTTACCCGGAGGAGCGCTTCGAGCAGCAGCTGCAGGACGAAACTACGGCGCAGGCATTCCGAAGGATAACGACCTCGCCCAATATCAAAGCCATCTTTGCGGGACACATCCACAAGGACTTTGAAACGTTCCTTGCTCCCGACCTTCCGCAGCTCGTGACGGGGATCGGAAGCCTGCGGATCGTGACATTGAAATAGCCGGATCAACAAAAAAAGACAGATGCAGAGGAGAAAAAGAAAATGAGTGCAAAGGTTTATTTTACAAGAGAGATCACAAGCGAAAACGTGATAAGGCTGTTTGAGGCTGTGGGCAAAAAGCTCCCCGGCAAGGTGGCGATCAAGCTCCACAGCGGTGAGGAGGGCAACCAGAATTTTCTAAGACCCGATTTCTGGAAGCCCGTCATTGAAAAGGTGGGCGGCACGGTCGTGGAGTGCAACACCGCCTACGACGGCTCGAGAAACACCACCGAAAAGCATCGGCAGACCCTCGAGAAGCACGGATGGAGCCGATATTTCACGGTGGATCTTTTGGACGCCGAGGGACCGGACAAGGTTCTTGACATTCCGAACGGCGCCGTCATCCGAAAGAACTACGTGGGCAAGAACCTTGTGAACTACGACTCGCTGCTTGTGCTGTCGCATTTCAAGGGGCATCCCATGGGAGGCTTCGGCGGTGCCGTAAAGAATCTTTCCATCGGCTGTGCCTCCTCCTACGGCAAGGCGTACATCCACGGTGCGGGAAAGCCGGAGAACATCTGGACGGCAAAGCACGATCTTTTCCTCGAATCCATGGCGGACGCCGCTTCCTCGGTCGTACAGTTTTTCGGCGGCAGATCCGTCTATATCAACGTGATGAAGAACCTCTCGGTGGACTGCGACTGCTGTGCCGTGGCGGAGGATCCCTGCATGAAGGACATCGGCATCCTCAGCTCGGACGACCCGATCGCACTGGACAGGGCTTGCCTTGACCTCATCTATGCGGCGAAGGACGATCCCGGTCAGAAGCATTTTATCGAACGTGTCGAATCGAGAAACGGTGCTCACACCCTCGACGCCGCCGCAAAGCTGGGGTACGGTACTCTCGATTACGAGCTCTGCGAAATACAATAAGAATAACAAAGAAGAACAGAACGCCCGGGGTATTTGCCATATTCCGGGCGCTCTTTTTGTGCAAAACGGGAAAATTACGGGGTTCTCTGTCAAAAGGCTTGAAAAGCCGGGCGGGAAATGGTATAATCTTTTCATCTATTACTACTTTCAGAGGTGCATTATGAAAAAACTACTCTCTGCCCTGCTCGCCGCCTCGCTGATGGTGACTTCCGTCTGTGTGACGGGTATCAGTGCAGCCACGAACGGCGCCGCCAAGGGCGTTACCCCTTCCTACACGCAGAAGGAATTCGACGACAAGAACATAGTCCTCACCTTCGGTGTGACCTCCGACACCCATCTTTCCGGTTCCTGGAACCAGGAGCGCTCGGTGACAAAGCTTAGCCACATGGTGGAGGTCTTCCAGAAGACAGCCGAGGATCAGAATGTGAGCCTTGACGCCATTCTCGTAAACGGCGACATGATCGACAGCGTAAAGAGCGGTGGAAACGTGCAGGCATATTCCAAATACGGCACGAAGGCGGCGCAGAACTTCCGTGAGGTCAACTTCTATCGGAACGTTCTCGAAGGCACCGAGACCAACAACGCCGACCGCAAAAACGCCTGGGAAAGCGGCTTCAACACGGTGAACCTCAAGGATGCCGCCTACGGTCCCGGCATACTCGGCAGCGGCACGAGATTCTTCTACTGCCTCGGAAACCACGACGAGGGCGGCAAGGGTATCTCGGATCTCGGCTCGTCCACCTATTCCAAGGGTATCCGGGGCGACGGCTCCGGCAAGTTCTCCACGGTCTACACCGCCGAGTACTATGCCGCCATCTTCTGCGGCTGGCAGTACGACTATAAGAGTGCAGACGCTCTTGCCGCCGACGACGGTTACGATCCTTCCTACCGTGAATACGTCCAGTACCTTGTGAAGATGCACGAGGACAGCGCCAACGCCTCGCTTCTTGCCGAGGACAAGAAGAGCTTCGACGAAAAGTTCTCCTACACCTACACGGACGGGACCGGTGCGGAAAAGCAGTTCACGGCGGACGATGCGCTTCTCCGTTTTGAATACTACTACGGAAACGACACCGAATACTATGCCGACGAATACGGTCTGTTCTACGGCAACCGTCATTTCACCATCGGCGACGATGAAAAGTCCCGTATCCACTTCCTCGCCATCGAGCTTTCCCAGTCGAAGGCGTCGCAGGATTACCTCGACAAGTGGGCTTCCGTCTCGGTTGCCGAGGATCCCACAAAGCCGATCTTCGTCCTCACCCACTACAAGATGGTAGGCACGGTCTACGACAGCAACAGAGCCGGCGGTCAGGGACTTGAAAAGGTGATGAACAAGTACCCGCAGATCTTCATCTGGGGCGGTCACACTCATGCGCCGCTCGCCAACGAGAACGGCATCATGCAGAAGGGCTACACGGCAGTCGACGCCGGTGTGCTTGCGTACCTCTCCATGGGCTCGCTTCTGACCGAGGACCTGAGCTACACCAAGGGCGTGAAGATGAACTACCCCGATCCGAATGCGGGAAAGACGCCCGACCGGACCGTTCCGCTCAATCAGTACACCCATGAAAACCACGATCAGGGCAACTGCTGCTGGGTTCAGGTGGACAAAAACGGCAACGTGAAGATTTCGAGACTCGACGTATACCGTTCCTACAATGCAAAGCTGGACGAAGACAAGGACGGCAAGCCCGATCACGCCGACGAGCCTGTGTTCATAAAGGAACCGTGGGTAATAAGCGGCATTGATGCAGAGGGCAGTCATCTGAAAAAATACTCGAAGGAAACAAGACTTGCTTCGAACAAAGCGCCGGAATTCCCCGCTGCCGCTTCGGCGACCTACACGCCGGTTGTCAACGGCAGCACGAAGATCACCTTTGACGCCGCTATCGACGATGATATGGTCAAGTATTATTTCATCGACATCTACGACGGTGAAACGCTTGTGGAAAAGCTCCCGATGACCAGCTTCTTCACCGAGGTACAGACGAACGAGCAGCTGGTGAAGAAGTATCCTACCTATTCCTACACAAAGACAAAGCTTGACTCCTCCAAAGACTACACCTTCAAGGTTACGGCTTACGACTGCTGGAACACGGCGAGCGAGCCCCTTGTGGCGGAGCTTGACGACAAGAACGCCAAGGTCTACAAGATCGGCGGCGTTTACAGCATGTTCCTCGATACGTCGGAGAATCCGGTTTCGGAATACACCATGGACGGCAAGAAGTACAAGGTACTGCACAGCGTCGCCGAAGCCGATGCGGCTCCCTTCCGGATTTATTTTATCGGCGGCGTACTGCAGCTGAGCGAAGTGAACAAGGGTACCGACGCTCCTCTCGAAATCGTCGGAACGAGCGACAAGCCCACGGCGATCGTGCGCTGGAACAGCGGCACCGAGGGCTGTCTTGCAAGAGACCTTACCTTCAAAAACGTGCTTCTGGACGTGACAAAGACCGGCGATGCGGGCTTCACGCTCTCGCAGAGCAGCAAGAAGGGCTTTAACCTTGTGATTGAAGACTGCCCCACGCTGTCAAGAGATTTCCCGTTTTTCAACACGGGCTGGAAAAGCGATCACAAGTCCGGCTCGCTTACGATCAAGGGAGAATCCGGTCCCTTCGGCGACATATTCCCCGGTCCCAACTACGGTGACGACAATGCTTCCAACGGTGATATCGTGATCACCATTGAGGGCGGAACCTTCACAGGAAGCGTCGGAGGCTTCAAGAACAAGCTGAACAACGCCATCAACGGCAACGTGGTTTACAACATCACCGGCGGTAACTTCGAGAAGAACATCACCCTCACCACCACCGGCTCCACCGCCATCAAGGGCAATGCGGTAGCACTCCTTCTCGGCGGTAACTATGAAAAGGCAGGCACGGTAGGTCACGAAGGCGACTCCAACATCAGTGGCAAGGAAGTTTACGTCTTCAAGAAGTCGATCTACAACGACCTCAGGTCCAAAGGAAAATACACAGCGCCCACCAAGGCGATCACCGTCATCATCCCCGACAGTGAAGGCGGCATCGGTGATGCCAAGATGACCGAGAGCGGCGTTCTAAGTTCGCTCATCCCCGCTTCTGTTGCCGGAAAGGCTCCGTACGTAGACGGAAAGCCCGCTTCGGAAATCGCTCTTGAGGACGGCAAAACATACGAACTGACCTACGGTGAAGTGGCAGACTCCTGGTCTGCGGCTTCCGACTGGGCTCTCGAAGAGCTTCGCAAAGCGAATATTCTCGGTGTAATCCCGGAATGCCTTATCGGCGCCGATCTTACAAAGTCCATCACAAGAGCCGAATTTGCGGCGGTATCGGTAAAGGTATATGAAGCGCTTTCAAGCAAAGCGGCAGAGCCGATCGCCTCCAATCCCTTCAAGGACACCGACAGCGAAGACGTGCTGAAGGCATACAACATCGGTGCGGTCAACGGCACAAGCTCCACGACCTTCGAGCCGGACGCTCTCCTCGAACGGGAGCAGGCGGCAACGATGCTGACAAGAGTCTACAAGAAGATCAAGCTCGAGGGCTGGACGCTCAAGACCGACAGCAGCTATACCTCCAAGTTCAAGGCACTCTACACGAGCCCCGCTCCCTTCGCCGACGACGCAATGATCTCCGACTGGGCAAAGGACAGCGTATACTTCATGAGCGCCAACGAGATCATCAAGGGCGTGGGCAGCAATATGTTCGCTCCGCAGAACACTACCCCCGAAGAGGAAGCCTCCGGCTACGCCAACACTACCCGTGAGCAGGCGCTCCTCATCGCCGCCCGCATGGTCGAGAAGCTGAAGTAATAATTATAATGCAGGGGGCTCCTCGCCCCCTGCACCCCATCGCCAGCCTTTTGAAAAAGGCTGGGCGAAAACTTTTACTCGGTGGCAGTCCATACGGACTGCCACGTTTCTTTTTTGGGGCTAAAGGGTGGTTGACTACTGTCTGTTGCGGCAGGAAAGCGGTGCCGCAACAGAGGTGGGGCATGACTTTGTGAAAACTCCGAGTTTTGCCGCTCGGATTTAAGGCGGCAAAACGGAATGATACTCGGGCAACGGAACTTGCCATTTAGTCTGAGGTGCATTCCCGATTTGCCCGCAGGGGCTCCATGCCCTTTTGAAAAAGGCGGGCGAAAACTTTTACTCGGTGGCAGTCAATACGGACTGCCACGTTTCTTTTTTAGGGCTAAAGGGTGGTTGACTACTGTCTGTTGCGGCATAAAGCGCCGCCGCAACAGAGGTGAATTTCAGGTCTTGGAAAATGCTCCGAGTTTTGCCGCTCGGATTTATGGCGGCAAAACGGGGATAGTTTCGGGTATCTGGGGTTATGTTTTAACCTATGGTGCATTCTCGAATTGCCCGCAGGGGCTCCCTGCTGCCCGCGGGGGCTCCCTGCTGCCCGCGGGGGCTCCCCGCTGCCTGACCAAAGCGGGGATTTGTTTTGCTTTTTTCGAGGCGCAGAGGGGATCACACATCGCATTTTCTCTTACCTCACTAAAACACACAAGGACAAAAATAAGACCGGGAGAATTTCTTCTCCCGGCCTTTTTACCTTAAAGTAATTCAGTTGTCAAAAGAAATCAGCCAACGTAGATTTCCTTAAGGGTTTCGATCTTTTCTTCCCAAGCGTCCTTGTTGGAAGCGATAAGAGAAGCAAGAGTGTTGCCGTTCTTAGCGGTAACGATGTTGGAGCCGTTGAAGCCGATAACCTGATCGAGGAATCTGGAGGAATTCTTGATGATCGGGATCATATCCTCGGATTCAACGTCACGGGTGGACTTAACGGTAAGGATGATATCAAAGTAGGTAGGAAGGAGAACCTGGCTGGAGTAGTAAGCCATGGTTTCGAGAACCGCACCGGTCATTTCGAGGTCGGTATTGGTAACGGGGATGTAGGTAAGACCGGAAACGTTCGCTGTTCTGGAGTAGTACTCTTCCTGCTCTTCGTTGAGCTTAGGATACGGAACGAAGCCTACGTCGATGTCTTCGTAGTTACGGGTGCCGGGAACGAAGGAGAGGAAGGAGTCGTTGAAGAGAAGTCTGCCTTCCTTGAACATGTTGTCCTCGAGACCGTAGGTCTTGCCTTCAAAGAATGCGCCTTCGCCGTCGAAGATCTCAAGCATCTTGTCAACGATGGTGTAGGTGAGCTCGTTGTCGACGTTGAGGATAGGAAGATTGTTGTCGTCCTTGGTGATGCATTCGCCGCCGTAACCGCAGTACAGAGCCTGGAGCTGTTCATACTGCCAGCCTGCGAAGCCGTATCTGTCGTTGTCGTAATCCATAACGCCGTCACCGTTGAGGTCCTTAACGGCTGCACGGATGTACTCTACGAATCTGTCATGGGTCCATGTTCCGTCAAATACCATCTGGTAAGGATATTCAAGACCGAGCTCGTCGCACATGGTCTTGTTGAAGATGATACATTCGGAGTTGGAGAAAGAGGAAAGGTTGTAGTCACCGGTCATGCAGAAAATCTTGTTGCCGAAGCAGATATCTCTCTGCACGTTGGAGTACCACCAGGGATTGTTGATGTTAACGTAGGGAATGGTGTTCCAGTCTACGAACATACCCTCTTCGATAAGGGTAGGCATACCGGTGTGCTGTACGTGGATGTAAGCATCGTAGGTATCGTCGCCTGCCTGAATGAGGGTACGGATGTTAGCGGTCTCTGTAGACTGATCCGAACCGCTGGAAGAAAGAGTGGTGCAAACGAAGTTGAGGTCTGCGCCGGTATGCTCCTTAACAAGTGCGTTTCTTTCGAAAACCGAATCGTTGATAAGGTCGCCGGTCTCTTCTTCTGCAATGTAGGAGTTTCTTACAGTGGGAAGTGCAAAGTACATATCGAACGTCTTGCCTTCGGCAACGCCTGCAGGAACTTCGAACTTGGCTTCTTCGACTGCTCCGCCTTCGCCGCCTTCTTCGCCGCCTTCGACTACTTCGCCGCCTTCGTTTCCTTCATCTACAGCAGGCTTTTCTTCGCAGGCTACGAGAGAGCTTGCAAGAAGCACGCCGGAGAGAAGGAGAGCGAAAATTCTCTTTGTGTTTTTCATGGATTCTTCTCCTTAATAAGTATTTTCGTTCGCAGGCGTACGCCCACAAACTCACAGTTGTATTTTATCACATATTTTATCAATTTGCAATAGGATAATTAATTTTCGTCATATTACACAAATTAGGGAATTCTTTTTTGAAGCAAAATACCACCATTCTCTTGACCGATGACGCATTTTGTCCGATCGGTTCCGTAACAAAATCCGCATTTTCGGACAGGACAGCTGCTGTGAATACGCTCCGGCAAGCCGTTTCCTCCAAAAGAAGCAGCGAATTGCCGCATTTTCCTGCGCTTTTTGCATAAAACGCAGATAAAAATAAATAAATTTCGATAAATTTAACTTAGCATATTGACAATTCAGTAAAGTTATGCTAAAATTATAACAGTTGTACTAACAAACGCATTCCATTCATATCGGAAATGTCAGAGCACCCCCGGGCGGAAAGGCAAATTCTGCAATGCCGCCGTCAAAATATCGGTAAATCAAAAATAAATAGTAAGGAGATGCAAAAACATGCACAGAACGGTTTTCCTTGCCGACGCAGACTTTTCATTCAGAGAGGCGTTCGCACATCAGATGAAAAACAACGGATTTACGATCGTCGGCGAAGGTGAAAACGGCGTTTCGACGCTTTGGAACATTCTGTACACGATGCCGGGCATCGTAGTTCTCGACACGGAGCTGTTCGGGGATGAGATCGGCGATGTCATACGGATCATACGGCAGAGCCTTTCGCCAAGCACAAAAATCATCCTTGTCGCCTTTCCGAAAAATGCGTCCTTCATTACGGCGGCTCTGGGAGCGGGCGCAGACAACTGTATCCTGAAGCCATGCCATCCGGAGGAGGCAGCGGCAATGATTTCCGCACTTTTTGAAAACAGCGCCTGCGAGAATGTGAAGGACGTCGGCGCTCCCCTCCATCGTGACGAAAATACCGACCGTTTCACGGATATCCGGATCACACGTCTTTTGCAAATGGTGGGAATCCCCGTCAACATCAGCGGCTATTTCTATCTGAGCACGGCGATCCGCATTACGCTGGATTCTCCGAAGCTTCTTCTTTCGGTCACGAAAAAGCTGTATCCCGCCATAGCAAATGTATACGGCACCAAGAGCACCTGCGTCGAGCGCAGCATACGGCATGCCATTGAGAAGCTGTGGTACGACAGACAATTTGCAGAAGAGATTCAAAAACTTCTCGGTTACGATCCGGGCGAAAAGGATATAAAGCCAACCAACTCCGAATTCATCGCTCTTGCCGTAAGAAAGATACAGCTCTCCGAGTCATAAACGTCCATACCGTTCTTGAAGCTCTCACAAAGCTCAAAGAGAAACGCCCCGACAAGCCAAAAACCTGCCGGGGCGCTTTTGCGCAGACTGAATCAACCTTTCTTTCTTCCTTGACGGGTGTCCTGAACGTTTCCCGTCAAAGCCGCCGTGCTATGAGATCATTCGGGCTTTTTGAGGAAGAAGATACCTGCATCCATTTCATTCAGCGTATTGGTAACGGTCGAAGAAACGGAAGCGTCGTACTTCATCAGCGAAGTAGCGTTCTGACCGATATGTCCGAGGTTGCCGCCGTTGTACTGGATGTAAGTGTTGCCGCTGAAACGCGGGAACCAGCCGTACTGCTGAACACCGATATGAAGGAGGTCGCCGTACGCTCTGTCGAATATGTTGTTACGGATCACAAAGCCGTCTGCCATATTGTAGTGATCCCAACCCTTGATGTCGGCGGAGTTGGTGGGGTTGACTCTGCCCCAGCCGTAGCCTGCCATGCGGAGGATGTTGTTCTCATACAATACGTTCTGAAGGAGTCTTGTTGCGGCTACGTCTGCCACACCCATGAAGTACTCGATGTTGTAGCAGCAGTATTCGATGAGGTTGTTGGAGAAGGTGACGTCCTTTTCGATGATGGAATCGGCGCCGCCCTTCTGATACTGGTTGGTGATACCGGCGTCGAAGCACTGATATACGTAGCAGTTGTCGATTACGTAGTTGTCGCAGCCGCCGTATACCTCGATACCGTTACCGTATCTTCCGGGAGTGAGCATGCCGCCGTTGTTGGTAATATTCTGCGAGCCGCCGCCGATCCAGCCGATCTCACAGTTGGTGATGATGAGGTCGCTGACGGTTCCGGCACCGATACCGTGACGGGCGCCGTACTTGATGCAGAGGTTGTCGATGGTAACCGCGGAGACAGCCGAGATAACGTGACCGCCGCCTACGATAAATTCGACGGATTTGAATACCTTACCGGGGTTGCCGTCGTCACAGCGCATATAGAGCGGTGCGGTGGCAGCGGTATCGGCAGAGGTGAATTCGTGAGCCACGGTATAGTTTTCAAGGTCTGTCCTGTGGTCGAAGGGAAGAGCCGCATTACCGTTCAGGTAATACTTCTTGTCGGAGGTATTGTAGGAGATGTTCGCTCTTTCCATGATGAATTCGCCTTCGCCCTTATCGACAACAACGCTGCCAACGTCCTGAATGGGCTTGTAGAACTTCCACACATTGGTGGTGCCGTCCACAAGGGTCCAGCTGTCCTCGCTTGCGCCGTTTTCGGGAGAACGTGTAAGCATGGGCTTTGCGCCTTCACCGTAAGCACCGTAGGAAACGCCGGACTTTGTGGCAAGGTTGCCTCTGAAGATCGAGCCTCTCTCGAAGAAGACGCCGTCGCCCTTCGAAAGCTTTGCGGAGCTTACCTTGCCAAGGGTCTTCCAGGGCTTTTCGGGGGACAGACCGTCGTTCGCATCGTCACCGTTTTCGGATACGTAATACTTTGTACCCGTGACAGTTTCGGCGAGCTTGTCGGGAGTAGCGAGGATCTCTGCCTTACGCACTGCGCTGAGCTCTTCGACCTCGGCGAGCTTTACAATGCCGGATTCGTAATCGACCGGTACGTTAGGAGTAGACATATAGAACCATTCCTCTCCTTCCTCACTGCTTTCGTAAGTTCCGTGGGGGATAGCGGCTTCGGTGATGTCGATATATGCCCAGTGATCGAGTCCTACGTCGGAGAAGAGGGGAGCCGCATCAAACTTTGCGATGTATTCGTTCTTATAGAGCTTCTTGCCGTAGGCGTTGTTGATGACCTTGACCACCTCGGCACGGGTGATGGTGGCGTCGGGCTGGAAGGAGTAGGTCACGCCGTCCGCATTCTTATAACCGCCCACAAGACCGGACTTTGCAGCCGCCATGATCACGTTGTATCTCGGATGCGATGCGTCCACGTCGGTGAAGGTACGGGTGCTGTCGCCGCCGGAAAGGAGTCCGATATTATAGATAAGCTCTACGAATTCGGCTCTCGTGATGTTGTCGTCGGGACCGAAGTTGCCGCTGTAAGCGGAAAGGAGTCCGAGGCTTTCGAGGTACGCGATGTTGTCATAGTACCAGCTGCCGGGAAGAACGTCGGCAAAGGAGGAGGTGAACTGTCCCTTGACGGCGGCTTCACTGGTGAGAAGTCTTGTAACGATGGTGCAGGCCTCCGCCTTGGTCATGGTGTTGGAGGGACGGAAGGTGCCGTCGCCGTAACCGCCGATGAAGCTGGAGTGAGCGGTGACGTTGTCGGGCTTCTTCTCAAAGAACATGATCTTGGAGAGGTAGAAGGTATCGCCCTCGTCCAGTTCCAGAATCTTGCCTTCCTCGAAGGGAAGCACGTGGATATGGTTGATAATGGGGCTGCTCGGGTCGATAAATTCCGCATACTTGGTCATATCGTAGGTGATGATGTCCCACTTGCCGTATTTCAGCTCGTCGTCACTGGTAAGATAAAGGCTCTTGTTATAGCCGCCCTTGAGGACTCTGAGCTGGGTATGGAAGTCCTTATGCTCTCTTGCGGTATCGAACTTATAAAGGATCGCCGCATAGTTGTACTTGGTGGTGTCGATGCCGGCGCCGGAGAAGGACCAGCCGTCGAAGCCGAAGTACTTACCGGTCTCCGCCTTGGGGTTGGGCTGTGCCATGATGGCGGTAAGACCGTCCACCGTTACGCTCTCGTCCGCAAGGGAGATATCGAAGTAACGGAGGTTCTTGTCGATGATGCCGTTGTAATAGCTCGGGTAGTCGAGAGAAAGCACCTCACGGCTGTCGCCCTTCATACTCCATTTCGGGAAGAAGATCAGGTTGCCGTCGCTGACGGTGATCTCGGTGCCGGGCTGATAGAGGGAATCCGCCTTGTTGCTGTTTACCCAGCCCTGGAATACGGCAGAGCCGAGCTCGTAGGTGCAGGGAGGAAGCGTGAAGGTCTCGCCCTCGGAAAGATACAGTGTCTCGGGAGCCGTGCCTTCCGTTGCGCCGCCGCCGGAGAATTCAACGGCGTACTTTCTGTCGGGGAAGGGGTTTTCTTCGGTAAAGGTGATGTTGCCGATATAAATCACGTCGTCCGACGTGAGCTTATTCGCTTTGGCGCTGCCGAAGGGCATGAAATGGAACTGCCAGAGGATATGGCTCTCGCCGTCAACGAGGCTGTTCGCAACCAGACTTCCGATGTTGAAGGTGCATACATTCCAATCGCCGGGCTCCACCTTCTCGTTGGACTTGAAGCTGAGGGTGGACGTAAGACCTACCTTGTTCTTGAGGAGGTTCAGCTGCATCTCGCCCTCGTAGGAAGGCTCCTTGGTGTCGTACTTGTACTCGATAACGACGTACTTGTACTTGTCGAGGTCGAAGTTTTTGGAGGCAACGTCGTATGCATCCAGATTGATGTAGTTTGAGGAAGCGTCAGCGCCCTCGGGGTTGGGTGTCAGCTTGACCGTCTTTTTGCCGTTGTAGTCGAAGCCGACCTCGGCTGTACCTACGTCCTTGCGGTCGGTGATGCCCCGGCAGATATTATCCGCATAAGCGAAGGACGCACTGCCCTCGGGAGCGGTGTAGCTGGAAGCGGAAACAGCGCCGGCAGAGCCGACGGCAGATACGGGAGGACGGGTCACGAGGGTCTCCTTCACCTCGACTCCCTCGGGAGCCTCCGCGGAGAAGGTGAAGTTCCCGATGTAAAGAACGTCATCCCTTGTGAGCTTCGACGCCTTGGCGTCGCCGAAGGGCATAAAGTGGAACTGCCAGAGAATATGCGATTCACCGGCGGTGAGCTTCTCAATGGCGGGAGCAAGGTCAAAGGTGCAGCTGCTCCATTCGCCCGCCTTGACGGTGTTGACCGACGTCAGTCTTGCGTCGCCGGACATGCCCATCTGGCTCGGGAGGACTCTCATGATCATGGCGCCGTCATAGCTCGGGCTTTGTGTGTCGTACTTGTACTCAACGGTAGCATAACGATAGGTATCAAGATCGAATTTTTTGTTGTCGATACCGTATGCATCGAGAACGATGTTCATGGTCTCCGCATCGGCGCCGGTGGGGTCGGGCGTGATCTTGACGACCTTCTTGCCGTCTACCGTAGCGGAAAGGTCGACCGTGCCCACAGCCTTGCTGTCGGCGATGCCGCGGCAGAAGTCTACCGCATAAGGAGCGGAAACGCTGTCATCATCCGCCAAAGTCACGGGGGAAGTGAATACGGCGGCAGAAACTGCGAGAAGTCCCGCAAGAACGACCGACGTGATCCGGGTCATTTTCATAGTAAAACCTTCCTTTCGTCCGAAGCCTACGACTCCGAAAACATTCAGATGATTCATTATACCACATATATTACAAAAAATCAATAGTTTTTGTAGTAGGTTTTGTACATTCGGGCAGTTAATGTGTACATTTTACTTTCCGGTTCAATCCTTTTCCGGCTTTTCCTCCGATACGCTCCGAACAGCCCTCGAAAGCATTTCGGCGTACTCTTTTTTCACGCTTTCGGGGGACGTAATGATCACCTTCCCGTCGAAGCCGAAGACCCAGCGGTAAAACATGGGGCTCAGCGCCACGTCGGCAGTGACGTAGAATTGCTCTTTGTTCTTTTTCACGGTGCGGACATTTTCGCCGAAGCGGTCGATGATGGGGTTCATGACGCTGTTCTCGCACAGAAGCTCCACCGTTTCCCGCTTCCCCGCAAACATGCGGAAGTTGGAATTGATGTAGTCGGCGACGTCGAAGTCCCGGTCCTTCGGTCTTGCAGCCTCGGAAAGGACGGTGGGTCTTGCGTAGATCCTGTCTACCCGGAAATTGCAGACGGCGTCTCTTCTTTCCGAGAAGCCGACCACGTAGTAATAATCTCCGTCGCAGGTGAGCACGTAAGGGCTGATGACATAGGAATCGCCGCCGTGCTTGAGGATCTTGTTCTTTCCGGCATCGTAGCGGAAATAGCGGAATTCGATCTTCTTCCCGGTGTTGATGGCTTCGTTCACGGCGTCGACGATGTAGTACAGCTTTTCGTTGGCGCTTTTCAGCCGCTTTTCGGTATAGAGATTTCTTTTCAGCTCGGCGCCCCGATGTACCCCCGCAAGAGAGCTCAGCTTTTTCACAAGCTCCCGGCTTTTCTTCTCGGTGATGAATTTCGATGCCTCCACGGCGTCGATGAGCATTTTCAGCTCCGGCAGGTCGAAGATCCTCGAATTCACAAAGTAGCGGTTCTGAGTGGACTTTTCGGTATAGACGTCCAGCCCGCACGCCTTCAGATCCTCGATATCGGCACCGACGGTGGTGCGGTGCATCCCGATGCCGTATTTTTCCGTCATGAGGCGGGATATCTCGTTGGTCGTCAAGGGGTGGTTTTCGTCGGTGTTCTCAAGGAGCAGGCTCCGCAGGTACAGTATCCTTCTTTTGGCATTTTCTTTGGCGTTTTCTTTGGCGTTTTCTTTGGCGTTTCCGGTGCTCGGCATTTCGGTCCTTCCTTTCACGGCATCTTGATTTCAAACGGCTATATCATAACACATTCATCATAACACACCCGCTTTGCAAATGCAAGGTGAAAAGCGCAAAAAAAGACGAAAAAAGAGGAATTTTATCACGAGGTGTCGTCACTTGGCGACACCTCAAGGGGCAAAACGCGATTTGCGCTTGCAATCGGAGTTTTCTTGTGATAGTATCGTTTCAGAGAAGAAAACGGCGGACAAAAGTCCCGAAGGAAAAAGCAGAAACCGGAAAGGAACGGTGATCGTATGACATACGCAGAAAGCAGAAGAATAAACGCAGGCGGCTTTTTCGAGAACGGAACATCGGCAAGGCAGGGAAAAACGGTACTGACGCTGGAATCCGCTCCGCTTTCCGAGCTGCTGATCCGCAGCATCGGTATTCTCCGGAAGTACGAGGACGCTCTCGGGCGCTTCGACATAAACGGTTCCGAGGTGCGTTACGAGGTAAACGACTGCTTCGGTCTGGACGAGCTCGAAAAAGAAGGCGGCATCCGCCGTTTCCTGACCGAGCTGCCCCTTTATGTCTGCGATTCGGTTTCTCTCGAAATACAGAACGATTCCGACACGGAGCTGAAAATGTTCGACAGCTTTGAAAAGGATCTTTCCTCCTTCGCACGGAAAGCAGCACAGGACCCCGGTCTTATTCTGCACAGTCTTTCGCTTGCAAGAGCCGCGGAAAGCGCCGGGAAGGCGGAGGAGGTTCCCTTCTACTCACGGGACTATTCCCGGGCATAAGGAAGAACGGTCATGTGATAGCAAAAACATCCGCAAAGGCGATAAAGACGGCTTGAGAACGGCAGCTTTCTGCCGTTCTTTTTGCTTTTTGGGGATAGTCGTTTTCCCGTCCCCACGGCTCCGGTGTCTTCTCAAAGCGGAAAGAACCGTTTTTCAAAAGAGAAAAATCCAAATCAATTTCGTTTTATTCCATTGAACTTGCGGAAGAAGTATGCTATACTGAATAAAAACAGCGAAAGGCAGGAACATACAATGTCCGGAATACAGATAAAAACCGTAAAAACCGAGTGGGACGTTTACTTTGACATGGCTCTGACCATGCTCGACGAGATCGTGAAAAACAACCGTGCCGGTAAAAAGACCGTCATGATCGTGCCCGTGGGTCCCACCGCACAATACCCGCTTTTGGCGCAGATGGTCAATACTCTGCGTGTTTCTCTGAAAGACGTGTATTTCTTCAACATGGACGAATACCTCGTCACGCCTACCGAAGCCATTGCCGAGGATGACCCGCTGAGCTTCCGCAAGCGCATGAACGAAGAATTTTACCGGCTTGTCGATCCCGAGCTTGTCATGGCAGAGGATCACCGCTTTTTCCCCGAACCCGGTCACGAAAAAGAATATGACGAAAAGATCGCAGGTCTTGGCGGCGCAGATCTGTGTCTCGGCGGTCTCGGCATTACCGGACACATCGCCTTCAACGAGCCTCCGGAAGAAGAGGATCCGGCGTTCCCGACCCTTGGCACCCGTGTACTGCCCATTACCCGTGAAACGAGGACCATCAACGCCAACGGTTATCTGCGAGGTGACATTGCCGGCATGCCGAAATGGTGCATCACCGTGGGCATGAAGCAGATCCTTGCGTCCCGCCGTGTTTACATCGCCCTGAACCGTGATTGGCAGCACGGCATCTTCAAGCGTGTACTCCACGATGAGATCTCCTCCCTTCGCCCCGCAAGCTACCTGCGGACCATCGGCAACGTTACGTTCGTAATGCCCGAAAATATCGCCAAGGGATTATAAAAGCTTCCTGCCTGATACGGAATAAGACAAAGATACCCGACGAAAAAGAGGCTCTTTTTCATCGGGTAATTTTTTACAGCGTGGAGAAACGGATCTCAGTACAGCTCATGGCGGGAAGTATCAGTTTTCCGTCCTTGATCTTTCTTCCCGTGGGCGAATAGGTATAGGTATCGTCGATGGAGAGGATCTCGTGATCCCCGTCCGCTATGCCGGAAACGGCGATTTCCGCCTCGGTCGCCGCTTCGTTGAGGTTTGCGATAAGAAGTGTGCCTCTCCCCTTCCCGCACCCGGCGCAGACGTAAACGGCATCGTTGTCCGAGCTGCTTTCGCATTCGCATCCGAGACGGTAGAGGTTTCCGAAGGACATAAAGGCGAAGTAGGTAGGGTAAGGCTTGTGGGTCTCGCCGTTGAAAAGCCCGGAATAGGTCATCAGTCCCATGCTGGCGTCGTAGAAGTTGAGCATGGCGATCTTTTCCTTCTGCATGGCGAGCATCATACCGAGCGCCTTGGCAGCGGCGCCGTGATAAAATCTTTCGTCGTCGTGGCAGGTGTTCCACTCGTCAAGAAAGTCCGGCACGCTGCCGAAGCCGTACTTTTCGAGGACCTTCCGGCAGTATCTTTCATGCTTCACCGTTTCCGCCACTGTGGCATAGGAATGCCAGGAGAAGAAGTCAAGAGGCGCTTTGTGTTCTTCCGAGGAAATATAGGCAAGAAACCGGTGAAAAAAGTCGATAAAGCCTTCGTAGACGTTCTTCGGTGCTTCGCAGAGTCCCGTTCCCTCCGGGTCGGCGTCACAGCCGTAGAAGCCGCAGGAGGCATAGCCGCCCACCGAGATGCTGTCGCCGAAGCAATTTTTCAGGTGCTTTGCGCAGATTTCATACAGCCGGAAATACTCCTCGGCGCTTCCCCGCCACATGCAGTTGCTGCGGACGTCCAGAATATCGCCCTCCGGCTCGTTCCAGATCTCCCAATAGCGTATGCCGAGCGTGTAGCCGTCCGCCCAGCCCTCGTTGTAGTGTCTGACAATATGCTCGCAAATCCGTGCCCACTTATGGAAATCCGCAGGCGGCGTTATGCGGAAATATTTTATGGATGCGTCGTTTTCAATAGTGACGCCGAGGCGGTAAAACGGCTCGACGCCGGCGTCGGCAAGTCCGGTAAGAAGGCGGTCTGTCATGGTGAAATCGTAGGAGGCGGGATCGTTTTCGTCAGCGTCAAAATTGCGGAAGATATTGGGGATATCGACATAAACGCCCGCTCCGTACCGTCCTCCCATATCGTGAAGACGGGAGTACGGGATATTCGCCTCGGTGAGATAGTGGAAATGGTCGGTCCTTACCTGCCACAGCGACATAGGCGGCTGTCCCACGGCGTGCATGGGCTTGATTTTTCCGGTAATCTTTTCGAAATCGGCGCTGATTCTTACTTTTCTGTTATCGGGCATGTTTATTCGCACCTTTCATCGGACTTTTTCCGTCCGGAAATATCAGCGTTGAGAGTAAAGCTACTGCGGGTATTTTAACACAGGCACTGCGCTTTGTCAACCGGAAGGCAAAAAATCTGCCCCGCACCGATTATGCGGCACGGGACAGATATCTGTCTGTTATTTTGACTTTGAAAAATGCTCAGATGTGCTTCCGGCAGCCGTCCACCTGAATGTCCTGACCGGAAATATAGCTTGCCTCATCGCTTGCGAGGAAGGCGATCATGTTGGCGTACTCGGTATGAGCGCCGCTTCTTTCCATGTAGCACATATTGGGATTTGCCTTGGGCGTATCGTACTGATCTGCGCAGGTACCGGGGGATACGCTGTTGACACGGACGCCTTTTGCGGCGACCTCCTTGGCGATGGCTTTGGTGAAGGAGATCACGGCGCCCTTCGTTGCGGAATAGTCCGCCATATTGGCATTGCCGTAAACGCCCGCTACCGAGCCGAGGTTGATGATCGAGCCGCTTCCGTTTTCCAGCATGGAGGGAAGGATCGCATGGGTGAAGTACATGGTGCCGAGAATATTCACGCCGATGTAGCTTTTCCACATGGTCGAGTCGGTCTCGAGGAAGGGCTTCCATCTTCTCCAAACGCCTGCGTTGTTGACAAGGACGTCCGCCTTTCCGAACTCATGAAGGACAGACGATGCCACTTCCCGGACTCTCGCCTCGTCGCTGACGTCGCAGATATACGAAAGGACTCTGTGCCCGTAGGCAGCGACCTCTTCTTTAACCTTTTCGAGCTCCTCTTCCTTGACGTCCGCAATCGCCACGTCCGCACCGAGAGAAGCAAATTTTATGGCTGTCGCCTTGCCGACACCCATGGAAGCGCCGGTCACGATGACGCTTTTTCCGCTGAAATCCATGATGATTCCTCCTTTGACAACATTATCAATCCCGCATTACCGGGAACAAGAGCATTATACTGTCAAAGCAGGAGAAAAGCAATGGCAAAAGCGAAAAATGTTTTGCAAAAACGATACAGAATAAGCCGGAACGAGCCGCAAATCAGGTGTAATCGCCGAGGAAATCGCTGTTTCTGTCGAAGAGCTCGTCCACCATGCGGCGGATCTCGTCGAGGCTGCAGACGGCACTGGTCAGCGGATCGAGGCAGACCGCCTGGAATGCCTTGCGCTTATTCTTTTCCATGGCAGCCTCAACCGTCAGCGTTTCCACGCCCGCCGTCGTACCTACGAGGATGGCGAGGTGACGGGGAAGAGCACCCACGAACTGCTTGTGGATACCGGCTCTGTCTGCCACGACGGGGATCTCCACGCAGGCGTCGGCGGGAAGGTTTGTGATACAGCCGTCGTTCAGCACGTTCCCGTTGAAGGCAAAGGGAGTATGATCGCCGAAACGGGCGTTGAAGATATTGGCGGCGTACTCTCCGCTGCGGGCAAGATCCGGCTCTTTCCCGAACTTCTCCGCCCATTCACGCAGCTCGTCTCTCCACTTTTCTCTTCGCTCCAGACGGGAATTCAGCGAGAAGGCGTAAAGACCGGGGTTCCAGTTGGTGCCGTGGGTACAGTATTTTTCGATAAGGTCGGGGCGCTTGCGGAACCACTGGTTGTACTCGGAATTATGACCGCTGGATTCAGTGGGATAGTAGTCGAGGTGGAGGAACATCTCGTTGCGGACGATTTCCTTGTTATAGAATTCCGGATCCTCCAGTTTTTTGCGGAGCAGCGGATAAAGGTCCTTGCCGTCATGCTCGAATTTGAGATAAAACGCCTGATGGTTGACGCCGGCACAGATATAGTCCAGCTCGTCCTTCGGAACGCCCAGCCAATCGGCGAGCATCCCGGCTGTGCCCTGCACGCTGTGGCAAAGTCCCGTCACTTCGATATCCGAGCTGCTCTGCATGGCTTTACAGAGCATCGCCATGGGGTTCGTGTAGTTGAGGAACACCGCCTTCGGGCAGTACTTCTCGATGTCGCGGCAGATATCCAGCATAAGGGGAATGTTGCGAAGGGCACGGAAGATACCGGAAACGCTTCTCGTGTCGCCGATGTTGGTATCCACGCCGTACTTCTTG
>JAZRXH010000046.1:0-48841 GCA_045600125.1 Eubacteriales bacterium | reverse complement strand
TGACGAGCCTCTACCGCCTCGACGGCAGCGGCAAAAGCGCCGCGGGCGAGGCAGACCGCGATCTCGGCCCTCTGCCGAAGCCGGCCGTCGCCCTGCTCACCGTTCTGGGCGTTGTGTGGCTGCTCATCGGTGTCTTCTTTTTCGGCGGACTCATCCGCGCAAAAAAACGCCGCAAAACACGATAAATACTTGAATTGTCCCGGACAAGTTGCTATAATGCCATTTGCACGAAAACTGGGGATTCGTTTTGAAAGAACTATTGAATGCAAAAGGAGAAGAAAAAATGAAAAAGATTCTGGTTCTTATGCTCGCGGTCGTTCTGGCCCTGTCCGTTGCCGCCTGCGGCGGCGACAAGCAGCCCGAGGCGAACAACGCCGAGGCCAATGCTCCTGCGGCCGATGTCAAGGGCGAGGGTGTCATGACCTACGCCGAGTATGCTGCTGCCGAGCTCGACACGCAGGTCGTTGTCGAGACCTCCGTGCAGGGCAAGCAGTCCTGGTGGGAAGACAAGGCCACCCTGTACACGCAGGACAAGGACGGCGGCTACTTCATCTACGACTGCGCCTGCCCGCAGGACGTCTATGACAAGCTCGTGACCGGTCAGAAGATCAAGGTCACCGGCTACAAGTCCGAGTGGTCCGGCGAGGTCGAGATCGTTGACGCCACGCTCGAGATCGAAGAAGGCAGCTACATTGCCGAGCCCTTCGACGCCACCGGCGAGCTGGCCAGCGAGAGCCTCATCGATCGTCAGAACACGAAGGTCGCTTTCAAGGGCCTGACCGTTGAGGACGCCGGCGACGGCGCCGCTTTCCTCTACAAGTGGGACGGCTCCGGCCAGGAGGGCGACGACCTGTACTTCAACGTTTCCCTTGACGGCACGACCTACACCTTCACCGTGGAGTCCTATCTCTGCGACATGAACACCGACGTTTACAAGGCTGTTCAGGCCCTTCAGATCGGCGACAAGATCGACGTGGAAGGCTTCCTGTACTGGTATGAAGGCGTGCAGCCGCACGTCACCGCAGTTTCCGCTGCGAAGTGATCCATTTCCCTGTTTAAACTGCGCCGGGGCGGATATCCGCCCCGGCATTTCTGTTGTCCGCGCAGAAGGGCCGGACATGGTTTTGCAGGAGTGTGATCGGGATGTTTTTCGGGGTGTGGATTTTGTGCGGCAAAATCCGATGCCCGTTACAGGTGCGGACAAATCAGAATTTGAATCTATCAAAATCTTAAATGTTTAGCGGCTGTTATAAGCCGTTAATAAAATCCTCCAAAATCCTTGAAAATAAAGGATTTTTCGCAGTTTGCTCACCCGTTGCCGTTATACGGTTTCACATGATGTTACCCTTGCCCTCATCACCTCATAAGGGCAAAAGCAAGGGCAGAAAAATCTGGTAAAACAATATAACAACATGTGGCAGCCGGGAAACTGTGGCATATACGCGAACTAATTATACGGAGGATTTTGAATATGAACAAGTACATTTATGATGAAAACAACGACCTTTGGTACGAGCTGCAAGGCGATTACTACATTCCCTGCCGGATGATCCCAGAGAAAGGACAGCAGCTTATCGGCGTATGGGGACAGTGGCATCTGCGGTATATCCGTGAACATCAGAAAGGGCTGTATAATAGCCTACTTCTTAGCGGAAAGCTCAACAACTATCTTGCTGAACTGAACGAACAGGCAGAGGATATGTTCTTTCGGCTGGTAAAAGAACTTGCCGAAAAGGAAGGTATCACGGAAACACTAAAATCGGAAAATCAAATGCGTTGGGTACAGGAGATGAACGCCATAAGGGAAACAGCAACAGAAATCTTAAATAACGAGTTGATCTATGCGTAAAGGTAGCGGCAGGATTTTTGAGGTCCTGCCGCTTTTACTTTTTGTTATTTCTTTACCCAAGCAAGGTGTACTTTTTCGAGAATTGTCTAAACAATTCGTCGTATTTTTCATTACCTCGCCGTATTTTCCGCAAGGACTCGTGCACATTCAAGTTATGCTCTGAGGTATCAATAACACATCCGGCAATATTGGAACAATGGTCACTTACACGCTCTAAATTAGTCAGAATATCCGCCCAAACAAAACCGACCTGTGCCGTGCACTTTCCGTCCTGCATACGAAGGATGTGGTTTGTGCGGAGCTGCTCTTTCAAAGCGTCAATGACCTGTTCAAGAGGCTCAACGGTTTTGGCAACTGTGGAATCGCTGTTTTGAAATGCGCACAAGGTTAAATCAAGCACCTCACTGACTGCTGCTGTAATGACATCATATTCTTTCAGCGCATCTTCGGTAAGCGTAAGGTTTTTGTCACGAAGTTCTTCTGCCGATTCCAAAATATTGACTGCGTGGTCGGAAATGCGTTCAAAATCTCCGATTACTTTGAGGAGTGCCGTTGCTTCTTCGCTTTCCTTTTGACCGAGCTGCTCTGCACTCAATTTTATGAGATATGTACCGAGTGTATCTTCAAACTCATCACAGATAGCTTCATCATTTCGGATTTGCGTTGCTTTTTCGCCTGAATATCCGGTAAAAGTGCCAATAGCATTTTTCAGTGCTTCAACTGCTTTTTCTGCCATTTCGACAGCGACGGCACGCGCCTGACCGAGAGCGAGCGGAGGAGTCACAAGAAGTCTGTTATCGAGTTTGACGGTCTTTTCTTCATATTTGGCATCGGGAACGATTTTGACCGCAAGTTTTTCAAGCATCGAGGACATCGGGAGAAGAAGCATTGTAGAAAGCACCTTGAACGCAGTATTCACAACGGCAATACCTACAAGTGAAGCTGAACTGTCGAGTATAGCGGGTGTGAAGATTGCACGGATCAGTGCATAGATTCCAAGCCAAACGGATGCACCGATAATGTTAAAGAGCAGATGTACCACGGCGGCTCGTTTCGCCTCTTTTTTTGCACCGACGGAGGATAGCATTGCGGTAACGCAAGTACCGATTGCATCGCCCATTACAATAGGAATTGCCGCACCGTAAGAAACCTGACCGGTCATAGCGAGTGCCTGCAAAATACCGACCGACGCAGAACTCGACTGAATTACCATTGTCAGCAAGGCACCGGCAAGCAAACCGAGGAGCGGATTCTTAAACATTAAGAACAGTTGCTGAAACTGTGGAACATCGGCAAGTCCCGAAACAGCCGATGTCATCGTTTCCATACCGAACATAAGCGTTGCAAAGCCAAGCAGGATCATTCCCGTATCTTTCTTTGTGCGCTTTTTGGTAAACATATAGAGAATAATGCCGATCAAGGCGAGTATCGGAGTAAAGGAAGACGGCTTTAACAGCCTGACCCAAACGCTGTTTCCGCTGATACCGCCGAGCGACAAAATCCAACCCGTGATCGTTGTACCAACGTTGGCACCCATAATCACATTGACGGCTTGTTTCAAGGTCATCAACCCCGAGTTGACAAAGCCGACTACCATAACAGTAGTAGCCGATGAACTTTGAATGACGGCGGTGACACCGCACCCGGTCATAAATCCGGCAAATTTCCGTGTTGTCATTTTTGTAAGTACCGAGTGCATTTTGCCTCCGGCACGGCGTTCAAGTGCTTGTCCCATTAGGTTCATACCAAACAGAAACAGACACAAGCCGCCAATCATTGATAATGCGTTGAAAATATCCATATTTCACACTCTTTCTTTTTCAGATCAAGGATATTATAATGACGCAACATCAAATCCATTATCTTTTCATTGTAAAATCCGTGTAAAAAGCGGGAGCATCACCGTCTGTGATGCTCCCGCTTTTATCATATTAGTTGTTGTTCATTGATCATCAGTTTGAATTTCAATCCAAGCATTTCAGCGGCTTTTCTGCAAAGAATCATTCGCTCCATAAAAATCTCAAAGTATTCCATTACCGATCCAACGTGAGTATCTACCTGCAATTTCAGTTTTATCAGTGAATGCGCTTCATTGATTTTCAGTTCGGCTTTTGTAACGGAATAATTTACACGGTCGTGGATATCGAAATTCGTGAGCTCCGTATTCCTTACACGGCTGCGCCGAACGTCGGATTTATCGGCAAGGATCAATGCCGCTGCCAAAGGACTCACCGGGACTCCGGTTCCTTCGTCATGATTCCCAATGGCTGATACGATTATGGCGATTTCTTCCGGGGGGAAATCCAGATGATCAAGTATACGGAATGCCATAATTCCACCGCTTTGGCTATGATCTACACGGTTGATAAGGTTTCCTATATCGTGCAGAAACCCTGCTATTTTGCCGAGCTCCACCATCCTTGACGGATATCCCAATGTTTCGAGAATATACCCGGTCTTTTCTGCTACCGCTGTAACGTGAGCAAAGCTGTGCTCGGTATAGCCGAGTACTGCCAAACTGTCATCGGCTGCTTTCACATAGGTGCGCACGGTGGCATCGTTTTTTATTTCATCATAAGTCATTCGCTTTTTCCTTCTTTGGGCAGAGTGATGATTATTGTTGTGCCTTTATCAACCACGCTGCGCAGTTCAATCTCGCCGCCGTGGAGCTTGACCGAGTGCTTGACTATGGACAGCCCCAATCCCGTGCCACCGACCGATTTAGAACGGCTCTTATCGACCCTATAAAATCTTTCAAAAATTCGGTCTTGTGATTCGGGCGGAATACCTATTCCCGTATCGCTGATGGTCAAGACCACATCTTTGCCGGTTGATTTCACATCCACGCTCACACTGCCGCCGGTACGGTTATACTTGATTGCATTATCGCAGAGATTGTAAATAATGCCGGACAATAACTGCGGTATGCCCTCCATAACGGCTTTTTCTCCGCTCAAAGAAAGCTTTATATCGGCGGCTTCGGCCACAGGGGATAGGTTGCGAACCGTCAGATCGGCAAGTTCATACAGATCAACAGATTGACGCTGCATATCTTCAGCGCCTTCATCCAAGTGCGAAAGCTTGATGATATCTTCCACAAGGGTTATCATACGTTTGGATTCCCCGAAAATCTGCTCTGCAAATTTCGGAACGTCCTCTGCTTTTACAAGACCGTTTGATAACAGCTCAGCACTGCCGGATATGTTCTGAAGTGGCGTTTTCAACTCGTGAGAAACGTTCGCAGTAAACTCACGCCGCGCTTCTTCGGCTTTTTCTTTTTCGGTGATATCAAAGATAATCAGCGCAATACCGGACACCTTATTATCATTAATGATCGGGCTGGCGTTAAACTGATAGTCACGTTCTGCAATAGGAATGATTTTCTCAGTCCGATTGCCTGCGCCTGCGATACGAAGTAATTCCTGTATTTCAAAGCTGTTATTGAAAAGAAGCAAATCCTTGCCTACACAATACCGACTGATGCCAAGCAGTTTTGTGGCAGAATGGTTGATGCTCAATATTGCGCCGCTTTCCGACAAAAGAATGATGCCCTCGTTCATATAGCCCGTTGCGGTATCAAATTCCTCTTGTTTTTGTTTAAGCGCCGCTTTTTGTGTTTTCAGTTGATGCTGCTGACTTGCAATACGATTCACAAGCGGGGTGATTTCTTCATACACGCTTTCAGCGTTCGGCTCATCTAAATTCAGCTCATTCAGCGGTTTCACAATGTGACGTGACACACGGTATGCGAGGAACAGCGAAAGACCGATTGCGATCGCTATTACGATGATGATCGGCTGGAGCATGGAAAGGAATAAAGACCACCACGCCAAATACGATTCGGATAAACGAAGGATTGTTCCATCCGAGAGCTTTTGGGCAGAGTATAACTGCTTTTCCATCAGCGTATCGGAACGCCTTGTGCTTTCGCCCTCACCGGTCGCAAGTGCCTCTCTTATTTCTTCTCGCTCCAAGTGGTTTTCCATTTTGTCGGTTTTCGCCTTATTGTCAAACAAAACCGTACCGTCAGCAGAGATCCACGTGATTCGGTAATCCCCGTTGGGGACTGTATTTAAGTAATCAAGTCCGTCTTTTTCAACTGCCGAAGCACAAAGTGTTGTTTCTGTTTTCAGACTTTTCATCTGACGATCGGAAAAGTAGCTGTAAAGCACACCCATAATCAGGACAAGTGAAGCAAAAAACACTGCTATGGCAACAAAGCAAATGGAACGAAAAATCCGTTTTGTCATTTTCCTGCCTCCATTCTATAACCTACACCTCGCACGGTTTCGATGAGATTGCCCGCATCGCCGAGCTTTGTGCGAAGTGTTCCAATGTGAACGTCCACCGTTCTTGTTTCTCCGATAAAGTCCTGTCCCCATACTTTTTCGAGAAGCTGATCTCTCGTCAGAACAAGTCCTTGATTTTTTAGAAACAGATGGAGCAAATCATATTCTTTTAGTGTAAGAACGATTTTCTTTCCGTCAACCTGAACGCTATGCTTTTCAACACTTAGTTCAATATTTCCGCATTTCATAACGGTCGTGGTTTTCGGTGTGCTTCTGCGAAGAACAGATTTCACACGGGACACCATTTCCATCATTCCGAACGGCTTTGCAAGATAATCATCTGCTCCGAGATCAAGTCCCAACACCTTATCATACTCGGTACCTTTTGCGCTTGCCATAATGATCGGAATATCACAGGTAGCAATATCCGAACGAAGTTTTTTCAGAATGGAAATGCCGTCCTCTCCCGGAAGCATAATATCAAGGATAATTAATTCGGGTTTCGAGATTGCCAACTCACTCCAAAAATCAGATGGTGCTTCAAACCCTTTTGCCTCAAAGCCGGATGCGTTAAGCGTGTATAACATTAAATTTCTGATACCATTGTCATCTTCTATGCAGTAAATCAATTTTTTCACCTCTGTTTCTTTTTATGTATTCTATCTTTTTAAGTTAAAATCTGTTATCAATGTTTTGTAAAATCAATGTAAAATGAAATTTAATCCATTATAACATAAAAATGTGTCTTTTTCGTAAATTCCCAAAGTAAATTCCACTATGGATGAATTAACATTGGGAAATAAAAGCGCAAATTCGGGATGTTAAATGATGGGTTAGATAAGAGTTTTCAAAAACTCGTCGGAAGATTGAAGCTTAGGTGATTGAACAACCGATATGTCTTCAATTTTGCTGATGTTAAAAACCGAAGCGAGATTTTCGGAGTATAGGAAAGAAAACATTTCATAAGAAGATTTGCCGTTGAAAACATTTCTTCTGACAGAATTGACATGAGAAAAAATCAAGTCAACTGTTTGTTGAGAGAAATGATCGAACGAAGTACCGGTCGGTATAATATCACGAAACAAAGTATGATTTTTCTCAATAAAAGGTTTTTGAGAGGAACACATCGGATCACAGAAAAACATCTTTGATTCGGGATTTCCGTCCGAGTCGTTTTCAAAAGTAAAGACATCCGAAAACTCGCCGCCGTTGTCGGTGAGAATAACCGGAAAAACATCCCCGAATGAAAACCCGCAATCCTTTAATTTTTGCTTTAGCGCAATAATTTTGGAAGATGCTTCGGCAGCAGATTTGTTGTCAAGTAAGATACCGAACATAAAGTCAGGAGCCGGAAAATGGACGGTCATAATCACTTTTCCGCCGATTTGTCCTATTACAGTGTCAAACTCCTGATGCTCGGACATACCGGTTTCTTCCATATAAGCGTTAAAATCATCGAATGTTCTGCCGATTTTGACACCTTTGGGAACATATTCTGCTTTTTTATCTTTTCTTGCCTTGAATTTTACAGCTCTCGGTAAAGAGATAATACTTGCGGACAAATAACCTTTGTGAAAGTATCTGTACACAGACGATTTTGATGTTTTAATGTCAGATGAATGGAGAATATGATAAATGTGCTGACCGGCTTCAATTCTTTCGGACAGTATTCTGTCATTCTCATAAAATTCAGCTTTGTTCAGCGCAATACCTTCACGTGATTCAACAAGTGTTTTTTCGTATTCGTCTTGTGCGGTTTTTGCAATATACACCCTCCTCATATAGTGGCAAGATGATGAGGACTTTTGCTTGCATCCGTTACAGACAAACGGAGCTTTCAGCAGTTTCGGGCATATCTCATCTGTCATGACATAGCTGTTGGTGTGGTTTTGTGCATGTAATTTTATTTCTTTTGATACGGTGGTAGGATCTTTTTCGATCAGCGATGCTATTGCCTTAAATGTCATTCGTTTATACAGGCAATCCTGTATCTCTGTTCGCTCAGACAGTGTCATATGTTTGTTTTTCTTTTCGTTCATAGTCCGGTTCCTTTCTCTTTTATTTCCCAGACTAAATTCTACCACAAAATTCTTCCCATACTAAATTCCATCCCAAATTCCACTGTGGAATTTACTTTGGGAATTTACTCAGACATCTTTGCAGCTTCGCTGAAAGTGTCATAGTGGGTTTACGCACTTTGAAAAGGTGCGTAATAAAGGAAACACTATCTCAGATAAATTTATCTCAAAATAGAAAGGAAGTGAAAAGAATGGCGAAAACAAATTACAGTGTGGCACGATTGAAACCGCATTCAAGAGCCGATATCGGCAAGTATGAACGGCATAATGAACGCAAGAATGAATCCTACGGCAATATGAATGTTGATCTCAGCAGAACACCGATGAATGTCTCATACAAAAACTGCGGTGATCTGACCTACAATCAGTATCTCGATAAGCTGATAGAACAAGGAAAGGTTTCCCTGCGTGGACTGAAAGAGGATTCCAAGGTTTACGATGAACTGCTCCTTGATGTAAACAGCGACTACTTTGAACAGCACGGCGGGTATGAATATGCCAAGCGGTTTTATGAAGATGCGTTCCACTTTGCCGAAAAGATATTCGGCAGTCAGAAAATCATCTCTGCCGCAATGCACGCCGATGAGGTGAATATCGTCGCAACCGAGCATTACGGTCATCCCGTGTATCACTATCATCTGCACGTGGTAGCCCTGCCCGTCGTGGAAAAAGAAATCCAATGGACGAAACGGTGCAAAGGTCCGGCGTTGGTCGGTACGGTAAAAGAAGTCATACAGCAGGTCAGCCACTCGAAGAAATGGAAGTCTGAAAAGGCACTCGATGAGAATGGAAACACCGTCCTTGTGAAATCGTACAGTATCTTGCAGGACAAGTTCTTTGAATATATGTGCGGTGCGGGATATGAGGATTTCGTCCGTGGTGAACGTGGCAGCACGGCGGAGAACCTGACACCCTTACAATACAAAATCTCCAAAGATAAAGAGCGGCTGTCGGAGCTTGAAAAGAAAATTTCGGACGAGCAGATACGGTATGACAGCAACCACGATGTTTACAAAACCTTTGCGGAAATCGAGCAGATGGGAAAGAAAACGTTGACGGGAAAGGTTACTGTGCCGAAAGAGGATTTTGACACACTGACAAGTCTTGCAAAAGAAGGAATCGTCAGCCGAAGAACGATCAAGGAATTGGAGAACAACAATGACTTTTTGAACAGACGAATATGGACTTTGCAGGACAGAATTAATCGTCTACACAATCAGCTTGAAGAACTGACCGAAAAATGCCGTCCGTATCTGGATGCTCTAAAGCGTTTTCCCGAAAAGGTAAAAGCATTCTTTGATGAATTGCTCAAATCGAAAGAAAAAGAACAGGAAAAATACGAACCCACACCGTGGGATATACAGATCCCCGACAGAAATACAAAGAAACCGAAAGGAGGTTGGGAACGATGAGCGAAAAATTCAAAAAAGCGTACAGCGATATTACAGAGCGGCTCTGTCAGATGACAAAAGAAGAACGGCTCGAATGGTTTGCTAATGATCCGTCATTGAATATTCGCTTTATGAAAGAGATCGACGGCACGACCTATATCGCTCGATGTCATTTTGACAGAAAAACAGACGAAAGCATTATAGACAAAACACAGAGGCTCATTCTGAAAATGAACGATTCTTGAAATTAACAGCAGATTCATTGAAAAAATCGGTCGGATGTGGTAGAATACAGATGTCCTATGATTCTTATCATATCCGGCTGAGGAAAGGAGTTTTATGAACAAAATCAATCAGTCGGACAAAATCACTGCCCTGTACTGCCGCTTATCCCGTGACGATGAGCAGGAAGGTGTGTCGGGCAGTATCAAAAATCAGCAATCCATCTTAGAGAAGTACGCAAAGGATAACGGCTTCAAGAACACCCGTGTTTTCGTGGATGACGGATGGTCGGGCACGACGTTTGCAAGACCTGCATTTACGGAAATTATGGAACTTGGCGAACAAGGGATGATCGGCACACTCATCGTGAAAGACCATTCCCGATTGGGACGTAACCGTCTGATCGTCGGTCAGTTTATGGAAGAAGAATTTGACCGTATGGGGATTCGGTATATTGCCATTATGGATAATATCGACACTGCAAACGGTATAAGCGACCTTGTTCCTATGCAGGACTTATTCAACGAATGGCACGCCAAGAACACAAGTCAAAAGGTACGCAACGTACTCCGCAACAAAGGGATGTCGGGAAAACCGCTGACAACCAATCCTCCCTACGGATATATGAAAGACCCGGAGAGCAAGGAAATCCGTTGGATCATCGACGAAACACCTGCGGCGGTTGTGAAAAGAATTTTCGGAATGTGCATTGCCGGACTTGGCCCCACGCAGATTGCGAAGAAGTTGAAAGCGGAATGTGTTCCTACACCCACGGAATATTGGAGCAGTACGGGGCGCAAATGCGGAAATCAGCCGTCTGTCAAGTACAACTGGTGTCCTGCAACGGTATCGGATATTCTCTCCAAGCAGGAATATTGCGGTGATACGGTAAATTTCCGTTCTACCACCAAGTCTTTCAAGAATAAGACGAAGATTGAAAGACCGCCCGAAGAATGGAAGGTGTTTGAGAACACACACCCTGCCATTATTGACCGTGAGACCTTTGCACTTGTCAAAGAACTGCGGCAGCATCGCCGCCGTCCCACAAGGACAGGAATCATCAGTATGTTTTCCGGCATTCTCTACTGTGCGGATTGCAAAGAAAAGCTGTATTACAGTGTAACCAACAACTACCGTCGGGAACAGGCATATTTCTTCTGTTCTGCTTACCGCAAAAACTCAGGTGTTTGTTCAGCACACTATATCCGTGAAAAGGTCGTTTACGATATGGTTTATGAAGCCTTGCAGCGTATCTTCCGAATGATCAATATCTTTGAGGAAGAATTTGCAGAGAAGCAGATGGCACATTACGGAATGGTGAAGAAGCAGGAACTTGCGGCAAAGAAAAAGCAACTGACGAAAGCAAAGAAGCGTATCGAGGAAATCGACGGCTTGATTCTCAAGCTATACGAGGACAACGCCAAAGGGAAGTTGTCGGACGAGCGATACGCCACGATGACGGAAGCTCTTGAACGGGAGCAGTCGGAATTGAAATCGAAAGTGCCGCAAATGGAAGCATTCCTTTCGGGTGAAACGGATAAGTCCGTCGGCTTGCAGAAATTCATTGAGAAGGTAAAACGGCTCACTGAGTTTACCGAGCTTACGCCGGAGATCGTACACGAATATGTCGAAAAGATCGAGGTACACGCACCGAGATATGTTGACAGCAAACGGGTACAGCTTCTTGACATCTATTTCAGCGGTGTCGGCATCGTGCGTGAAATGACGCCGGAGGAAATGGAAGAAGCATTCCAAAAGCGCTTGAAAGCAGAACATACGAAAACGGCATAACCACAAAGGTTACACCGTCTCACAAGAATTAATTATTTAATTTAGATACAAGAGCCACCTTGGGGCACCTTCCTTACGGAGGGTGCCCCAAGAGCAGAGTCCTTTTTTGTTTTGCAAGGAGGCATTTTGATTTATGTTTGCACCGGTGTGAGAACGGGAGAGTCGCTTTTATACTCAAATTGAGCACACGACAATAGCATCTGCCATTCCCGAGTGCACATCGGGACAGAATCAAGCTCGATCGAGTGCACAATCTGAAAAGAACGTGAAAAACGGTTTGCAAAATGTTGTCTCGGGCATCCCCCGAAAACCTCGGTGCCACAAGGGTTTCTCATAAAATTTGCAGCACGTTTTCGGGTTGCTCAGCAGCCTACAAAGAAAAGAGAAGAAAAGATAAGATAAGAAATAATAAGATAAGAGAAGGAGAAGGAGAAGAAAGAGAAGGACGGAAAGAAACATAAAAGGAAAAACGACTTTCCGCCGCCTTCGCCGCCTCTTTGAAAAAATCATTTCCATTTTTGCGATTAAAGAGGAAACCTACGATGGAAAAGGTTTTTGATTCTCTTATATGCCCCAAAAAGAAAGTGCCGCAAGAGTGTTCCTGCGGCACCGTTTTTATGCTTTTGTCTTTTTTTGCTATAGACGATGTTACGGAACGGAAGCTGCGCCTTATCTTCCGGGTCTTGCGTAGTAGATCTGCGCCGTCTTATCGCCCAACACGTGCCTTAACTGCTGCTGTGCTGTCAGGTCGAAGGGATAAACGGCCTTGGTGGTGCCGAAGACGTAGGCATCCGAGCCGTAGGTCTGGATGTAGGTGTTGCCCTCGAGAACCGGCAGGAACGCCTTATGCGAAGCGCCGCACTGCATGAGGTACTTCACGCTTCGGTCGAGGATGTTGTTTCGGATAACGTAGTTCTCAAACTCGTTGGCGCTGCTCCAGCCCTTGATGCAGGCGTACTGCTCCTTGTCGGGACGCTGATTGCCCCAGCCGTAGCCGGCGGTGCGGAGAATGTTGTTCTCAAAGAGAATGTTCTTGCCGCCAAGAGAGCCGTCGGGGTTCGCATTGTTGAAGTACTCGATGTCGTATACGCAGTTTTCAATGAGGTTGTTCCGGTAGGTCACATTGTTCATGTGAACGCCGGTACTTGAATACTGGTGGGTCACACCGGCGTCGTAAACCTCGTAGATGTAGTTGTTTTCAACGGTGTAGACCTCACAGCCGCCGTAGATCTCGATGGCGTTGCCGTATCTCGAAAGCGAGAAGTCGTCCTTGTAGGAGTGCTGAGAGCCGCCGATATAGCCGAACTCGCAGTTCTTGACGCAGAGTCCGTTGACGGTGCCCGCACCGACTCCGTGCGCACCGGAGTACATAATGCACAGGTTGTCGATGGTGACGTTATTGCCCTTGACCGAGATGCAGTTGGTCGCCTGCGCAAGCTCGATGGAGTCGAAGACGTCACCGGGATTGCCCTCGTCACAGCGCAGGTACAGAACGCTTTCGGTACCGGCGACGGTGTTCTTGGGAGCGGCGCCCTTCGGAAGACCTACCGTCATATCGTGGAACATATCGAGATCGTTCACAAGTCCGGTCTTTACGTCGAAGGGAGTGTCGGTATTCTTGATGACGTACATATCGTTCTTGTAATAGGGAAGTACCTTGTAGGATACCTTTTCACCGCCGTTGAAGACGATGACGCCCACGTCGCAGAGCGTTCTGTCCTTGTATACCCAGATGTGATGCTCGGCGTCGAACAGCTCCCATCTCGAAGCGTCGGCGGCGTTTTCGGGCGAACGGGTGAGGATGGGCTTTGCGCCTTCGCCGTATGCCGAGTAGGTCACGCCCTCTACGGTGGAAAGCGCACCGCGGAAGAGATCGCCCCGGCGGAAGAGTACGCCGTCACCGGCTTTCAGACGGAGCTTCAGTACGCCGTCCAAGGACTTCTTGGCGCTTTCGGGGGAAAGACCGTCGTTTGCGTCGTTACCGTCGCTGCTTACGTAATACTTCGTTCCGGTGATGGTGGAGTAGTCGGAAGCAGTGGCACGGATCTCTGCCTTTCTCTGTTCGGAAAGAGCGTCGATCTCGGCGATCTTCGCATCGGCATCGGCGTACAGACCTTCAAAATTGACCTTTGCGGGATTGAAGAAGGAGGAGGGGGAGGTCAGGGAGCTTACCCACTTATCCTCGAATACGATGTGCTGCATGGCTGCCTCGGCAATCTGGGGATATGCCCAGTTGTCGGGATCCACGTCGGTGAAGGTGTAAAGCACGTCGGGAGAAAGCTGTTCGGTGGTGATGCTTCTGCCGATGGCACGGTTGATGACCGTCACGACCTCGGCTCTCGAAATGTTGTTGTCGGGACGGAAGGTGCCGTCCTCGTAGCCCTTGATGAGTCCGGCGGAAGCGGAAGCCATGATGGAGCTGTAGCGGGGATGCGAAGCGGGAACGTCCGAGAAGGTCTTGGCGGTATTGGCCGCTTCGCCGAGGACGGAGTTATAGACGAGCTCGGCAAACTCGGCTCTCGTGATGTTCTTGTCCGGCTCAAAGGCGCCGTTCGGATAGGAGGCGAGATAACCCTTTTCACGACAGTAGCCGATGTATTTTGCGTACCATGCGGAAGCGTCCACGTCGGTGAAGTCGGAGGTGGCTCCGATCACCTTGTCGTCGCCGCCGGCAGCGATCCGGGATACTACGGTGCATGCCTCGGCTCTCGACATATTGTTGTTCGGGCGGAAGGTTCCGTCGCCGTAGCCGTTCATATAAGCGTCGTGGGTGGTAACGTGAGGCTCTTCGGTGAAGAACATGAAGTTTGCGATGTAGATGCAGTCGTCGGCGCTCATCCCGCCCACCTTGGCTTCGCCGAAGGGCGTTACGTGCATCTGATTGAGGATCGGCTCCACGCCGGGAACGAGGAAGTCCGCCACGCCTCTTACGTCGAAGAAGGCGAACTGCCACGAGCCTTCCACAAGGGGCTCTGTCGAAACGTAGGCGTGAGAGGTGGGATTATCGAAGATGCCGCCCTTGCGAAGAAAGGCGATTTTGAAGTTGGTATTCACGGGATTTGCGGATACGTACTTGTAAAGCACCAGCACGTAGTTGACCTTGGACAGGTCGATGCCGGCGCTCTTGTAGCTCCAGCCGTCCACGACGGCGTTCTTTTCGCCTGCTTCCGGTACGGGAACGACCTTGGTGCAGAGGATGCCGTCCTCTTCGGTGTTCTCTGTCGTGAGGGCAGGGGACTTATCCACGGGACCCTGCTGATAGTCGGGGAAGCTGATGGAAATATAGTCCTTGACTTCTTTTTTGATGTCCCACGCCGCCGTAAGGGTGATGCTTCTGTCCAGCGTGATGACTTCACCGGGGATATAGAGATGTCCGTCGGTATTGGCGACCCAGCCGAGGAAGGTGCCGTTTTCAAGGGTATAAGGGCACTGCGGCACGGAAAATTCGGTGCCGACGGAGTATACCGCATTGTCGATGCTTCCGACGGCGGCGGGCTCGCCCTTTACGTAGCTGACGGTCACCTTGGCGTTGGAATCGGGGTTCTTCTTATAGAAGGTGATGTCGCCGATGTAGAGCCGATCGCTTGCGGAAAGAGTCTTTCCGTCCACGTTGCCGAAGGGGTAAAAATGGATGTGACGGAGAAGACCGTCGCCTTCCGGGTTGAGGATGGGTCTTACCTCATCGCCGAAGCTGAACAGAGCCGTCGTCCATACGCCGCTGCGGAGTTTTTCGGAGTCGGAGAGAAGAGGCGTGGATCCGGTGGTGAGGGTGTAGTGGTCGCTGTCGTAGCCCTTGCGAAGGAGCTTCATGCCCATGGCGGTGTCGATCGGCTTTTCCGATACGTATTTATATTCAATCGAAGCGAAGGCGTAGTCGTGCAGATCCACCTTCACGTTCTTTTCGATGGTGTAGCAGTCGATGGTGAGAACGCCGTCGGCGGTATCGGGGGTAGGAGCGATCTCGAGGACCTTCCTGCCGTCGATCTCGACGTCCTGCGTGACGATGGAGTTGGGATGCTTATCCATGTTGCCGTTGCTGATCTTCGAGAAGCTTGCCGTTAAAGCACCGTCCAGTGCTGCCGGGTTTATCACTCTCGGCTCGCCGGAGGAGGTGACGGGGGAAGCGGTCGCCGGCTTTGCTTCCTGCACGGATGCCGGAGTCGCTGTTGCGGGAGCGCCGCCTTCCGACTTATAGAAGGTGATTTTGCCGATATAGACTCTGTCATCGGGATCCACCGAAGCGCAGGGGCTGTTGCCGAAGGGCATAAAATGGATCTGACGGAGCATACCGTCGCCGTCGGGATTTATGAAGGGAGCGACGGTGGCGCCGAAATCGAATTCGGCAGTCGCCCATTCCCCGCACTTGATGGTGCCGCCGAGATCCGAAACGGCGGGAACGGCGGTGCTTGTGAGGGTATAGTGCTCCTTATCCACGCCCTTGCGGAGGATCCGCAGCTGCATGGTGGAGTTCATCGGATTCTTTGAAACGTATTTGTATTCGATTTTCGCCCTGCCGTATTCGTAAAGACTTACTTTCGCATGGGAATAGATCGAATAAGCGTCGATGGTCAGGACAGCCGAGCCTGCCGCATCGGGGGTGGGGATGATCTCAAGGACCTTTCTGCCGTCGATCTCGACGCCGGCGTTTACGGTGGCGGTGGGCTGCTTGTCCACGGGACCGTTGGAGATCTCGTAGAAGTTCGCCTCGATGCCGTCCTCTGCGCTTGCCGTAAGAGTGAGCGAGAAGGTGCCGACGAGCAGCAGCGCCGAAAGAAGGAAAGAAAGGATCCGGGATGTGCGTTTGTTCTTCATTACTTGTATCCTCCGTAAAATTTGTTTTCGCTGTGGGTAAATTTTTTGCGAAAACTATTCTCATTGATTATAACACATAAGAAAATGCCGTGTCAAGGGAAGAGGGAAAGTTATACCGAATTGCTGTATTTTCATAACAAAACGGTTGACTTTCGGCAAAGGCTTACCTCTTTCCGGTTCGTTCCGCATCTTACAGAAAATAGCATACGATGAGAAAGACGCCCGGAAGAAGCAGAATGACGCCGAATACGTAGGGGAAGACCGGCTTTCCGAGGACGAAGCTTTCGGGGCTTTTCGGGTCCACGAGAATCCGCACCGAAGCGCCGATGCGGTATTTCTTCGTGTTGGAGGTGGACGTTGCCGCCTTGCTTTCGTATGTCTTTCCGTTATAGTCGTACTTTACGGTAGGGGTAATGTCGTGGGTGGTGATGCCTCGGTGATAGAAGGTCTTATCCTTCAGATCCGAAACGATCCCTTCCACGGGGACGGTACAGCGGATCTTCGAAAGGATTCCGCTGATGATTGAAAGAAGCCCGAGCACGCTGAGGATGATGCCTACGATGAGAAAGAAGTTGTCGCTCATGTCTTGTTCCTCCGTTTTTCAGAAGATTTTTTATTATGTGTCGGGAAGATATTACGGGATGAGCCAGAGGTAGTCCTCGGGATTCATATCCGCCTTCCCGAGAGTGCCGATGGGCGGACGGTTGCCCAAAAGAGAAGCGCCGGAGGGGGCAACGATTTTGATTTTCATGGGAAGCAGCTTTTCTCCCCGAAGAATGTCGGACAGAAGAAGACGGGCAGAGAGATAGCTTCCCTCGGAGTCACGGGCGGTGATATGCCACCTTTTCAGCTCTTCCTCTTTCTTTTTGCCGAACGCCTGATAATAGATGCTGTCGTAGAAGCTGATGTCCGGCACGCCGTTTTCGTCGATGGTCAGGTGAGCGTCGGGACGAAGCAGACGGAATTCGGTGGAAATGCCGAAGGATCCCCGCACCTTATCCCGCATCTCAAGAAACAACTCTTTATCGGTGATCGAGGCGCGGAACGCCGCTCCGTCCTTGTCCATGCTGCGCCATGCGGCTTGCGAAATATCCCCGTGGTAAAGCTCGTACTTTTCGGAATCCTCTTCGATGCCGAGGTAGTATTCGAGAGGGGGAAGTCCCGCTTCGATGCGTTCTTCAACGGCGGGAAACTCGGTACAGAGAAGCTCGTCCAGGGCTTCTATGCGCTTTTCCAGCTTCTCCGGAAAATACTTGTAGCCCTCGCCCTCGCTGTGATAGCCGAGCCTCGGGTCGTTTTTGCAGAGAAGCGAAAGACGGCGGCTGTTTTCCTTCTCGGAAAGGACAAGCGTTCGCATTTCCGAAAGGAGCGTCCTTGCCTTGACCGGGTCCTCACTCTTTCCGAGCCTGTCCCGAAGATCGTAAAAGCGCAGTATCGAGAGGGCGCTTGCAAACTGGATATCCAGCGCCATGGCGACCGACAGCTGTTCATCCTGCAAATAGTACCCGCTCTTTTTCGGAAGGAGCATAGCGCCCTCGTGCCACTTTTCGTGCATCACGGTGCAAAGCCCGATCGCCTCGGAAAGCGAGTGCCCGCAGAGAAGACATTCGTAGATCCTGTCCCCGTCGGGAATATCGCAGGTCTGCCACGTTCTCGGAAGGGTGTAGTTCTTCGGGAGAAGCTGCAGCTTCCACACCGGACCGTCGTGGACGGGACCGAAGTAGCTGAACATGATGTTCGTGGGGTAATTCCGGTAGCCTTCTTCAAACAGATGCCATGCCGGAAGGACTTTTTCGCACATCTCTTTTCCCCAGTAGATGCCGCAAAGCCTTTTCAGAAAGGCGTCCTTGTCGGAAAATTCCCCCTCAAAGGCGAGCTCTCCCGCCGCCTTGCTCATTAAAGAAGGATAGTTCCCGAAGTACCAGCACTGCATGACGCCTTCCACGCCCAGCTTTCGCATCTCACGGTATTTCTCCCAAAGAAGTCCCGGAGCGGGGACGTAGGGCACGCTTGCCACCTCGTGGGAACAGCAGACCTGGGTCTTGGCGTAGACGTGCCTGCCGCACCTTGCCGCCTCTTTGGCGGTCTCGGCGAATAATTCAGAGGGTCCGGGGTAGGAGAGCCAGTAGTCGAGAGCGAGCCGCTCTTTGCCAAGCTGTTCCCGTACTCCCATTTCCTCAAAATTCTGCATCAGCATCACGTCGGAGGGCGCCGAGCGCACGTAATCCCGCACGGCGTCAAGGCTCCAGATGCGGTGACCGTAGCTCCAGCTGATGAATTCACCTTTTGCCCCCGAACGCCGCAGTCCCTCCGCAAGACAGTCCACCGTCTGAGAGAGCACCTCGCCGATCTTTTTGTCCCTGCATCTCGGGCAGTCGATGACCATTTCCGAGGAGCCGCAGGCGGTGCCCCGTTCACCGTGGGTGATGATGATCATGCCGCCGATGTCGGGGCAGAGGGTGAAGAGAGTCTGTGTTGCCTCGATGCAGTATTCTCTGCCTCTTTCGGAACCGGTACAGAAGTGGAATTTTCTGCCGCCGGGACGGGTGGCGCCCTTCATGTCCCTGTATTTCCCTTCCGCCTCGTCTGTATCCAGCTCTGCCGGTTCGATGGCGAAGACGTAGGGCTTTATGCCGTAAAGACGGCACTTGGCACAAAGGCGATTCAGCTTTTCGATCCGTTTTCCGTAGTTTTTGTCGTATTCCGTCCGGATAGCCGAGGGCAGGAGCTCCCGGAATTTCGTGTAGATCCATACGCCGTTCACGCCGTCGTGGGAAAGCCGGTTCAGGTATTCCTCCGGGTAGTAGTCCACATCGTCGTACAGCTCGTCGATGTTTTTCGGCGGGCGGTTGATGGGGCTGAAAAAGCTGCGGCTGATCCTCGTTTTAAGAAAGGCGTGGCGGCGTATTTCGCCCATCCTCAGAAAGCAGCCGGAGCGCCGAAGCATTTCGTCCTCCACGTACACAAGTCCCCGCCGGATACCTTCGGTATCGGACGCCGCTATGATACATTCGTCTTCGGTGATACGGATGACGTGATCCTCAAAGCACGCCGTCTTTTCGTAGACCGTGCGGATGCGGAAGGGCGCCTCGGAGCCGTTTCCCGTTTCTCCGTGGATCGAGAGAAAGAGCCGGAAGTCCGCATAGGCGAGCCTGAGAACATCCTCGGTGTCCGGGAATTCACAGACGAGCTCCGATACCGGGCAGTACACCTCGTCCGGCTCCTTTTCCCGGTCGTTCCATACGGGAGGTTTCTCGGTGTGGAGAGGCGATTGCAGAAGCGAAATAAAGCCGCAGGGCGGCTGCTTGTCAAAATAATAATCGACCGTTTCTTTCCGTTTCATTTCCTTGTTCCCATAACCTTTTTCAAATGCCCCGAGCTGTCTTACGCTTTGGGAAGATAGTCGGGGCAGAGTTTCCTTTTTGGTACTTTTTGAGGCTTTTTGAGGCTTTGGCTTTTATCCGACGCTGAATTCCTCATCACCGTGCTTGTCCATCCATTCCACGGCGGCGTCGTAGGCGTCGTAGTCGAGGTCGCACATGGTGTTGGTGTGGAGAACGACGCCCTCGGCTTCGCCGGCGTACATCCGCTCCCGGTACCAGTCGAGCTGCCAGAGCACCGCTTCCCGTGTCGCCTGCTTTTTCTCGCCGAAGTTATAGAGATAACAGCCGAAGAGACGGCGGTTATGAGGCGTCATCCGCTTGAAGATCTGGAATTTTTCCGGGATGAGCGGCACGTCCTTTTCCTCCCACGTCCACATCATGATGCCGTCGAAGGGCTCGATGTATTTCATAAATTCATCGTCCGCCGCCCGGTCAAGACCGAATTCACGGGTGTAGAGAACCATCCACATATCCATGGGACGAACGGAATTGTTATGCATCTTATCCCGAATGGAGTACAGAAGCGGGAGCTTATCCTTATACTCGCCCTTCATGGTGAAGTCGTCGAAGACAAGACCCGTAAAGTTCGGGAAATCCCGTGCTTCCCCGATGTAGTTGTCGATGATCTCCGGCTTTACAAAGGCTTCCCGACAGTCCCACGCCACGTTGCGCAGCGTCTTGAAGGACTTGTTGTACTGCCGCATGTTCCACGCCTTTTCCGATACTCTCGGCGTCATGAAGGTGTTCCGGATACCGAGGTAAAGACACGCCTCCATGGGGGTCATTCTCGAATCGAGAAGGTTACCGTAGTTTCCGTTGTTGTTGTTGTAGCTTCCTTCGGGATGTCCCCAAAGCCAGAAGTAATCTCTCAGTTTCATTTGTTTTTCCTCTCATTCTGCGTATTTTTTTATTTTTTTATTAAAGCGTTATTTTTTCCACCCCGCCGTGACCGAGAGAGATATAAAGCGTCCCGTCCTCGGTGTCACAGAAGGCGTTTTCGGGAAGTCCGTCGAAGGTCAGTTTCTTTATGAGCTTCGGTTCTTTTGTCACGTCAAGAACGGTACAGGTCCCGTATATCCTGTTCAGAAGCACGGCGATGCACTTTTCGCCGCACCGGAAGAGGGCGGGCTGTCCCGACAGCTTTTCTCCTTTGATAGAGTGAAAATCGGGAAGGACTGCTTTTTCGATATAGTCCGTACCCACCTTTGCAATCTTCCCGTTCCGGATAATGACCGCCGACTCACCGGCGCAGGCGATGCCCTCCTCAAAGGGACACGCTTCTTTTACGCCCTTTTTCACGATCTCGAGCCTGTCAAGATCGAACCACACCTCGCCGCAGGAAAGGGGAAGCGCAGCGATATACTTTCCAAGCGCTCCCGGCGCTATATGTCTGTGATACAGAATGCCGGAGGTGTGAAGCTTCTTTATGTAGGTGAGATTGCCGTCTGTAAACTCGAAGAACGAAACATAGGAAAGGTCGCTTTCGGCGGCGATGATACTCTTGTATCCCGTCACGGCGATCTGGCGGATGTTCCCGCACTCGGAAAGGGCAAGACGAAGCACCTTTTCAAAGCCGGCAGCGTTTATTCTGTATACGCCGATCCCGTCAAAGCCTTCGGCGCAGAGGACGTATTCGCCAAAGACCTTTGCGTCAAGGAAAAAGCCATCGGTGTGGAAAAGCACCTTGCCGTCTGTTTTTTCAAGGGCATAAAGGCCATCCTCGCCGCAGGCGCAGATAAGAGCCTTTCCGAGAACGTCGCAGGAATGGACCTGCCCCCGGCAGGCAAAAAAGGCGCCCGGCTCTGCCGCTTCAAAAGAACTGATGTCACTGTGTCCCCGGCTGTCGCATTCCTTCGCTTCGGGATAAGGGACAACGTGGATGCCGCCCATGGTTCCCGCAAGATACAGCCTGCCGTCTTTGGCAGCACAGCCGACAACAGGCTCGGAGGGACGCTGTACCGATACCGGAATCGCAGACGTGACCCTTGCGTCGCCGCCCTTGAAATAACCCTCGATGAAAGGCTTTACGGGGTTTTCCGCGTTTACGACGAAGAAGCCGTTGTAGGTGTCGCTGCAATAGGCTCGCTTCCCGTCGAAGATCACTCTCCACGTGTCGTAGCCGCCCACAAAGAGAGGCGGGAACCTGACGCTCGACAGATATTCCGGCTTCTCCGGGTCTCTTACGTCAAAGATATCAAGCCCGTGACCGCCGCCGTAGCCCTCTGTGAGCATTTCGGCGGTAAGATAGGGATAACGGGAGTATTTTGCCCGGTTGCGGTAACGTGCGCTGTGGTGTCCCGTGGAGCAGAAGCAAAGACCGTCCCGGACGTACACGCCGTCCGCATAGCCGTCTACGCCGAATTCCGACGCTTTTTTCGGCAGAGCGGGATCGGACAGATTGAAAATCTGCACCTTCTTGTTCATCCAGTCGCCGACAGCGGCATATTTCCCGAAGAGGAAGACCGACTGCGCCTCACCGCAGAGGAAGGAGGAGAGGAACTTCGGAGAGTACGGATCCCGTACATCCCATACCTCAACGCCCACGTGACGGTTGGCAACACACAGAATGCCGCCGCTTACCGAAATCCCCGTGGCAAGCTCCAACGAGTCAAGATGGCGAATGCAACGTATGCCGTCCCGCAGGTCAAAGATAAACACCCCGCCGTGACGGGTCGTTACGTAAAGAAAGCCGTCGCTTTGCGATACCTGCCGTGTCTGAGCGGGAAAAGCGGTTTTACAGAGCAATTTTTCTGTTTCTCCCGTGATATCGTATGCCGCTATTTCTCTGTCGCCTGCGGCATAAAGGATCGAGCCGTCGTCCGAAAGACAGACGTCGGTCTGCCCCGGAAGGGGGAGAAGGGTAGTTTCCGAAAGCTTTTTCCCGAAAGGAGAATCTTGTGAAAATATTGCCGTATTGCTGACGGCGCCGTTCAGGATAGACACAGGGCTTACACCTCCGCAATAAAGATGAACCTTCAAACGATTCTTTTCCTTCTCCATTATACCCGATACGCTCGGATTTGTAAAGAGCCTAATGCATCTTTTTTCCTATTATCTCGTTTCCTATTATCCCGGAACAAAATGCCCGAAAAATACCCGCTTTTGCCGCATAAAAAACGGCTCCGGAGCATTTCCGAAGCCGCTTTGACCTATTTACTTATGCAGAGCCGGTTTATTTCAAGAATCCGTTTATAATCTGCTCCTCGGCTTCCTTTTCGGTAAGTCCGAGCGTCATGAGCTTGATAAGCTGCTCGCCCGCAATTTTGCCGATTGCCGCCTCGTGGATGAGCGATGCGTCGATGTGGTTGGCGGTCAGCTCCGGCACGGCGGAGATTTTGGCATTGCCCATGATGATGGCGTCGCACTCGGTGTGTCCCGTGCAGGCACAGTTGCCGACGATCTTTGAGTTGAACTTCTGACAGGATTCGTCTTTGGCGACGGATCTCGATACCACGTCGGCGCTTGCACCTTCGCCGCAGAGCTCGGTCACGTAGTCGCTGACGGCGGTCTGCTTTCCGTGGGTCATGAGTCTTTCCCGGACAAGGAGCTTTGACTCCTTTCCGAGAGTGGCTTTTGTGGTGCGGACGGTGGAGTCAACACCCTTTATCTGCACCATCTCCATTTCGACACTGGAGCCGTCGCCGACCGTCACTTCGGTCACCGGGTTCAAAATACGCTTGCCGTTGCCGTCGCCCTCGCCGTAGTGCTTTTCGACATATTTGATTTTTGTATTTTTGCCGATAAAGAAGCGGTGGATGCCGTCGTGCTCCGAGTCCTGGTTTCCGCAGTTGTGGATGCCGCAGCCCGCCACGATGACCACGTCGCAGTCGTCGCCGACGTAAAAGTCGTTGTATACCGTTTCCTTGATGCCGCTTTCGCTGAGCACCACCGGGATATGGACGCTCTCGTTCTTTGTTCCGTCCTTTATGCGGATGTCGATGCCGCTGCCGTCTTCCTTGGTGGTGATCTCGATGTTCGCCGTGCTGTTCCTCGAGTCGGACTTGCCGTTGGCACGGATGTTATACGCTCCCTCGGGTACCGTGTGGAGGTCTGCTACCTCTTCGAGGATCCTTTTCTGTACACTGTCAAGCATTGACGGCACCTCCCTTGCAGAGACTTGCGCACACGTTTCTGTCAGCGGTGTGGAGAAGGGTGGGGAGGATCTCGTCCTTCGAGCCGTGCTTTTCCACACGACCGCCCGAGATGACGATGATCTCGTCCGCAATATTGAGGATACGCTCCTGATGCGAAATGATGAGGATGGTACCGTGAATGTTTTTCTGCATATTCTCAAATACCCGGATGAGGTTGTTGAAGCTCCAGAGGTCGATGCCCGCCTCCGGCTCGTCGAAGATCGAAAGCTTCGTGCCTCTTGCGAGGACCGAGGCAATCTCGATACGCTTCAGCTCGCCGCCGGAAAGACTGCCGCTGATCTCCCGCTTGATGTAGTCCTTGGCGCAGAGCCCCACCGCAGAAAGGTATTCGCAGGCTTCCGAGACCGAAAGCGGCTTTTTCGAGGCGATCCGCATAAGGTCGAGCACGTCGATGCCCTTGAAGCGAACCGGCTGCTGAAAGGCGAAGCTCAGCCCGAGATTGGCACGCTCGGTGATGGAAAGCTCGGTGATATCGGTGCCGTCGAAGAGAATCCTTCCGCCCGTGGGCTTTTCGATGCCCATAATGAGCTTTGCGAGGGTGGATTTACCGCCGCCGTTGGGACCCGTGATCACCACGAAGCGGTCGTCGTCTATTTTCAGATTGACGTTATTTACAATGGTTTTGTTTGTACTTCCTGCTTCCTCCGAAACCTCGAAGGAAACATCTCTTAGTTCGAGCAATTCTTAAAGTCCGTCCTTTCGATTTACTGTTTGTCCTGTATTTTTTTCGTCTTATCCCGTTTTATCCCGTTTTATCCGGCAATAAGATCAAGAAGCGGGATAAGCAGGATCGGGATGAACATGGCGGGGATCCCGTCAATGACCCGTATTTTTGTCAGCTTCAGCATATTGAGTCCCACGCCCACAATGAGAAGGGAGCCCACGCAGGACATCTCGGCGATGATCTCCTCATTGAGGAGCGCCGGAGCAATGAACCCGGCAACGAGGGCGATGAGCGCCTCATAGATAAATACCAACGCCCCTGCAAAGGCAACGCCGAAGCCCATGGCGGAAGCCATGATGACCGAGATGACGCCGTCGATGGCGCTTTTCGCAAAGGTCACCGAATGGTCGCCCGAGATCGCCTCGTTCATGGGACCGATGATCGCCATGGCGCCGATGCAGACGAGAAGACTGCAATTCACAAAGCCCGCCGACACCGAGGTCTTTCCGTCGTCGAGCTTCACCTTGCTCTGGAGATAGTCCCCGAGGCGGGTGATCTTTGCGTCGAGCTTCAGAAAGTACCCGAGGAAGGTCCCCAAGGTGAGGCTTACGACCGTCACAATGATATTCTGTCCCGAAAGAGCGCCGGAGATGCCGATGAACACCACGCAGATGCCGAGAAGCTGCATGAGAGTCTCCGAGAGCTTTTCGGGGATGGCTTTTTTGAATACGCTCCCGAGAATGCCGCCGAGAAAGACGAGCACACCGTTCAAAGCGGAGCCGAGAAACATTTGCATAAATCTTTACGCCTTCTGTCCTATGTTGTGAAAAACGCCGTTATGTTATTGATCGTCGCTCTTTCCTGCGGAAAGCAGGGAGTACAGCGTCTGGTCGAAATCAAAGCACTTTTTCAGTTCTTCGATCTTTTCCCGTGCCTCCCGCCGCTTTTTCTCGCTTGTTCTTGCCTTCACGGCACGGATCATGAGATTCTTCGGAGAGTGCACCATGTCGATGAATTCGAGAACGTCCACCTTGTAGCCGAGGGCTTCCAACAGCTTTACCCGCACCGTGTCGGTGAGGAGCGCCGAAAATCTTTCTTTGATAAGACCGTAGTCGGTGAGCGCCGAAAGGCTGTCAGTCTTTAGCGTCTTATTGATCTCATGCTGACAGCAGGGAACCGAGAATATGTATTTGGCGCCCCACTCTGCCGCATTGTACAGCGCATAGTCGGTGGCGGTGTCGCAGGCGTGGAGCGTGATCACCATGTCGGGGCGGAAGTCCGCCTTGTAGTCCTTTATATCGCCGCAGAAGAAGTGCAGTCCGTCATAACCGTATTTTTCAGCCGTCCTATTGCACTTTTCGATCACGTCGGCTTTCAGGTCAAGCCCTACGATGTGCGCCTTTATCCCCCGTATTTTCGTAAGATAATGATACAGAACGAAGGTAAGATAAGATTTCCCGCAGCCGAAGTCGATGACGTTGAGAATATCGCCGTCATAATCCTTTACGGCGTCATCTACAAGCTCGACAAAGCGGTTGATCTGACGGAACTTGTCAAAGCCGGAATTCTTTATTTTGCCGTCCTCGGTCATGACGCCCAGCTCAAAGAGAGCGGGAACATAAGTGCCTTTTTCGAGGATGTAGTTCTTTTCCCGGTTCTGTGATAAGACTTTTTCCGGGGCGGGCTCTTCTTTCCCGAGTTTCTTTTCGGTATAGAGCACCCTGTTCTTTTTGGACAGCTTTACCGAGAACTGTCTGTCGGTCATAAAGCCGTCCAGCTGGCGGAAGCGACATGTGAGCTCGCCGGAAAGAAAGGCACAAAGCTCTCCTTCTTCTACCACCGAGTGGAACGCCTGCTTTCCGGTGAAGCTCTCGCACTGCAGAACGTCCTGCCCTTTTATCCGGACACGGCGGATAACTTTTTTCAAGATCTCGCCGATTTTCTCCCGCTTGTTGCTCAGGATCAGTTTTTCGATTTTTACTTCTTCTATTCCCGAAAGAATAGCCGAAAGCTCGCTTTTTTCCGTCATAGTATGTCTTTTGACTTTGCCTTTCAGAAGTTTGGATTTCGGTCAATTCGGAATGACCTATGCGTTTTCAAAAGAGTTTTTTTGCCTCAAGAAGCGCCTCGGAAAGAGCCCGGTCGGCGGTGAGACGCCGGATCTCGTCCCGGCTCTTTTCCTCGCCGAGAAGGAGCTTTTCGGTATGCACGCCGCTTTCTCTTCCGTAAATTCCGAGATAGACAAGACCTACCGGCTTTTCCCGGCTTCCTCCGCCGGGACCCGCAAGCCCCGTGACGGCGATACATACGTCTGCTCCCGAGACCCCCGCAAGTCCCGCAGCCATTTCGGCGGCGGTCTCGGCAGATACCGCACCGTGGGCGGCGAGGGTCTCGCTCTTTACGCCGAGGATCTTTTCCTTTGCTTCGTTCGCATAGGTGCAGAAGCCGTAGCCGAACATTTCGGATGCGCCGGAAACGTCGGTGATGCGCTTGGAGATAAGTCCTCCGGTGCAGGATTCCGCCGTGGCAAGGAATATCCCTTTTTCACGGAAAAAAGCAACAACTTCTTTTTCGATTCGGTTTGTATTTTCCATCATGATGCCTCGTTGTTTCGGAGGAACCGTTATTCCTCGACGGTATACTTGACTCTCGACTCCATCGCCTCGGTGATGAGGGCTTCGATGTCCAGCTTCTGCTCCTCGGCTTCGATCTTCGAAAGCTCGGGATTGGTGACCGGATGCCTCGGGGTGAAGACGGTACAGCAGTCCTCAAAGGGCAGGATGGAGGTCTCGAAGGTGCCGATCTTCCTTGCGATCTTTACGATCTCCTCTTTGTCCAGAGCGATGAGGGGGCGGTAGGCGGGAAGCTCCTTCAGAACGGCGTTGGTCACCGCCATGGCGCCGAGGGTCTGGCTTGCCACCTGTCCGATGCTTTCCCCGGTGATGATGCCCTTGTCACTATAGCGAAGAGCGAGACGCTCGGCGATGCGCATCATAAAGCGCCGCAGGATGAGTGTAAAATACTCCTCCCGGCAGTTGTCCCGGATGGCTTCCTGAATGTGGGTTACGGAAATCACATTCAGATAGATCTGTCCGCAGTAGTCGGACATGATCTTCGCAAGCTCGATGACCTTTTCCCGTGCCTGCTCACTTGTATACGGATAGCTTTCGAAATGAACGGCGTCTACCGTTACGCCTCTTTTGGCGGTCATGTAGCCGGCTACGGGAGAGTCGATACCGCCGGAGAGAAGCAGGAGCGCCTTGCCGGAGCTGCCCTTCGGCATACCGCCCGCACCGTCCTCGGTACCGCAGTGGATGTAGGCGCCGAAGTCACGGACCTCCACACGGACGACCACGTCCGGCTCCTCCACGTTCACCCGCAGGTGATGGAACTTTTCAAGGAGAACGCCTCCGCACTCGGCGGAGATCTCCGGAGAGGTGAGGGGGAAGGTCTTGTCCGAACGCTTGGACTCTACCTTGAAGGTCCTCGCCTTTTTCAGCCTTGCGGCGGTGTATTCCGGAAGGACGGCTTTGATCTTTTCAAAGTCCTTCTCCACCTCGCAGGCACGGCAGAGGGCGATGATGCCGAAGACCTTTTTGCATTCCTCGTACGCCTTGCCGATGTTGTCAAGGGATCTTTCGTCCTCCGGCTTTACGTAGACGGTGGACTGGGCTTTCATGATTCTGTAGGAGCCGACCCTGTTCAGCTTTGTCGAAAGGTCGTGAAGAAGCTGTCCCTCAAATCTTGCCTTGTTGAGTCCCTTGAGAATCAGCTCGCCGTATTTCAGAAGGATGACCTCGTTAAAACGCATACTCATGGTTTTGACCGTTCCTTTCTTTGGTCTGTGGTCTGCAATTCTTTGGAGCGGGATAGGGGAATCGAACCCCCACGTGCAGCTTGGGAAGCTGCTGTACTGCCATTATACGAATCCCGCAAAACAGACGGAGCTGTGCTATTTCCGTGATATAGCGAGTAAAAAAGATGGAGCGGGATAGGGGAATCGAACCCCCACGTGCAGCTTGGGAAGCTGTTGTACTGCCATTATACGAATCCCGCAAAAAAAGGCGGCGCTGTGCCTTTGCCGAGCCATAGCGAGAAAAAAGAATGGAGCGGGATAGGGGAATCGAACCCCCGCGTGCAGCTTGGGAAGCTGCTGTACTGCCATTATACGAATCCCGCAAAACAGATGAAGCCGTGTTTTTCCGTGATATAGCGAGAAAAAAGAATGGAGCGGGATAGGGGAATCGAACCCCCACGTGCAGCTTGGGAAGCTGCTGTACTGCCATTATACGAATCCCGCAAAAAAAGGCGGCGCTGTGCCTTTGCCGAGACATAGCGAGAAAAAAGAATGGAGCGGGATAGGGGAATCGAACCCCCGCCGACAGCTTGGGAAGCTGCTGTACTGCCATTATACGAATCCCGCATACAGAGGCGACAAGCGATTCTGCCGCCGTTTTCGGAGGGACTTGGTCAGTCCTCTCTTTCCCGTTTTTCTCTTTCCTCGATGGCTTTGTCGATCTCGTTATTCACGTATTCGACAAACTCCCCGGACGCTTCAAGGCGCACGAGAGTCATTATGCTTCCTGCCGTGAAGATGTAGGAGCAGACCGTATCGGGGCGAAGATTCCGGATGTAATTGTACTTTTCGCGGATCCTGCTTTGCGTACCCGCTTCCTCCTCCTTTTTTTCGCCGCTTTCGGGAACAAGATAGGTCACGGAGTATGCAAGGTCGATCTTGGCAACAAGAGTGCTTTTCTTGCCGACTGTCTTATTGACAAGGAGCTCGCCGTTCTCGCACTTGTATTCAAAGCTCGTGAGCACGTACCGCAGAAGGATCTCCAGCGCCGCCGTGGCAAAGCAGATGAACAGAAGCTGGAACAGCCATTTGACCTCAAAAAGTACACCAGCCGCCATGATCGCCACAAGAGCAAAGGCTGTCAGCGTGATGGTCAAAAGCAGGGGAAACGTGTTTTTGCATTCGGGAGAATATTTCATCTTGATTCCTTTCCGGTTTCAGTTTTCTTTCTTCCTGTCGTATACGACGGTGGGCGTGATCTCGCCTTTATCGTCGATGCGGAGGATGCCGTAGGATCTCGGCTCCGCACTGCGGGGGAGGGTGGCGCTCCCGGGGTTCAGAACGTATACGCCCCGGTCGCAGGCGATCTCGGCAACGTGGGTGTGACCGTACAGAGCGATCTTCGCTCCGCCGCTTTTTGCCTTGGAAACAAGAACGTCGGTGCCGTCGTTTACGCCGTAGCGGTGCCCGTGGCAGACGAACGCCACGACGCCCGTCTTCCCGAGCGGCACGAAGCCCTCCGCCGGAACGTCCGAGCAGAAGCCGAAGAGATCGCAGTTCCCGAGGACACGGATGAGCGCTGTGTGGGGGCAGATCGAGCCGATCACGTCGGTGTCACACACATTGTCCCCGAGGTGGATGATAAGGTCGGTGTCTGCCATGTGCTCACGGAGAGCCTTTACCATAAAATCAGTATTGTGGTGAGTGTCGGAAAAAACAAGTATTTTCATATATTCAAAGCTTCCTGTTTTTTACTTTTCGCCGCTTTTCTCCGTTCTCTTCACTCTGTGGCACGCTTCCGTATACGGCATATAATGGCAGAGAGAACTCTTTTGACGAAGGAGAAAAGACAGAGCCATGCTGAACGAATCGAATATGGAACAGATAAGAAGGCTGTCGGACGACGAACTGAAAAAGAAACTGGACGCCGCCGCACGTGCCGGAAACGTCCGCTCCGAAAAGCTGAAAGAAGCCCTTCGGGACACCGGAAAGGTACGGGAGATACTGTCCGGAATGACGGCAGACGACGTTACACGCTTCCTTCGGATCATCGGGCGCGATAAGGCGCAGAAAATGGCGGATGAGCTGAAAAACGAAGCCGGTCAGTGATACGCTTCACAAATCTCCCGTGCAGGCTTTGCAAGGGAAGGAAAGGAAGGCAGCTATATGAGTGAAATAGCCGAGAAGATCGCCGAGATCCTGAAGGATCCCGAAAGTCTCGGAATGATAAACGGCATCGCCAAGAGTCTTATGGGCGATGGAGGCAAAGAGGAAACCGGAAGAGAAGAGACCGAAAAGGAAGAGCATGAAGAAGAAATTTTTTCGGAGTCTTTAACGGTTCCGGAAAATGCCGCCGAAGAGGAGAAGGAGGAAAGGCACGACGGAAACGACGGGGAAAAATCGGAAAACATCCTTCCCGAAGAGCACAAAGAGCCGGAAGAAAAGGGAAAAACGCAAAGGGAACTCCGGCACTTTCTGTCAAAAGTCCGTGTCCTTCTCGAAAACGGGAACATCGACAATACCCTGCGCCTGATTACGGCGCTGAAGCCGTACATGAGCCGGGAGAGAAGAGCGAGCGCCGAGCGTGTGCAGGGGTTCCTTCGGGCGGCAAGGCTCTTTGAAAGGATTTCCCCGAGCGATATGGCAAGGCTTCTTTCGGAGGGACCCGAAAAGCGGTAAGCCGTGACCGACGAGCCTTGAACAGAATAACGCATAAAAGGGGGAAAGCCGTATGTATGTGAGAAATATGGCGAGCTTTGAAAATATATCGCCGTCAAAGCTCGGTCCTTCCGCAAGCCCGAAAGGCTTTGTGAAGAGCTTCGGCGACAAAGGCGCCTACGAGCGTTTTGACCGTCTCGGAAAGAGCGGGAACGACGAAAATAAGGCAGACGGGCAAAGGAACGAAACGGCGGTAAAGACCGCAGCGTCCGGTTTTGAAAAGACGGCGCCTGTGGAAACTCCCTTTCCCGGAAGCGGGAAGGTGATCTCCTTTCCCGGCGGGGTGAAGGATATCCGTGTTCCCGATGAAAAAACGGATAAGGCAGAAGAACTCTCCAAAGAAACGCAGGAGCGGAAGAAGCAGAAACAGAAGGAAGAAGCCTCAAATGAGCCGTCCGATATGCAGACCGGGCGGGAAAAAGACCCGGAGCCGGGTCACGGCACGATCCTTCCCGAGCTGTCGCAGCTCTTCCGGAGCTTTCCGAAGGACGCTCTGCTGATCGCGGCTGTGCTGTTTTTCCTCCTCTTTGAAGGGGAGGAAACGTCTTTCGGAAAGATCTTCTCCGGGGAAGGAAAGGGGGATCTTATAACGCCGCTTGCTCTTGCGTATATTCTGTTTTTCTGATCGCTGTGATACGGATTGCGAGGCTTATTCCGTGCGGAAAAGCTCGTCGCCGAGGGTGTCGATGGGGTAAACGGAATCGGTGGTGAGCTTGTAGGTGAGCACCTCGTTCTCGAAGCACTCCGCCTCCAGCACAAGACCGAAATCAAGGCTGATAAGATAGGAATTCTTTACGGTGTTTCCTCCCCGGTCGTAGGTGTAGGAAACCGATATGAGGTCGGCGTTTTCCTCCGAGACCGAGAGAAGGGTGCTGTCGTATTCGTCAAGAGGAAGATCCTTGAATTCGTCCAGTGATACGAGCGATGCGTCCGAGAAAAAGTCGAAAAGACCGCAGTCGTAGAGCGCCGATCCGGTGTCTGTGCCGAAGCTCGTCACCTTCACCTTCCGTCCGTCGCAGACGTAGCTTTTTTTCAGCTTGTCGTTCCCGTCGAAAAGCTCGATGTTATAGCATTCGCCGGATACACGGGAAAGAACTCTTGTTTCGACGCTCCCTGCCGAGGAGTACAGTACCGTATGGCATTCCAGACAGTAGTTTTTGTAGGGTCTCAGCGAGCGCAGAAGCTCGCCCAGCTTTTCCACGGTGATCTCGGGGTAGACCCGGACGGTCTCGGAGGCGTCCGATCCGGAAATATCCTCAAAGATCCTGCCGCTGTTTTCGGCGTATTCGCTTTTTTCCGAATCATTGTTACCGGGAGTGATGCCGGGAAGACGAAGAAGTCCCGTGCCCCAGAGCCCGAAGGAGACAGCGCCGAAAAGAACGAGTACCGTCAGTATCTCGAAAATCAGTGTTTTGGCACCGGACGTTTTCCTTTTCACGGCGTGACCTCCTTTGTTATTGTCGGTATGAGTATACGGCGCCTTTTCGTCCTTTATTCGACGATGTAGTCTTCGGGTCTCTCGCCGAGACCGAAGTGATGGAGGATGGCACGGCAGATCCTTTCGGAGGTGGTGCCGTCGCCGTAGGGGTTTTTGGCACTTGCCATTCTGTCGTAGTCTTCCTTATCCTTCAGAAGCGAGCATGCCATGCTATAGATGACGTCCTCTTCGGTACCGGCAAGTCTTGCGGTTCCTGCCTCGATGCCCTCGGGACGCTCGGTCTCCCGGCGGAGCACGAGAACCGGCTTTTTCAGAGCGGGAGCATCCTCCTGGATGCCGCCGGAGTCGGTGAGGATAAGATAGCTTCTGGCGATGAGGTTATGGGCGATGACGGGGGACTGGGGAGAGGCGAGGATGATTCTTTCCTTTCCGCCGAGCACCTCGTGTACGATGGACTGCACCTTGGGGTTGAGGTGGACGAGATAGATGAGCTGTACGTCCCTGTTGTCCTCTACGATCCTGCCCAGAGCCCGGCAGATGTTATAGAGAGGCTCGCCGATGTTTTCCCGGCGATGCGCCGTGACGAAGATGAGCTTCTTTGCGGGATCAAGACGGCTTTCGATCTCTTCCGGGAACTCGAAGCCTTCCTTTACGGTATAGCCTACGGCGTCGATCTCGGTGTTGCCGGTGATGTAAAGCCCTTCGGTGATGTTCTCCCGAAGAAGCTGCTCCCGGCACATGGGAGTGGGAATGAAATGAAGATCGGCGATGGCGCCTACCATGCGGCGGTTCATTTCCTCCGGGTACGGCGACCACTTGTCGTAGGAGCGAAGCCCCGCCTCCACGTGACCGACGGGGATCTTGTTGTAGAACGCCGTGACGGCGGCGGCAAACGCCGTGCTCGTGTCACCGTGAACGAGCACGAGATCCGGCTGTTCCTTTTTGAGAACGGGGGAGAGCTTTTCGATGATGTCGGTGGTGATGGTCTCAAGGGTCTGATTCGGACGCATGATGTCCAGATTGTATTCCGGCTCGATGCCGAAGAAGTCAAGAACGGAAAGAAGCATTTCCCGGTGCTGTCCGGTCACGCAAACCACCGTTTCGATCTCCTCGTGCTTCCTCATTTCGTGGATGAGGGGGCACATTTTTATGGCGTCGGGTCTTGTGCCGAAGATGGGCATTACCTTAATTTTCTTCATTTGTCTTTTCCTCTTTCTCTTCTTCCGGATTTTCGTCCCCGGTTTCGTCCTTTGCTTCTTTCCCTTCGGTCTCGACGGGAAGTCCCATGCCCATGTGCTCTCTGTCATCCGGGTTCTTGTTGACAAAGAACCAGTTGCAGATGTAGATCACCATGGCGATGACGATGAGCATAAGTCCCGTAAGGGGGGTGCCTTTTGCGAAAAGCACGGCGGATACGCCCAGCATACCGCAGATGGAGTAGAGAATAAGCACCGTCTGCTTCTGGGTGAAGCCCATGGCGATGAGCTTGTGATGGATGTGTCCCTTGTCGGGGGAGAAGGGGCTGCGTCCCTGCAGGATGCGGCGGATGAAGGCAAAGCCGGTGTCACAGATGGGAAGCGCAAACACGAGGAAGGGTACCCAGAAGGACATCAGAGCGTTGATCTTGAAGAAGCCCTGTACCGAAATGATGGCGAGGGAGTAACCGAGGAACATGGCGCCGGTGTCTCCCATGAAGATGCTGGCGGGGTTGAAGTTGAAGGGAAGAAAACCGATGCAGGAGCCGGCGAGCGCCGCCGTCAGAAGCAGAATCTGCACCGAGGGCTCGGGAAGGAAGAACGCCGACAGAAGCAGCGATACCGAGGAGATCGCCGAAACGCCGCAGGAAAGGCCGTCAAGACCGTCGATAAGGTTCACGGCGTTGATGAGAGCGGTGATCCAGAGGATCGTCAGCGGGATATCGAAGGCGCCGAGGACGATGTACTTACCGAAGACCGTCACGGCGGTGATGGTGTTGCCGAACAGAACGGCGACGGTGGCGGCGGCAATCTGGAACAGAAGCTTCAGCCAGGCGTTTAGGGAATAGATATCGTCGAAAATACCCACGATGATGAGGATCACGCCGCCGACAAGCATCCCCAGCATGGGACGGCTCGGCTCGCAGAAGAGAAGCGCCGTTACAGCAAAACCGAGGAAGATGGCAAGACCGCCCATGCGGGGAACCGGTACCTTGTGCATCCTTCTTTTGTCCTTCGGCACGTCAATGGCTCCTACCTTGTAGGCAAGGACTCTGGCGATGGGCGTGGTGGTAAAGCTGATGAGAAAAGCGCACAGTATGGTAATGACCAGCGTGATGACGCTGTACTCGTTGAGAAACATGATTTGACAGTCCTTTCTGTTTCCGGGAAAGACGGGGAAAGCGTTCCCGTGCCCGGTCATCCTGCAAGTAATCTTTTTGCGGGAGGATCACTTGACGCTGTAGAAGCCGACCTTACGGTATACCTTCGAGAGCATTTTTCTGGAAAGATAGGTTGCCTTGTCACGGCCGTTCTTCATGATCTCCTCAAGGTAAGCCTTGTCCTTGACGAGCTCGGCATAGCGGTCGCGGACGCCCTGCAGACCGTCGGCGACCGTTTCGCCCACGGCTTCCTTGAAATCGCCGTAGCCCTTACCTTCAAACTCCCGCTCGATCTCTTCGCAGCTCTTGCCGGTGAAGGAGGAGTAGATGTTCATCAGGTTGTTGATGCCGTCCTTGCCCTCGGCGTACTTCACGCAGGCATCCGAGTCGGTAACGGCTCTCTTGATCTTGCGGATGGTGGCGTCTCTGGACTCGATGATGGCAACATAGGAATTCTCGTTGGGATCCGACTTGCTCATTTTCTTTGTAGGCTCGGTGAGAGAGTTGATCTTCATGCCGGTCTTGGGAATGTAGGGCTCCGGCACCACGAAGGTCTCGCCGTAGACGCCGTTGAAGCGCATGGCGATGTCACGGGCAAGCTCGAGATGCTGCTTCTGGTCGATGCCAACCGGGACGACGTGCGCTCCGTAGAGGAGGATATCCGCCGCCATGAGGACGGGGTAGGTGAAGAGTCCGGCGTTGATGTTGTCGGCGTGCTTTGCGGATTTGTCCTTGAACTGCGTCATTCTCGACAGCTCACCGAACATGGTGCTGCAGCCGAGAACCCAGCCGAGCTCGGCGTGGGCGGGCACATGGCTCTGTACGAACATCACGCTTCTTTCGGGGTCGATGCCGCAGGCGGTGTAGAGCGCTACGCCCTCCAGCGTTCTCCGGCGAAGGTCGGCGGGATTCTGCCTTACGGTGATGGCGTGGAGATCGACCACGCAGTAGAGGCAGTCGTAGTCATCCTGCAGGGATACCCAGTTCTTTATGGCTCCGAGGTAGTTGCCAAGAGTGAGGATGCCGCTGGGCTGTACGCCGGAAAATATGATTTTTCTCTGTTCGCTTACACCGTTTTCGGTGTTTTCGAGTTTCTTTTCTTCCATGTCCGTGAATGTTCCTTTCCCTGCCGTCCTTCCCGGACGGGATTGCGGTTTCTTTATGTCTGTTGTCGGCTGAATCTGAATGTATTTGTTGCTTCTGCTTCTCCGCTGCGTTCCGCAGCACATACTTACGCACAATACAACATCTTATTTTACCACATATTCCGCACGATTTCAACTCCAATTTTGAAATTTGTGTAAAATAAGCGGCAATATTTTGAAAAACATCCGTCCGAGTATGATTTCTAAAGAAAAAGTAAGAAAATAACTTGTATTTGCCGGGAAAGTGTGATAAACTGCATATAACGTCCAATGCCAAGGAGGGATCCCGGGAACATGAAGATCGGACTGTTTGCAGATCCCCATTACAGCTCTGCCGCCGTTTCCTGCACCACCAGAAGACCGAGCCTTTCCTTCGGGAAGATACGGGAAGCCATGGAGGCATTCAAAACTGCCGGATGCGCCCTTGTTCTGTGTCTCGGCGACCTCACCGACGACAGCGGCTCGAAGGATGCCAATGAAGAGAAGACGGTCGAACTGGTGACGATGATCCGCTCCTTCGGCATCCCGTTTTTCAGCCTTATGGGAAACCACGACTGTCAGAATTTCACAAGGGAGGAATTCGACCTTCTCACATGCGGCGCCTGCCCGCCGTTTACCCTTCCGGCAGGAGGCAGGACTCTTATCTTTCTCGATGCGAATTACACCTCCGAGACAACGCCCTATGAAGCCGGGAAGGTGGATTGGACAAAGACCCTCGTTCCGATTTCCCAGCTCGAAAAGCTGAAAGCCGTCCTTTCTCTTACGGACGTTCACGAAGCCATCGTCTTTACTCATCAGAACCTCGAGGACAGCGTGCAGTATCAGCATGTCATCTCCAACGCCGCAAAGGTCCGTGCGATCCTCGAACAGAGCGGAAAAGTGAAAAAGGTGATCTCCGGCCACTACCATGCGGGGAGCGACAACACGGTCGGCGGTATTTCCTATCATACCCTTGCCGCCGTCTGCGAGGGGGAGGAGAATCCCTTCGAGATCCTTGAAATATAGCTATACGGCAAAAAATAAGAACGAACATAAACGAATAAAGGAGAAACGAAAAATGTTTTCAAAAAATGCACAGATAGACCTTTCCGGCATCGAGATCACCTCCGGCGGCAGGATCGTGTCCCGGGATCCCCTCGTCATCGAGCATACCGAGGGAGAGATCCGGTTCACCCTTGCAAAGTCCGAAGGAGATTTTGAGTGGCATAAAAACGACTGCCTCATTTTCGACATGACGGCGCAGATGAATTCCCGCTTCGTCGTGGACGTGGATTTTCTCGGCGAAGGCGCCGAGCTTCTGCTGAATTATGCCCTCGTGCCGAGAAGACGGGTGCGCATGACCCTTCGTCTCCGTGACCTCGACTCCTCCCACGTATTCCTCGAAACGCTTCCCGGCCATTTCAAGGGACACATTTCGGGACAGCCTACCGACATTTCCAAAATCGACACGGTGAACGTCGGCATCCATGACGGACGAGGCCTTGAAAAGGTGACGATCCACGGCGTGTACGTCACCGACGCCATGCCGGACCTTACGGTGGAGGGCGCCTCCATGGTGGACAAGCTCGGTCAGTGGAAGGATATGGACTGGGATTCCAAGACCCACTCGGAAGAAGAGCTGGTGAACTTTCTCCGGGGCGAATACGAAAAATACAAAAACGGCGTAAAGCCCCTGCGGGACGATGTGGACCGCTTCGGCGGCTGGAAAAAGCTGAAATTCGAGGCAAAGGGCTATTTCTATAAGCAGTGGTGCATCAACCGGTGGTGGCTTGTGGATCCCGACGGCTATGCCTTCTTCTCCAACGGCGTATGCTACGCCACGAGAATGGGCGTACACGGCTTTGTGGACAAGATGGAGAACCTGTTTGACTGGCTCCCCGCCAAGGACGACAAGACCTTTGCCGACGCATGGACGAAGGCGTCCTGCATCCCGGAATTCGTCAAGCGCAACGGCAGGGAAGCGGGCGAGAAGCGGGATATGTTCAACTTTGCAAGAGCCAACATGATCCGTGCCTTCGGTCCCGACAAGTGGTGGGACGCCTGGGTGACGATCAATTCCGCAAGACTTAAGGAATGGGGCTTCAATACCATTTCGGTCTGCGTCAACAACTATTATGACGAAAGAGTGGAGGATTATCTGAAAAAAGCCGAGATGCCCTTCACCTGGACCTTCAAGGAATTCCCCAAGACGAAAAATCTCATCTTCCGTGATTTTCCCGATGTATTCGATCCCGAATACGAAGCTCTCTGCGACGTTTTTGCACAGCAGGTAGCGCCCTTCCGGGGCAATGAATATTTCATCGGCTACTACATGAACAACGAGCCGGAGTGGATGTTCCAGAAAACGACGAGCCTTTCCGAGAGATGCTTTGCCTACCCCGGAAAGATTGCTTCCAAGATCGCCCTTGTCGGCTATCTCGAAAAGAAGTACGGCGGCGATATCAACCTTCTGAACGCCGCATGGGGAAAGAGCTGCGCCTCCTTCGAGGATCTGTATACGCCCTTCGAGTACGGCAACACCTTCAGCGATGCGGCAGCGAAGGACTTTGAAGAGATGCGGGATCTTCTTATCGAGAAGTACACCGACGTTCCGGCACGGTGCATCGAAAAGGTAGTGCCCAACCTCTTAAATCTCGGTATGCGCTACGGCGCCGTGAAGAATCCCGAGGACTTTGCCGGTGAAAAGCTGTCGGATATCTTCTCCTTCAACGCTTACCGGAAGAACATCCAGTTCAACCTCGACGCCGTGAACAAGTACGGCACGATGCCCTTCATCATCGGCGAATGGCACTTCGGCGGCTCGGACAAGGGACTTCTTGCAAACGGTCTCGTCAACGCTACCACCCAGCACGAGCGGGGACTTGCCTGCATGAACTATATGTACAAGTGCTGGCTGAACAAGAAGTGCATCGGCATTACTTATTTTGAATTCAACGACCAGCCTCTTCTCGGCAGATTCGACGGCGAGAACATGCAGCACGGTCTCATCGACATCTGCAACCGTCCTCATTATGACTGCATCGAGGTGCTGAAGGAAGCAAATCTCCACCTCTATGAGATCCTCTCCGGCGACTACGTTCCCACCATCCCGGATTTTGCCTACGCCGAAAGATATTGACCGTTACCGAAAAAGCAGGAGAAAGCATATGAAATACGAATATGTAAACGTTAAAAATGCGAACTTTTTCACAGCCAGAAGCTTTGAGCACCGTGAGATCATCGACGAATATGCCAAAAAAGGCTGCCGCTTTGTCTGCTTTATCCCGACCACAATCGAGGGGTACGGAAGGATCACGTCTTTTGATCTGGTTTTTGAAAAAGACGAGGATTGAATCCCGGTTCCCGTGTGTTTGGCAGTTAATAAAGCAAGACCTTCTGCGATTTTTTGCAGAAGGTCTTCTCTTTTTGTTCCGGTATCGTTATTAACCTACAGCCGCTTTAGAGCCTTACGCCGTCCGCCATAAGAGCGGTGCGGAGCGTCTCTGCGTCACAGCGGTCACTCTTTCCGACCGAGAGCGCCGCCGCCGTGCCCGCCGCCTGCCCCGTAAGGATGCAGGTGCCCTGGATGCGGGTGCTGGAATGCGCCACGTGGTCGCAGGATATGCACCGACCGCAGACGAACAGATTCTCGTTCACGGCAGGGCAGATGCTTCCGTAGGGGATCTCATAAAAAGCGCCCTTGATAAAGCCGCCGAGCGCCTTCCGCTGTCCCTTCGGGTCGTGGATGTCGATCATGTAAGAGCCCCGGGCGATCGCATCCGGGAAGCGGCGGCATTCGATGACGTCCAGACCGGAAAGAACGGTCTTTCCCACGACCCGCCTCGTTTCCCGCACACCGAGCGTGTCCGCCGAGGAGACAAGATAGCAGTTTTCAAAGCCGCGCACGCAGCGCTTCAGAAGATCGAGGATGGCGAATATCTGCAGCTGCGCCTCGACCTCTCCTTTGGAAAGACTTTCGGCATCGGCGCCGTTGATGCCGTTTACTCTTGACATGTTGATGACCGCATAGTCCGGACGGATGCCGTGGGTGACGAGGATGCGCCCCTGGGGCAGAGGAACGAGGTCTTTATGCTCGGCATTTTCCTCAAAGCCGACTTTGCCGAAGTAGGGAAGACGCCGGAACTCCTCTTGTGGGATCCCCAGATCCTCATAGGTCAGAGGCTTGTTGTTATAGGAAGCCGCCGTTTTATAGTCTACGCCGCCGAGCACGAAAAAGATGCTGACCGGCTGCATAAGACCCTCCTCCGAGGTGTAGGAGCGGACGACGCTTTTGTCGTTCTCCTCGTGTACGTCGTCAAGACCCGTACCGACCAGCTCATCGTATACGCCCTTTTCACTGCCGAGCACCGTCTTTTCCCGGCAAAGAACGCACAGATCCGCATCGCCGGAGGCGTCGATGAACTGCTCTGCCTCCACCTTTACAAGGCCGCCCTTTTCGAGAAGGTACGCCGAACGCACTCTGCCGTCTGCCGCTTCGGCGTCGGCAAGGACGGTGTGGAACATTACCTTCACGCCTGCCTCGTCAAGAAGCTTCAGAAGGAGGTATTTCAGACTGTGGGTGCTGGCAAGGAAGGACACCGTATCCCACGTTGCCCCCACCTCCGGCACCGCATATTGCTTTGAAAGCCCGATGAGCCCTTCCACAAGCTCCTCGGCGATGCCGCCGAAGGACACGTCGTTTCTGTCCTTGTGGGAGCTAAGGGGCGTTACGGCACCCAGCGTAGCCTGCCCGCCGAGAACGCCCGAGCTTTCGCAGAGGATCACGTGCCTTCCGTGCCTTGCCGCCGCAAGAGCGGCGGAGACCCCGGCGACGCCTCCGCCGACGACCAACACATCACAGGATAGGCTCCGTTTTACGGAAAGCGCTCTATTTTCCGGACCGTTTATGTTTTCCATAGCATTACTCCGTTCGCAATGAGCTTAGAATCAAATATACGTATTGAACATACCACAATTATCTCCTCTTGTCAAGTCCCGACGCATCCGTTTTGCTTTTTCCGGAATGGGAAATTGAAGAAAAACGGAGAAAGAAATACGGATGCCCGCATCACGGCACGGACACCCGCATTTTTGTTTTATGTTTTATAAATACAACGGTTTTACTTCGCATGAAAACGCACCCTCAGAAGCAGAGGAGCGCCTCAAAGCCGCTTTCTTCCGGTATGAAAATCCCTTCGCCGCACTCGTACAGAAGCGCTCTGTCGCCCTTTTCGAGCATCGTCCCGTTTACACACGCTCTTCCTTTTGTGACGATGCAGATACCGAAACGGCTTTTCAGAGGCACCGAGGCGCTTCCCGTGATTTTCAGCATGGTGAAGGCGTCGGTGGTTGTCTTTCCGATGATTTCGGTCACGTTTTCAAGGACTCTTTTCGGGGCGGGCGAGAGAAAAGCACGCAGCTCTTTTTCGCTCCCGAAATTCCGGTAGTCGAACACGTCGAACATCCGATCAAAGCCCAGCCTTCCGCAGAGCTTTTCGTCGGGGAGGACACGCCCTGCGGGCGTAACCCTTTCGGTCACCACCATAAGGTCACTGGGCTCCTGCAGCTCGCAGAGAAGACAGCCGCCGCCGATGGCGTGGGGAAGTCCGCCGCCGATAAAAAGGAAGTCCCCTTCCTTTACCGGAAGTCGCCACAGCATCGAAAGCATCTTTTCGGTGTCCTGCACATGGAAAACTTCCTTCCACGCCTCTTTCGTAACGCCGGGACGAAAGCCCGCATAGACGCAGGCGTCCTCTTCTGCCGAAAGGACGTACCAGCACTCCGCCTTTCCCACGTCCGAATCCATGTATTTTCGTGCAAATTCCCGTGTGGGATGCGCCTGAATGACAAGCCGCTCGTCGCTGTCAAGGAGCTTCAGAAGGATCGGAAGCCCCTTGCCTTCGGGAAAGAGATCCCTTACGACCTTTCCGCTCTCCAGAACGCCGTACCCTTCGACGATGCTCTCCCGCCCGGGATTCCGTGCCCGCACGGTGGAAGCCGTCCAGTCCTCCGGAAAGGTGCCCCCGGGGAAGGCGGGCGTACGGCAGAATCCCTCGATCCTTCTGCCGCCGTGATAGGTGCGGAAGACCCGGTTGGGTCTTATTTTTTCAATCATTTTGAACCCTTTCTCACAATGCGGAAGATGCATCCGTCACACTTGCCGATGCTCTCGGGAAGCTTTACACCGTTCCCGGTTCCGTCACCGTAGACTTCGGCAAGCTCCCAATCACCGGACAGTGTTACCGAGAAGGGACGGAGCCTTGCGGAGTGGTTGACGGCAATGACGATTTTTTCATTTTCGGATAAGGGGTGCTCGGTGACGTTGAGGAAACGGTCAGAAGAGGTGACTGCATGCTTCTCTGTAATGTCTTTGCCGAAGACCCTATAGATATCGCAGTACCGCTCGGCGTTTTCGCTGTCAAAGGGCGCTGTCGCCTTGGAAAGAACGGCTTCCAGCGGCGAGAACAGCATATAGATCTTTCCTTTTCCGAAGGGCTTGCAGATGTACAGCGGTTCGCCCGCCTCGTCCTTCATAAGCACCTGGCAGGAAAGCGACTCCGCAGGATAACACCACGGCTGATGCAGCGACAGCTCGCTTCCGCCTTCGCTTTCGGGAAGCGAAGCCTTTACCGTTTTGTTTACGGCATACCGCCCCGTCACCTCGATGCCGGAGATATCCGGAAAGTCCCGCATCAGCGCATTTCCCACCGAAATATAGAGGACGGCGCCTTCCTTCACCTTTTCAAAAAGAGCGTCGCTCCGATGCTTCGGCATATAGCTGTTTCCGGTAATGCTCGGAAGCACGTACAAGGGAACGTCGGGAAGGGCTTTCGCCGCATCGGCAAAGTACAGATTCAGCCCCGCTTCCTTGGCAAGGACGTAAGACGCCATACCGGTCGCCGTGAGGGTGTTTACGTCAAGGCTGTCCTGCAAGAGGATCACGCCGTCAAATCCGCAGGAAGGGAGATTTCCGTAGGGGATATTCCGGATAAACTCCATGAACCTCCTTGCTTCGATGCCGCAGGGCTTGAGCTTATAGTCCTTGTCGAAGATTCCGTAATTACTGCCGATGCAGTTCCAGTCGTAAGGATTCTTCGTGATAAAGCCCTGATCGTGGGCGCACCACCACCAGAGTCCCCGCAGATCGTGGGCGTAGGCGTCATACAGTGCCGAGCGCATATAGTCCGCCTCGGTGTTCCTGCCGCAGCACATGTAGCCGATGGCGCCGATCTCCTCCACAAGGCAGGGAAGTCCGCCGCAGAGCGCCCGGCAGAACAGTCCCGTGGAAACGGGATGGCACAGCGAGCCGATACCGGTGATCGATTCGTTTGGCAGCCGGAAAATATGATAAGGATGCGTAGCGGTGAAATCGCAGTTTATGGCGGTGGCGTCCCCCTGAATGCGGTCGGTGTGGGCAAGACCGCTGATGATGGGACGGTTGGGATCGGCGCTGCGTATGGCGCCTCCGATGGTGCAGAGCCAGACGGCAAAGTTTTCCTCGCACATGCGGTCTTTACTGCTTTCGCCGAGGTTTTCCGTCTCATTTCCGTACTCCCACGCCTTGATGCAGGCGAAGTGCTTTGTGCGCCCGATAAAGTACCGGACGAATTTCACCTCCCAAAGGATCGCTTCGGGATCGGTAAGCACGTCTTTTGTGAGAAATGCGGGAGGCAGAAAATTCCTGCCGCTCATAAAGCCGGTGATGAGCGACACCGTCACGTCAAAGCCGTATTTGTCGCACAAAACGCAGAACTCCTCGAAGTGCCGCATCATCTCGTCGGAAACGCCCGCCTTTTCGCAATCGGAATCGCCGATGTGCTCCTCCCCGATGCACAGGACACGGGGCTCGTTCCGGTGCATATTGTGGATAACGAGCGGCTGAAAGTCCCGCCAGGTGGGGAAGACCCGCAGGGCGTCCACGCCCGCCTCTTTGAGAAGCTTCAGGTCGTTTTCCACCGACTCCGCGTCCCAGTCCTTCCACATGTCAATGGCGTACTTCGAGCCCCAGTAGTTCACGCCGTAGGAAAATTTTCCGCTTTCGAGAAAACGCATAACAAACACCCTCCGCTTTTTTATGTTTACAATAATGGACTTATCGGTATTTTTCCCGCATCCCGGCGGCATAGACCGAGGGTGGGATCCCGGTCTCCCTGGTAAAGAGACGGGAAAAATAGAATTCATCCTCAAAGCCGCAAAGCGCCGCCACGTCCTTCACCCGAAGACCGCCTTCCTCTAAGAGAGCTTTCGCCTTTTCGAGCCGCCTTTTGCGGATCGTTTCGGTAGGCGTCATGCCGAACTCTTTTTTGCAGGCGCGGCGAAGCGACGAGGGGGATATGCCGCAAGCTGCGGCGAGCTTTTCGGGACCGGCGTCGGGCTTTGTAACATCAAATTCCGAAAGAATGCGCCCGATACCGCTTTTTTCACAGGTGGTCCTGCCTTTTTCCGCATACGTCTTTGACAGCGAGCAGAGAAAGCCGTGGGAGGCGCTGCATAAGAAGCCGTAGGAATAGTCGGGTCTCGACTTCATGCGGCAGAGGTTCTCAAATTCGCTCTGCATCTTTTTGGTGACCACGATGCCGGGAAGAAAAGGCACTTTTCCGAAGGTGAACTCCCGGAAGCCCTTCCCGAAGATGCGGAATCCGAGGAAAAGACTGCTCCGCTCGATGTTCTTGTAGACCACGGGGGGAAGCGCCTTGTCCGGCTCCGAGAAGGAGCAGGAATAGACCGAGCCGAGGGGCAGTATGAGAAGCTCGCCGGGCTTTGCCGCCGTTACCCCGCCTCCGGAAAGACGGTAGCGGAAGACCCGGGTCAGCGGCAGAAGGATCGCCGTGTTGATCCGTCCTTCTGGCGGTGTTTTCCAGCTCTGTCCGCTTTTCCATATCTGATAATCGGTGATTACGTCCGAAAGATAAAATTCCTCGGTGTGGAGGGCGGCGAAATCGTGAGCGGTTTCCATGGGGCTTCACCTCCGATGCATGACTTTTCGCATTTTTCTATGAAAAAGTATAGCGCAGACGCCGCTTTTCTGTCTATGTACAAAAAGTAAATAATGGACAAAACGGTCAGAATTTCGAAGATTTTCAAAAAAATCTTGTAAAAGCATCGAAATTCCGTGCAAAACGGAAAAAAGGCACATTTCTCCTTGCAAAAGATTACCGGATGTGGTAAAATAGGGAGCGTCGGGACGGCATAACAAATACTGCCGATATTAAACGAACCGAAAAGGATTCGAAAAGGAACAAAAACATGGAGCATAAAAGCGGGATCATCGACCTGTATAAGCCGAGCGGCATCACCTCCCACGATGCCGTGTTCAGGGTGCGAAGGATATTCGGAATAAAGCGTGTCGGTCATGCGGGCACTCTTGACCCCATGGCTTGCGGCGTTCTTCCGGTGCTTCTCGGAAGCGCCTGCGCAGCGCAGGATATCATCATGGAGCATGACAAGACCTATATCGCCGGGATCCGTTTCGGCATAAAGACCGATACCGGGGACGTGACCGGAAACGTGATCGGGACGAGCGACGATATTCCGGACGGGGAGACGGTGAAAAGCGTCGGGGAGTCTTTTGTCGGAAAGCAGATGCAGGTGCCTCCCATGTACTCCGCTATAAAAGTCGGCGGCAAAAAGCTGTATGAGCTTGCAAGAGAGGGAAAGACCGCCGAGGTCGCCCCGAGAGAGATCACCGTCTACCGGGCAAGGATGCTGGAGAAGGTGTCGAAAACCGACTATCTGTTTGAGTTCTCCGTCTCGAAGGGAACGTATATCCGCACCCTCGCCGAGGATATCGGCAAAAAAATCGGCTGCGGTGCGGCGCTGTACTTCTTGGAGCGCACGGTGTGCGGATGCTATACGAAGGAAAATGCCGTGACCCTCGAAGAGCTTGCGGCGCTTTCCGAAAGCGGCGACGAAGAAGCGCTGTCGAAACTTATTTGTCCTCCGGAAACCACCTTTGCCGATTTTCCCGCCGTAAAGCTCAACGATTTTTATGCAAAGCTCGCCAAAAACGGCTGTGAGATCTATCTTGCAAGGGCGCACGTCCCGGAGAGCACCTTCGAAAACGGAAACCGATGCCGTCTGTACGACGAGAACGGTTCGTTCTTTGCCCTCGGTGAAGTCGGAGACTACGAAAACGGCAGAGCCGTCAAAGCAAAGATCCGCTTCGATATCGAAAGGAAATAAGCGCCGATTATCTGTTGAAAGTCAGGCAGAAAAACAAGAATAACGGAAAACAAAATCCCGCAGAAGACCGTAAAAGGCTTTGCGGGATCGTTTTGTTTTGAAACTTGTATCAGAGGTTTTCCGGGTCGGTCTCCCGGTACAGACGGATGATGTCCTTGAGAATGTCGAGGTGGGAAAAGTCCTTATTGTAGACGATGTTCGTTTCCCGAAGCATGCTCAGGTTCTCGATGGGCAGAGCCACCAGTTTTCCTTTCCGCAGCTCGTCCATGCAGGCGCTCTTCGGCAGGATGGAAATGCCCATGTCCTTCCGGATGAGGTCCTTGATGGTGGCGATGTTGTCCACCTCCAGTGTGATGTTGAAGCTGTCGATGGATTCGTTGATGCTGATGAGGGTCGCCTCGAAGAGCATTCTCGTGGCGGAGGAGGGAAGACGGAGGATCATGTGCTCGTTCTTCAGCTCCGCAAGGGTCACCATGGAGTTTTTGGAAAGCGGGTTGTTGGTGGACAGGATGCACACGAGATAGTCGGTGTCCAGCATCAGATAGTTCATCTCGGAGCTGGGTCTTTTTCCCTCCACGATGGCGATGTCGATCTCATAATTTTCCAGCATCGTATAAAGATTTTTTATCGTATCCGTAAGGATCGTAATGCTTACGTTATTCTGCAGCGACCCGTATTTTGCCAGAACCTCGGTGATCCGGTTGCTCTCCGAGGTGTGGGTGATGCCGATGCGCAGGTTGGTAAGACTCCGCCCGGTGTCGGTGATCTCCGACTGCATTTTCTGATAGAGCGCCTTCATGCGGCGGGCGTATTTTATGACCACTTCCCCCTCGGCAGTCGGCTTGAATTCGCCGTTTCCGCGGACGAACAGCTTGGTGCCCAGCTCATCCTCCAGAAGCTTTATGTGGTGACTGACCGCCGGCTGTGTCAGCGACAGCGTCTGAGCCACTTTCGTATAGTTTTTCGTTTCGGCAACGCAGAGCAGTGTTTCCAGCTTGAAGTCCAGCATGAGGTCCTCCATAAATTAATTTTATCACACATAAAAATAATATAACTTGCATTTATTCCGAAAACAGTATATCATACCCTCTGTGCATTTGTCAAGCGATATTTTACGGGTTTTGCCATATTATAGTATAAACTGCCGACTCTTCAGAACAGATAAATAACAGAAAGGTCTTTTCCATTATGTACCGTTACCTATATAAAGACGCCTCCGACGTAGCGGTGGTGATCATTTCCATAGCGTTGATGCTCCTGTTCGGATTCCTATTGACAAGGATCACCAAAAAACTGCGGCTCCCGAACGTGACGGCGTATATCGTCTGCGGGATGCTCCTCGGTCCCTTCTGCCTTGACCTCGTTCCGGAAAAGGTGGTGGAGGGAAGCGCCTTTCTGGCGGATATCGCCCTTGCCTTCATCGCCTTCTCCACGGGAGAATTCTTCCGCCTCGATACTTTACGCAAGAACGGCTTCGGCGTGGTGGTCATCACCGTCTTCGAGTCGCTTGCCGCCTCGGCTGTCGTGTTCTGCGCATCGTTTTTCCTTCTGCGGCTCTCGGTTTCCTTTTCGGTGGTGCTGGCGGCTCTTGCCGCCGCCACGGCTCCGGCTTCCACCGTCATGACCATCCGGCAGACGGGAGCGAAGGGGGATTTCGTGGACACCCTTTTGCAGGTGGTGGCTCTCGACGATATCGTGGGGCTCCTCCTTTACAGCCTTTCCATTTCTCTTGCTCTTTTCTATTCTTCGGGTGAAAGGATGCAGGCGTCGGTGATCCTTCTGCCTATCCTCAAAAACCTTGCCGTGCTTCTTCTCGGCGGCGTTTTCGGTCTTATCATGAAGCTGATGATCCAGGCGAAGCGCTCGGACGATAACCGTCTGATCATCACGGTGGCGCTTCTATTCTTCTTCTGCGGCATCTGCGCCCTCCTCGGTATCTCGCCGCTTCTCGGCTGCATGTCCATGGGAACGGTGTATATCAATCTTTCCGGAGACGATAAGCTCTTCCGGCAGATCAACTATTTCAGCCCGCCCATTCTGCTTCTCTTCTTCGTGCGGTCGGGGATCTCCTTTGACCTCGGCTCGCTGTTCGGCTCCTCGGCGTCGGTGGGAAGCGTGCCCCTTGTCACGGTGGGGATCGTCTATTTCCTCGTTCGTATCCTCGGAAAGTACGGCGGCGCCTTTCTCGGCTGTCTTGTCACGGGAAAGGGCGTGAAGGTACGGAACTACCTCGGCTTTGCTCTCGTGCCGCAGGCGGGGGTCGCCATTGGCCTTGCCGCTCTCGGTGCGAGAACGCTCGGGGGAGAGACGGGAAGAGCACTGGAGACCATCATCCTCGCTTCCAGCGTCCTGTATGAGCTGGTCGGTCCCGCTCTTGCCAAGCTCTCGCTGTATCTCTCCGGCTCTTATTCCGATAAACTGGAAGAACTGGTCAGCGTCCCGGAAAAGGCGGAGAACGGCGAGACGAAATCCTCTCTCGAGCTTCTTATCGAGCGTATCAATAAAATTCAGGAGGAGATCCCGGAGCGGACGAAAAACGAGGACGAGCTCGCCTTCACCGGCGCCGCCGAGGAACAGTACGAGGCAATGATGCG